>NIZT01000021.1 GCA_003315655.1 Candidatus Methanobinarius endosymbioticus
GTATATTCTAATATATCTTATGTTTTTTATATTCTATATTATATTTTATTATATAATACTTTATTTAATAGTTTATTTTTATTGCAATTTATTTTTTCTAAAGTTTTTGCTGTATAATTTAAATATACAAATAATTTTATTTATAATAAAAATAAACTATTAAATATTATATTGGTTATATAATTTAACTTTCTATAGATATTTAAATAAAGGATTGATAATATGTTTGTTGTAGGAATAAGTGGAAGTCCAAGAAAAAAAACCACAGAATATGTTCTTAATAAAGCCTTATCTGATTTAAAAGAACAAGGATTTGAAACAGAGATGTTTACAATTAGGGGCAAAGAAATAAATCCATGTAAACATTGCGATTATTGTTTAAAAAAGAAAGAATGTATACAAAAAGATGGAATGAGTGAAGCTTATGATCTTTTTAGAAAAGCCGATGGCATTATAATGGCTAGTCCAATGTATAATGGTTCTATTTCAGCTCAAATTAAGGCAGTAATGGATAGATGTAGAGCATTTGGTGCTGAAGATGTTAATTTTTTAAAAGGAAAAATAGGAATGTCTATAGCTGTTGGAGGAGATAGGGCTGGAGGCCAAGAATTAGCTATTCAACAAATCAATACTTACTTTATATTAAGTGGAATAATTCCTGTAAGTGGTGGACCATTTGGAGCTAATCTTGGAGCTACATTATGGTCACAAGATACTCTTGAGGGAGTAAAAGAAGACGCATATGGATTTAAAACACTTAGAAAAACACTTAAAAGATTCGTTGAAACTTTAAACAATAAAAATTAATTTTTTCTTAATTTATTCTTTTTTCTTTATTTTAATATACTATTTAGTATATTATTTTTTAATATATTTATCCCTCTTATTTTTTTAAACATCTCATTTTAAAAAAATTCATAAATATCTATAATTTTATTATTTATAAAAATATATCTATAAAATTAAATATTTATAAAAATCTTTCCATGAAAATTGTGACTCTATTGATTATTTTAGATAATGGTCCAAACTTATGTGAAAATCTGCGTATAGCTTGAATATCATCTCTATCAAAAGATTTTAAGTATATTAGTCCTAAAAGATAAATTATTGGACAAATTATAATCCCAATTATTAGTCCTAATATTGTTTTCGGAATAATTAGAATAATAAGTGCCATTATTATGGATGCTAAAATAACTTTTCCCACAAATAAATACGGAGCTTTTGTTTTTGTCAAACTAAAACTCATTTTCAATATTGGTATCATAATAAAGAAACATGCTATTGTAGTTGCTAAAGCTCCACCAACAATTCCATAAATAGGAACTATGAGCCAATTAAGCACGAATGTTAATATTGCTCCAACTACTAATACATACATTGGAATTTTTGGATTTCCAATTCCTTGAACTATACTTGAAGAGATAGCAAATAATGAATAAAAAGTCATTCCTATAACGAGAATACTTAATGAAGGAGCTGCAGCTAAAAATCTTGGAAAAGTAATTTGAAGTACTGGTGTTGAAAATAATGCGATTCCTACACACATAGGAACTATAATTGACATTGAATATCTATAAGACTGTGAAACATATTTACTTAGTAATTTTTGATTTTTTGTACTAAATGCAGCTGAAACTGCAGGTAAAATTGTTGTTGCAAGAGATGTTGAAATAATTAGTGGGAATCTAGATATTGGGTCTGCAGCACCGAAATATCCAGTATATAAATCTCCTAATAATTTAGCTATTACAAATGTTGATATTGCAAATATTAACATTTCAGCTAATGCAGTGATAGTAACAGGGACAGCAAAGAAAAGCATCTTTTTAGCTAATCTCAATTCTTCTGAAATAGAAAAATTATACTCTACTTCTGGTTTAGGAATATATTTCCACATGTATTTTTGAAATATTATAACAGAAAGTATAGCTGAAGCAGCAAAACCCATTACTGAACCAATAACAGCTCCAAAAGCAGAATATCCTAAAATAACGAGCAAAGTAGCCAATACTATCATAAATATTTGTTCAACTGCTCTTGTAGCCAAAATATATTCCATTTTAATAACGCCTTGGAAAACACCTCTAAATGCTCCAACTATAACACTAAATGGAACAATAAATCCTACAGCTTGCAATGGATATAGTAATCCTGGCATTTTTGGGTTTAAACCAGCTAAATATGGGGCTATGAAAAATACCATAAGAAAACCGAATAGTATTCCCAAAACTAGCATTATTTTTAAAGACGTGTATATGGTTTGTCTTGCTAAAGCTTTTTCATCAATAGCAGTATATTCTGAGACATATTTAGCTATAGCTGGTGGAAGTCCTCCAGCTGAAAGTACTTGAAGAATACCTTGAAATTGTAAGATATAACTTAAAATCCCATAAGAAGATAAAAACATTGAAACTATATCAAATAACGAAAACAATAGCCTAAATAATATTGAAAATAAAAAAGGGAATGAACAAAATAATAAAGAAGATATTAAATACAATTATGAAAATAGCAACGAACTTAATAATAAACAGTTCACTGATGACATAAATAATTATATTGATAGTGACTATGTTGAAGATATTTACAATGAAATAGACAATGATAACTCATATATTAGTCAAATAAATATTGATCCAGATTTCAATGATAAAAAATCAAAAATTTTAGAGAATAATATTATATTTAAA
>NIZT01000022.1 GCA_003315655.1 Candidatus Methanobinarius endosymbioticus
TTTTATATAATTATTAAATACCATAAAATTAGTTTAATAATTTATATAATTTGACTAATTTATATAGTTATTAAATAACTTATATTAATTTAATAAAAATCTATTTTTCATATTGTGATATAAATGGGAAAAACATCTTCTAATAATATAAAAAAGGAGTTTGAAAATCTTAGGAATAATTTTCTTGATTTAACTTTAAGAAATCAATTGTTAAATTATAAACCTAGGTCTAAGACTATTGAAGTCGTTAATCAATCTCCAATGCCTGTTTATCAGACTCTTATTTTACAGAAAAAAAAGATGCAATTTGTTCCTAACAAAAAAGATAGAAGAGCTAATTCTAGTGATAAAAATGGAAATAAAGGAAAAAAATCTCGATTTTCAGCTTTATGGGAACATCCTCCTATTGATTTAAGTATATTTTCTGAAGGAGATAAATCTTTAAAAGCAGATCTTACACCAAAAGAGCTTCAAAAAAGACTTTTTTATATCAATCAACAAGCTAGTACAATGTTTCAAGAACAAGGTTATAATATCTTATATTTAGCTATTGGATTTTTAGAATGGAGAGATCGTTTTAAACCAAATGAAGTTCATGCAGCTCCATTAATTTTAATACCAGTTTCAATGGAACGTAAAAAAGTGGGAAAATCATTTTCTCTCTATTGGAATGAAGAAGATATACAATCTAATATTTCTCTTCAAGCTAAATTAGCTGAAGAAGGAATTGAACTTCCAGAATTTAAAATTACTTCTTATATGGAAGGTGTTGAGCATTACTTAAGAGATGTTAAAGTAACTATTAGTAAAATGAAAAATTGGAAAGTTACTAAACACATATCATTAGGATTTTTTTCTTTTACAAAATTTGTAATGTATAATGATCTCAATCCTGAAAGTTGGGAAGAAAATGTTGATTTGAGTAAACAAGAACTTATAGAATCAATATTTAATCCAAGTAAAAATAAGCATGATCATTCTTTCAATGAAGAAGACATTGACAAAGAATTACTATATAAAGATATGTATCAAGTACTAGATGCTGATTCTTCTCAAATAGCTGTAATTGAAGATGTTAAAGCTGGAAGAAATCTTGTGGTTGAAGGACCTCCCGGAACAGGTAAATCACAAACTATAGTTAATGTTATAGCTGAACTTTTAGCTTCAGGAAAAAGTGTCCTATTTGTCAGTGAAAAAATGGCTGCACTTGAAGTTGTTAAAAGTAGATTAGATGGTGTGGGACTTGGTAAATTTGTTCTTGAATTACATAGTCATAAAACTAAACGAAAAAAATTATTAAAAGAACTTCAAAAAGGATTAAATGTTAGAGCCATAGATGATATTAATATTAATCAAATATTAAGAAAACTGGAAAAATTACGTCATCAATTAGATGATTATGCTGAAATTATTCATAAACCTTTATATAATGTTCAAATGTCTCCATTTGAATTATATGGAATGAAAGAATATTCTGAAGATCATTTTTCAAAAAATAATCAATCTAAATCCAACTCTATATTACCTTTAGTAAGATTTAAATCACCTGAAAATTATACAGTTAAAGATTTAGATGATATGATTATAGATCTTGAAAATTTAGCTGAATTATATGGAACAATTTCTAAAAATAATCCTTGGAGTAAATGTAGTCCTAAAAGTTTACTTCCCTCAGATTTAAGAGAAATTGAAATGCTTATTAATGATAATTTAGATGCATTAAATGACTTCAGTTTAGAATCTGAAAGAATATATGATGATTTTGGTATAAAAACAGCTAATACTTTGAGAGAATACGAAAAATCATTGGAATCTTTAAAATTATTGGATGATAAAAATATTCATTTAGTTGATAGTTCTGTTTTAACAAATAAAGTTTGGTTAGAAGATCCTAGAAGAACTAGTGAATTAATCGAAAAATTAGAAGAATATCAAATGACTGCAAAAGTAATGCAGAAATTTAATGATCATGTTTTAACTGAAGATATAAATAGCTTAATTAAAGAGCTTGAAAAAGAAGCAAATAAAAGATTTAAATTATTTTATAGTAATAGTCATAAAAAAGAACTAGAATATCTATATAAAAATGATATTCCTAATGAGAAAAATGCATTAAGAGATTTAAAAGCAGTTCAAGAATATATTAAATACAAAAAAGAAATTAATAAAATAAATGATCTTGGTTTTGAATATTTTGGTGAATTATGGCATTTAGATGCTTCAATTGTAGATTTAAAAGAATCTAGTAATTGGATTAAAAAATTTAACCATTTGTTAAAAGAAGGTATCTACAATGAAAATACTATAAATTTATTGTCTAACTCATTATTTGATGTAGATTCAAAAAGTGAAATAAAAGATTATCTTGATTCTGGAGATAAATTTGTGCAAACTCTTTCAAAACTAGAATCAAAATTAAATCCAAGAAGTAAATTAATATTTAAAAAAGAAACAAAGGATGTTCCTTTTGAAAAATGGAAAGATCAATTAGATTCATGGAGAGGACAAATTTCAAGTTTACATTTATGGTCTCAATATCTTAATACTAAAAATGCATGTTTAAAAACCTCTGCTAAATTATTTGTAGATACTCTAGAAAAAAAAAATATTAAAAAAGATGATATAAAACCCCTAGTACTTGGTAATTTTGCAGATAGTTTATTGAGTATTGTATTTGCAGAAAATGAATCATTAGCTACATTTATTGGAGAATTACACCAAAACAAAATTTCTGAATTTAAAGATTTAGATACTAAAATTATTGAACTTAACAGAAAAAGAATCTTTCAAAAACTTAATAAAAAAATTCCAAAAGTATTTGGTGCAGCTGAAAATCCAGAAGCTAAAACACTAGCTGGAGAATTCACTAGAAAAAGAGGTCATCTTCCTGTAAGAACTTTACTTGAAAAATCAGGAGGACTAATAAAACAAATTAAACCATGTTTTATGATGAGTCCATTATCTATAGCTCAATATTTAGATCCTACTAATCCTAAATTACAATTTGATGTAGTGATATTTGATGAAGCAAGTCAAGTTAAGCCAGAAGATGCGTTTGGAGCTTTTATGAGGGCTAAAACTGCGGTTGTCATGGGAGATACACAACAACTACCTCCTACATCATTTTTTGATCAGATGACTGATATTCAAGATGTTGAAGAAGTAGCTACTGCATTAGATATGGAAAGTATACTCCATTTATGTAAGCTTTCTTTCCCAGTTAAAATGTTAAAATGGCATTATAGAAGTCGTCATGAAACACTTATTGCTGTTTCTAATAAAGAATTTTATGATAATGAATTGATAGTTTATCCTTCACCTGCACACAATACTCCAGAGCTAGGATTAAAATTTAAACACGACCCTAATACTATTTATGAAAGAGGAAAATCTTCAACTAATCCGCTTGAAGCTAGAGCTGTTGTTAAAGAAATATTTAAACATTTTAATAAATATGGAGATAGAAAAAGTTTAGGTGTTGGAACATTTTCTGTAGCTCAAATGAATGCCATTTTAGAGGAATTAGAAATCGAAAGAAAACAACATCCTGAATTAGAACCTCTATTTTCAGATAAAATGAAAGAACGTTTCTTTGTTAAAAATCTTGAAACAATACAAGGTGATGAAAGAGATGTTATTTTAATTAGTATTGGATATGGCTATGATCAAAATGGAAAAATGTCTCTTAACTTTGGACCACTAAATCAAGATGGTGGTGAAAGAAGACTCAATGTTCTCACCACACGTGCAAGAGAAAAATGTATAGTATTTTCTAACTTTAAAGTTCATGATATGCATTTAACAGCAAATCCTCCATTTGGTGTAAAGGCACTTAAAAAATTTTTAGAATATGCAGAAAATATATCTCATGGAAATATTATAAGTGAAACAACTGATGATGAACCTTTTGAAGATGCAGTATACAGATTTTTAAGAAAAAATGGGTATGAAGTAGATAAAAAAGTAGGTTGTGCTGGATTTAGAGTAGATCTAGCTATTTTGAATAAAAATAATCCGGGGAAATATATTGTAGGAATAAAATGTGATGGGAAAATATATTCTTCATCTAAAGTAGCTAGAGATAGAGATCGTCTAAGAGAACAAGTTTTAAATGGTTTAGGTTGGAATTTATATCACTTATGGTCTACAGATTGGTATAGAAATAGAGATTTAACCAGAAAAAAATTATTAACTGCTATTGAAGAGATTAAAAATAAAACTTTTATTGAAGAACTTAAATCTATGGAAATCAAAAAAATACCTTCTGAAGATGATGATTTAAAAATAGTAAACCCAATTGAGGATGAAGATGAAATATCTGAAAATTCTAAAATAAGCTATTTAGAAAATTCTAATGATAAAGAAATAAATCCTAATAATAACGAAATTGATGAAAATTTAGATATAAAATCTTCAGAAATTTCTGATAAATTAAATGATCCAATAGAAGTAGAATCAATCATTGATTATGAAAACAATCTTTCAGATAATGAATATGAATTGTCTGAAAAAATAGACAACACAGAAAACACTAAAGTAAAGAAATCTAAAGAAATTAATATATCTTTTAATCAAAATAAAGAGGATATTGAAGAAGGTAAAATTGATGAAACAATAGATTTTGAGAAAAATAACTCCGCTAATCTATTAAACAAATTAAATGATATTATTAAAAAACCAAAAATCCACTTTAGATCACATTTAAATGAATCTGAGCAAATTAAAGATAATAATAAAAATATTGAAAATATTGAAACAAAAAACAATATAGATGACAATAATATTGAAAATATTGAAAGTAATGTAATTAATGAACATATTAAGGATAATAATATGACTAAGAATGTTCAAAATATTAATAAAAATTCTAATTCTAAAAAAAATGATTATACTGAATGTAATAAAGATCACATTATTAATGAAGATACTACTAATGAAACTGAAGTAGAAGATGATGAATTAGAACAAGAAATAAAAAAAACACTTGGTGAATTTTCAGAAAATTCTTTTAAAGATCATAACAGCGGATATACTAATGAATATAATTTTAATATAGAAAATATTAAAGAAATGGATAATATAGAAGAAATCAAACAATCTAACCAAAATAATATTGATACTGAAAACTATGGGGACAATGGGTATATAAATAATTTTAATGATAATACTCAAAACATAAATAATGAAAAAATAAATTCATCTGATTTAATGAATGATGAAATTGTTAATGAAAAACATGAAAATGATCAAATAATTAATAATGAAACTATTAATTTAGATGAAACTAATAATAATTATGAAAATGATCAAGAATTGGATGGAATAGAAATATATGAAGGTATTTCTGGAATTGACAACCCTCTTAGAAGAAATAGTGTTATACTTGATATAAATAAAAATCGTGACTTAGAATCAGAAAATATACTAGATAAAATGAGATCTGTTTCTCAATCTATTAATGAAATTAAAAACGAAGTAAAATACATTAATAAATCTTTAAAAGAAATTGAAAATCCATCTGCTCCTAAAAAGGTTTTTTTAATAGATAGAACTATTGAACCATTAGATTCTGATTACATTATTAATAATAATTCTATTAATCCTAAAAATAATTATAGTAATTCTTTAACTTCAAATAATGATCAACAAAATTCTAATAGAAGTAATATCGCTTATGAAGATGAAAATCTAGAAAATATGATCAATGATCTCAATGAAGATCATATTGAAGTTGAAAATAAACGAAAAGAAGAATCAAATAAATTAAAAGAAACAGACAATACAAAAAGTGTTAAAAAACCAGAAAAAATAGAAGATTCTATTGTTCCATATAAAATAGCTAAGGATATTCCTATAAATAAAACTGAAAAATTCTATAAAGCTTCTAACGATGAACGTTTAAGTATTGTAAACTGTATTGTAGAATCTGAAGGCCCTATAAATATAGATGAATTTATTATAAGAGTGAAAGAAAGTTGTAATCTCAAAAGAGCAGGACCTAAATTTAAAGACCATATCAATAAAGCTATTAAGGCAGCTGAAGATAATAATTCAATAACAAATATAGATAATTTCCTTTTCCCTAATAATGGGTCTCAGATATATGTTAGAAAGAGAAATAATCCAAATATTGATTTAATATCTAATGAAGAAATTGAAGAAAATATAAAGTTAATATTAAATTTCATAAACCCTATTGAAACAAAAGAATTGATTAAAAATGCAGCTAGAAATTTTGGATTTAAAATGACTTCTAAAAAGACATTTAAAAGGATTAATGAAGTTATAGATTATATGATAGCTAGAAATGAAATAATCAATAATAATGAAGAAATAGAAAAAATATAGAAAAGAAAAAATAAAATAAATTAAAAATTAATTATCTATTTTTATATTATTATAAATCATTTCAACATTAGTATTTATAATTATATCTAAATGGAATATCTGGAAAACCAGTCCATATCTCAATAAATCCTTTGAATATTGTGAAGATATAAAGTGCAACTTCATTCGGATCAATATCCGATCTAACTTCCTGCTTTTTTATAGATTCATTAACTAGCTCTTTATAAAAATTAAGCATCTCTTTATTGATATTATGGAAATATTCTCTAATTTCAGGGTGTTGGTGGTATATATCTATGAGAAATAAATAATATTCTCTATAATCAATTGTTTGATTAGATTTATTAATAAATATATTTTTTTCTTTATTATAATCTTTACCTACATGATAATAAAAAACAAATTTTAGTTTCTCATTAAGTGATCCTTTATTTTCTTTTAAAATTTTATTATATTCATCAATTTCTGTTTTAAGATATAATTCTAGCATATATAACAATATAACATTTTATTTTTAAAATGATAATATATTGCACTTGCAGTAACATTTGCTTCAGCTTATATTTTTTTAATTGTTACATTATCAAATCCATATTTCAAGGAAAACATGAAAACAGCTTCAGTCATTTTATCTTTATTATTCATATCCAAAAAAGACCCACCTTTTATTCAAAAATAATAATTTATGAATATTCACTAGTATATATATGAAAAAAAATAATAATATCAAATATTTACACGATAAATCTTTAATCTTTAGTAAATATTATTAATTTAAAAAAATTAAAAAATAATTAATTAAAAAATTTAAAAAAATTATAAAAAAAGTTATTTTTTAGTTCGTTAAACCGAAGTTTAACGAAGTAAAAGTAAATCAAAAAATCAAGTATTGCAAAAAGCATAAAAAAGAAGTGCTACATATATATGTATATGATGATTTTGATAGATTTTTCACTTTTTTATTTTTTTAAGAAAAATAGTTCTTTTTACACTTGAAACATATCTATAATACTTTTTTAATTATATTTATTAAAATTCTTAATTTTTAAAAGAAAGCATTGTTAAAAATTAGAACATTATATAAAAATTATTTATATTATACAATATTTACATATAAATAATTAATTTAGTTTAATATAATATATTTTTAATAATATATTTTTAATTAATAATCATGATTTTATAAAAACTATATAATTATATATAAAAATATAAATAAATAAATTATTTCATGAAAACTAATAGCAATTTCAATATATTTATATAAAAAAGATAGAAATATATATAAAATTCATGTAATTATTATTAATTATAATTTAATATATATTTATAATAAATAATACTAAAAATAAAAAATTTTGTTTAAATTATCAAAAAAGATAAAAATATAAATTAAGAATAATAAAAAAATATATATCTTAATAAGAGTTTAATTATGGAATCAAAAAAATATTTTGATGAATATTTTAATGAAACAATGAAATCAATAAAAAATATTGAAAATAAAGTTATTAATGATATAAAAGAAAAAAAAGAAGTAACTGCAAATGATAAAGATATAGCTGTCTTTAAACGAATGGATGGTGAAAATTATTACTATCCTTTCAATGAAACTGCTTTAAATTATTGTTTAAGAACTATAAGTAAAAATTTTCATCGATTAAATACTGAAAATGTTAATTTTTGTTTATTAAACGATAAAAATCAGCAAAAAATCAGTGAACAATAATTTACTCCCAAATATATTTAAAAAAATTAGAATAAAAAGAAGAGGAAAAATTAAAGTTGATTCAGACATGATGATATTCAAATATGAACATGATCAATCAAAACCTTTAAACAAAAATTCTTTTATTAAGTACACTAATATATTTGAACTAATAACTAATATTCCTAAAACAAATGTAAATCTGTGGAAAAAATTAAATATTAATTTGGATTAGTTTTTAAATCTAATTAAGAATATATTATTATAATTATAATAATTATTAGATAATATGGATATTGATAACATGCTTACTCAATTTCAAGAGCTATCAAAACCAGAAAAGGTTGAAAAGATGGCCAAATTTAGAATTAATCCTAAAAATACTTATGGTATAAGAATACCTATAATAAAAATCATTGCAAAAGAATATAAAAATAATCATGAATTAGCTTTAGAATTATGGAAGATTGATACAAGAGAAACTAGATTATGCCATCATTAGTTGAAGGAGCCAAAGCTAGTTAGTTCTGAACAAATGAATGATCGGACTAATGATTTTGATTATTGGGAAATATGTGATCAATGTTGTACCAACCTTCTTAGAAAAAATGAATTTGTTTATGATAAAATATATCAATGGGTAGATAATGAAAAAGAATTTGTTAAAAGATCAAGTTTTGCTCTTATTGTAGTAATGACAGTACATGATAAAAAACAAGAAAATAAGACTTTTGAAGAATTGTTGAAATTAACTAAAAATCAAGCGACTGATAAAGGAAAATGGTTAAAAAGGCCATTAATTGGGCTATTCGTCGAATTGGAAAAAGAAATTCTTATTTAAATAAAAAAGCTATTTTAACTGCTAAAGAAATCGATCAACTTGATTCTAAACATGCTCATTGGATAGTTAAAGATGCCATCAGAAAATAGAAAAAGTTAAATTAAGTATTTCTAAAAAAGAAAAAAAGAATATATCTTAAATATTCTTTATTTAATCAATTAACCCCTATAATCGTTTATTTTTAATAAATATTCATTTTAAGGAGATTTTATAAATAGATTTTAAATAATACTTTTTAAATTATTAATAATATATTTATCAGATATTTGTAATATTATTAAAATAAAAATTATTACTTTTTTTCAATTTTTAAAAGATAGATTTTTAGCTATAATAAATTAATAAAAATCAATTAAATAGTATTACTAATTTTTTATTAATTTTTATAAAAAAAGTAATAATTAAATTTTTGTTAATAAAATAATACAGAAAAAGGTATTACTTATTATTCTAATGGTATTAAATAAAATTATTCTGTATTAAATAAATTATAAATATTATTACTTGTTGGTATTAATATTTATATTATAGTTATTATTAAAATAATAATATTTAATAAAATAATAATATATTATTATTAAAATTAATATGAAATATAATATAAATATAATAAAATATAATATCAATATATTTTTATTAATATAGAATAAATTAAGATGTGATCTAAAATAAGACAATATGAACTTATATTGATGAAAAAGAATAAAAATGAGGGTTAAAAAATTAACTACACTCAGATAATTGTTTGATTTATTGTTTTTTCTGTATATGGTTCCGATCATAGGTAGTAGTATGATTAGTATAACTACTATTGGAACACCTGTTTTTTTCATTTCCGCACTAACTGGATTGTTACTAGATTTTTTGTTAAGTTTGTTATTTGATTTTTTTGTTTTTTCTTTAGTTGGTGTGTCAGATTGAAGGGATATGGATACAGAAGATCCTTTTGAACTATCGTTTCCATCAAAGGTTACTTTTAATCCTATTCCATTGTCAATAGCTCTAAAGATTACTTGACCATTGTGGTTGGTAATTCCTATCCTAATACATTTCCTTTTTTGTCTTTAAGAACAAGTTTTTGAACAGATATATGATTTCCATCTTTATCAGTTAAAGTAGTAATAACATTATTACCTTTAACTTTAACTTTTAAAACTGATTTTTGTTTAGTTTCATTAGGTGTAGGTGGAATTATTTTAGGTTCTCTAGCTACAAATTGTGTAATACTAGTAAAACCATTGAATAATGCATTTCCGTCATAAGTAACCTGAATTTGAAGATTTCCAGCTCTAGTTGGAGTGTATGTTAAATCCCATTCACCATCACTGTGAGTAGTCACAGTAAAAGATTTGCCATCAACAACTACAGTAAGTTGAACATTAGCTAAAGGATAAGCATTTTCATTACGAATAATACCTCAAATAGTAGTTGATTTATTAACAATAGTATTTTGAGTTATAATAGTTGAATTAGTATTTAATTTAACAGTAAAATCAAGTTCTAGATATTGCCAATCAGATTCAGCATCAATCCTTTGCAAATCAGTACCAGAAATAATAAATTCATACAAGAAAAGATCATCAGTAGTTGTACTATAATTTATTCCATTAAAAGTACCATTAACTTTAAAATAAGGAAGATTTTCCACACCAATGTTTGTAAGAGTTGTATTCAACATTAACAAAGCAAATTCAATTTTATCTCCTATTTTAACATTAGCTAAACTACTATTAGTGATATTCAAGATATAATGATTATTTGTATCAAAACCAATAACTTTTCCACTAATATCATTTATTCTCCACCAATTATAAGCAAAATTACTACCAACATCAGTAGTGGTAAAATCCAACCAAATATCCGCTAAAACACGATTATAATTAACAGTCAAATTAACAGAACTAGAATTATACTCTTTCAAAGCAATACCCTTATTAGTTGCAATAATAGTATTACCATGAATAACAACATCATTTAAAGTAGTGTTGTTAAGCCAAAGTATAAACCAATATCATCACTTTCAAAAGTATTATTCAACAAATACAAATCACTAAACTATCATAAAAGTCAGTATGAATAGCATAACTACTACCTTTAATATTGTTGTTGTGGAAGGTTGCATTGGAGTTATTGATGTTTTTTATACCCAGAACCACGTCTTTGCTTCCTTTTATATTGTTATTGGTTAAGTTTATATTAATATTGTTACATCCACCTAGATCAGCACCAAAATCTGATGTTCCTGTTATGTTGTTGTTTCTTTCGAGTGCATATATTGTAACACCCTTATTTCCTATGAGGTTGTTGTTGTTTAAAGCTAAATTAGTATTGTTGCTGCTGAACAAACGGAAATAAATACATACTGCTGATACTGTAATGTTGTTGTTTTCAAAAGTTAAATTAATTGATGAAAATATAGTTCCAGTATCATAATATGAAATATAAACTCTCATACCTTTCGATTCTGTAGTAATGGAAATATTATTTCTAGCAAAATAAACATCTATAATTCTTCCAGTACTAATATCAATATATATCATCACTGTTGACGAATATGAAGTACTATTACTTACTTCTGAAATGATATTGTTGTTTTGTATTGAAATTCCTTTTAAATCTGTTGTTGAATTTCTTCCAATATAGATACTAGAATTGGATGTATTTATATTGTTGTTTGTTATTGTTATATTACCTTGTGTTGAGTATACTGCCGTTATATATCCAGTCATTGTTAGATTAATTAGTGAAATATTAGTATTGCTGATATTAAATAAGATTCCATGATTTCCAGATGGTGGTATTTTCACACCTTCTTTACTTTTTCCAACTATTTATACGTTACCTTTTTTTATGTTAATTTAATCAAGATTGTAATTACCATTGTCAAGATTCAATATTACATAAGAATCAGTAGTATCATCCACAGCATTTTGAAACTCAGCAGTAGTATTACTTTGCGTTAAGTCATATGATTCTGCACTAACAGAAGACAAACCAACCAATACTAAAAATACCAAAATAACCAAAAATATAGGCAAAATATCTCACTTCCTTTTCTAGTTATTTTATTACAATTTTTTATAGAAATCATAATACTACCATTCTCCATAAAAAATTTTTTATTTTCAATTATTGTTTTTTGATTAATAAAAAATGAATCATTGCTTATATAATGAGTACTCATTACATAATTTATTGAAAAAAATTATTATAATCCATGAAAATTATAAATCAGACAATAATATTTTCAAATGAGTACTTGCTATCATATTCATTAATCAGTAGAAAATTAGACTCTATATATACCTAATAAGAAGATTTTAGCTAATTTTCTGCTCATTAATAAAAAAATGATTCGTTATATATTTATATAACTTTTAAAATTTTGACAAAAAAATTATTTGTTTATATAATAATGATAAAAATAAACGATAATCAACTAAAAAACTAAAATATAGCTTTATATAATTCATTGCAAAATAGTTAAAAATGAACTTACAATACTTAAACTACTTAAAATATAAATAAAACATCAAAAACAAAATAAAAATAGGAATGAACAATGATAAATTAAAAAAAATTTCTCTACTAACATTATAAATATATAACGAATAATAGATTATGTAATTAATCAATTATATAAAGTGATTAATTACTATGTTAATATTATCCAACATTAGATATAAAGCTATTGGAAAAAATGAGAAATTGTTTATAAATAGAAAGTTTATCAGAATTAAAAAATTTACAGAATATACTTATATGAATTTTTTAGTCTAAAAAAATAATAAATAATAAATAAAAATGAAAAATAAATAATAATAACAATAATTAATAATTAAATAAAAAAATGATTTATTAATTATTCAGCAATTGAATTATTCAATGTATTTAAATTTCATTTCAAGTAAAACAATTAAAGCAAAACCAATTATTACTAATATTATACATAAAATCCATTCTAAGCCAAATGCATTTAAATTAGATATAACTTCAACAAAAGGAATTCTGAGAGTTCCAAGCATTACACCAATCAGAAGAGCCATCGTGATTTCTTCATGTTGTTGAAGTAGATAATCTAAAAGTTTTGAAAATCCTAAAATACCAATTAAAGCACCGAGACAAAAAGTGACAATTTCTGTCCAACTTAATGAATTTAAAACATTTAACATGTAATGATATTGCCCTAAAAGAAGCAATATGAAAGCTCCAGAAATTCCTGGAAGTATCATTGCACAAATAGCTATCATACCTGAAAAGAATAGTATTGGTATAGAATGATTAGCAGCTATAGGATTTAATCCAACAAAAATATAAGATAATACAAAGCCTATAATTGAAATAATGAGCATTTTAGGTGAAAATTTAACAATTTGTGCATATAATACATATGAAGAAGCTAATATTAAACCTAAAAAGAAAGCAAAGGTAAATGATGGGTAAACATCGAGAAAAAACCCTATAACTTTTGAAAATGTAAGCATAGCTACTGCAATACCTAACAAAAGTGGAATGAACAATTGAAAGTCAATTTCTTCAAATAAAGTAGCTTTAAATTCTGAAAAGTTACCTTTAAGTAAAGATTTTATAAAAGAAAATTTTATCTTTCCAATTGCATGAACAAGTCTTTCATATATACCTGTAATTAAAGCAATTGTTCCTCCTGAAACACCAGGAATAATATCTGCAGATCCCATAAACAATCCACGAATAAATATAAGTAATGGTTCTATAAATTTATTAGCCATGACAACACTTTTTTATTATTTATAAAAATTTTTATTTCTATATATTTAAAAATTATTGATTTATTATTATTTTTATTATTATATTTTGATAATTTTATTATTCTTTATAAAGAAATATTTAAAATAAATATTAACTAATATAAATAATAAATAAATACAATTAATTAACATTATAGTTTGTTTAATTTAATTATATTCAATAATAATATTAATACTAATCAATATTTTAAATTATTTATAATTATTTATTTAATTTTCTATTTATCAAATCAATTCTACAAATTTACTAATATATAATGATTTTTTTTAAATTAAAAATTATGAAATTTCAAAATAATTTCACTAAAATGTATATTATAGTTTCCATTTACTTCATTATGAATAGAATTATTAAATACTCATAAATATAATATAAATATATTTATTTAATTATTGTATGATTAATAATATAATTTTTTTAAAATTATTTTATAATGATAAAATCATGATGAGGGAAGAATGATTAATATTTACAAATTAATGACATTTTTATTTGCATTAAACATTATTTCTAATAATAATTTATTATAATAGTTATTTATATTAAATATATTGATAAAATATAGATAAATTTGTGATTAATGTGTATTTATTATAGATTATTGTAATTATTTTTAATTAATATTAATTATTACTAGTTTATTATTAATTATTTTTAATTATTATTAATTATATTAATTATAACAATCTATTTATCATATTAATCAATTAAAATATTTCAAAATTAAGCAATTGTAACGGGGGTGAAAATAGATGAAAAATAATTTTGAAAAATTTTCCTCAATAAAAAGTTTAGCTATTTTTTTAGGATTTATGATTTTGTTATTAGTTTGTATATCTTCAGCTAATGCAGTAGTTAATGCTACTTCCAATGATAATAGACAACAAATCATAAATGAACAACTTGATTCAAGTGGATCTAATACTCTTAATTTAGCTGCTGATGATTATCAAGGTGAATTCACAGGTTATAAGATTGTAGCTAATAGAAATATTCATTTGTTGGAACAGGAAATAGTACTAGATTTATTGGAAACAATTTAACTTACTTATTTTATGTTTAATCAGGATACACAGTAACATTTACAAATATAACTTTTATAAATGGTAATGGTGTAAGTGCAAATATTGCTGGAACTATCAATAGTCAAGGTAGATTAACTGTAGATTCTATAATAATACTGGAAGAGACGGTGGAGCTATAAGAAGTGATTCTTCTTCAAAAGTTCAAGTTATCAATTCTGAATTTAAAGATAACAAATGTAATATTGGAGGAGGACTTTGTATAATCAATGGTGATATTGATATTATCATTTAGAAAAAATAGAGTTACTAGTAGTTCTTATAGTGGAGGTGTAATTTTTACTCAAGAAAGAGTTACTCTAACTATTAATAACAGTTTATTTGATAACAATTAAGCAAATCAAGGATCAGCTATTCAATTAAGTGAAAATGCTAATATTAACATTTCTAATTTTGTATTTAATAACAACATTGCAAATAATATAGCTACTATTCACATTATGGCTAGAGGCAATTTCACAATTAAAAATACTAACTTTACTAATAACAAAACAATGGACATACAACTATTTCTGCATCTGAATCTCCATACGGTTTTATTTCAAATTCTAAATTTGAAAATAATGGAAACGAAATTTCAACTGAATATGGAACTGTTAATTTTGGTAATGGAAATTTTACTATTATAAATAGTGTATTTAACAATAATAATGGATATGGAGCTGGTGTTCATTTATATGCCAGTAATCTCAGTGTTATTAACTCAAATTTTACCAATAATAAGGTGAAAACCAATGGAGGAGCCATATTAATTGATCAAGGTACATATAAATATTACAGGTTCTAACTTTATAAATAACCAAGCAAATAGTACTACTTCAACATGGTCTAACGGAGGTTCTATTTATACAGGTTGGGGTACTAATGGTACCATAAATTACTGTAATTTCATAAATAACTTTGCTAGTCATAATGGTGGTGCTGTTATCGATCAAGGAACTAACTTTAATATAAGTTATTGTAACTTTAATAATAATTATATTAGCTATGATCAAAGTTATTCTGGTGGAGGAGGTGTTTATATTAGTGGTACATCCAATGGAACTTTCTTAAGATCCAACTTTAATAATAATAAACCAATGCTAAATGATAGTATTTCATACATTAGTGGTGGAGGAGGAGCTATCAATCTAGGTTCTACTTGGTCATATAAATAACCAAATTAAAATTGTTGATTATATCTTTAGAAATAATAGTGCAACTGCTTATGGTGGTACTCTTTACATAGGTCAAGAATATAATTTAACCATTGAAAATTCTAAATTCATTGATAGTAATGCTGTACGTGATTGGTGGAGCAATATTTTCAGAAAAAAACAATATAACTATTATTGGTTCTGAATTTATTAAAAACAAAGCTACTCGTGGAGCAGGAGTATTTTTTGCCTCAGATAGTAATTCAAATATTATTAATTCCACTTTTATTAATAATTCTGCAATAAATAATGAAAGTAATGTATTTGGAAGTTATAATGTTAATAATGATGGTGGTGCTATATACAGTGATTATGGCAGTACAATTAATATTATAGGAACTAATTTAATTGCTAACTTTGCTAAAGATTATGGGGAGCAATATATATCAATACTGTAACTACTACTGTAAACTATAATAGATTAGTAAATAATACTAATAGTGTTAGCAAACAGATTTATATTACTAATGCCCAAGTTAATGCAAATTACAATTGGTGGGGAGATAATAAGAATCCTTTAACTTATTATGTTCAAAATAATGGATCTAGACTTGTTTTAAATAATCATTTCATTGTTAATATAAGAAGTTCAAATGTTATTAAATCAGAAAATAGAGTTATATTTAATCATGTTTTTAAATTGAATAGCTCTGAAAACTTTGATCCTTCATTATTACCTTTCTTTGTAATTATGCAGAAAACAAATATGGTTTAAACGGTAAAATTATCACTAATCATACGAACTGTTGATGCAAGCTATAGTAATGGAAATTTAACTTTTAGTCCTACAATGATATCTCCAGGTTCAGACACATGGAAAGGACAATATTATGTTTTTACAGTAGACAATTATAATATAACTATTCCTCCTCCATGGGTAACTAATCTTACTACAAATGATGTTTCTGAAAAATACAATAGTACTATTGAATTAGTAGCTAAGTTAAAAAATCAAACTGGAAATTCATTAGCTGGATATAAAGTAACATTTTATCTTACAGATCAAAAAGGAAACATTAGAAAAACTATTGGATCTGCAGTAACTGATAATAAGGGTGAAGCTAGATTAAGATACAAAATTGTAGAAGGAGGTAACTATAATATGCTTGCTAAATTTAATTACCTTGGAAATTATACTGCTTCTATGGGTATTGGAAATGCAAGATTTGCTAAATTCAATCCTTCTATAACTATTAATAATGTAAGCACTAAATCTGGTCAAGCTGTTATTTTAAAATCTAAACTTGTAAATGAGGAAAATGGAAAACCTTTAGCAGGTGAAACTGTTAAATTCTATCTAAATGGTAAATATGTTGGTAAAGCTGTAACAGATTCAAATGGAATAGCTAAACTAAAATATATTCCTAATGTTAAATCAGATTCTATGCTATCCATAATAGCAAAATATGATGGTGGTGGTGCATTTAATTCTTCTTCAAATGAAGGATTTTTAGAAGTAACTACTGTTCCAAGACTTAATCCAAATCCAAGTAATGATTACAAACAAAACTAATAAACAAAGTTATACTGGTAAAGTTAGTATGAAAAATACTGTAGTTCCGATAATAGGATTAATTTTGATCAATATTTTAGGAAGTTTAATTTATATAAGAATTGATTTCATATTATTTTTTATAATCATGTGAATATTTATTTTCTATATTAAAATTTATTAGCTATCTATTTATTTTATATTTATTAATATTTTCAAATTATATGTGGAACATTCGGTACATTTTTATATACTGATTTACATAAATATATATATAAATAAATAAAATATATTTTGTCATTTTAAAAAAATGACATTCCTTTTTTAATATTAATAATTTTAATAATAAATATAATAATTATATAATGTTTTTATTTTTTGTAATTATTAATTTAAATATTTTTAGGTGTACTGATGTCTTTAAATTTTAGTGATAATTCAAAAAAAGTTTTAAAAAGTTTTAAATCAGTTTATGCAGTATTTTTTGCATCAATGATCGCATTTATGGGTCTTGAGTTGGTGGATCCTGTTTTACCAGTGATATCTCAACAAATAGGAGCTAGCCAAACTGAAGTAGCATTATTATTTACAACTTAGTGCTGTAATGGCTATAGCTATGTTAGGAACAGCTATTATAGCTCATAAATTAGGAGTTAAAAAAATAATGATAATTGGAGTTGCAATTCTAGCAATATTTTCCACATTATCTGGACTTTCAAATAATATATGGACAATACTATTTTTAAGATTAGGTTGGAGCTTTGGAAATGCATTGTTTGTTGCAGTAGCACTAACATCAATAATTAATTTTTCAAATAAAGAAACACACATAATTAAATTTATATAAATTTAAATATTAATATATTATATATAAAAATTGATTAATATAATTAATATATTAAAAAAAATCTAGTAACAATTTAAATTATTGAAAATGAGTTAATAATAATTATATTATTTACTCATCTTTTCTTCAACTAATTCTTTTGCAAGAGGAGTTATATTTTTATTTAAAACATTTTTCAAGAAATTTCCAGTGTAAGTTCCAGATTTAGCTATTTCTTCAGGAGTACCTTGAGCAACTATTTTTCCTCCACCATCTCCACCTTCAGGACCAAGATCAATGATATGATCAGCAGTTTTTATAACATCAAGATTATGTTCAATAACAACAACTGAATTACCTGCATCAGTTAATCTTCCAAGAACATTAAGAAGTCTTTTGATATCTTCAAAGTGAAGACCAGTTGTTGGTTCATCAAGAATATATAATGTTTTACCAGTACTTTGTTTAGATAGCTCTTTTGAAAGTTTAATTCTTTGAGCTTCTCCTCCAGATAAAGTAGTTGCAGCTTGACCAATTTTTATATATCCTAAACCTACATCATACAAAGTTTCGAGTTTTTTCTTAATTTTAGGAATATTTTCAAAGAATTCTAATGCTTCTTCTACAGTCATTTCAAGAACTTCATAGATATTTTTTCCTTTATAACGAATATCTAATGTTTCATCATTGTATCTTTTTCCTTTACATACTTCACAAGGAACATAAACATCAGCTAAAAAGTGCATTTCAATCTGAATAATTCCATCACCAGAACAAGCCTCACAACGTCCACCTTTCACATTAAAACTAAATCTTCCAGGTTTATAACCTCTTGATTTAGCTTCAGGAGTTTCAGCAAATAATTCTCTTATATGAGTAAAAAGTCCAGTGTAAGTTGCAGGATTAGATCTAGGAGTTCTTCCTATAGGTGTTTGATCGATAACAATAAGTTTATCAACATTTTCAGCACCTTCAATACTATCATGTTTTCCAGCATAAGTATGTTTCTTATTTAATATTCCATTGAGTCCTTTATTTAAAACATGATTAATCAATGAACTTTTTCCTGAACCAGAAACACCAGTAACACAAGTAAATAAGCCTAATGGAATATCAACATCAACATCTTTTAAATTATTTTCTTTTGCTCCTTTTATTGAAATGAATTTTCCATTTCCAATTCTACGATTTTTATTAATAAGAATGACTTCTTTTCTTGATAAGTATTTACCTGTAATAGAGTTAGAAGAATCCATTATTTCAGTAGGTGTTCCACTAGCTACTACTTTCCCACCATGTTCTCCTGCTCCAGGACCAATATCTACCACATAATCAGCAGAAAGAATAGTTTCTTCATCATGTTCTACAACAACAAGAGTATTTCCAATATCTCTCAGTCTTTTCAATGTTTCAATTAATTTAACATTGTCTCTTTGATGAAGACCAATACTAGGTTCATCTAATATATATAAAACTCCAACTAAACCAGAGCCAATTTGACTAGCTAATCGAATTCTTTGAGCTTCTCCTCCAGACAATGTACCAGAAGATCTTTCCATAGTGATATAATCAAGTCCAACATCAACTAAAAATTTCAATCTTGCCCTAATTTCTTTTAAAACTTCTTTTGCAATGAATAATTCTCTTTCTGTGAGTTCAATTGAATTAAAGAAATCATAATCTTCTTTAATTGACATGCCTACAACATCAGAAATAGTTTTATCTGCAACTGTTACAGATAACGCCTCAGGACGTAATCTTTTTCCATTACATACATGACAATTATGATCACTCATAAATTTAGAAATATAGCTACGAGAATAGTTTGATTTTGTTTCTAAGTAATGTCTTTCCATTCTATTAATAACGCCCTCAAATTTCCTATTCACTCTATATGACTTGTTTCTTCTTTTAAAATTAAAAGCTATTCTATCTTTTGTTCCATATAAAATGGCATTTTGTTCTTCTTTTTCCAAATCTTTAAATGGAGTATCTATTGAAAAACCAAGGTGATCAGCTACTGCTTTAAGCATTTGATGATAATAGTTATCTTTACTACTTTTAGATCTACTCCATGGAACAATAGCTCCCTCATTTAAAGATAGTCTTGGTTCTGGAACTATAAGATCTGGATCCATTTCCATTTTACTACCAATACCATTACATTCTGGACAAGCCCCTTGAGGACTGTTAAATGAAAACCTTCTTGGAGTAAGTTCTTCAAAATTTATTCCACAATCAATACAAGCAAAATGTTCGGAATAGACTTTTTCATATTCTTTTTCTTTTGTTTTGGAATTCTTTTTATTTGAAGATAGTTCTTTATCAAAAAAAATGTTTACAACACCCTCACCAAATTCAAGAGCAGTTTCTAAAGAATCAGCTAATCTTCTTTGGAATTTAACATCTTCTCTAATTACTAGCCTATCTACTACAACTTCAACAGTATGTTTAGTATTTTTGTTGAGTTTAATATTATCTTCAAGGCTTTTTACTTCCCCATCTACTCTAACACGAACAAAACCTTTATTATTAAGATCTTTAAATAGTTTTTTGTGTTCTCCTTTTCTATTTTTAACAATAGGACCTAAAACTTGAATTTTTACTTTTTCAGAGTCTTGACCTTCTCCTATTATACTTTCAACGATTTGTCTCACTGTTTGTGGAGAAATCTCTTTACCACATTTGTAACAATGAGGAGTACCAATTCTTGCAAAAAGAAGACGTAAATAATCATATATTTCCGTTATTGTTCCTACAGTAGACCTTGGATTCATTTTAGTGGTTTTTTGATCAATAGAAATAGCTGGAGATAATCCTTCAATATAATCAATTTCTGGTTTTTTCATTTGACCTAAAAATTGTCTTGCATACGTTGATAATGATTCAACATACCTACGTTGTCCTTCAGCATAGATAGTATCAAATGCAAGTGATGATTTTCCAGATCCACTTAAACCAGTAATAACAATAAATTCATCACGAGGAATAGATAAATCTAAATTTTGGAGATTATGCTCTCTAGCTCCTTTTAGTATAATCTCTCTTTTGTTTGAGCCTTTTTTCATTATATTCTCCCCTCAATTTTTTAAATAATAAATAATAATGATAAATAAATTTAATATTTAAGAATATTATAGTGATTAATAACATTTAGTCAAAATAATGGACAATCTAATACTATAAAAAAATAATATTATTATAAATTTATTATATTATAAATAACAGATTAAAAATAATTATTTTTTAAATAAAATTAAAAATAGCACATATAAATAATATACTAT
>NIZT01000023.1 GCA_003315655.1 Candidatus Methanobinarius endosymbioticus
TATAATAAGAATATAAATAATATCAAAATAAATATATCCGAATATTTTCAAAGGGATTTAAAATGGTAGAAAATTTTGAAATAAAAAGTCATGATGGACCAGGAAGACTTGGAAAACTAGGAGAAATTCAAACTCCAAATATCCTTAACGAAGTTACAACCAATAGTTCAATTGCAAAAGATGAATCAGTAGCTTACAATGTTGAACGAGAAATAGCTGAGTGGAGTGTTAGAAAAACAATTGAAAAAGCTAAGTCTGTAAAAGATGAAGACCCTAAATGTAACGTAGGGGTTATTCAAGGATCAAAATATATTGACTTGAGAGTTGAGTGTGGAAAAGAGCTAGAAGAATTAGGATATAAAGGATTAATTATTGCAAATGGAGATGCTTTACTTCTACATCCCCGAGATCTTGTGGATATGATTGTTGAACTTAGGAAAAATATTAAACCAAGTACTTATCTTATATTCACTTTTGCAGAATGTTCATTTATCCCTTTACTTAGCTACATAGGAGTAGATGGATTCTTAAATGGTGCTGATGAATATTATAGCTATTTAAATGTTATGACTACAGCTACTAAAAACTATGATCTTGAAGTTTATAAAATATTTGAAATGAATCAAGAACAACTAGCTGAATGTAATAAACAAACTATAAATTTTGTTTTAACCGAAACAAGGGAACATATGAGAAACAAAACCCTTAGAAATCTTGTAGAAGAAAGAGGAGTCACCAGTCCACAAATTGCTTCTGTTTTAAAGCTTTTAGATAAAAATCATCAAGATTATTTACAAAAATATACTCAATTATACTAACTAAATTAAAATTAATTAATAAATTAATTAATACAACTATTTCATAAAATCATTTATTTTAAATAAATTTCAGTTAAAAAAATATCTCAATTACTAAATTTATTTTAAAAATTAAATAGCTAAAAAATAAATAAGAGTAAAAACAAATAATAATGAGTTAATAAAATATATTTCTATTCTGATAATAAAGAAGAGATGAATAAATGAAAAGTAAGTTTTTAGCTATAATTATTGTAGCTATAATTGCTGTAATAGCTCTTGGAGCTGCTTTTACACTATGTTTAGGTAGTAATGGTGAACCAAGTGATAGTAGTAGCTGGGAAGTTAGAGAGTTATCTGGAATTAAATTTAAAGTTCCTCAAAAGCATGAAAGCGAAAACATGTTAAGTGGAAATATAATCGATGGAGTTAAAACTGGAGATATGTATCAATCCGAAGATTTAACTATATCTATTAATGATACTAATTGGACTTCTGAATTAAATAAATTTATGAATACTGATTCAAATAGTATGACAGTTTTAGATGCTAATGGAACAAAAATAAAAACATTTAGTGCAGATGGTACATCTGTAGCTTTCTTTGAAATTAATAAAAATAAAATAGCTGTAAATTGGTCTGGAGATATCAACGGAGATATTAAAGCTATTATATTCAGTTTTTTCCAAGAAAATAAATAAGAAATAATAAAAAATAAATAAATATATTTTAATTTTTAGCTATAATTTAGCCATATATAACTTATAGTTATAAATTTATTTTTTATCTTAAATTTTTTTAAGACTATTATAATATCTAATTAAAAATCTTATTATATCTTATTATCCCATATTTCTTATTATTTTTATTATTCTAATTTTTTAATTATTTTTATAATTTTAAAAATTATATTAAAATATAATATTTATTTAATTTAAAATAATTTATATTAATAATAATTTAAAATTATAAAAATAATTAAAAAATTAGAATAATAAAAATAATAAGAATAATTTCGAAAGATTTATATATTAAAATCTATAAAGTATCGATGTGAACCTATGTATAGTTCAATATATGTCATAATTTAGCTACCTTAATACTCTCTAAAAGGGCTAAATTATTGAATTGATTTATAGCTTTAATTGTTTCCTTGTATACCTACGATTATCTTCTCAACCTAAAGATAACTAAAAATTATAAAAATACATATGCCATAGAAAGCTATAACATTAATTCATTATTATTTTTTACATAAAATATTCTTTTCATTAAATATATCATTTATTGTTATTATTTGAAAATTCTGGATTTTCTTTGAAAAAAGTTTCTCTCTTTCTTCCATTTCTTCAAAAGCTAATTTTTCTGTAACTTGAGTTATTGACCAAACATGATCAAAACGATACTTAACAGTACCTACTTTTTCTCCCCAAAACATACCCCTCTGGTATGTAATCCATATTATCAACTCACTGGTTTTTTTATAAATTTAATAATCCAATAAATAAAAATTAAATAAATAGATAATAACTAAATAATAATAAAGCTAATTAAAGATAATTAAAGTAAATTAAAGATAATTTAGAGATAATTTAGAGATAATTTAGAGATAATTTAAAGGCAATTAAACTTAAAATTAAAGTTAATGATTAAATCTTATTAATTAAAATTTATTAAATAAAATTATTAGGCTAAAAATATGTAAAAATTATAAATTATAAAATTATAAAGTTAAAACAAATGAAGAAAATATTAGAAAGCTAGTATTTTCAATTAATCATCAATTAATTCTACAACTATTTCAGGTTCATTAGTTCTAAAATTTATTATTTCTTGTGCAGGTCCACCAGTTTCACAGTTGACACCAGAAATCTTAACAAACCATGGTTCAATGATATTCATTTCATTAATAACAACAAATTGTTCTCCATTTAAAACACTGTAAAGATTTAATACTTGGTCATCTTTTTTGTTTCTTCTTACTTTGCTAACTTTAGCTTCAAAATTATCCCAAAATTCATTTAACTTTGGGTTGATAGATTTTTCTTAAGTTTAGAAACATCATTTCTTAACATCTTTTCAAGAGCATGGATGTTTTAAATAGCATATTCTTTTATTTTATCCTAAGTATTTTTATCATCAATTGTCATGATCATGTGTTTTTGAGTTATTATAAATAATCTATATTTTCGATTCTATTCTACTATTCTATTCTACTTATAAATCTCATACTAAATAATATCATAAAATTAGTTAAATATATTAAAAACAATTATAAATGATAATAAAATTCCAACTAAAGAAATAACCATTTGAATGTAACCATGCCATTTTATAGATGGATTTTGAGATTGAATTAAGAAAATTGGTAAAAATATCCCTATAAATCCAAAATAGCCATGCCCACTAAATAGTACATTAAGCAAGAGGCCCCCCCAGCTAAATAGTATAGTTATAATATAACTAACTACAATTAACTTTTTATTATTATTAGATGTTTTTTCACTATATACCCCACTATTATCTCTATATAATGATCTTCCACAATTAGAACAATAGTTAAAATTAGCTTGATTTTCACATCTACAATAAGGACACTTTTTTGTCATATTATCACAATTTAAAGAATAATTAAATAAAAAAAAATGAAATAAATCAAATAATTTGATTTTTTTATATTTATAATTTAAATTTTTATTATAATTATTTCAGCATAGTTTATTTTAGTATATTTTCATAGAATATTTTAGTATAATTCTATAGATCATGTTTAAAATATGTAAAATAAATCATAATATTTAAATAATATGTTAACTTTGTATTCCAATATAAAGTTTAATACATAATCTCTATAAAATTTATTTTTAAAATTGGGGGAAGTTTATAGAAACATAAGAAGTTAGTATCATTGAATTAATAATTATGATACTCATCTTAACAGATGTTATTTTACTTTAGGAAGTATATTTTATAGTCTTTCTCTTATTACAGTTGAAATAATTTCTGGTTTTGATTTATTTGTTTGTTTAGTGTTATTTGTGGATTATGTTAACCGAATGTCTAAAAGTTCTATAAAAAAGGAATTTATTAAAAAAAATTGGGTTGATATAATAGCTATGTTACCAGATGTATTATTTACATCAATTTTTGGTTTAACAGGTTTATCAGGAGTATCAATTGTTATAAGATTATTTAGATTAATTAGAGTAGTTAGGGTTTTAGCTCTTTTTAGAAAAAACATAAATATATTTACAAAATTTATACAAGAAACTCATTTAGATAGCTTATTAACGGCTGTAGTAATAATTGTAATTATTGCTTCTTTAGTATTTTATTTTGTTAATAATTCGATGAATAACTTTGTTGATTCATTTTGGTATGTTTTAGTTACTTTAATAACTGTAGGATATGGAGACATTGTTCCAACTACTACAGGAGGAAAAGTTATTGGAATTATGTTAATTATAGTTGGTCTAATTGTATTTGGTACATTAACAGGAGTTATTTCATCCATATATACCAGAAGAATTGAAAAAGAATCAAGAAAAGAACTTGAAGAGAAATTGAATAGAATTGAAAAAAAAAACTAGATAAATTATTATATGAAAGAATGAAGAAACAAATTATAAATATTTAATAATAAATGTCATATTATTAAATGAAATTACTTATGCAATGTTTATTACTTTAATTATTATAATTATTGTATTATTATTAAAAATATTATAAATTAAAATAATAGAATGAATATGAAATAAATATAACAGTTAGTTTTGGAGATTTTAAAACATAAGTAGAAAAGATGAAATTATTGAAGCATCATTTTTAATTTTTTAGATAAAGGAATTGAAGAAGTCTCTTTGAATGAAATCATGGAAAAAGCAAAGAAAGTTTGATTATTGAATTTATCGATACATATGTCTATTTTTATTCTAAAACTCCCTTTGATGAAATCAAAAGTACTAAAAAAGCTACTAAAGATAAAATAAAATTATACCTTGTTAGATCTATTGGTTATGATATTGGTAAAAAAATTGATTATTAAAAATTAAATATTCTATTCCTTATTAGCTTTAATAAAATACGACCTATTAAAAGATAAATATAATCAAAATACTATTTATATGCAGAATTTTATTAAACAATTGATTGACCTAGGTATCTCTTCTGGAGAAATTAATGAAGAAATTGATTCTAAAGAAGTATCTTCAATTATTTTTGCAATGTTTATCGAAGATATTGTTCCATGGATGGTATCTATTGATTTGAATTTATTTGATTTATCTTCTAGCCATTTAAATTATATCTGGGAAAATATAATAAATTAATATATAATTAATTTTTTGTTCTTGTTGATAAAGTGTGTTTATATTTAATATTTGTATTACTATATTTAAATTTCATAATACATAGAGAGGAATCGGCAGGTTTAAATATTATTAAAATATAAATATTTTTAAGCATGCAAAAATTTAATAAATAATAAAAAAATGGAAAAAGAAAGGAAATAAATGAAAATTAGCTTAATTGGTGGTACAAGAGATCAAGGGCTAGAAATTGCTATCCGTTTCATTTAAGCCTGGAGAAAATTTTATAATAGATTCTAGAAAAGCTGAAAAAGCTGAATCTGCTGTGAAAAAAGTAAAAGAGATATTAGAAAAAGAGGATATTCCAAATATTAGGGGAATGTCAAACGAAGATGCAGCTAATATATGAGACATGATTTAATATTAACTGTTCCATTATCTGCACAAATAGGAACTTTGAATTCTATAAAAGAATTTGTTGAAGGTAAAATATTGATTGATGCAACTGTTCCTTTAGAAACAGCTATTGGTGGTGGACCTGCTAGATATGTAGATTTATGGCAAGGTTCTGCTGCCAGAAAGAACAGCAGACATACTAGCTAAAAAAGATGTGAGAGTTATTTCTGGATTTAACAATATCAGTAATTCCCATTTAATGAAGAAATTGATTGTGATTGTTTAATTTCAGGAGATGAATTAAAATCTAAAAAAATTGCTATGAATTTAATTAATAAAATTCTTGGAATTAAATGTATTGATTGTGGACCTTTAGAAAAAGCTACAATTATTGAAAGAATTACTCCTCTATTAATTGGACTTAATATAAAATATAAATCACATTATGGAGGATATAATTTTATCCATTATAAATAAATTTAGTTTTTAATTATATTTAGTTAGTGAATTTCATTAATCGTTTAATAGACATTATTATAAATGTTTAACATTTATTTATTGATAATATACAATTTAATGACATAGGAGAATTAAAAATGTTTGAATTAACAGGAAGAGTAGCTGTAATAACAGGTGCTTCATCTGGAATAGGTGTTCAATTTGCTAAAATCTTAGCAGAACAAGGTGCAGATTTAGTACTTTTAGCTCGTAGAAAAGAAAAATTAGAAGAAGTTGCTGAAGAAATTAAAAAAATAGGTAGAAAATGTTTGACTGTTAAATGCGATGTGACTCAAACAGATCAAATTAAAAATGCTGTAAAAGAAACAATGAATGAGTATGGAAAAGTTGATATTTTAGTTAATAATGCAGGTACTGGTGGACAAACTCATGCACAAGATACTAGTGATGAACAATGGGATACCGAAATTGCTCTTAATTTAACAGCAGTATTCAAAGTTTCAAGAGAATTCGGGAAAGAAATGATAAAAAGTAAATATGGACGTGTAATTAATATTGCTTCTATGTATGGATTAGTTGGAAGTATAACAGGAGGAATAGCATATCATGCGAGTAAAGGGGGAGTTATAAACTTCACAAGAGCTCTTGCTGCTCATTGGGCAGAATATAACATAACTGTTAATGCAATTGCTCCAGGATTCTTTACATCTGAATTAACTAGCCATCTGATCGAAACTGATGAATTTAAAAATATAGTTAAAGCGACTTGTCCTGCAGGATGTTCAGGAAAAGAAGGAGAACTTAATCCTGCTTTAATATATTTAGCATCTGACGAAGCAACTTATACAACAGGCTCTATTGTTGTAGTAGATGGTGGATTAACAGCTATTTAAGTTGTTTTAATCATTTAATATTTTATTATTTCTATTTTTATTTTATAATCATTATTAAATTTTAATAAATTTGAATTGTATTTCAACTGTATTTCTATTATTCTTATTATATTTTTGATTATTTTAGTATTAAATAAATTATTAATTAGTTTATTAGTTTATTAGTTTAATATATCAATTTAATATTATAAAAAATTATAATATATTATTTTAATTTAAATTATATTATTTCAAAACATATGTCAACAATATTTCAATGTTATCATGATATGTTCAATATCGTTTTTAATTTCTCCACTTTTTTTAGCTTCATCCACAATTTCTTTATAAGTTTCGAATAGATCTTTACTAAATTTTTTTAATACAGATTCACTATTTTTATTCCTACGAAAGCTCTCTAAATATAAAATATAATAATCTGCAGAAATATCCCATTCATCAAAAGTTTTCATTTTTTCAGTATGATGATCATGTCTTAAATTGTAGTCAGCTATCAATTTTATTTTATCTTTAAAAGAACCAAAAGAATTTTTAATCGCAATCATATCTTTTTCTACTTCTTCTATTAACTTTTCCTTGCTTTCAAAATATGATAAACCCCCCACTACTTATATTGCTTGTTTTTTTTTGATTTCACTTAGCGAAACATTATCTAAACCCTTTTCTAAAAATAAAGATACAGAAACATCCATGATTCTCTTTTTAGTAGCTTGTGACGATTTTTTCATAACCTTTTTATCATCAATCATGTTTGAATATATATATATATATATATGTTTTTATTTAAATAGTTTTCAGATACTAATTTATAAAAAACATAGAATTAGAAATGAATGAAAAAATAATAATAATTTTAATTATAATTTTAAAAATTACAATTTTAAAATTTATCTAAAATTTGAAATTTAATTATAATTTAAATTATAATTCTAAAATGAGTACACTTCTAAATTTGATGTAAAAATTGAATAAAAATTGAAATATAAATTAAAAATAGGATATTTAAATAAAAAAAATAAAAAATGATTGATGTATAAAGATTAGATCTTTATCATTAAACTTTTCTTACGAGGCCCTCCATTAATAGAATCTTTAATATTATTAGATTCAAATGGATGATTGCCATTTTCTCTGGTGTTTTTCTCAATCATAGAAAATTTAGTTTGAATACTAATTTTTCCACCATTGAATATATTGTGGTCTTTTTCAAACATCTTGAGAGCAGTTTCTGTTTCCGTTCCAAAATCCCCATCTAGCTTACCAATATGATATTCATTTGTTTTAAGTCAAGTTTGTAAGTTAACAACATCCTTTCCATAGCAACCTTTCTCTACATGATCTAAAATAGCTATAGTGTTATGTTCTTTTACATGCTTTACAGTATCTATAGCTGCTACTGACATAAGTGAATATGCAATAACAAAAATAAATAGTAAAGAAAAGATTTTTCTTTTAATACTAACTCCTCCATTTAGAACGAAAAAATGTGAAAAAACAAACCCAAAAACATTCTAAACAGAGTACATATTTGTCAACATATTTTATAAATCTTTTGTTTATCTATTAAAGGTTAATTTATCTATTATTTTTAATAATAATTAAAATATAAATTAAAATAACAAAAACAAACAATAATTAATATTTTTAGATATAAACAAAATAAACAATTTTTAACTGCCATTATATAATTTATGAAATTAGTATAGTCTATAGTTCTATTTAAAACAATTTTAAAATAATATAAAACTTCTAAAAACAAATTAAACAACAATCAAACGAATTTTTAAATTTCATTTTTTTATTAATTTATTATATTTTATTATTAAGTATAAAAACATTTACATATTTGTAAAACTACTTTTACCTATGGAAAGATATTTTGTCATTTCCTATTATTAATATTGGGAGGGGTGTTAACAAGCTAGAAGATAGTAATTTTTCTCATCTTCTATTTATAAAATTATCATTACAAAAGTTTAATGTGTTAATACATTTCTTTTGATCATATTAGAGTAAAACTTAATCCCCTAAAACATTCACCCCTTAAGATTGTTTCTATTTTATGATTAACTGATCTCTAATACTTTAATAAAATTTATTTCAATTTTTATTTTAATTAAATTAAATTCAGATTAACTTTAGATTTCAGTGAAATAAATGAATAAAAATGATTGAAATATAAAATTAATGAAATAAATTTTAGAATTTTTAAAATTTAATATAAAATCTATATTAATAATATATATTAATATTTTATTAATCGATTTACAGGGGAGGTGAAAACGATGAAAAATATGCAAAAATTTACAATACTTTCTATTTTAACAATATTTTTGTTTTTAACATTATCTAGTGTGAGTGCTGAATTAGTCGTTACCAATCAAAATACAACTGCCCAAATAAATAGTGTAGTCAATAGCTGGAACAATGATCATGTTATACTTGAAGGAGAATTCAGAAATTTATCTACTATAACAATTACTACCCAATATTAAAATTTCTGGGAGAAATGCAGTAATAATAAGAAATGGATCAAATACAAATCATGCCCCATTATTCAGACATACAGCAGGAAATAATTTAACAATTGAAAATCTAACAATCATAAGTTATGATTCAGCAGTATATAGTAGTAAATATCAAGTTACTATTCAAAATAATTATATAGTTAATAAAAATAATGTCACAATTCAAATAGCTAGAGATTACAATTTACGAGAAAATAAATAATTAACAACACAATCATTAGTGGTGGACCAGGAATTTATTTACACAGCCAAGATGATTTAAAATACAATGTTATTTCAGGAAATAATATTACTACAAATTTATCTGATGCTAATGGAATATATATTGTATCTGGCTGGGGGTCAATGCCTAATTTAAAAGGTGTTACTGACTGCATTTTTTCTGACAACAATATAGTGGGGGAGCTATTTCTAATTTTGGAAGTAATGTAAATATCCTTAATTCAAAATTTATTAATAATAGTGTTTTGGTTGATGATTTTGATGAAGGTGGTGGTGCTATTTCCAACATGTACTCTGCATCAAATATACTTATTAACAATTCTTTATTTACAAATAACTCATCGGCTAGTCGTGGAGGTGCAATATATAATGTATTTGTTAAAAATATAATCATTAGTAATTGTAATTTCACAAAAAACAAAATTAACGACAAACTGGTGCTATATATATTGAAGATGTTGATAACATGCTTATTATTGAATGTCATATTATCAATAATTCTCATGAAATAAAAATTACAGAAGATTCAAACAATATTACTATTAATTACAATAGAATATTCAATAACACGTATTATAATTTAAACAATAGTGATAATTATCTTGCTAATGCGGATTAAAATTGGTGGGGTTCAAACAATCAAAAAAAATTATAAACAATACATTAAATAACTATTTTGTTATGGATGTTAAAAATTTAACTTCTTTAAATTCTAATGGAACTGTTAAATTTGAATATCTATTTAAATTAAATACAAATGATCAATTCGACTCAAATTTACTTCCATATTTTGTAACTGATGTTTATACAAATATCACTGGAAAAATTATGAGTTTTGATGCTAGATTTGATAATATTTTTGATATTATTTTAAATATTAGTGGAAATGTATTATATACTTTTACAACAGATAATGAAATACAAAATCTTGAAAGAAAAACAACAATAACAAAACCAACAGATTCTACTGACCCTACGGATCCAACAAATCCAAATGAAACTCCATATAATTCAAAAGATTCAAATAATGGTGTAAACAAAAATAATCAAAATGTTTCTATGGCAAAATCATCTATGAAAAAAACAAGTTTACCTATTTTAGTCATGATTTTAGTTTTATTAACAAGTTTAGGTTTAGTTTATAGAAGAAATAATTTAAACAATTTTTAAAGGATATTATTTTTTATCCTTATTATATTCTTTTTTAATATTATTCATTATAATTTTAGATGTTTTTCATTACTAATCATTTATTTATCTTTTTATTTTCAATTTCTAGTATAATGTTATTTAGTCAATTTGTTTTTGTTTTAATTTTTAAGAGATTGTTCTAATTAATAATATAACTTTAATTAACAATAAATTTATATAATCTAAAAATGAATAATTATTGTAAGCATGATTTAGAAATAATAACTATTTACTGTATTATTGATGATCAAAAATGACTGCTAGAAAACAATATAAAAAAATTGCTGTTGGTGGGACTTTTGACAGGTTTCATAATGGCCATAGGAAGCTATTAGAAGAAGCTTTTAATCAGGGGGATATTGTTATTATTGGAGTCACTTCCAATGAATTTGCTGAAAAAAAGGTAAATGTTGAACCTTGTAATAAAAGGATGAACAATTTAAATGATTTTTTAACAACTAAACACAATAATTTTGATATCTCTAGTTTAGATGATCCATATGGTTCAACTATTTATGAATCTGATTTTGAAGCTATAGTTGTAAGCGAGGAAACAGAACCAACTGCAGTTGAAATTAATAAAATTCGTCAAGGTAAAGGAATGAATCCTTTAGATATTATTGGTATTAGCTTTGTATATGCAGAAGATGGTATTCCTATTTCTTCTACAAGAATTCGTAAAGGAGAAATTGATACTAAAGGACATCTTTTAAAATAATTTAATAATTAGATATATATCGGGGTTTATTTTAACGGAATTAACTGATATGAAAATATAGGGGCTGAAATGAAAAAGAAGCTAAATAAAATTGATATCAATAGTGCAAAAGCCTTAAATAAACTAAGTAGTAAAGAAACATACTCTCGATTAAAAGTTTTGAATACCCAGAAGTTTGTTTAGTTCATTTATATACATTAGAAGGAGCAATAGAAGACATAGATTTTTCTATAAAGAATATTATCTCACTCTTTTTCTATTAATTCTTTTAAATTTTCATTAATCCCTTCTGAAACTTGAAATATATAATTGCCCACTAAAATTACAATTATTATAATGGCTCCAATTAAAAGAATCATTTCAGCACTTCCTTGACCTTCTTGTTCATTGAAAATCTTTGATGATTTTATTTTCATTTTTAATCATATTTTTCTATTATTTTTATAATCAGCTTGAATTAATGGCATTTCTAACATCATTTACATCACTACTAGCATTTAAGTTTGGTTTCTCCACTAGCAAAATAACTTCTGTAAATCATTAATGCAGCTATAGCTATTACAATAACTCCTCCAAATAATAATATATATTCTGCTGCTCCTTGACTGATTTCTTCCTTTTTAATTTCTTTAAGATTTTTTTTTCAGCTATTATTTGTTTTTTTATATATTATTGAGTGTTTATATGTATTCATAATACTTTTTCTCCATTTTTTATTAACATTTATTATATATTTATTATATATTTTTAATATTATTTATTGTGAAAAAAGTATTATTATATTTAATTTAATTTTTAAATAATCTTGCAGATTTTTTGTATTTAATATTAAATTTTTTATTAAATTTTATTTTATATTGGAGTTTTATTTTAATAACTTTTTATTTTTTAATTTTTTAAAATATTTTTTTAAAATTTTATGTATTATTTTAGGTATCTTTTAGTAAAATTTTATATTTATTTTAAGATTTGCATAAAATTTTGCATATCACATGTAAGACATTTTGAAATAGCTATTTAAATATTATTTTTTAAAATAAGTTTGAAAAGTTAATTAATTCTTTAAAAATAATAGATTTTCTTTATTTTTAAAATATAACTTTGTTTTATATTAAATTATACAAAATAAGGGATGATTTAATAAAATATATCAATTTAATTTTAAAAAATCCTTTTAGAAATAAGACAAGAAGTGGACTTTTCATTGTGGGAATAGGTATTGGTATTGCTATTATTGTAGCTTTGGGTCTTATTACTGGAGGAATGGAAGAATCAGTGAAAACTACTTTAAATAGTGGTGGGGCAGAAATAACTGTAACTGAAGCTAATACTGGTAGCATGGGTTCATCAAGAAAAATAAATGAATCATATTTATCAGAAATTTCAAATATCAGTGGATTAACAGGCGTAGCAGGAATTCTGATTTACACAGAACAAAGTTCTTCAGATACTCAAAGGGGAATTTTTAGACCAATGAGTGGTTTTACTATAAATGGTATAGATAGTAATAAATTAAATCTAGTGGGTATTAATGATATTAATGGATCAATTTTTAAAGATGGTTCAAATGAAGTCATTCTTGGTAAAACTGCAGCTGAAAGTCAAAATAAAAGTATTGGGGATAATATCACAATATCTAATACAGAATTTAAAATAACTGGAATATTTAAAACAGAAAGTATGATGTCTGATTCAGGAGCATATGTTTCTCTATCAAGACTTCAAGAAGTAAGTTCTAGTGATTATATTAGTCAAATTCTAGTAAAAACTACTGAAAGGGCTAATGATACTCAAATCAGTGATACTATAGAAAATAACTATCCTGATGATCTTTCTACAATTACTACAGAAGAACAGGGTGAAATGGTTAACAATGCAATAAATATTTTAGACATGGCTTCATTAGCTATTTCTGCACTAGCTATTGTTATTGGTGGAATTGGAATAATAAATACTATAATAATGATGGTTTATGAAAGAACTAAAGAAATTGGTGTCTTGAAAGCTGTTGGATGGAAAAGTAAATGAGTACTTGGAATGATTTTAGGAGAAATTTTGGTATTACATATAATATCAAAAATCGTTGGAACTATATTTGGTGTTGTAATTTCTGAAATAGGAATTCGATTGATAGGAACAGGATCTCAATCTCTTTCATTAGCTTATGATCCAAATACATTCTTCCTAGCATTTGGAGTAGCTATAGCAGGAGGAATAATTGGGGGAATTTATCTTGCATACAGAGCAAGTAAATTAGCCCCAACAGAAGCACTAAGATATGAATAAATATTATTTGAATAGAAATAAATCTAAAATATCGTTTTAAATATTTTATAATTAATTAGGAGAGGTAAAATGGAAACTACTAGTGAAATTGAAGCATCTTATATGGAAAAACCTTTTATAAAAATTAATAATCTTATTAAAGATTATGATGGTGGAACAATAAAAGCATTAAATGGTGTGTATTTAGAGATTAATAAGGGAGATTTTATCTCTATTATTGGACCATCTGGTTCAGAAAAGTCTACATTACTCAATATGGTTAGGGGCCTTGGACAATCCAAATTCTGGAACTATCAATACAGATGGGGTAAGTTTGAACAAAAATGAAGATTTAAGTGAATTTAGATTTGAAAAATATATATTGATTTTGTTTTTCAATTTCATAATCTCATACCCAATCTTTTTGTTTTTGAAAATGTTCAAATTCCTTTAATTGGAACAGAAGTTTCTGAAGAAAAAATGAAAAAAATAGCTACTGAACTTTTAGAATCTGTTGGATTAGAAGATAAACTAGATCAGAAACCAACAAAACTTTCAGGAGGTCAAAGACAAAGAGTAGCCATTGCAAGAGCTCTAATAAATAACTCTTCAATTATCCTTGCAGATGAACCTACACGATCATTAGATTCTAAAACAGGGGATATCATATTGGATTTATTAAGGGAATTCATGAAGAAAATAATATAACTCTGATTATAGTTACTCATGAATCATATGTAGCTAATATGGCAGATAGAACAATTAAAATAAGAGATGGTAAAATTATAGAAGATAATTTAAATAATTTTAACAATTAACGGATTAAATGAATATTAATTTTATATTATTATTATTTTATAATTTTTTATAATTTCTAATATTTCTAATATTTTTTATAGATTTCATATTTATACTCAAAGTATTTCAAGTTATATTTTTATCAATTATGTTTTCATAAAAGATTCATGAAAGAAAATTTTAATATATTCAATACAATACATTAACCGTATATAAACAATATTTGGATTCTAAAGATATTATTTTATTAATTAATAGATATATTATTATTTAAAATATAATATTTTAAAAATATTTTTTTATTTTAATTTTATATATTATAAGGATATTTGTATTTAAAATACTATTAATGATTTTTATAAATGAGTTTTATGAAAAAACTTCTTAGATGGGTTATTTTAGGAACCAAGGGGGATATAATCGTGCTAAAATTATCAAAACCCTACTGATATACCAACTAATACTCATCCATTAAGTAAAAAATTAGATCTTAATTATAGGACTATAACTCATCATTTGGATATTTTAGACGAAATGAAAGTGGTTGAAAGTTCTGGGAAAAAATATGGGAAAATATATATGCTTTCTGATAGGATGGAAAATCATTATGATGAATTCGAAGAAATATGGAATCAATTAAAAGAATAATGGTGTTTAAATGGCTTTAGAAATTAGTATAATTGAATTCATAACTTTAATATAAGAATAATTTTAATGGACTTATTACTTGGTCTTTTTAAAATTTATAGAAAAAGCTATAAGGAAATAAGAATTGGATATACTATAGGTTTGTTAATATTCGCACTGTTGCTTATTTTCAAGACAACAATAGAATTGATTATAGCTATTGTCTTTTTAGCAAGTGAAAATCCAGAAATTTCAATTGTATTACAAGATAGAGATTTATTTCCAGCAATAATAGAATTAATAGTTATTTCAGTTCTTTATAAAATTACAAAAGACTATTCAGTATTAAATAAGATTATAAAATTATTTCATTACTTTATTAATATTTAATACTTTTAATTTTATTTGTTGTGATTGTTTTAGCTTTTTTAATGATTTTAATTTTTTTATATAATTTTATATTTTTAATTTTTTCATTTTATCTCTCATTATTTTTTCATAAATCGTTTTATCTTAAATGATTAACAATTCTCATTTTAAACTAATTTAAAATCTTTATATATGAAAAATTTGTCTTTTAAATAGTTAAGTATATTAATATTGTACAATATAAAACAAATATAATGTATAATAATAACATGCATTGATAAATAGTAGTATATTTCTAAAATTATATGGGCAAGATATAGATAATATTTTTATAAGGTGATATAAAGTGGCAAGTATAGCGTTTGGAGGAGTTTTGTTATTAACTTCAGGAGTAATTATTATTTTTGTAAGTATGGCTCGCCATCTTATAGAGATATTTATTATTTTAGGAGTTATATTAGCTATTATTGGATTTTATCTTTTAATAATTTCTTTTTTAAATCGTCATGGAAAAACAACCAAACTTCAAGAATTTAAAAAGAATTTAAAAAACTCAAAGATAAACAATTCAAATGAGTTAAATAAAAATAATGTTCTTAGAAATAATAACCTTAGCAATAATCATGAAAATAATACTAACAATGACTTTAGCAACACAAATACTAAGGCAGATGGTGAAACCCATAATAAAAAACCTAATAGTGCAGCTAGTTTAGGGAACAGTTTAGCTAACAATAAATTAGCTCTTATTGATACTAAAAAAATCACTGAAAAAGTTAAGGATGCTTCTAAAAATAGAGATCCTAAATTTGTATTAAAACCAAAGAAACCTAAATCAAATACAAATACCAATCCATTTAAATTCACTCCTAATTATGAAAGGCCAGTGAAAGTAACTAGAAGGCCTAAAAAAAGGATTAAACCTGGCCCAGATAGAAATGCTGTGAATATAAATAATATTGAAGGTGGGAAATCTGAAACAATTGCAAAAGCATTAGCTTCTGACGATTTTATAAGTCCTATTCATACAGAATTTAAATCTAATCAAAATCTTTCTAATGAATCTAAACTTAATCAAATTTCAAATTCTGGAGAATCTATTGAATCAAAAATAAAAAGTATTGCTTCAAAAGGTAATGATTCTAATTCTATGAATGATGATAATAACGATTCTATTATTAAAAAAGCTAATGAAAATATTGATAATATTAATGATTTTAAATTTAATGAAGTGAAATTAGATGATTATCAAGTTTCTGGTAATGAGAAAAAATTAGATGATAATAAAGATTTATCTAAATTTTTAAGAAGTTATGTGGTTTGTTCAAAAGGAACTATGACTTCCAAAGAAGCTTTTGGAGAATTAGCTAAAAATGCTAAAAATGAAATATTATTAGAAATGTCATCGATTAAAGATATGGATAATAAATTTTTCTCAAAAATATCTTCTTTAAATGTTAGAATAATTATTGAAGAGTTTGATATTAAAGATATGTCCTATGTTCTTTTAATTACTTCTCTTTTAGAACAAGGGATGAAAATACGAACTTTACCTTTAATTAATACTATTAATTTAATTGCTGATGATTTTCATGCTTTAATTATTTCTGAAACATATTCTACAGGAGAGTTAGATATTGGAGCAGTTTACAATGATCAAAAATCTATATCTAATATTAAATCTATGTTTGAAAAATCATGGAATTTAGCTAATGATTTAGATATTAATAACCTTACTGGTCTTTAATTATTATTGGCTTAATATCAAAATATATAATATCACAATACTTTTATAATTTTTATTTTATACATGAATGTATTATTTTAGGATATAAAATATAATATTTACAATTTAATAATATTATTTCTATAAAATAAATTTATAAATATAAAATACATTTACAAAATATAATTTAACTTCATTAAATTTATCTATAAAATATTATTTATAAGTTATTTTATTTTTATAAGCTATTTATGAATATTTTTATATAATTTAGTTATAAATAGAATTATGGTTCTGAAATATAAAATACTTTTTCAATATAATATTTTTAATATAATTAATATAATAAAATTACTAGGTGAAATAATGGAAATAACATGGTTAGGACATGCTGCATTTGAAATAATCTCTGATAAAGGACTTAAAATAATAATTGACCCTTTTATAAGTAATAATCCTGCATGCAATGTTCCTGTTGAGGAAATTGATGCAGATTTAATTTTAGTTACTCATGGACATGTGGATCATTTTGGAGATGCTATGGAAATAGCTAATCGAACTGGTGCGAGGGTTATAGCTAATCATGAAGTATCTTTATTTTTATCACAACAAGGAATTGAAAGTACTGGAATGAATATTGGAGGATCAATTGGTATTCAAGGTATAAAAATTACTATGTTAGATGCTAAACATTCTTCAGATATTGACTTTGTAGAAGATGTTATTCCTGGTGGTAGTGCAGGAAGTTTCCTTATAACTTTCGAAGAAGGAACTAAGATTTTCCATGCTGGAGACACAGGTCTTTTTGGAGATATGGAAAAAATTATTGGGGATATATATAATCCAGATATAGCAATATTGCCTATTGGGGATAGATTTACTATGGGGCCGCTTGAAGCAGCTCTAGCTACTAAATGGATTTCTCCAAAAATGGTCATTCCAATGCATTATAATACTTTTCCAGCTATTGAGCAAAATACAACTAACTTTTCTAATTTTGTAATGCAAATGACTCCTAAAATAAAAACTATTGTTTTAAACTCTGGAGAAACATTTGATCCAAATAATTTAAATGATTAATTTCTAATAGTATTATTTGTGTTATTTAATAGAATTTATTATGTCAATAGAAAAATTTATATTCTAATAATAAAACCAATTATATAATAAATACTGGTAATTCTCATTAGGATACGTCATCAGTGGTGGCGACATTATTAGGTTAGAATCAAGCTTCTTGGGTACTGATTCTTCTTATTTTTTATTATAGTCAAATTTAATCAGTTTATTCTCTATTTTTTTACATGAATCTTTTCATTATTTTCAATGTCCTGATATATACACCAAGATAAAAGATTTACAAATTGTATCCTTTATATTGTTCTGAATTTGCAAATTTTATAATTTCTTTATTATTCATTTCTAAAATTTCTAAACTAAATTGATTTTGTAAAAAAAATGTACAAATTTATCAAATTTAAAATAAATATCTCTATTAAAATCAATTTCTTATACACTATTTTTACTTTTTTAATTAATTCACAAGTAATGATTATATATAATTATTTTTATTATATTTCTGATTTTAAATAAATTTCTATAACTTTTTTTATTTACTATAATTGTGAAAATTTTGAATTCAATATCTGATGTTTTTCTGAGTATGTATTCTTTTTTTATCTAATTTAGTTACTTTTAAATCATTAATTTTTTCAAATTGTTAGGTATTTTTATTCTTACTTTTTTAATATTCTATTTAATTTTTTAGATATGTATATTCAGTTTCAGAAATTTTCATAACTGTTATAATAAAATAATCACTTTCTTTTACTCCCAAATCTACACTTTCATCGAGAAAAAATAAATCAATTTTTTTAATATTTATAATATCATTATTTATAATTTATTATTACTTTATTATTTAATATTAATATTTTTACAAAAAATTAAACATATGTTAATATTATAAAAAATTAGATTTCAATTATAGACTATAAAAAAATTTAATGAAAATAAATTAAATATGAAAAATAAAAGAACTTATTTCTATTTTATTCATTTAAAATAATATTTAAAGTTAATAAAATAGTCTAATATAACTAATTTAGTAAGTTGATATCAAGTATATGTTTAAATACTACTTTGATAAAAAGTTATATTATAATAAATATATTATTAAATATCATTAATATTATTGTATAAATTTATTATAGAATTTGAATTATTAGAAATATATTATTATAAAATTTTATAATATTAATTATATTTAATAATATTATAAATTTTATATAAATGAATTTAATTTATTTATCTATATTAATATTATAAATTAATTTTAATTATTATACATTATTTATTTTGAGTGATAAAATGAGTTTTTTTGATTTCCTAATAAATTTATTTAAAAGAAATAAAAAAGTCAGTATAGGGCTTTATGGTCACCCAAATTCAGGTAAAACAACTTTAGCTAATCAAATAGCTAAAGACTGGACGGGAAAAGATATTGGTTCAGCTTCTAATATTCCGCATGAAACTAGAACTGTTTTAAAACAAGAGAAAATAGTTATAAAAGATGGAGAAAATGAATTGGACTTTGATATTATTGATACTCCGGGGATAGCTACAAAAATTGATTATCAAAACTTTTTAGAGTTTGGATTAGAAGAAGATGAAGCTAAAGAAAGAGCTAAAGAAGCAACCAAAGGTATTATTGAAGCAATTAAATGGCTTGATGATGTTACTGGGGTTCTTTTAGTAGTAGATGCTACAACTGATCCTTTAACTCAAACTAATATAACTATTATTGGTAATTTAGAGGCTAGAAATATTCCTTTCATTGTAGTAGCTAATAAAATTGACATGGAAGATGCAAATCCTAATAGAATTGTTTCAGTCTTCCCACAACACACTGTTGTACCTGTTTCTGCTTTAAATGGGGAAAAAACCGATGAACTTTACAAAGTAATGTTTAAGAAATTTAACTAGAGGAGTATATTAAAATGGAAGGACTAAAAATGGATTTCATATCCTCTGAAGCTCTTGAAAATGCGTCAAGTATGGAAAAAATATATATGATTATCGAAAAAGTTAAAAAAGGAGCTGTTGTTGTCATGGAAGGAGGTTTATCTCCTTCAGAAAGAGCAGAACTTATTGAAACAACTATGAGGGAAATAGATGTTGAAAACTTTGTAGGGATTGATGTTCATACTTTAGAAAAAAATTCAAGCTCTTTCTTTGGATTTTCTAAGAAAAAAACTGTTGTTATAACTATCATTGGTCCAGCTAATGTAATGAAAACAGTTAAAAAACAATCTAATTTATTATCAATGGTTGCGGATCTCAATAATGGATAATATTTAAATCCTTACTCAACATTTTTTGCTTATTTTTTCATGGTGATTTAGTTGAATGTATGCAGTAAATGTGAAACAGAACTTCATGGTGATGACTTATTGGATGGTTGTCCAAATTGTGGAAGTAAACTTTTTAAATTCGTTAATACTAAAGCTATCGAAGAGAAAAAACGAAGAGAAAAAGAAGAACAGGAAAAAATGGAAGATTCCTCTCCTGAAGAAGATATCACCATAGATGAAAACTCAGTTGAAAGTATCAAAGTCGAAGATAAAGGAGTTTATGAAGTAAATCTTCTTCATATATTGGAAGGAGAAACTGATGTCTATTCTGATAAGGAAGGAAATTATGCTATTGATATAAACGCTCTTTTTAAAAAAAGCAGAAAAGATGAGGATGAAGAAGAAAATTAATATTTAAATAACTTTTTATCTATTATTTTTGTTGTTTTTATATTTATTTTATTAATTATCTAATTAATTATTTTTTATAGTAGATTATTTATTTTTTATTAATTTTTATAAGTATTTTTTTATTATTATTTTTTATTTTTATTAATTTTTTATTTAATAGATAATTATTTATTAAAAAGGCTATTTCCATGAGAATCCATAGCTACGATTAGAGGTCCAAAATTTTCAACATTTAATTCCCAAAGAGCTTCTGGCATTCCGAGATCTAACCAATTTACTTTATCTATTTCTTTTATGGAATCAACATAAAGAGCTGCACATCCACCAACAGCTACAAGATAAATAGCTCCTTCACTTTTCAATGATTTAGCTACTATTTCATCCATTCCTCCTTTTCCTATTATAACTTTAACACCCATTTCAATAACTTCTTTTTCATATGGATTCATTCTCATACTAGTTGTTGGGCCGATAGCTATCATTTTAAATCCTGAATTATCATCTTTTGTAATAATGGGTCCTGCATGAAATATAACTGCTCCTTTTAGATTACATGGAATTTCATCTTTTCCTTTCTCTATCAGTCTTTTATGTGCTTGATCTCTAGCTGTGATAATCTTTCCACTAATATTAACAACATCTCCAGCTTTTAAATCTTTAATATCCTCAAATTGTACTGGTGTGGTCAATTCTTTCACACAATCACCTTTTTAAATGAATATTTTTAAACTTCAATAGCTAAAAAACTTGTTTTTAGAATTTTTAATTAATAAAAAATTTTATATTCTTCAATCTTTTGAATTAGTATTATGGTTATTATTATACTTATCATTAACTAATAATTTATCTTTTTCCATTTGTTTATCTATAATTAATTGAATTTATTGAAATTATTTTAATATTTATGGATAATTATTTTAATTATTTCTAATACTAATTAATTCTTCATGAAATTATTTCTATTAATTATATTTATCTTAATTATTAATTTTTATCATGATATTTATTTTTAGTAATACATTTAGACATGAATTAACTAATTTAAACTATATATAGCTAATTTATATACAAACAAATTAATAATATTATTATATCTATATATTGATTTTAGTTATAATATTATGAAATATTTTAAAATTTATAAAATTCTATAAATTTATAAAATATTGTAAAAATTTTTAAATATTATAATTATTTTTCAAATATCTGAAATTTATTAATATTAATGTTTAGTAATTAGGAGTTAATTAATGTCAAGTATGAGTAATGTAGCTGGACTTTCTAAATATATTAGAACATTTCCTAGCACTAAAATATCCATTTTTTCAATGATATTCATGAGTTTCATAGCTGGAGCTTTGATTTTTTTCATTAACCCTACTCAAAATTTAACCATATTGGAGAAAATATCTTATGGGGGAGCATTTGGATTTGAATCTTTTGGTATAAGTTCTATAGTTGGTGGAGCTCTTTGTCAACAATTAATACATTCTATGAAAGGAATAAATCTTAAAACTAAACATTCTATGATATTAGCACTTATTTCAATGATCATTGTAGTTATAATTGCTATTATTGGAAGTATTATTTCAGCTATATTTGGTTTTGATTTATTAACTAACTCAGTAGTATTTGGTTGTGTTTTAGCATTTGCATTTTTAATTTTTGTTCTATGGAGTACTTCTTCTATTGGACTTTTTAAATCAGCAATTGTTGCTTGTTTACAACCATTGCTTATTTTAGTTATGCTTGTTGTAGTTTTCTTTATTGGAAGTGCTGGTGAAGTTTTTGAATTTGGTATTTTATCATTATTTATTAAAGTTATAGTAGCTAATATTATATTTTTATTAGCTATTTACTCTTTCATTGCAGTGATAGAATCTCCTTTGAGAAAAAATTTAGGAGTTGGATTATTAGATCTTGTAAGCTTGTTTATCTCACATGTAGGGGAAGAAAATTCTTCTCTTGAAAAAATATTTGAAGACATTGGAGAACCTATTGATACATTAGTAGGTATTGTTAGTTTTAGAAGAAAAACTGTGAACAATGAATCTATAAACTATGTTGATAATGAATTAAATTCTAATGAATCTTTGGATGTAGATAATAAGAATAATAAAAATTATAATAATGATAATAGTAAGGATGATAATAAAAATTCCGATAATAATATAAAATCTTTATTTATAAGTCCTTGTGTCCATCCGGGGCCTATTGGAAGTATTGGTGGATCAAACATGCCTACAATATTAGCTAATAAATTTGAAAATTTCACTATGGTAGCTCATGGACCATCTACTCATGATTTTAACCCAGTTTCTCAAAAAGAAATTGTTAAAATAGAAGATGTGGTTAAAAATTCCTTGAAAAATATGGATTATAATGATAAAGCTAGTAAATTTGTAAGATATTGTGAAGGAAAAGCAAAAATTGGAGTACAATTTTTTAATGATAGTATGGTTATGCTTAGTACCTTTGCTCCATCTGGTAGTGATGATATTGAATTTGGTGTAGGTCTGTCTATGATGGGTCAAAGTCAAAAACAGTGTAATGTTAAAAGCAGTATTATTGTAGATTGTCATAATTCTTTTAATGAAGAAAAAGGGAGAGTACTCCCTGGAAATCCAGAGGTTTTTGAACTTTTAGATACTATTGATAAAATACAATGTGAAAATACTAAAGATGGAATTAAAGTTGGTTGTGCTAAAAACCTGATGGAAGATTTAGATAAAAATAATGGTGTTGGTGAAAGTGGGCTTAAAACAATGGTAATAGAAGTCCAGAATCAAAAAACTGCTTATTTTCTTCTTGATTCGAACAATATGGAATTAGGATTTAGAGAAGAAATTATCAGTGCTATAAAATCAGATAAAAACATAGATATTGATGATATTGAAGTTATGACAACTGATACTCATTGTGTAAACACTCTATCTAATGGATATAATCCAGTAGGCATTACAAAAAGAAAAGAAATTATTGGTTATATTAAATCAACTATTACTAATGCTATAGATGATATGGAACCAGTTGAAGTAGGTTGTTCTGTTGAAAAAATAAAAGAACTCAATACATTTGGTCCAAATAATTCAATTGAATTAGTTTCAACAATTAGCTCTATTGTAGCTGTTAGTAAAATAATGGCTCCAATTATATTCATATTAGCTATACTATTTGTATTTGTATGGATATTCTATTTACCTTAATTTTTGTTTTAATTTTGAATAAAAATACATATAAATATTTTTTTCACGACATATTCTTATTTTTTTATTTGTACTAATTTATTTTTGTAATTTTTTTTCATATTTTTCTATTATTTTTATTATCAGCTTGTATTTATTGTATTTTTAACATTATTTATATTATTAGTAGCGTTTAAGTTTGGTTTGTCCATTAGTAAAATAACTTTTGTATATTATTAATGCAGCTATGGTTATTACAATAACTCTTCTAGATAATAATATAGATTCTGTTGATCTTTGACCATTTTTTTGTTTTTAAGTTTGAATAAAAAACACATTTGTATATTTTTTTAATGATATTCTATTTTTTTGGTACTATTTTTTTGTTCGAGTTTTTGTTAATTTTTTGTTTTTTATGGAATTGTGTGGTGGTTAACTTTATACAGGATTTGTTTAATATATTATATTATTATAATGGGTTTGAATAGTGGGTTTGATTTATCTTTATTATTAATATGGAATAATATTGTATTAATTATTTTTTTTGAGCTGCTATGGTTTTTTTTGTAATAGAATATTGGTTATTTTATAAAAGGAGGTGAAAAAAGATGACTAAATTTAATTATAAAAATTTTTCGATTATGATGGTATTATTTCTTTTTATATTGATTATGATAAGTTCATTTGCAGCAGCTGAAATTGAAATTAGTAATAGTACTGTAGGGTGGTATTGAAGAAGCTATAAATGGTAATGATACTATAAAACTTGTGTCTGGTGTGTATTCAGGAGAAAAGAGCACTGAGTTTACAAATATTAATGGACGTGCTATTACAATAAAAAGTAGTGATCATAATAATAAAGTTATAATTGATGGAAAATATTAATTATTTTCTAATAAATAAGGTAATTTAACATTGATAAATTTGAATATAATAAATTTTCACGAAACTTTGGGTAGTGCAATTTACAATTCTGGAACATTAAACATTATTAACTGCACATTCACAAAAAACACTGCAAATTATGGTGGTGTTTTGAAGGTTATTGGTTCGAATTTTGTAAACAATACTGCAGAATTATGGTATGGTGGTGTTGTATATAATTATGGGGTTGGTGTTTTGAGATTGTTTTTTGTTCTTTTTTAAATAATGTTGGTAGTGGTGATTGGGTTATCTATAATGATAATATTGATGATGGTATTTGTAGTGTTGATTTTTGTTGGTGGGGTTCTAATAATGATCCTAGTAGTAAAAGCTATAATATTACTATTATTAATTATTATGTAGTTAATTTTGAAAGGTTTCTAATGTTAGGTTTAATGTTGATAATGTTTTATTTGAGCTTTTCAATATTTATCTTTCTTTGAATGGAACTGATAATATTATTGATAATGATAAAATTCCTATTAGTATGATTTATGTTAATAATGAATCCATAGGTCATTTTAATTTAGATACTATCAATGTTCTAGTTGATTATGGTATAAGTGAAATAATTCTTGTTTTGATGGGAAACGCTTTATTACACAGCAAATAATCTAAAACCACCAGAACCTGAGCCTGGACCTAGTCCTGATGATAATAATGTTAATGTTTGTGTAAATGCTTCTATGAAGTCTACTGGTATTCTTTTTAGCTTTAATATTAGTTTTATTGTTTAGTTTTGTTGGTATTATCAGAAAACAATGATCAGAATATAAAATTTTTTTATTTTATTTTTATTTAATTTTTTTGAGATTTTTTAGTAATTTCCACCCAAATGAATAATTTTTTTAAAAATAGATTTCGAGTTAGAAGTTCTCTTATAAGAACTTCTATCAAAATTTAGGAAAAATAAATCTTCCAACCACACATATGTCCAAAAATGAGTTAAAATCCAGATAAGTTTATTTTGTTATTATTAATATATAATCTTTCTATTAATCTTTTATTTGTTTGATTCAGCTATTTTTGGGGAACAATATTGCTTCCAATTATGAAAATTACGTGTTTTATAGAAATAAATGCATAATAAGAAATTAAACAATGAAAATAATAATAAATATAAAATTATAAGATAAAAAACTTAAGATATAAACATGATTGAAAAAATTATAATATACGTATAATTAATAAAATTTAAAAAAATTAATGAATTTAAAATATGACTGGTGCGTAGTTTAACAAAAGAGTCCAAACAACGAACCATGCAAATGCAAATGGAATTATTCCATCCCATAACCATTTTTTAAATCCATTTTGTTTTCCAAATAAACGGTCGCATAGTCTTCCCATTGCGTAAAGAATTACAACTCCAATAAAACCTGCGATTAGATCATTTTTACCAATTACTGGGACCATTCCTAAACTAATAAAGGTTGTTAAAAGACCAGTGAATATAGCAGCTACAATATGTATTGAGGTGATTTTAACACCATTATCCATTTCCATCAATTCTCCTCCAAAATAAAGATATAAATAATATTATTATTCCTATTATACTTTAAATAATTATTATTTTAATATAACTTATTTTTATTATTAATTTTATAAGCAATTATTAACTTAATTATTAACTTAATTCTAAGATAACATTAATTTTATTTTAATTCTATTAATAATTTAAATTTTATTTAAAAGTTAATTAATCATTTTATTAATTTTTTAATTACTTATAATTAATTGTTTATTATTATATATAAATTAATTATAAAATCTTCATAATTGTTAGGCTTAATTTAATATTATTATTGTATGAAGGTCTTATAAGGCAGGCTAATATCAAACTTAGCGACCTAAAAAGCACAGGATACTATGAAAAAATTTTTTATATTTATTTATATAGCCTTGTTGATAGTCATTTTATTAACTATATGATATTTAAATGATTATTATAATCCTAAGTATTTCAAATTTGATCATTTTAAAACTTCCGTAGAAGCTCAGGACTTTATTAAGTGTGGGA
>NIZT01000024.1 GCA_003315655.1 Candidatus Methanobinarius endosymbioticus
AAAAGATAGTAAGCTTTATGATAATGTTTTTAGTATTAATTTGGTGTTGGTGTAGAATCAACTGAGAATGTTAGTATATCTAATAATAGTTTCAATAATAATACGGATGGTGGAGTTTTTTTTAGATTCTTCTAATAATGTTAATATTTCTAAAAATAAATTTGATGATAATAGAGAATTTAATCACTGTTTAGAGTTCTAACAACGTTAAGATAGATGATAATATTATTAAAAATGGTGGTGTTGATGGTATTTATATAAGAGAATCTACTGGAAATATTTCTAACAATCATATTGAAGGAAATAAAGAAAATGGTATTTTCATTGATTCTTCTCAAGTTATTGCAACTAACAATGTTATAGAAAATAATGAAAAAGATGGAATAAGGGTTTCTTCCTCTGATAATATTAATCTTAAAAATAATAAAATTTCTAAAAATAAAAATGATATTAGTGTTTATTATTCTCAAAAAGTAAATATAAAAAATAATATTGTTAAAAACAATCAATTTAATGGAATTTCTGCTGATTCTTCTGATAAAATTGTCATTGAATCAAATTTTATTGAAAATAATTATAAAAATGGCAGTAATTTAGTTTATTCTGATAATTCTATTGTTGCTAATAATAATGTTCGAAATAATTTAAAATCAGGTATTTATCTATCTGGTGATTATTATATTATCACTAAAAATACTTTAAAAGATAATAAATATTCTGGAATTGATCTAAAAGGAGATAATAACAATATTAAAGATAATTTAATAATGAATTCTAATAATGGAATTACTTCTCATGAAATTAAAAATTCATTATTTAATAATACTATAATGAATATTAAAGATCATGAAATTCTTTTAAGAGATGATGGTAATTTTATAATTAAAAATAATATAAAAGATACTAAAATTGCTATATGTAGCTTAGGAGATAATAAGAAGATCATTAGTAATAAAATTAACAGCAATTCTGAATGTATTTCGTTAAAAGGACATTACAATACTTTAAATAATAATACAATCAATTCTAAGGAAAATTATGGAATTAAATCTAAAGGAAGAGAAAATAGATTTTCTAATAACAAAATTACTTCTTCTAAATATAGTGGTCATGTTAAAGAGAATAGAAATAAAATAAGTTCTTCCACTATTAAGGCTTTTCGTATCGGTGTATATGTAAAAGATGATTATACTAGTATTTGGGATGTAAAAATAGAGAAAAATAAAAAACATGGAATCGAAATAAGAGGAAAAAAGAATATAATCAAGAAAAATACTTTATTTAAAAATCCTTCCCGTGTAATTAAAATATTTGGTGATAGAAATAAAATTACTCATAATATTTTATCTAAGAAAACTGATCGGTTAACGGCAATTTATGGGTTTAAAACACGTTTAAACTAAATAAATTTGTATAAAATAATTTTAATCTACTCTAAGAAAATATGGTAATAAATTTAAAAAATAAATTAATATTAATATAATTATAATATGTTGATGGATTGATATTTATATGGATAAAAAGATTTTAATATTTGTTATAGATATTATCATTATTTAGGAGTCATAGCACAGCTTTTTTAGGTTTTTTCTGAACAAACAACTCAAATAAATAATAAGTATATTAGTGGAACTATTTCAGGAATAGCTATTCAAAACGATAGTTATGAGGAATATTCACCTAATTTTGTAATAACATATAATGATAATGAAAATGGAGTTATTATGAAATAACAATTGCGGATTCATTTGATTTTACTAAAGAGGGAATTGTAAATTTGATGGGTGCTGAAAAAATAACTACAAAAGAATATAATGGTGTTAATTGGGAAATATATTATTTAAAATCAGGTAATTTTAATCTTAATTATAATATTGATCCAGTAACACCTCAGTTTCAATCTGGATATTTTTGTTTTGCTTCTGGAAAAAATGGGGATTATGTTATAGGTATTAAGAGTGGGCTGTTAATTCAAAATAATTCTGTAGATTCTGAATTATTTAAAGATTATGTTGAACCATTTCTTAATAATATTACTTTAAAAGATCCTGAAAACAATCTAAAAGAATATCAAATTATAAATTCAACTAAAGAAAGTTATAATTATTTAAAAAATTTTGTTAAAAATAATGGTTGGGAAGAAATAAAAGATTATAATGTTTATTAAATCTTTTTATAACTTATTAAATATTAATTGAAAAATTATTGAATAAATTAGAGTAATATTTTTAAAATTGATTAATTAACAGATTAAATTATTGAAATAATGGAATTTATTATTTAAAATGAAATTGGTGATAAAATGAATAAAATTGGAAAAATTTTAGTTTCAGCTACATTAGTCATGTTCTTATTTTTGATTTTAGCTAATGTTGTTGTTGCTAATTTCGTTGTTAATAAAAATACTACTCATAGTGATATTGATAATTGGATGAAGAATTTTAATACTGTTAAAGGTAATAATCTTATTTTTAATTCTGATAAATATGATTTAACTGATACTATCAATGTTTCTAAGCAAATCAATATTAAAAGTAATGTGAAGACTCAGATTAACTTTAATAAAAATAAGAACATGTTTAATGTTTCAGCTAGTGGAATTACTTTTTCTGGATTAAAATTAAATCATAATGGTAAAGGAGCTATGGAATTAGGTTTTAGTATAATTAATTCAAATAGTTCTAAAAAATCTGTAATTAATTTAAACAATAGTTGTTTATTTGCTTTAAATATTCTAAATTGCCAAGGAAGTGTTAGTAATTCTAATTTTAAGTCTAATGGACAAAATTGTGTTATGATATGTGCTGATAATTGGAAAGGAAATATGCTTAATTCTGTTTTTAAATCTAATAAACTTTATAATTGTGGGTATATGTTGCAAATTGGAAAAAAATGTTTATAAATCAAATTTGTCTTTTTTTAAATACAGTACTACTATAGCTTCTAATAACTGGATTGGAAATTGTTTCTATAGTAAAATATGTTTTAATTCTAACAGTATTGGTATGGATCTTTTTAATTGGACAGGTAATCTACATAAATCTAATATAATCTCTAACTAATATGGAATAGGCGTTTTTTGTATTAAATGGATTGGTAAAGTATCAAATTCCATAATTGATATTAAAGGTAAGAATTCAATTGGTTTCATGGTTGATAAATTATCAAAAGGAAGTATTTTTAAAAGTACAATTTATGCTAAAAAAGGTTATGCTGTTTTCATTCCTAAAAATGTAAAATTCAGCAGTCTTAAAGCTAAATCTACAAAAAATACTGATGATATTGGCATGATTGGGCCAAGTGTATATGCAGGGAGTTATTCTTCTTATTATAATTCTAAAAACCTTCTTTGTAAAATCAAGGTTTTCAATGGTGGAGAATCTAAGTCTAAAGTTTCTTTTCTGACTTTTAAATATGGAAAATATAAAAAACAGTGAAGATTAAAGCTTTAAAACCTGGAAAATTAACAAGTGTTAAAGTTATAATTCCTAAATCTTTTAAAAAATCTAAAAAAATAGTACTACAACTTATACAAATGCTGCTGGTAAAAAATCAAGTTCAAAACTATAGATCATTAAATAAAATATTAGTTATTTATTAATATTTTATTAAATATCTATTTTTTTATTATTATATAGCTTATTTTTTGAAAAATATTGGTAATGGATTATGAAAATAGGAGATATATACTAGGAGTAATGAAAATAACCATAATAATTGTTTAAATTGTGGAAAATTATTAAATGAAAATGAATCAGAATTTTGTTAAAATTGTGAAAATATGTTTTCAGATGATTATTTAGTTATTGTCCTGAGGAAATAGGTTAAAAAATTATTATTTTAATATTAAATCTAAAATTAATTTAAAAAAATATAATTTAACTATTTTAGGTTTATTTGAGTTGTTGGTTTATTTTATTTTCACTTATTTTTTTTCATGAAAGTGTGATTGATTTTTTTCATGATCCTAATTTTATTGTTATTCATATGTTTATTACTATGCTGATTATAAATATGGGGATATTCGATCAATTTATTTAAATAAAAATCTTTCAATAGGTTCTATTCTATTAATAATAACAGAATTTTTATTATTTTTACTTCTAGTGGATTTAAATTTAGCCTATGATGATATTATTGTTTATATACAATATATTGGAAGTTTAATAATTTTTGCAACAAGGAGTATTTGGGTTGTTAAACAAAGAGTTAATGGGTTATTATGCTAATTAATATTATAATTATTTAGAAAAGATATAGAATAAATTATATTTAAAAGAAATTAAAATGTGATATTATGGATAATAAAATTTTATTTTTAGATATTGTTATTTTTTAACATTGATTTTATCCAATGTCTTTTTAGGTGGGCTAATTGATATTTTTGTTATCTTATTTTTAGTATTAATATATATTCTTGCTTACAAATTTATTTATAAGTTTGAAAATTTTCAAAAAATATTATTTATTTTATCAATTTGTTTTTTTTACTATTTTTATCTTATTTGATCATCGATTTTTTAATAGGTACTTACCCAATTATTACTTATTCTAAACTGGTATATTATATGGTTAATTTTAAAAAATATAGGTAAAAGTAATGATAAATTTATTCTATTAACTTTTATTTTTTATTTATTTTTTAGCTTAATTCTTATTTTTTCACCTAATGATGGTTTTGTTACAATATCTAGTTTGTTTGTTTCTGAAGATGAATTAAATATTATGGGAAATAATTCGAATTTCATAATTGTCAATATCTATAATTTTTTCAAAAATTTTTGTAGCTAAAATTTATCATGATAACTATTCTTTTTTTATCAAATGATTTAAATAGATTTGAAAAATAATATAAAATTTTATGGTGGTTATTTGTATTCATTAAATGAAAAATTAAGAAGATTTTTTACACCTATGGCAATATTTGCTTCAATGTAGGAAATTCTTTTTTTTATTTATTGAAAAAGAGCCAAATACTCTTGTATCATATTATACTGTAGGTTTATTAGTATTACACCCAATTCTAATAATATTTCTTATTTATGTTACGTATCCATTAGTTAAATCTTTATTTAAAACTATGAAACTTTAATTCAAAGAATTATAATAATATTGCTCTTGATATTATTGATTATATCTTTCTTTTTTTATAAGTGTAGAACAATCTTTATTTTTATTTCTATTTTTGGGTATTTTTCTAAATTTTTCATCAAATATTGAAATAAAGAAGAATAAATATTATATTTTAAGTTATCAAATTAATAAAAGCAAACTTGATTTTAATGGAATTGTTAATAATTCTTCATTCAATGTTCTTATGATTGCTGTGTTTTTAACAATTGTTTCACCTGAAAATATATATTATTTTAATCCATATTTTACATTGGTTATAAATATTAACCATTATTCTTGTTTTATCCCGCTTTGTATATGGAAAATCAGATAAATCGATTGATTATTGACATTATTTGTTATAAATTACTAAATTATTTTTATTTTTATGTTAAGGAGTTTAATTAAAATGCTTTCATTAAATTTAAAAGAAAAATTTATTATATTTTCTATATTATGTATTCCATTTTTGATTATAGAGATTTTATATGTTTATTGTTTATGGATACCTGATAATTCATGGTTTTTTAACATTGATTTTCTCAGAATTTGGTTTTATAGTATTTTTTTAATTTTTGTTTTTATTCCATTTTCTGAGATTATTTTATTTAAAAAGGGATTTATTCTTACAGAGAATTTTACTAATATGTATATTTATTTTTATATGGGTGAATTTAATTCTTTTCACTGGAGTATATTTAGATGAAATTTGTATACTTATATCTTAATAGTATTTTTAAATTTTTCATCTAATTTATTAAATGCTTCAAAATTTGAGTTTAAAAGGATATATAAATTTTTAATATAATTTTGATAGTGATAGCTGTTGTTCTATTTGCTACTTCAAATTTCTTTTCCATAAATTATATATTTTTGTCTATGGCTTATATTCTTATTACTCTTTTAATAATTTCATATTTATTTAATAATTGGAAAATTCATATTTAAAATTTAATATGGTATTTTTAAAATATATAATAAAATTTATCATATATTAAATAAGAATATTAATTAAGTGATAAAATGAAAATTGGAGTATCAACATTAGCTATCAACAATGAACGTATTTTTAAAAATTTGGATTTTTTAGAAAGTTTAGATATTGATTATATTGAAGTAGTAAATGACTTTCCAAACAAAGACCTTGATGTAGAATTATTAAATTCTTATGATTTCACTTATACAGTTCATTCTCCAATCATGGATATTAATATAGCTTCTTTAAATACAAATATTCAACGAACTTCTATTAATGAAATTGGAAAATCTATTGATTTAGCTAATAGTCTTGATGCTGGTATTGTTGTTGTTCATCCAGGTAGTATTCCCTTTTTAGCTAGACCTTATGAAGATAAAGTTTTAGCTAAATGTCGTGAGTCCCTGGTTATTTGTCAAAATTATGCTGAAGATTCTAGTGTTGAGATAGCTGTTGAAAATATGCCAAATATTGAAAGTTTTCTTTATCAAGATATTTACAAACTCAATGATTTATTATCTGATTTGGATATAGCTATGACTTTAGATATTGGTCATGCTGCAGGTTGTGGTTTTTTGGAAAATAAGATGTATATTGATTCTGTAAAACATATTCATCTTTCAGATAACAATCATGATCATGATATGCACTACGCTTTAGGTGAAGGATCTATTGATTTTAAAACAGCTTTAGATTGTTTTAAAAAAAATAAATATGATGCTATATATGTAATAGAAGTCAATGATAAAGAATCGGTATTAAATAGTATTGATTATTTGAGTGAATTATTTTAAAATAATTTGGTATATGGTTAATTGATGTAATAACAAATAAGATAATATTGTACATAAGCAAAGTTGTATTTTATTAAATGAAGATGTCCCACCTTTATATCTTCCTATTTTAATTTTATAAGGAGTTCTATGATACTAATCAATGTAATTGTAATAAATTTTGTTATAAATAATATTATTCCCATTTCATAGCATCACTTCCTTTTTTTCTATAAAGAAGCTATTGAACACACAGGTAGCTTCTTTAAAATTTTTGTTTAACAATTAGGGTCTCTTATTACTATTTTTATTTTATTTTACTAAATTTTTATTTTATCTATGTTTAAATAATAGTTCAATGATTTAAAAGTCTTATTATTAAATTATACTATTATTATTTTAAATAATTTCTATATTTTCACATACTTAATAATGGAAATCTAAATAATTTAATTCAAAATTTATTTAATAATATTTTAGATTAACATTTTTTAAGGGTTAATTTTATATTAACTAAAGATAAACATTATATAGTTTATAGAAATTAATCTTTTTTGAAGGTAAATAATATGATATGGAATGAAGAAGCAGAGTGTATGTCAAGAGAAGACATAAAAGAGATTCAATTAAAGAAACTACAAAACGCTGTTAAAAAAGCTTATGAGAATGTACCATATTATAATAAAAAATATACTAAATTAGGAGTTTTTCCTGAAGATATTGGAACTCTTGAAGATATAGCTAAACTTCCTTTTACTACTAAAGATGATCTTAGGGAAAGCTATCCATTTGGAATGTTTGCTGTTCCTCCCAAAAAAATTGTTGAAGTTCATAGTTCGTCTGGTACTACTGGTAAACCTGTTGTTTCTGGTTATACTAGAAAAGATTTAGATAATTGGAGTGAACTAATGGCAAGAGGCTTAAATATGATGGGTGTTGGTGAAGATGACATTATTCAAAATACTCATGGTTATGGTCTTTTTACTGGTGGATTTGGTATTCATTATGGGGCTCAAAAAGTAGGTTCTATTGTTGTTCCTATTTCAACTGGTCAAACAAGAAGGCAGATTGAAATTATGAAAGATTTTGGAACAACAGCTATGATTTTTACTCCTTCATATGGATTGTATTTAGCAGAAGTAGCTAAAGAAGAAGGAATCGATCCAAAATCTATTGGTTTAAAAGCTATTGGTTTTGGAGCAGAAATGTGGACTGAAGAAATGAGGAAAAAAATTCAAGATCAATTCCGTGCTCCTGCATTTAATATTTATGGATTAACTGAATTAATGGGTCCTGGGGTAGCTGTTGAATGTAGTTCTCAAAATGGTTTACATATTTCTGAAGATTATTTCTTACCTGAAATTATTGATCCAAATAATGGCAATAAACTTGATGAAGGTCAAAAAGGAGAATTAATTTTAACAAACCTTGAACGTGAAGGAATGCCTATTATTCGTTTTAGAACTAAGGATATTACTGCTCTTCATTATGAAAAATGTGACTGTGGAAGATGTTTTGTAAAGATGGATCGAATTACTGGAAGAACTGATGATATGATCAAAGTCAAAGGTGTAGCTATTTTCCCATCACAAATCGAAAAAACTTTACTTAAGATTGATAATGTAGAACCTCATTATCAAATAATTGTTAGTAGGCCACATCTACTGGATGAAATAGAAGTTAAAGTAGAAGCTTCTCCTGATATTTTCTTTGATGAAGTAAAAGAAATGGTTAATATAAAAAAGAAAATTGAAGATTATATTGAAAATGAAATAGGTTTAAGAGTAAAAGTTTCTCTTATTGAACCAAAAAGTATTCCTAGAAGTGAAGGAAAAGCAGTTAGGGTTATAGATAAAAGAGATTTACATTAAATAAATTCATAGTTAGAAAATTAATTAAACTATTATAAAAAAATATAGTTAGAAAATTAATGAACACTAATAAAAAATTAAACATTATAAAAATATATTTTGAGAGATAAAATGAAAATTAGTCAATTATCCATATTTTTAGAAAATAAAGAAGGTAGATTATGGAATGCTTTAAATACACTAGCTAACGGTGGAATAAATATCAGAGCATTGTCATTAGCTGATACCTCTGATTTTGGTATTTTAAGAATTATTGTTCAAGATCCAATTAAAGCTAAAGAGATACTTGAAGAACATAATTTTATTGTAAAAATTATTGATGTTATTGGATTGGAATTAGATGATACTCCCGGAGGACTTGCATCAGTTTTAAACATATTGAATACTAATAATATTAATTTGGAATATCTTTATGCATTTACTCATGAAAAAACAGAAAAAGCTATTTTATTGCTTCAAGCTAGTGATTTAGATTTACTTATAAAAGTTTTAAATGAAAATAATGTATCTATCGTTCCTCCAAAGGAAGTGTATAATTTATAATATTGATTTTATATTATCTAATTTTACACGATTTAATTAATTTTATTAATATAAATTTATTTTTATATAAATTTTTTATTAATTTTATAAAAGAATTTTTATATAATTTATATTTCTAATATTATTTATGTAATTAATATATAATGTAATTATTATATAATTAAAATTTAAAAAAAGGTGAGATGATGAGTTATTGCCCAGATGTGGTAAAAAAATAAAAGAAAGTAGTGATTTCTGTTATAATTGTGGACTAAAATCAACCCTGAAGCTGAAAGTGCTTATGAAAGACGGTCTTTTGAAAATGAAACAACAATCAACACAACAGTTTGAAAACGATCTTAATCAACAACAATATCAAAATAATGTTAATCAAGATCAACATGGAAATAATTATCAACAAGTAAATTTAGTTTATAGAAATGAAAAAAATGCAGGATTAGCAGCTGTTTTATCATTTTTAATAATTGATTTAGGACAGATATATAATAGGGAAATAGCAAAAGGATTAATTTTGTTAAGTGTCTTTTATTTATGTATAGCTTTATTTCTTTTTATTATTCCTCCGATTCTTGCATTAATATTGTGGGTTTATGCTATATATGATGCATATACTACAACTAAGAAAATAAATGAAGGTATTCAATAATAAATATGAATATAAATAATTCAATTTATAATTTTTTTATTTTTCATTTATAATATAATTTTAATTTTTTCAATTTTTATATATGAAACTAGTTTTCACTATTTTTATATAGTTTGATAAAGATAGTATCATGCTTACTTATCATTATTAAGGGGGTGAAAATTGTGAAAAAATTAAAACTTATATTTCCTAATGTCAATATTTCTGGATTTTATTTTGAAAATTATTACAATGGGGTTTGTTCTAATTCAAGTAAAACAACTATAACTAATAATACTTTTGTTAAAAATGGTTATGGTATTTTTATAGAGCCTTCTATGTGTTATAATAGAGTCAATCTTACTGATACTATCATTGTAAATAATATAGTAAATAACAATACATGTGGTGGGATTCGAGTAAGTGATATTCTAAATGCTTCGAACATTAATATATCTCGAAATCTTGTAACGAATAATTTTGGATCTGGAATTTCAATTAGAGTGTCTATAATTAATAATGGTATTATAACAGATAATATTGTCAATAATCATAATTATACGAGTGTTTCAGGAATCTATTCAAGTAATCTCACTATAAATAATAATGTAATTAATAATCGTTGGAATGGAATTTCTATTTATATTAATTACTTTGAAAACAGTACGGTGATGAATAATACTGCAAATAACAATAAGGGATTAGGTATTTATATTTCTGGATATCCTAACATCAAAAATAATATTTCTAATAATATTGCAAAAAATAATTTAGAAAATGATATTTACTTAACAGTTGATGGAGATGGATATTTGGGATTTATAATCAACAATACTATAAAAAACAATGATATAAATAATAATATAAATGGGTTAGTGCTTTATGCTGCTGGATGGACTTACAACATGACATTATTATCATTGGTTAATAATAATATTATTGAGAAAAATAATATCACTAATCATAATGGTAGTGGAATCTTTTTTGATATTTATTATGGTTCTGTAGATAATACTACTATTAAAAATAATATTATTCACGACAATGAAATGGAAATTGTAAATAGTAACTTGTATGGAGGTTTTACAATTTAATTTAAATAATATAACCAATAATTCTATAAAGAATAATAATAATAGAGGAATAATATTTTTAACTGGTAATGGTAAGAATATCAAATCCAATGATATAGTAAACAATAGAATAGGTATAGTATTTAATGGAACTGATAGCTATATTACTAATACAAATATAACTTATAATCGTATTTATAATAATGAATCAATTTTTATAGTTGCTAATGAAAATATTGCTAATAATAGTGGTGAATTAAATTGATGGTGTGTGAATCATCCTAACCTTAACTTTGCTGGTTTTATTCCAATTAAAACATGGTATGTTTTACAATTATCTGCAGAAGATATTAAAACTATGTCTAATACAAGTAAACATTACATAGATAGATACAATGCTACATTAAAATATCAATTATCTACCAATATTCCTTCTGACCATGATCCTAGTAACTTACCTTATTTCATATTGACTGTTATAGGGTTTAATGGCGAGAGAACTACTGCAAATATTAGAAACACAATTGTAAGTTACTTTGTAGAAAGAAATGGAAACTATAGTATTCGATCATTATCTGATGAAGAAGACATTGTTTTAACTGTTACTTTTCCAAAAAGCTTAAATCACCAGAACATCCTGAACCATCACCAGAACCAAACAATAATCTAACTAGTTCAACTGCATCAATGAGAAACCTACTGGAATTCCAATAATTGCAATATTATTATTAAGTATTTTAGGTGTGAGTTACAGGAAAAAATAATATTGAACACAATTTTTGAGAATAATTATTTTATTATTATCTAATTTTTCTTTTTTATACTTTTTACTTTATTTATTCTTTTTTATTTTTTACCAATAATTAAGAATAGAAAAATTATTATATAGAAACTATTGAAGATTCTATAGTTTACATGGTAATCATTGAAGAAATTATTTTTTTATATGAAAAACATTAAATATCTCATTTTTTATATAAATACTATCGAATAATGTTTACAAATATGAAATGTCTCATAAATCACACGATTTTAATTAAAGATCTTAAGTTCTAGCTATTAACTTTGATTTATAATTATTAAAATTATAATAACTTAAAGTAACAATAAGATTATATATATGTAAACATATATATTAATTAGATGAAATTTTTCTAAAAATTCATAATATCAATTTTATCAATTAAGATAATGATAATAAGAGGTGTTAATATAAAATTAAGTTCATGGAAACTTAAACTAAGATTGTGGTTATCTTCAATATTATTATTCGGTTTAATTTACGTTATTATAGGATTAACTGCAAGTTTTTTAGGCTATGGTGGAAGTTACACTCTTTATGCCGTATTCGGTATAGTTGTAATATTAATACAATACCTAGCTGGTCCTTCTATTGTTCAAAAAACAATGGGAGTAAGATATGTTACAGAACAACAAGCTCCTGAATTACATCAGATGGTTACTGAATTAGCTATGAATACAGGAATTTCAAAACCTAAAGTTGGAGTTTCAGAAACCAATGTTCCTAATGCTTTTGCTTTTGGTAGAACTAAAAAAGATGGAAGAGTTTGTGTTACAAGAGGAATCCTAAATACACTTAATAAAGAAGAATTAAAAGCTGTTTTGGGACATGAATTATCTCATATTAAACATAATGATATGGCTGTTACCACTTTAATTAGCGCTGTACCCATTGTTTGTTACTATATAGCATTTTCATTCTTGTTTAGTGGAAATGATAGAAATGGTCCAGGAACAATACTCGGAATTGTAGCGATAGCAGCTTACTTTATAGGTCAATTGCTTGTCTTGTTTGTTTCAAGAACAAGAGAATACTATGCTGATCAAGGTAGTGTAGAACTTGGTGGAAGACCTGAAAAATTAGCTTCAGCTTTATATAAAATTGTTTATGGTGTTTCAAATGCTCCTAAAGAAGAAGTTAAAGATATTGAAGGAGTAAAACCATTCTTTTTAAATGATGTTGGAAATGCAACTGAAGATTTAAGAGAATTATCTCAATTATATCTTGATCAAGATGGAGAGATCTCTGCAAATGATCTAGCTCAATTAAGATATAAAAAAGTAAATATTAGAACTAGAGACAAAATGGCAGAGATATTTTCAACTCATCCAAACATGCTAAAAAGAATAGAAAGATTGTCTGAATACAATTAAGTATTATTTAGATAATTTTAATAATAATATACTAAATATAAAAAGTAATATTAAAATCTACTTTTTCTTTTTTAATATATAAATTATTTTTTTATTTATTTTCATTATTTTGTTTTTTCATGATTATTATTTAGGAATTTTGTTATTCAAACTTAAAAAATCCTTTTGGATTAAATTTGTAGTTTTTTAAGATCTTTCTATCATTTTCATTTAGTTTTTCTTCTTTTGTAGGATGAATAGGGTTTCCTTTTTTGGCATAGATTTTTCCACCAGTTTTTTTAGCCCCTAAATATTTTCCAGTATTCCCGTTTACAATAACAGTTCCATTTTTCATTTCTACAGCTGTGAAATCATCACAATTACCATTTATTATGATGGTTGCTCCATTTAAAAGAGCAGCTGTATTGTTACCAGTATTTCCATTTATTCGAACTACCCCTTTTTTCATTAAAATACCTGTTGAAAGATCTACATTATTGTTTACTATGATTTCATAGTTTTCATTTAGTCTTGCACCAACAGTATCTCTAATTCTATTATCATCAATGTTTAATTCTTTGCCATTAAGATTAGCATCTAATAATTTTGTTTTGTTATGTTCATTAATTTCCATTAAATATTCTGTAATTGAAATGAATTTTTTATAACCTTTAATATCTGATTTAACTTCAATGATGTTTCCAATAGGGTCTTTCACTGTTCCTTTAACATAAATATTACCTTTTCTTAAACTGATTCCCATTCTACTAGAAACATCACCAGTTACAAAAACATCTCCAACGTTTATAGCTGATCCAGTTCCACCAAAATAAGCTAAATCAACCCCCATACTAGAACAAAGTCTATGTCCAGCATCTCCATTTATTTTAACAGGATTTCTTTTTTTCAGATGCTCAACAATATCTTGGAAAGTATAATTATTATTTGGAATTTTATCACTTAATTCCATTTTTTCTCCATTATGGTTCCAATAAAAGTTATAAGTAAAATCACAAAGACAATCAATAGGTTCATTCATATCTAATTCAATGAAATTTTCATCAGGTATTTTTTCCTCTTTTTTAAATCTTTCAAACATCTTATAACTTCCTTTTTGGATTAATAATCTTTTTTAGCTAATTCATATTAAAGTATAATCAAATTTTATTAAATATTATTAAATTATTATTAAATTATTATTAAATTTTATTATATTCTTAATTATTCATTTATCTTTATTTTTATTATAATTATTTATTATATATTTTAATTATATTCTTCATTTAATTTTTTACTTTCTTAAAATACATTATATAACATAAATTATTTTATAATAAATTTTTATAATAATAATTTTTACAATATAATTATTTAATAAGATATAATGTTTTTATTTCAATTTTAATAAAATATTTTAAAAAGAATAAAAATAAATAAGATTAAATGAGAAATAAATTATGATAACGAAAATAAATTATTATAAAAAATTATAATTAATATCTCTTAATAAAATTTATAAATAGAATTTATAATTAATAAATTAATATAAAAAATAGGATTTGGATAAAATTTCTATTTTAAAATGTTTTTTAATTAATAAATTAGTTTTCATTAACTTAGGAAAAAAATAATTATTATTAAATAAAATTATAGATAATAGTATTAGATATAATTAATATTATAAAAATTGATATTATTATAAATAATTAATATTTTTGCATTGAACTGATATTTATTCAATTTTTAATTTAACTATGCTTACTATTATGGTGATTTAATGAACGGACCTTGGGTAGAAAAATATAGACCAAAAACTTTAGATGATGTCGTAGGGCAAAGACATATTATTGAACATTTAGAAAATTATGTAGAAGAAGAATCCATGCCGAATTTGATGTTTACTGGCCCTGCTGGAGTTGGAAAAACAACTACTGCTCTTGCTTTGGTTAAAACTATTTTAGGGGAATACTGGCGCCAAAATTTTCTTGAACTAAATGCTTCTGATGCAAGAGGCATTGAAACTGTACGTACTAATATTAAAAATTTCTGCCGTTTAAAACCTGTTGGTGCTCCATTTAGAATTGTTTTTTTAGATGAAGTAGACAATATGACTAAAGATGCTCAACATGCATTACGTCGTGAAATGGAAATGTATACAAAAACTGCTTCTTTTATACTTTCTTGTAATTATTCTTCTAAAATTATTGATCCTATTCAATCAAGATGTGCAATATTTAGATTTGCTCCAATAAAAGGTCAGGATATTGCTAAGCGATTAGAATATATATCTGAACAAGAAAATATTGATTATGATGAATCAGCTATTGAAATTATTGTTTACTTTGCTGAAGGAGATATGCGTAAAGCTCTTAACCTACTTCAAGCTGCATCATCTGGTGAAGGAAAAATAACTGAAGATAAAATATATAATGTTGTTTCTAAAGCAAGGCCAAAAGACATCAATGACATGATCACAAAAGCTTTAACTTGTGATTTCATGGGTGCTAGAGATTTACTTCGTGAAACTATGGTTTTACAAGGTACTAGTGGTGAAGATATGGTTAATCAAATCTATCAAGATGTTACTAAAAGAGCAATGGAAGGAAACATGGATAATGAAGTTTATATAGATTTGATAGAAGCTATCGCAGATTCTGATTTTAGAATTAGAGAAGGTGCTAATCCTAGAATTCAGCTCGAAGCATTATTAACTAAATTTTTATAAAATCTTCATTTTATAAATTCTTTATTCATGAATAAAAATTTATATTAAAGAATTTATTTTTAGAATTATTTTCTAATAAAGGTAAAAAATATGCGTTGGACAGAGAAGTACCGGCCCAAAATTTTCGATGATATAATTGGAAACGGTAAACAGAAAAAAGAAGTTGAAACTTGGGTTACAAACTGGAAAGAAGGAAAACCTCAACAATGTTTACTTCTTGTTGGACCAGCAGGAACTGGAAAAACAACTTTTGCTCATGTGATAGCTAATGAGTTTTCAGATTTTATTGAGCTTAATGCTAGTGATAAACGTTCTTATGATATTATTATGAATACTGTTGGGGAATCTGCTACTACTAAATCATTTTTCACAGGTGAAAATAATTATAGATTGATTATTTTGGATGAAGTAGATGGAATTCATGGGACTGATGATAGAGGTGGAACTAGAGCTATTGGAAAAATCATAAAAGATAGTATCCATCCTATTGTAATGACTGCAAATGATTTTTATAGTAAAAGATTAACTACCATTAAAACAAAATGTAAAGTTATAAAAATAGGTAAAGTTCATACTAACTCTATTAATGCACTACTTAAACGAATTTGTGTAAAAGAAGGAATTGGAGCAGATCCAGAAGCTGTACGTGTATTAGCTAAAGGTGCTAATGGAGATATGCGTTCAGCTTTAAATATTCTTCAAGCAATAGCAGAAGACAGTAAAAAATTACGAATGTCTGATTTAGAAATTGTAAGTCAAAAAGACAATACTAATAATATTTTTGATAGTGTTAGAAGAGTTTTAAAAAGTAAAAGTATTGATAAAATAAAGAATTCTCTTATACTAGATGAAGATCCTACATTTGTAATGGAATATATTGCTGAAAATATTCCTAGAGAATATGAAAAAGATAGTGAAATAAAAAAAGCTTATGATATGATAAGTGAAGCAGATTTATACTTTGGAAGAGCTCAACAAAGTAGAAATTATACTTATTGGAGATATGCCAGTGATTTAATGGGAGTTGGCGTAGCTTCATCTAAAGAAAAAACATATAAAAAGTTCACAAGACTTACTGGGGCTATGGCATTTTCATTAATGAGTAGAACAAGAGGTAAACGCTCTCTTAGGGATAAAATATCTGAAAAAATGTCTGAAAAATTGCATATGTCTAATAATGTAGCTATTTCAATGTTTCCATATTTTGAGATAATGTTTGAAAATGATGATGTTGCCTATGATATAGCTACTTTTCTAGATCTTGATGAGGATGAAATTAAAAGATTTAGAAAAAGAAAGATTCCAAAATCAGTTATCAAAAGAAAAGAAAAAGAAAGACAGGAATATTTAGCTAAAAACAAATTAGAATCTAAATCAGAAGAAAATCTTCCTGATTCTTTTAAAACTATTAAATCTCCATCACAAGATAAATCTTCTGAAAAATCAGTAACATCTCCTTCTAAAGCTAAAAAATCTAATAATTCTAAAAAATTAGATGAATCTAAAACAAAACAACAAGAAAGTTCAGATAATTTGATTATTTCTGATAATGTAGAAAATTATAAAAAAAATAATAATTCTAAAGAAAATAATAATTCATTTGTTGAAAGTAAGGGTAATGGTTCTGAAGTAGATAATGATTCAATAGCTGAAAACAAAAATAATACTTCTAAGAAAGATAGTAGTTCTAAAAAAGATAATGATTCTAAAAAAACTAAAGAAGATTCTGCTCAAAAATCTTTATTTAATTTCTAATTATTTTTAAATTTCATTAATTTAATTTTTTATAAATTCTTATTTTATTTTCTTAAACATTTATTCTATTGTAATTAATTATATCTATAACGATTCTATAACTAATTATAGTTGAATTATAATTAATTCTATGATTGAAAATAATTATTTTATAGCTTAAATATATTTATAAAAAATAGTTATTAGAAAATATTAATAATTAATAGTAAATATTTGTAAAATTAGTATTTAAAAAAATTGATGATATTTTTCACACCACATTATTCACTCCTTCCCGCTCTAGAAAGATTTTAATTTTCTTTGGGACTATTAAAGTCCTGTTTATCGATTATGATAGTGTGAGAATTATATATTAGTTATGGGATCTTAGTATGTTCCCTTGTTAATATATTATCATCAATTGTATATATGTACATTTCTAAGTACATATTATTATTTGTTCATTCAAGTATATAAACATTTTAGTATTATGAAACAATGAGTGTTCTATAAAAAAATATACTAGCTATGAAAAAGTTATATTTTTTATTATAATGCAGTTTATAATAGCTATATTATACTTTATTATAATTTATTATAAATTATTATAAGTTAATAAAAATTAATAACAATGAATTTTCATCAATAATAAATAATCAATGTTAATATTAAAAAATTAGAAAATTAATAAAATATAAAAAATTAAATATATAACTAAAAATAAATATATGGCTAATAATAGTCCATTAATTCCTCAAATTCTGGATTAGTTGTAAATTCTTCAATAAATTCTTTTATATCAGTTATAAATTCTTTTTTTCTTTCTTCAAGGTCTTTTATTTTAGAATAATCTTTTTTTAAAGTTAATATTACTTTAAGATCATCTGTTTCAAGTTCGATTTTAGGATATTCTAACTCTGGAAAATCCATTTCAAGATCATCCTTCTAATTTCATAATATTCCTCATTTTTCATTGATTTTTTATTTAAAATAATAAATTAATATAAGATACTATTTTTTTATATTCTATCAAATATATTTGTTTAAGCTCTTCCTAAATTTTGATGGGCTCTAGCTAGATGTCCTGCAGCTAATGCTCCAATAAGGGATAATTCTCCTGCAAGCACGGTAGCCCCAACGATTTCTGCGAATTTTTTAGCATTTCCAGATCCAGCTACTCCTAAAATTTCAAGAGATTCATCAGCTGTTTCAAGTGAAGTTCCTCCTCCCATGGTAGCTATTGGTAAATCTGGTAGGGTTACTGAGAAATATAAATCTCCATCTCTATCTTCTGCTGTGGTTATACCAAGAGATCCTTCAACAACATGAGCTATGTCTTGACCAGTAGCTAAAAATATAGCTCCAATCATATTTGCAAAATGAGCATTAGAACCAAGGCTTCCACTAGCAGCAGACCCTATTAAATTTTTAGCTGTATTTACTTCTACTATAGCTGATGCTGTAGTTTTTAGTTTATTTTTAACTATATTTTTTGGAAGGGTTATGTCAGCTACTACACTTTTCCCTCTACCTTCAATTAAATTAATTGCAGAAGGTTTTTTATCCACACATACATTACCACTAAGTGCAATTAATTTGGCTGTGGTATTATTTAATAAAAGATTTAAGACTTTTTCAGTAGCTATTGTCACCATGTTCATTCCCATACTATCTCCTGTAGAATAAACAAAACGAGGATAAACATAATTTCCAACAATCAATATTGGATCAATTTTAAGGAGTTTTCCATGGTTAGTTGTACTTTCAGCTATCTCTTTTAATTCTTGAAAGCTGTTTTCAAACCATCTTTTAATTTCAATGGCATCTGAAGCTGATTCTGTTTTAATAGCAGGAGCTCTTGTCATTTTGTCATCAATAACTCTGGTATTTACTCCCCCAGTTTCGGTTATAGTAGAACTTCCTCTATTTATTGATGCTACAAGCGCACCTTCTGAGGTAGCTAATGGAACAAAAAATTCTTTATCATTATCTACATATTCTCCATTAATCTTTAAAGGTCCAGCTACTCCAATTGGAATTTGGATAGTTCCAATGGGATTTTCAATATTTTTTTGTAAAGCAGAATCCATATCAAGATCATATTTAGCTATTATATCAAGATTTGTATCACTTATTTCTTCTATGAATTTCCTTCTTATATCAATAGCTTCTTCAACTGATGAAGTATGTTTTTCAACTTCATATAGTTTCATTTCACTATTTTTGAGTTTTTGAATAATTTCATTTTCATCCATATGAATCTCCTTTTATTATTTAATTAATTATATTTATATATTTAACTTATTGATTTATGGTTATATTATAAAATATATTTTATCTATAAAATATATTACCCAAGATTTATATTTGCTATCTAAACTATTGTCTAATATTATATAAAAATATATAATTAAATTATAATTAAAAAGATAATTAAAATAAAAAATAAAGAAGTATTTTAAATAGTTAATTATATAGTGGTTTAAATTTTAATATTATTAATTAGATATTTTTGATTAATTCAACAATATCTGAAGGTTTTTTAGCTACATTAACTCCAGCTTTTTCAAGTGCTTTCATTTTACTTTCAGCAATTCCTACATTCCCTTCAATAATAGCCCCAGCATGCCCCATTCTTTTTCCTGGAGGTGCCGTTAATCCTGCGATATAAGAAACAACAGGTTTTGAAATATTGGCATTGATATAATCAGCAGCTTTTTCCTCAGCATTTCCGCCGATTTCACCAATCATTACAATTTGATCAGTTCCCGGATCATCCTCAAACTTCTGTAATATTTTTGGAAAATCAGTACCAATAACAGGATCTCCACCAATACCTATACATGTACTTTGACCAATTCCTGCTCTTGTTAATTGACTAGCTACTTCATAAGTTAAAGTTCCACTTCTGGATATAACTCCTACATTTCCTTCTGAGAATATATGTGTGGGCATTATTCCCATTTTTCCAACTTTTGGAGAAATAATTCCTGGTGTATTTGGTCCAATAACAGTTACATCTTTATCTTTAGCATAAGCCATTATTTCCATAGAATCATGAACTGGAATATGTTCTGTTATTATTACAACAAGGTCTAAATGTTTAATTGATTCAAATGCAGCATCTTTAGCAAAAGGAGCTGGGACAAAAATAATTGAAGCATTTACATTAGTATTTTCTTTAGTTGCTTCAATAGAATCAAAAATAGGAACTCCTTGAAAATCTTGCCCACCTTTTCCAGGTGTTACTCCAGCTACAATATTACTATCATATTGAAGCATTTGTTCTGTATGAAAAGACCCTTGTTTTCCTGTAATTCCTTGGACTAAACATTTTGTATCTTCATTTAATAAAATCATTTTCCATCCTCGTTGGTTTCTAAATTAATTATCATGTCTTATTATTTTTTATTAATTATTATTATCTTTATTATCTTATTATTTTAATTTTGAATTGTGTGTTTTTAATTATCTTAAAATTCGAGATCTTTGTTCAAATGGAACAGCTAAATCAATAACATTTCCATTCATAAATGCAGTTGCTGAAAAGATTACACTTCCAGGAATTACATTACAATGAGTTCCTCTTTCAACAAAATAAGTATTTTTATTTCCACACGCAGCTCCAATCATAGCTCCAGCAACTACTCCAACAGCATCTATATTTTCAATTGTAGCTACAACCACAGGATCATCAGTTTCATTAGAAACATAACCTACACCAGGAATTTTTCTTTGTTTTCCTATTTTTTTACATACATCAGTAAGACCAGTTATATTTGTAGCTGCATCAATACATGAATTAGCTACATCTTCTACAAATGGTTCTCCTCCATATGTATCAATGCCTATAACAATTGCATCAGGATATCTATCTTGTCTGATATTTGCTTCAGCATAAGAAATTCCTTCTCCTGCAGATTCTGGATTATCAGCTATACCACTTAAATCACCAATATCTTCTGCATTATCTCTTAAAATATTTACAATTTCTTGATTTACTTCTTCAAGTAGATTATCTTCAACAAAAGCAGATATAACAATATCATCACCAGTAATATTTGTCAATGCTGCACTATGGGCACCAAGATCTACAAGACGAGGAATGTCTTTTTTAATATTATTAGCCAATGAGTAGCTACAAGAAACATCGTTTATCGAAATGTCTGCTCCAATAGCTGTTATTTTCAATTTAACACCTGTAATTTTTTATATTAATATTTATTAATAAAAGTTTAATATAAATTTAAAATATCATTATTTTAAATATATTATTATTTAATATTATTTATAATAACTTAATATTTATTAATTGTTATTTATATTACTTATATATTATAATTATTTACTTTAACTTATTTATTTTAATTATTATTTTTAATTTAATTATATCTGATATTAATTATTTATTTTAAATTATTTTAAGTAATTTATTTTATATTTATTATTTTTATTGTCTATAAA
>NIZT01000025.1 GCA_003315655.1 Candidatus Methanobinarius endosymbioticus
TTATCAATAAATATATAAATAAAAATCCCCAAATTCTATAATATTTAATCCTGTTTAGTTTAAATCAAATAAATATTTAATATTTAAAAATATCTATAAACTAATTTTATATACAGCTTCTTATAATTATTCTTATAAGCTATAATACCATAATAATCTTTTTTCTTATTAATAATTATAACCTAACTATTCAATCTATAAATTAATTAATCATGTCAATTAATTTATAATTTAATTAATTTATATATCCTAAATAAACAATTATATTTCTACTAGCTTTTATATTCTAATATATTATGTAAAATTGCGAATAATTCAAAAATGAAAATTAAATAAAATGATTATAAAAGATATTTTATTATTAAATTAAATATAATATAAAATTAATAAACTGATTATAATTGAATAGTAATATATAATAATATTAATATTTACTACTTTGTTATTTCAAAAATTAATTGAATTTAATTAAATATATAATCGATAATATAATATCATAAATTTATAATAAATTCAAATTGAAAGAATATGGAAGGTAGATTAAATGAAAATAAAAATAACAAAAGAGGGATCATATATATTTAGTGGAAATATTCCACTATATAAAGAAACAATGGTTTGTGATAAAGAAAAAATAAAATCTGGGGAAACTTATGCACTTTGTAGATGTGGAAAAAGTAGTAACAAACCATTTTGTGATGGATCACCTATCAATTATAATTTTGATGGAACTGAACTAAGTGAACTAGCTAGTAAAAAAATTTATAAAGAAAGTTTAACAGTGTTTGAAACAGATAGCTTCATTTAGAGGATGCAATAGAATTATGTGATCATTCTAGATTTTGTCAACAAGGTGAATGAATACGAGCACTTATGGAAAAAGGAAATCCTGATTCAATAGCTCTTGCAAAAGAAAAAGCACCTAACTGCCCATCTGGAAGATTTTAATAATGGATAAAGAAAATGGAGACACTACTCAAAGAGATTATGAAAAAGAAATAGTCATTATTCATGACCAAGGAAAAGATTGTGAAGGCCCCATATAGGTAAAAGGAAAAATTCCTGTTGAAAGTGAAGATGGAGAATTTTATGAAACTAGAAATAGAGTAACTCTTTGTAGATATGGACAATCTAAACATAAACCCTTTTGTGATGGTAAACATTGGATGTCATCTGAAGCTCAAAGTAACTTCAGAAAAAAATGGAATTTAAAAGAAACTTATATAAAAAAGATTCTGATAAGAAAGATTAAGCCTAATTATAATATTATATAAAAAGCTAAAAAAGTTTAGAAACTATAAAAAGCCTAAAAATTATAAAAAATTTATAAAGAATCTATAAAAATGTCATGAATATGATATAAAAATAGTTATGAACTATGAAAAAAACAGCTATAATATATTAATAAATTATCTGATATTCTATATTTAAAGTTTTCGATTATGATCAAATATAAAATACTTTATATATAGAACCACTTAAAAATTAATTGGTGATAAAAAATGAAGTTTGGTATCGAATTCGTTCCAAATGAACCTTTGGACAAAATAGTAAAGCTTGTAAAATTGGCAGAAGAACAAGGATTTGAATATGCTTGGATTACTGACCATTACAACAACAAAAACGTATACGAAACATTAGCATTAATTGCAGATGGAACAGAGACTATTAAATTAGGACCTGGTGTAACCAATCCCTATGTAAGAGCTCCAGCAATAACTGCTGCAGCAATTGCTACTTTAGATGAAATTTCTGATGGTAGAGCAACCTTAGGTATTGGACCTGGTGATAAAGCAACTTTCGATGCACTCGGCATTGAATGGAGTAAACCAGTTAGCACAATCAGAAGTTCTGTTGACGAAATGAGAACTTTACTTGCTGGTGAAAAAACTAAAGGCGGAGCACAATTAGGTGGAACTAAAGCAGTTCAAGATAAAATACTTATTTATCAAGGAGCTCAAGGCCCTAAAATGTTAGAAACCGCTGGTGAAATAGCTGATGGTGTTTTAATTAACGCATCCAATCCAAAAGATTACGAAGCAGCTATTCCTTTAATCAAAAAAGGTGTAGACACCGCTGGAAAATCAATGACTGATATTGATGTAGGTGCATACACTGCAACTTCAATTGGTACTGACTCTGAAGCAGCTAAAAACGCTGCAAAAATAGTTGTAGCTTTCATCGCAGCTGGTTCCCCACCTCCAATTTTAGAAAGACATGGATTACCTGCTGGAATTAACGAAAAACTTGGTGATTTAATTGCTAAAGGTGACTTCGGTGGAGCTATTGGAACTGTTGATGATGCATTACTCGATGCATTTTCAGTATGTGGAACTCCTGATGAGTTTATTCCAAAAATCAAAGCTCTCGAAGATGGTGGAGTTACCCAATACGTAGCTGGTTCTCCAATCGGAAAAGACAAAGAAGAATCTATAAAATTATTAGGAGAAGTTATCTCCAGTTATTAATTATATTCTTTCTTTTATTTTTTTATTTTTTATTTTTATATCCTTATAATATAATTCTATTTTTCTAAACTTATTTTAAAAAATTATTTCAAAACTATTTATTTTAGAAAAAGTTTATCTAACTAACGTTATTTAGTGTTATAAAATTATATGTATTATATGTTTTATAACTATCATAAATTATGTGAATATATAAAATAATAAATATACACTAATTAAACATCAATATAATAACTAACTTATAAAATAATCATGAAAATGATTAATAAAATATTATTAAGATATATTTAAAATACATCATAATATAAAATAATAAATATTTTATCAAATTTTATTAAATATAATATAAAATAATTTAATATTAATATATTTAAATTATTAAAATAATTAAAAGGCTGAAATTAATGGAAATTCAACAACTTACAAAAGAAATAAGAAATAGCTATCTAGAGAGAATGAAAGTAAGGTCTCCAGAAAAGTTAGCTACTAGCTGGTATCAGGAAGATTTACTTTATGAAGGAAAAGGAAAAAGTTTATTTGTAATAGTTCCAACACCAGGATGTTCATGGGCATTGGGAGATGGTGGAGGTTGTACAATGTGTAGCTATATTTCAGATTGTACATTAGAACCTATTGATAAAAATACTATTATTAATTTATTCAAAAATGAATTAAAGAAACATTTAGATGAAATAAAAGTTGATGGAAAAGAAATGCCAATAGCTATAAAAATATTTGCTTCTGGCAGTTTTTTAAATCCCCAGGAAGTTCCTGTAGAAACTAGAAACAAGATATTAAAGATAGTTTCTGAAGTTGATCAAATAAAAGAAGTAATTGTAGAATCTCGCCCAGAATATGTAAAAAAAGAAGTTCTTGAAGAAATATTTTCAATCATCAAAAATAAATTGTTTGAAGTAAGTATTGGTTTAGAATCACAAGATGATTTTATAAGAGAAGAAAAAATAAATAAAGGATTTACAAAGGAAGATTTTGAAAAAGCTGTAAATATTATTAAAGAAATAGATCACGAAGATAATGAATATACAGCTAAATGTAAAGCATATATTTTTGTTAAACCTATACTAACATCGGAAAAAGAAGCTATTGAAGAAGCTAAAAACACAGCTAAATATGCCGAAGATGTTGGAGTAGATAGAATCTCATTTTGTCCAGCTACAATTCATAAAGGAACATTAATTGAAAGATTATGGAGAAAAGGATCCTATAAACCCCCTTGGATATGGAGTGTTGTTGCTATTATTAATGATGCTAGAAAAAACATATCAATACCAACATTTATGGATACATCTGGTTTTGGATCACGGAGAGGACCATATAATTGTAAAAAATGTAATAAAGATTTAAAACACGCCATCATAAAAGCTACTCTACAACAAAAACCTATAGAAGATTATGAATGCCAATGTAAAAAAGAATGGGTAAGTGAAATAAAATCTTCAAATTTAAATAAATCTAAAACAAAAACTAAACATTTACCTCTAATATAATAGAACAAAAACATAAATTATCAATAAAAAAGATATAATAACAATACTCATAATTTTTATTATTCTATTAATAAACTTTAAACTTGATTTTAAAGAATAATATCAAAATAATGTTTAAAAGAATATATAAATTAATTAGCATACGTAATTTTATATGTTTATAAAACGATTATATAATTATTATGTATATTATACTAAAAAATATAAATAATAAGGTTATAAAAATATAATAAAAAATATTTTCAAATATTTAAAATGGTTTGTAGTATGGAGGTTTAATATGAAAAAAACAATGATTAGTCTATTAGCAATAACCTTAGGTATTATTATAATAACATTTCCAATATTAGGAATAATAGGGACTCAAGCTATCATTGGAGTAGGAGTTCTTTTAATGGGTGTTTTTTTATTAGTTACAGGAATTTCAGAAATAGATTATAGTCCTACCAGAGGAATAGTTACACTGATTATAGGTATTTTAATACTTATTTTAGGTTTAGTTTTATTATTTAGTCAAAATACATTTGCATTTCTAGCTGCACTAACAATATATTTAGCTGGAATATTGCTCATTGTTGTAGGTCTTATGACATTAATAGGAAATAAAGAAAGTGGATTTGCATTTTGGAGCGGAGTTATTGGAATAATATTAGGTGTATTATACATAATATTAGGAACTTATGCTCAAGATCCAATAGTTTTAGGGGCTTTAATTGGTATTTGGTTGATAATAACTGGAATACTGAGATTAACTGATAAATAAACAATATCCAACTTTATCAATATCTAATTTTTTAAATTTATAAATTTATTTTATTTTTTATTTATTCTATAGTTTATTTTATATTAATTATTTATTTTATATTTATATTTATTAATTGATTATATGAATTTATTGATAGTTCCAAAAATCTTTCTTGGGTTTTTGTTAATTTCTTTTCTTTTTCAATGAATCCTTTTTCAAATTTATTCAATTCTTCTTTATCCACATCATAAATATTTCCTTCATCATAGACCCCACTTATCCCATTTAAAGCATTGAAGTACAAGTCCAATACCAACAATACTGCAGGATATTTTTCGTCCTTATTTGTTATTTTATATTCTTCCTATTCTTTGAATCCAAATTGTTTATAGTAATTAAGATCACCGTATAGTAATACAGCTTTATATCCCATTTCCCTTGCTATTTGAGTAGTGTAATTTATCAGTTCACTTTCAATTCCATTGTTTTGATATTTAGGCAATACACTTATTGGTCCAAGAGTCAATACCTTGTGTTCTTTATCATTATCCACTATTCTTGCTTTTACATATATAATATTTCCAACAATTTTTTCATTATGAGTTGCAATGAAATCAATTCTTTAACAAATTCATTTCTATTGCTTAATTTATGAATAATTAAATGTTCAGAACATCTCGGAGAATGAACATTCCAAAATGCTTCTTTAGTTATCTCTTCAACCGGTTTATAATCCTTTTTTTCTTCTGTTCTTAATTTAATTTTCATAAAATCCAACTTTATAATTTATATATTTATTATATTATTTCTTAACATATTATATAGAAAATATTTACAAAAGAAATTATTTATATTTTCATTTCTAAAATCTTTTTTCAAAAAGTATTTTATTTAATCATGTATAATATAGTTTTAAGTAAAATTATTTAATTATAATATGTTGTTCAATTATTAAAAAATAATTTATAATAAAAAATATAAATAGGATAAAATTATTAGGTTAAAAGATTAATCATAAAAATAAATTATAAAATTAAATAATAAAATGAAATAAATCTCAAATTAAAAGAGATTATAAAATCTATATATTGGTATAAAAATGATAGGAATAAGTGCAGACTTTGATCCAGTCCATTTAGGACATGTGAAATGGATTGAAAAGGAAGAGAAATATCTGAAGAAACTGGAGATGAAGTTGTGGTATACTTAAATAAGGGTTTCAGTGCAAATCATGCTCCATTTTTGTACCATTCAAAGCTAGAAAATATATGGCATTAGCTGCTGGAGTTGATAAAGTAATAGCTATCGAAGGCCTTCATCACAGACTAATTTTAGCATATAGTGTTCCTATTAGAATAGGTGTGATGATAGAAGATGGAATGGTTGATTATGTGGATGCAGCGAATGTTTCTACTCCAAAAATCATTAAACATTCACAGAAATTTGTAAAACAAGGAATATTTGTAGGAATTCCTCGAAATCTTCCTAATCGTGCTGTTATACGATGGTTTGCTGTAAATGAATTTTTAAAGAAAAAATATAATAGAAATATGAATTTCCATATAATTCCAGAACTAGAATTTGATGGAAAAATATCAGGAAGAGAAATTAGAAAATCTATCATTGAAAATAATATGGAAATACCTGAAGAAGTAAAAGAACTACTTCCAAAAACAAGCACAAAAATTTTAGAGAATGAACTGAAAAAAGGCACCATTCCTGGAGAAAAATATTGGAAAAACATGACTAAAAGAATGAATACCTGTTCTCGACCTAATCTTATGAATATAGCTTATTTAAATGGTAATGCTATCAATGAAATAATAAAAGGAAGAGTTTATAGAGATGAAGAATCTATCTGGGCAACATTCAGACGAGCAGGCTATGGACCAGTTTTAACTCGTTTAGCTATTAGTGCCATAGAAGAAAAAGTAACCAGACAAGAAGTTGTAAATTTAATGAGAGAATATGAACAAAAAGGAGTCATACCTCAAGAACAAAGTGTAGATAAAGTTATTGAAAGATCTTTTTATGTAGCTACCCAATGTGAAAAAGGAGAAGAAGCTAGTATAGCTAATGAAAAATTCAGAAACAACCCTAATATTAAAATAAATAATGTTCCACTATCTATTGAAGCAGGATTATATCTCACTGAATTTGAAACAAAAATACTTAATAGAAACTTAAATAATAAGAATAGAAAATTAGAACAAGATTCATCACCACAAAAACCTTCCCAAGTAAATTTAAATCCCAAAATATATATTGATAAAGATGGAAAGCTTTCTTGTGAGATCAGAGTAGAAAAGAAAAAAATAAAAACAAATCTAAGAATTGCAGCTAAAGACGTTACATATATAAGATATATTCTTGATTCACAATTCATTCCTGTAACATCTGAAATAATAGAAACAAAATCAGGTTTAAGAGTAAGAATTTATATTCATAATAATTATAATTAATATTTTATTAAATTTTAAACTATTTAAACTAAATTAATTATAATTATATTAATTTTATATTAATTTTAATCATTTTTATTATTAATTCTATTATTAATTTATAATGAACGTTATGATCATTTTATTTCTTTAAATGTATCTTTTGTAGCTTTAATCATTTTATAATTGAAATCAAAATTATTTTTAGAAAAATCATCAGAAAATTCCAAAGATTCTAAGTTTTTTAATGATTTTAAAAACTCTAAAATTTCATCCATTTCCTCATATTTTCTTTCATGAGAATTAATTAAACTATTAATTCTAGACATTGATTTAGATTCAAAATTTTCTCTTTCTGTATAATTTAAAGCTTCAAAAACTTCATTAGTTAAATTTAATTCTTCTGAGATATTGAAAAGTTCATAAAGGATAGCTGTTACTCCTTTTGTATAAATACTTCTAAGTATTTTTATATAAGAGCTATCTTCAACCTTTTTTCCAATATATTTAATATTTAGACCAAAATCATTTAAAAATTCTAAGTCTTTAGCATACTTTCCAGAAAGATATATAACATAATCTTCAGAAGATATTTTTCCAATAATTGCTCCTTTAACAAATTTAGAATTATTTTTAAGATTATTTATTCCTATAGTTGTTTTAGGAGAAACATTATTTAGATCTAAAAAAAGATTATTAGTTATTGTAGCATATTCTTTAGCTATTTTAATAGCATCATGAGGACTTGTTACTGATATTAAAATATCAGAAAATTTAGCTACTTCTTCAAACGTGTCTAATATAGTTATAGATGAATTTTCACATAATTTCTTAGTTTTTTCACTCCGATCTTCCGTAGAGCTTAATATTTCAATATTTTCAAATGATGTATTTTTTGACAATAATTTTTTTGATAATATTGAAGCCACTTCTCCAAATCCAATGAATCCTATTTTCAATTTAACACCATAATTTTTATTTGAGCTATATATCTTTATTCAATTATAATTTTAAAAGTACATTATCTTTTTCTTCAACACCAATATCTTTAGCTATTGCACTACATTTTGCACAAAGAAGAGAAAAAGCATCTTTTCCTTCAAGATCTATTTCAGTAAGTCCTTCGTAATTTCCCAATCCTTTAGCTATTATAAAATCAGAAGAATCAAAAAGTTTTTTAAAATCATCAGATGCTTCTTCATGAATAATTCCTACAGAATCAGTTCCCAGAGTTGTGAGATTAGCTATTTTATCTAAATCAATAGCTACAGCATCTTCAAGACAAGCATCATTTAATATAGGTTTTTCTTTAAGAGCTACTGTAACTTCTAATCCCATTTCATTTAATTTTTCAATAAGTAATTTATCAAAAACAATTTCACCAGTATTATCAGCCAAATATAATACTTTAGCATTGTTATTAATAGCTTCTTTTAAAAGATCAATGTTATTAACAGATAAATCTTTATCTAAATTAGACATTATAAATTCTTGCGGATCAAAATTCAATCCTAAAGCTCCAAAATCTAATATATTTCCAACAATAGCTATTTTAATATAATTTTCAAGTGAATCATCTTCTTTTAAAAGAGATTTAATTTTTGGAAGAAATTCCATAGCTATTTTATTTCCCATAATCTTTTCATTGGTATAAGGATCTTCACAATTAGTTTTATCTTTAATTATTCTATGCATAGCTGAACCAATTTTATTTGAAGAAGCTCCTTTTTTATAATTTTTAGCTAAAAAGTTCAAAATATCTTTCATTAAATCTATTTTTAAATCATTATCATCAGTAACTAAGTTCATAGCTTCCCTAGCTTGACGGAGAAAACAAGCTCCACACTCATAATATACTTTCATAACAGCAAAACACCTTAAAATTGTTAAAATCTAGAATTTTCAATTGAATCCATCAAATATTAATCATATTATAAATCTTCTGACTCAATAATCTCAAATAAAAGTAAAGTTACTTTTTCACCTTAACCCAAGATTGCTTTATGTTTATTTTTTTCTCCTTTAGGAATGAAAATTACATCCCCTTTTTTATATTGCTCTAATTTACCATTATAATTGATAGAAAAGTTTCCTTCAATAACATGTTCAACATGTCCTTCTTGGCACCAATCTTTTTCTACAAAATCTTCAGAATATTCAACCATTCTGACTTGTTGATTTCCATTTATAAATGACTTTATTCGTGCCCCTTTTGTAGATTCATCCCAAGATATTTTATCAAATTCAATAATTTGACTCCATTTTATCCACCAGTTAAGTATATAAAAAAATAATAACCATATTATATAAAAAAAACTCATCCACCATAAATAATTTGTATAAGATGAATTTCATCCCCATTTTCAATTTTTTCATCTTCTATAACGATATCCCCATTTTTTTTAGCTATTATTATTTCTGAGGAAAGTTCCATTTCATCCAATACATTTTTTATAGAAGTATCTTTATTGAGAGATTTAATCTCTTTTTTATCATTAAATATGAGTGTAAAATTCATTGTATCCCATTATATTTTTATTAATTTATAAAACAACTTTTTTATCTAATTCATTTAAAAAGGTACATGTCCTACATATTTCATTAGAAGAAGGTTCTCCACAAATAGAACATTTTTCAAACTGAAAATTATTCTTGTGTTCATTTTTTAAAGCTGTTTTGATCTTATCAAAACCACTTAATGTAGAATACATGATAGTTGGATGGTTTTTTGATAAATTTTTAATTATTTCCCCTATTTCTCCTCTGAAAGATTCTTCTGAATAAAGACAGCCAGTTAAGTGAACTTCTAAATTTTTTGCTAAAACATAGAGCCCTACTTCTTTTTCTGGAATTTCACGAAGAGGTTTTATTTTCGGAGCAAAAAGAAGACTTTTTGATTCTGTTTTAGGTCCCATTTTGGTCAAATTATCAACATTTCCTTCCAGATAATTCATTAAAATAGCTTGAGTTTCATCATCCAGATTATGGCCAGTAGCTATTTTAGTAGCACCAAAATCTCTTGCTGCTCGATTTATTATCCAACGTCTGAAAACACCACAATAAGTACATGACCCCCTATGTTCAGGATTATCCATGATTTCATCAAGTGTAATATCAAAAGAATCTTTAAAAGAGACTACCTGGTGATCTATATCTAAACGTTTGACATGGTTGATAGCTATATCTACCCCATCTTGACGATATCCATCTATACCTTCATCTACAGTAACAGCACATATGTCAATTATATTCCTCTCACGAAATGTATCAAGAATATCAAGAAGAGTTACACTATCTTTACCACCAGATAAAGCAACAAGAACATTATCTCCTTTTTCAAGAAGTTTTTCTTTTTTTATAGTTTTTATTATCTTTTTTTGAATACTTTCAACAAAACAATCTTTGCAAAGAGTTTGACCAGACTGTTTTCGTTTTATAATTATCTTAGGATTTCCACATTTTGTACAAGTTTCCATATTACTTCACTACAATTTTTAGCATAAATTAATATTTATTAATCTTATTAAAGTATAAAATATATAATTATAAGACTAATAAAATCATGATTTTAATAAATATTTAATGAATATTTAATAAATATTTTATAATTCGATGAAAATTCTATATTTTAATAATTTTCAATATATTATAATTTATTTTTATTTAATTTAATAGTTTATTATATAATTAGTTTTTTAGTAAAATAATATAAAAAAATAGATATTTTAATAATATAATTAATTACAAATTATTATATTAATCATGATTATTTTATTAATATATTTTAATTATATTTTAATTATAGTTGATAAAATGAATTGAAAAATAGTATTAATCATGATATTAATAATTTTAATAGGTTTACTAGGAGCTTATTTTATTTTAAATGTTGATAATGGTAATAATGAAAATATTATAAAAAATAATGTTAATCATCATGATAAAAATAATATTTCATCTATCAATGAATCTTTAAATCTTAAAGAGGAAAAAACAAATATAAATGGTTTAGCTACAATGATTCCAGCTAAATATTCGAATGGAACTATTAAAAATAGCCCTGGAATCCAAACCTATGGGAAATATGATGAAGATAGTATTTATGTCACAGTTTATGATGATTCATCGGATGGAAATGAAGTTTATCAAGGCGATATAGATTATTTTGCTTCTGGAATAGGTAACAAAGATAATAATCCTAAACAAGAAACTGTAACTATATTAAGTAATGAAATTTTATACGTTACGCAACATTCTGATACAAGAGGAGATTATAGGTTAGCATTTTTTAAAGTGAATGATAAAAAAGTCCTTATAGAATGGTTAGGAACTGAAATCACTCCAGATATAAAAAATATAATTTATGGTTTTTATGAATTGAATTAGTATAAATTTAACAGTGTTTATAATTTAAATAAAAAATAATTTGATAAAATAAATTTAAATTTAAAATTTATTTTAAAATTTAATTTAAATATTGAATAAGAAAGATTTTAAAGAATTAAAATGCTTAATATTTTTCTAATTAAAATCATATGGTCTTTCAAACAAGTCAAAGTCTTGAACATAATTTTTTCCAGTGATCATTGCTATTTCTGCTTTTTGAAGTTCGGCTCCTAAATATGCAGCATGTTCGAGTCGTGTGACAAGACCATGTCTTATCAATTCATCATATATTTCTTTAGTATATCTTCCTTCAATAGTTAAATCAGGAATCGTCTTTTTAAAATGAGTTATTATAATTTTACTATTTTCAGGAGTTATAGAATGTTCCACTCTTATTTTAAAACTACCTGCACGATCTAAAACAAGTTTATTAGATTCATGGGCTTCTTCCAAAGGAACATCAAAATCAGATTCATCATAATTTTCATAGAAGTCTGGTCTTTTCCTTTTATCTTTAAATACAAGAAGATTTATACCTAGATCTTTAGGTATAGATTCCCTATTTTTAGCTAAAAACATTATTTTACTAGCTATAGCTAATTCATAAACACTTCCACGAGTTTTTCCACTTTCTTCAGGTGTGAAAAGAAGACTGGCACCTAATTCCATTGCTATTCCACTAAGTAGAGCATTAACTCCTACAGAATCTGTATCCATAAGTTCATTAACATTTCCTACTCCAAAAAACATGGGCTCTGACCTTTTTTCATGATATTTTCTACATGCAATAATAGAATCTACTATACTACTGCTGTTGACAGGATCTAAAATTAAATCAGCAATTATTTGAACATTTTCTTTTTCACAGTCTTTAGCTAACTCTGTCATAGATTCTACTCTTTGATCAACATTATGAGGAACTTTACCATCTGAAAAATTAGTAGGTAAAGCAACAGCTGGAACATTATACTTTTTTAGTAAAGGCAATATTTCTTTATAATTTCCCAAATCTATGCTTAAAACCATGTCAATTCCATTTTCAATAGCAATAGCGATTTCTTTAGGATTTAATGTATCAATACTCAAAGCTTTTTTACCAACAATAGGCCTAAGAATAGATATTATTTCAGGAATTTTGTCTGACATATCTTCTCCTGCAACCATACCTATATCTATCATGTCAGCCCCATTAGCTAAAAAATATTCACATTTTCTAACTAATTCTTCTTTAGTGAGAACTGGAGCATTAGCTATTTCTGCTAAAACTCTCATAGGAAAATCTTCACCAACTGCTAATTCTCCCACCATAACATTATTTGATTTTTTAAGAAGTGATTCTCTTTTTTTAGTGTTAGATTCAAAATCTTCGATAAATCGAAGAGCTTGTTTCTTTTTTTCATCCTCAATTAGTTTATCTGCAGGTTTAGTTGTAGAAAGTTCTAAATTTTCAATCAAATCCATAACCATGCCTAAATCTGCAACATCAGTAGAACCTTTAAAAGTAGGAATATTTAATGCGTGATAAATTTCATCAGTGGATTTTCTCATAAGCCCAGGAGTGATGATTAAATCTATATCTCCCTTTTCTAATTCAGAAGAATAATAGTTTTTAATTTCCTTAATTATCATACGAGGAGTTAAAAAAGCAGCTATTTGTGAATCAGCAATATGTATCATAACTTCATGTTTAGATTCATTAGCTATTTTTTCAACTAAAGGAAAAGCTAAATTTCCTGTTATAATAAGTATTTTCATAACATCCCTATTCATCTTATATTATATTCATATTATATTATTTATTTTATATTTATTAAATACTAATGAGTACATATTACTAATATAAGTACTAATTAATTTTAATTGTTTTTAGCTTATTTGTAATTATATAATTTAAATTAATATCTTTTAACCAATATATCTTTAATAATATTTTATAATTCTTTTATATTAATAATTAATTTGTATAATATTCATAATTTTTTTATTTATAAAAAAGTATTTTTAAAAAGTATCTTAAGAAGCATCTTAAAAAAAAATTTTAAAAGTATTCTTCAAATTTATTTTCAAATTTATAATATAGATATTCTATATAATTACTTATAAGAAAAATATAAAATAAAATAATTATAATGAAATTCAGATAATTTTTATAAAAAATATAATATTGATATTAAAAATACTAATTTTGTTCATTTTTATTATTGTAATACAAATTATGACAATTATGTTCAATTATATGTCATTATGAAAAGTTTATATATCTTGTAATTTATAATGATTATACATGATGAATGGAGGAAATTTGAATGATTGAAATTCGTTTTCACGGCCGTGGCGGACAAGGTGCCGTTACCGCAGCAGAGATTTTAGCTAAGGCTGCATTCGAAGATGGGAAATATTCACAAACATTCCCTTTCTTTGGAGTTGAAAGACGGGGTGCTCCTGTTAGAGCTTTTACAAGAATCGATGATAAACCTATACAGATAAGATATCAAGTTCAAAATCCTGACTATGTAATTGTCCTTGATGATGGATTATTAGACGTGATAGACGTCTTTTCTGGAATAAAAAATGATGGAAAAGTCATTATTAACACGATTAAGAAAGAAAACTTAACAGAAAATAAGGACAAAGAAGTTTATGATATTGATGCAACTGGAATAGCTCTAGAAAATCTAGGAGTTCCAATTGTTAATACCATTATGCTAGGATCATTTTCAAAGAAAAGTGGTGAAGTATCTCTTGATTCCATTATAAAAGTTATAAAGGAAACATTCCCTGGTAAATTAGGAGATAAAAATTCAAAAGCTGCTAAAGTTGCTTATGATCAAATTTAATTCTAAAATATAAAATAACATGATTAAATCTGATTTATTTAAATAAAGTTTATTTATATAATCTTATTTAATTATTAATCATGTAAAAATTAAATAATTCTATTAAATTGATTAAATTTTAAAAATAAATAAAAATTATCTAAGAATTATCTAAAAACTAGATGAAAAATAGATAAAATTGATTATATTGATAAAATTAATTAATTATTCAACTAATAATCATATATTAACAATATTTTTAAAAAGGATCATTATAGTTTAAAAATTAAACTCAAAAATAATAAGGTGATGAAATGGATTCTATTGGAGGAGTAGTAAGTAATCCGGGAAGTACCCGTAGTAACAAAACAGGGAGCTGGAGAACATTCAAACCTCTTCTTGATAAAGAAAAGTGTATTGATTGTGATAATTGTATTATGTTCTGTCCTGAAGGATGTATAAATAAAGATCATAATATAGATTACGATTATTGTAAAGGTTGTGGCATATGTGAAGTAGAATGTCCAGTAAAAGCTATTAAAATGGAAAGAGAGTAAAAAATTTAATAGTTTATAAACTAAAAAAGGAGAATTATTAATGACAAAAAAAGTTATGACAGCTAATAGGGCAGTTTCTGAAGCTGTTAAATTAGCTAAACCACAAGTTATTCCTGTTTATCCTATCACTCCTCAAACATCAATTTCAGAATATCTTGCACAATTTGTAGCTGATGGAGATATTGATGCTGAATATATTAGAGTTGAATCAGAACACAGTGCTATAAGTGCAGCTCTTGGAGCATCAGGAACAGGTGTTAGAGTATTTACAGCTACCTCTTCCCAAGGTTTAATGTTAATGCATGAAATATTATATGCAGCTGCAGGAATGAGAATGCCAATAGTTATGGCCGATGCAAATAGATCAATATCTGCACCATTAAGTATTTGGAATGATCAACAAGATTCAATTGCTCAAAGAGATTCAGGTTGGCTTCAAACTTATGCTGAAAATGGACAAGATTCTCTTGATTCTGTATTAATGGCATACAAAATATCTGAAAACAGTAAAGTACTCTTACCATCCATGGTTTGTTTAGATGGATTTATATTAACACATACAGTAGAACCTGTTGAAATACCAACTCAAGAGCAAGTAGATAGTTTCCTTCCGAAATACAAGCCAGAGCACGCATTTTTAGATCCAAAACAACCTAAATCATTAGGAACATTAACTGATCCTGATTATTATATGGAAACTAGATATCAACTCGAAAAAGCTATGGAAAACTCTATAGAAGTAATTGAACAAGTAAGTAAAGAATTTAAAGAAATATTTAGTAGAGAATATGGACTTGTTGAAGAATACAAATGTGAAGATGCTAAAATTATAATAATTGCTATGGGATCAATTTGTAGTACTGTAAGAGTTTGTGTTGATGATATGAGAGAACGTGGTGAAAAAGTAGGACTTCTTAAAATAAGATCTTATAGACCATTCCCCCAAGAATATATCCAAAAAGCGGTTCAAAACGCAGACAAAGTAGCAGTTCTTGACAAAAATATAGCTTTTGGTGTTGGTGGAGCTTTATACAATGATATTAAAGCAAAAATTGATATCGAAGCATATGACTTTATTTTAGGACTTGGTGGAAGAGATATCACTCCAAAAGATATTGATGAAGTGCTTGATAAAACTAAAAATCCAGTAAAAGATGTTACTTGGATAGGTTTAAAAAATAAAGGCATGTAGTCAAGTCATATTATTAAAAAATAAGAATAATTAAATTATTAAAAATAATTAAAATTAATTAGGGATAATTAGAAGCATTAGGAGAGAATAAATATGAAAATACCTGAAGAAGAACTTCTAGCACCAGGACACAGAGGTTGTGCTGGTTGTGGAGCTACCATAGGAGTAAGGTTAGCTTTAAAGGCATTAGGTAGAAATACTGTAGCTATTTCTGCTACAGGTTGTTTAGAAGTTATTACAACTCCTTTTCCAGAAACAGCGTGGGAAATACCTTGGATACATGTAGCTTTTGAAAATGCAGGTGCTGTTGCATCTGGAGTAGAAAGTGCGCTTAAAACTCAAGGAAAAACTGATGTTAATGTAGTTGCTTTTGCTGGAGACGGTGGAACAGTAGACATTGGTATGCAATCTCTTTCAGGAGCTATGGAAAGAGGACATAACTTGATTTATATTTGTTATGATAATGAAGCATATATGAATACAGGAATTCAAAGAAGTGCTTCTACACCATATGGAGCATCTACAACTACTTCACCACATGGAAAAGACAGTTTTGGTGAAGATAAACCTAAGAAAAATATGCCTCTTATAATGGCTGCTCATGGAGTTCCATATGTAGCTACAGCTTCTATAGCATATCCAGAAGATTTCATGAAAAAAGTAAAAAAAGCTTCTGAAACTGAAGGTCCTGCATATTTACATTTAAATCAACCATGTACTACTGGTTGGGGTTATGATCCTTCAAAAACTATTGAACTTGGAAGATTAGCTGTTGAAACTGGTTTCTGGCCACTTTTTGAAATAGATCATAGTTATTTTAAATTGACTTATAAAACACAAGATAGAAAACCTGTAAATGGGTTTTTAAACGCTCAGAAAAGGTTTAAACACTTGTCTGATTTAGAAAAAGAGAAAATTCAGGAACACGTTGATACACAATGTGCAGAATTAGGAATAAAATAATTAAAGATTATGATTAAAATTATAATTTAAGATCTTAATTAGAATAATAAATCATTATAATAAATCTAAAATAAATTAGATAAATTTTAAAATAATAAATTTAAAACAATGATATCCAAAATAATAATACTGGGGGAATAAAGCTGGAAAAAATATTAGTACAACATGATTTGTGTAATGGTTGTTTAGATTGTGAAAATGCTTGTTACGGACTTTATGGCGCTTCCAGAATAATTATTAAAGAAATTGATGGTACATATTACCCTATAGTTTGTCAACAATGTGAAGATGCACCTTGTAAGGCAATATGCCCTACAGAAGCAATAAAAGGCAAAGGTGTTGAAGAAGATAAATGTATAGCTTGCGGATTATGTATGATAGTATGTCCATTTGGAGCTGTTACTTTAGAAGAAAGAAAAGCTCAAAAATGTAATCAATGTGAAGGAAGAGAAGATGGACCTGCTTGTATTAAAGCATGTTCTAAAAGAGCTATTTCCTTAGTTGATGTAGACAAAATGAAGAGCAAAAAACAAGACGAATATTTATCAAAGCTTGCAGGAGTCTCTAAAAAACCAAAATCTAATAGTATATTAAATGTCTTAACTAGTGGAACGAGATGCAACAAAGCATATAAAGATAAAGAATAGATAACAAAGAAGGTACAAAAATGAACGAATTAGTTTCAAATCCTGAACTCTGTGTAGATTGTGCAAAATGTGAAAGAAATTGCCCAATGACTGCAATTAGAGTCAATGAAGGAGTACCATTATTTTGCATGCATTGCACACCAGATAAAGCACCTTGCTTAAATATTTGTCCAGAAAATGCTATTGAAGAATTAGGAGGAGCAATAGTAATTAATGGAGAAAAATGTATAGGATGTGGACGCTGTAGAGATGTTTGTCCTATTGGAGCTATTTCAATGAATGAAATAGGACAGGCAAAAAAATGTGATCTTTGTGTTAATGAAACTTCTCAACAATGTGTTGATTCTTGCCCAACTAATGCATTAACCAACAACTCTGATGAAATTGTCTCTGCTAAACAAAAAAAAATAGCAAATGAACTTAAAAGACTAAAAGGAGTTATGAAATAGTAATTCAACTTTTAAATTTTTATCTTTTGAGTTTTTTATTTTTTATATTAATTTTCAATTAAATTTTTAAAATAAATAAAATTATTCAATATTATTTTAATAATATTTTTTATTATTTTTATTAATTTTTTATTAATTTTTATATATTACAATATAGAATCATATCCTAGTATAAAAAATTATTATGATTATTATAATATTGTTTATAGTTGATGTTTAATTATTTTATTAAAAAATATTTGGCAAATATAAGAGAATATTTTATAATTTTAATATCTTAAGTAAATAAGTTACTACATAATTCTAATAAACAAATTTATAGATATAAATTTATAGATATAATAGAATATATAATGAAATATGTAAATATTTTTAACTTATTCTAAATAAAAATTAATTAAAAATTATATTATAAATAATTAATAATATATTTATTATTTAAATTTAGTATAAAAATATATTTGCAAATTTAGTATAAAATTATGTTCATATTATAATTTATATAATAAAAACATGATGAAAATTATAATTATGGGAATTAAATGATAACCGAAAAACAAGTTGAAGATACAATCTACCAACTTTATAAAAAAGCTACAATACATCTTCCTGAAGATGTTAAAATATCACTTGAAGATGCACTTAAAGTTGAGACTGACGAATTACCTCGACTAAATATTGAAGCTATTTTGAAAAATATTGAACTAGCAGAGGAAAAGTCCATTCCAATGTGTCAAGATACAGGTCTACCTATAATTTTTGTAAAGCTAGGTAGTGTAAAGGTTGAAAAGGATAATTTATATGAAGTAATATATCAAGGAATAGCTAAAGGTGTGAAAAAAGCTACAAAAGAAGTTCCACTTAGACCAAACATTGTAGACCCTATAACAAGAGAAAATACTGGAAATAATACAGGGATTAACATTCCTCAAGTAGATATAGAACTAGTAGATGAAGACTATATTGAATTTACAATTCTTCCTAAAGGATTTGGATCTGAAAATAATAATGCTCTTAAAATGGCTTTACCAGGAGAAGGAATAGAAGGAATAAAAGAATTTGTTATAGAAACTGTGTTAAAAGCAGGAGGTAAACCTTGTCCACCAATGATTGTAGGAGTGGGTGTTGGAGAAACTTCTGATTTAGCTTTAAAAACAGGAAAAAAGGCACTTCTTGGAAAATTAGGAGAAAGAAATTCTGATACTACATTAGCTAACTTAGAAAAAGAATTATTAACCGAAATAAACAATTTAGGGATAGGTCCTATGGGTTTAGGTGGAAAAACTACTGCTTTAGATGTAAAGGTTAAAAAAGTATCTACACATACAGCAGGTCTTCCAATAGGAGTATGTATACAATGTTGGGCTCATAGACATGTTACAACTAGAATAAAAGGATAAAAAATATAAAATTATAAAAAAGTCTAAAGACTAACCTTTAGGCTTTTTGAAAGTTAACATAAATATAGTTCTTCCACCAATATCAACAGCCCTATCTCCTATTCTTTCAAGGAATCTAGCTATAAATATTAAATTGATAGTTTGATTAATATTTTCTTTATCTTCAAACATGTTTTTAGTAACCTGTTCAAGTATTGAATCAAAAAGATCATCTACTTTATCATCATCTTCTGACAATTCTTTAGCCATATCAATATTTTGGTTTAAAAACGCATAAAATCCTTTACTTAACATCATCTGAACATAATCAGCCATGTATTGTAAATCTTCCATTACTTTAGCTGGAACTTTAACATCTTTTATTAAAGCAGACCCTTCTGCTATATTAGCAGCTAAGTACCCTATTCTTTTCATATGACTACCTACTCTTATAGTAGATTCAATGAACATTAAATCACCAGCAACAGGTTGTTCAACAGCTATAAATTTTATACATCTTCTTTCTAAATCAAAAGCTGCTTGGTCAATATCTTTACTTTTTGAAACAACTTCTTCGACTATATCTTGATTATAGTCATTTAATAATGTGATAGCTTTACGATGGGATTCCATGACCATTTGCCCCATTTTTTCTGCATCATCTTTTACACTATTTATTCTATTTTTAAATGATATTCTCGGATATTCTTTATCCATTAAAACAACACCTTTTAGATTTGTTTAATTTGTTCGTATTCAGATTGTTTATATTATTAATTATTTAAGATCTATATTGAAAGGTATTAATTAAATATTAACAAAATAATAGCTCTATAATTCTAATATCTACTTATGTTTTTTATCTAATAAATAATTATTGAATTATAGTTTATTATAGTTTATTCTACATTAATTATAATTTAATTATAATATTATGGATATTTTAGCATAGTTTATTAATAATTTAGAACTAAAAAGTTTTTTAACCAAATCTTCCAGTAATATAGTCTTCAGTTTTACTATCCTTAGGATCAACAAATAATTTATCAGTTAGATTACTTTCAATTATTTCACCATTTAAGAAAAATGAAGTATATTTTGAAACTCTTGTAGCTTGTTGCATATTATGAGTTACAATAAGAATAGTATAATCCTTTTTAAGCTTATGAATTAAATCCTCTACTTTTGTAGTTGAAATTGGATCTAAAGCAGAACATGGTTCGTCCATTAAAATAACTTCAGGATTATTAGCTATTGTTCTAGCTATACAGAGTCTTTGTTGTTGACCTCCAGATAATCCCATAGCAGAGTTATCTAATTTATCTTCTACTTCATCCCATAATGCAGCAGACCTTAAACTTTCCTCAACTCTTGCAGAAATTGCATCATCATCTGTTATTCCATGGATTTTGAGACCATATGCTACATTTTCATAAATAGATTTAGGAAATGGATTAGGCTTTTGAAAAACCATACCTACTTTTTTTCTAAGATCCACTACATCCATTTTAGGATCGTAAACATCTTCTCCATCCAAATAAACATTTCCAGTGCGAGAAAAACTAGGAATTAAATCATTCATCCTATTAATAGTTCTGATAAATGTAGATTTACCACAACCAGAAGGACCAATAAGCGCTGTTACAGTATTTTTAGAAATTTCTGTATTAATATCTTTGAGTATATGAGAATCTCCAAAATATACATTTAGATTTTCTACTTCAATTCGGTTCATCATTAACCCCTTGTTAATAAATTTATTTTAATTTTACTAAATTTTATTATTATATTATAAAATTCCATTAAATTCAATTTTAATATATCAAGTATATTAATATATAATTAGTTAATTTTATATCATATCCATTTTTATACTATATTTTTATAACATATTCATCTTAGAATATTAAATTATTTTAATACTCATTTAGAACAATATTATTTAAAACAATATTATTTTGCTAATTATCTCCCCATTATTTTTCTTTGATATTTATCTACTAAATAATTAGATACAAATGTTAATACTAGTACAATTATAACAAGAACTGCTGCAGTACCATAAGCATTTTCAAGTGAAATTCCCTCAGTAGCTAAAATATATAAATGAAGAGGAAGTGGTCTTCCAGGATCAAAAATTGAAAGAGGCATTGAAAGGGAAGATCCAACTGCAAACATTACTGCTGCTGCTTCTGAAATAACTCTTGTCATTCCTAATATAACACCAGTTACAATGCCAGGAATTGCTGCTGGAAGTACTACACGATAAATAGTTTGCCATTTTGTAGCTCCAAGTCCATAGCTACCTTCACGATAAGAACTAGGTATGGAAGAAATTGTAACTTCAGATACTTGGAATATGGTCGGAAGTGCCATAATTGCTAACACAAGGCCTCCTGAAAGAAGTGACCATCCAAGTCCTATAGCCACTACAAAAAATGCCAAACCAAAAAGTCCATAAACAATAGAAGGGATTGAAGCAAGAGTTTCTGCACCAAAACGTGTTAATTTAGTTATTTTACCTTCACCAGCATATTCAACCAAATATACAGCAGCACCAACACCAAGAGGTGTAGCTACAATACCTGCAATAAGAGTAACATATATACTGGAAACAATCATTTGAAATATTCCACCAGAAGCACCAGAATCAATAGGATTTGCAAATATAAATTCAAGATTAACTACTGGTAATCCCATTATCAATATATATCCTAATATAAGTACTAAAATTAATATTGTGATTATTCCTGAAATAATGAATATTGCATTCATTATTTTTTGAGAAGTTTTTGGAGAAATTATTTTCTGTGATTTTAATCCCCTCATAAATAACCTCCCCCTACATCTACTTTATACTTATGTTGGATATAATTTGCAATTAAAAGAAGAATAATTATTATTAAAAAAAGGACTATTGCAGTACCAAATAAAGCATTGTAATGAAGTCCAGTTGCATAGCCCATCTCAAGAGCAATATTAGCAGTTAAAGTTCTAACAGGATCAAATATAGAACCAGGAATCTGTACAACATTACCTGCAATCATTATAGCTGCTAATGTTTCTCCAATTGCACGGCCCATGCCTAATATAATAGAAGTTATAATTCCTGGAAGAGCTGCAGGGAAAATTACATGCCTTATAGTTTGCCAATTTGTTGCACCAAGTCCAAAAGAAGCTTCCCTATATTCATGAGGAACTGCTCTTAATGAGTCTTGAGATATTGTTATAATGGTCGGCAATACCATAACTGTTAAAATAAGTGCAGCTGTAAACATACTAAAGCCAGTTCCACCAAAATTAGTCCTTATTATTGGAACAAGAACGATTAATCCAAAAAATCCATATACTACAGAAGGAATTCCTGATAAAGTTTCGATAACGGGTTTTAAAATCCTTCTTATACTATTGGGAGCTACTTCTGCCATAAATATAGCACAGAGAAGTGATAAAGGAACTGCCATGATCAAAGACAATAAAGTCACATAAATTGACCCTATTATCATGGCAAATACCCCAAATTCCCCATCACTTGGAGCCCAATTCATTCCAAATAAAAAACGAAAGAAACCATAATCTTCAAAAGCAGGAAATCCTTCCATTAATATAAATAAAACAATTAGAAGAATTATAATAATAGAAAAAATAGCTGTTATAACCAAGCTTTTTTCTATCAAAAATTCAGAAAGTCTATTTTTTTCCATGATAATCCTCATAAGTAATTCCAAATAATAATTTTTAACAATATTTGATTAATAAATATTTGACTTAATGGACAATTTATAATATTAGTTTTTCATAGATATTTAATAATTCTCAAGATTATTTATAAACATAATTTAATAATATAATTTTATTTGATAAAATTTTTTATTTAATGAAATTTCCTATATATAAGATTTTTATTTAATAGATTTTTTATTTGATAAGATTTTATTTGATAAATAGGTTATTTAACAGGAATGATTTTTTCTTTTTTAATAATTTCAGTTCCAGCAGGAGATTTTATCCAACTTAAAAATTCTTTCGCGAATTTGCTAGGTTCACCTTTTATAAGAAATATAAATGGTCTTTGAAGAACATATTCTTCATTAGTAATTGTTTTTTCTGAAGGAGAAACACCGTCAACAGAAATTGGTTTAACATCATCATTCATATGAGCAAAAGATACAAATCCAATAGCTCCAGGATCAGAAGCAACAGATTGTTTAACAGATTCAGTAGAACTTTGTACAATAGCTGAATCTTTTATTTTTGTATCATCCATAACTATAGATTCAAAGGCAGATCTTGTACCTGAACCCTCCTCACGAGTAATAACATGGATTTCTTTATCATTTCCACCAACTTCTTTCCAATTAGTAATTTTTCCATTAAATATATTTTTTATTTGCTCAATTGAAAGATCTTTAATGTTATTTTGATTACTAACAGCTATTACAATACCTTCTTTTCCAATAGTTATTTCAGTAAGATTTTTTTTTTCAGTTGATGAAAGTTCTTTTGAACTCATACCTATATTTGCAAGACCTTGTTTTGTACTTCTTATACCCATTCCAGAACCTCCTCCTTGAACATAAATTCTAATATCTTCATGAGAACTGGTGAAATTTTCTGCTAACTTTTCTACTAAAGGTTGTACTGATGTAGAACCAACGACATCGATTCTTTCATAGCTTGCTCCAGGATTAATGAATAAATAAGCTAAAATAATACATATAGCTATTACTATTATTCCCTTGAATTCTGAGTTCATAACATTACCTAATTTTAGTTCAACTTGGAACTATTTAAAAATTAAGGTTTAGTCATGATAATCCATACTAAATGAAAATATAAAAATACTCATATGACAACTATATTCTCAATAGAATGAAATATTAAATTTTTCAATAGTAGTTAGGCATATTATTATTAAATAATGAAAAATCAAAAGAAATTTTAATTAATTAAAATATTAAACTTTAAATAAATTTAATATTTATAATTAAGATAAAATCTTTATTTGTTAAAATTTAAGAGACTTAAAAAGAATATTTTTTAACAATAAACAAAATAAATTTGAATAAACAAAATTTAAAAATGTTTTTATTATTTATCAATAAAAATACTCAAATATATTGCTTAAATCAAATAGTAATATGTATTGAAAAGGAATTTCACTATTTAGAGGATTTTAATATTTTTTCTTCTTCTAAAATTTTTGTTCCCTCAGACTCATTACTCAGTCCATAAATTCTTTTACATCAGCATTTGGAGTTCCTTTTACTAATAAAATAAATGATCTTTGTAATTCGTATGAACCATCCGCAATAGTTTTGTCTTCTGGAGAAATCTCACCTATACTTAATGTTTTAACATCATCACCCATATGAGCATGAGAAACAACCCCAATAGCATCCGGATCTTGTTTAACAGCTTGTTTACCTGCTTCTGTAGAACTTTGAACTGTAGCATCAGATTTCATCTTTGTATATTTACCCATGAATATATATTCAAATGCATCTAATGTACCAAATCCTTTTTCACGAGTTACTAAATGAATAGGAGCATCTGAACCTCCAAATTCTTTTCAGTTAGTTATTTTACCAGAAAAAACATCTTTAAGTTGTTCTTTGCTAAGATCAGTACCACTATTCTCATTATTAACAGCTATGACAATACCATCTTGGCCAAGAGTAACTTCAGTTAAATCTTTCTTATCATCATTTTTTAAATCTTTAGAACTTGTACCTATCTCAGCAGTACCATCTTGAGCACTTCTAATTCCAACACTTGATCCTCCACCTTGAACATTAATTTTTACATTAGCATTCTTTGATTTATAAGTTTCAGCAAGTTTTTCTGCAACAGGTTGTACAGAGATAGAACCAACTACATCAATAGTTGAAGCACTTCCACTGCCTGCAAATAACATTCCAGCTAAAGTTATTACAGCAATAGCAATAATTATTATAATTATGTGATTTTTTTCATATTTTTTACACCTCAAAAATAGGTTAGAATTTTTTATATATAAAGCTTACTTTTATGTGAAAAATAGTACATTAAATAGGAACAAATCTAATAGGAAATAAACAAGGAATTTAAAAAATTCACAAAAAGTGAAATAAAATTCATATTAAATAAAAAAGGTGTTATGTGCAAAATAATGAAATATATCTTAAACTATAATAAATAAAAGAAAATTAAAAATAAAATTAATAAAAAAGACCCCACATATTATATAAAAAGTGAAAAAAATATTAAATAATATTTAAAATTAAATAGAAATATTTAAAATTTTTTTTATTAACGATTATATAATAGAAAACCAGCTAATTTATACAATAGTAAGTTCATATATATCTAAATAAAATAAATATAATATTTATTCGGAAATTATAGAATGTTTAAATCAAAAATTATGAAAATGAGAATTATAAGAGAGCTGAAAAAAGTTTAGAAGAAGTCAAAGGTTTTTATATAAATTTGATTACCTACATAACAATAAATATTTTTATTTATAATAAATTTGATATTCACACCATGAACCGGTGTTTTTTGTTTCCATTAATATTTTGGGACATAAAAGTCCTTTTTCATTTTCTAAGAATATTTATATTTGATAATAAATTATTTGGAAAAAAAATAGGAAGAAAAAAGATAAAAGAATATGGAAAATGAGAAAATTAAAAAACATATTTAATTAAAAATTATTTAATTTTTATTATCTAAAATTCCTTGGGACAGCAGATCTTGGAATATTTTTATGAAATTCAGTAACAGTATCCAATATTTCTACACAAATATCTCCAATTCTTTCAAATGACTTTACCAATCTTGAAAGATATATATATAGTAAGTAAACTCGTCTTTATCTTCAAAAGAAGTTTCAGCTATTTCAATAGCTATAAAATTAAGAGTTTTCTTTTGTAAATTATGAACTTTTTCTTCTAAATCCATAATATCTCCTTTAAGAGATAATTTTCCATTTAAAAAAGCATCCATTGCATTTTGAATCATTTTATTAACAGATTTATACATGGATTTTAATAAGTCTAATATATCTTTATTGATTTGATTATTGTCTTCATTAATAGTAAATTTAGAAAAATGGTCACAATAATCACCAATACGTTCTAAATCATATGTAATTTCATTAAAAATAAGAGTTTTTGAAAATTGAGTAGCTGGATCTATACTAACAACCGTTTCAACAGAAGACCGTGTTTTTTCAAACATGTTGTTAGTAGTATAATCCATTTCCATAGCTAAATTGGCTTTTTCTTTGTCACTTTTAACTACTGCAAGAAAAGATGTTTTTAATTGTTTTGAAACATGTTCGGTCATGTTTTGTAACATTCCTTTAATTAAAAAGGTAGATGAATGATCTCCTGAAAAAATATTTTCTCCAATTTTTTCAGAAAATTCTTCATATTTTTTTAAGTCCAAAATATAGGCTCTTTTTACAATATCTTCGTCAATTAATGGTTTAAGTAATTTTGTAACATATCTTCTACTAATATCTAATTTTTCAACGATTACATCTGTGTAGAAGGATTATCATATAGAATAATATATAGAATATCTTTGAGAGTTTTATTATTTTTTGTCATATTAATCGTTTTAATTAATTATCAAAATATTTATTAAGATATAAATTATTGTAAATAAGTAAATTAGATAAAAAATAAATATAAGATTAATAAATAAATCGACTTTATTAATTTAAGCTATTTTTTAAAATATTTCCGATTTTTAGACATGGTACTAGTTTTACTTGTTTTTATTGTTTTATTATTATTTACATTAGTTATAGTAGGTTTATTATCTATATTATTATCTAAATTATTATTCATATTACTATCTATATTATTCGCTATATTATTTTTTATATTATCATTATTTATATTGTTATTTTTAATATTATTTTTAATGTTGTTTCTATTAGAATTGCTTTTAATACTATTTTTTCTATAATTTTTAGTTTTTTCAAGATCAAATTCATTATTTTGGGATGAAATATTTTTATTGTTATTATTTTCTCTATAATTTTCTCCATTCAAATATTTATAATGACCTTCGAAATATTCCATTCGATTTTTAAGATCTAATTTACTTACTTTTAAATTATTGTCAGCAGCAGTATTTTCATTAGCTATATGATCAGAATTTTCTAAATTATTATTATTTTTCTTTCTATTTATATAAAGAGACATTGATTCTAAAAATATTTTTATAATTACAAATAATACAGCTAGAAATACACAAACCATTAATATTATATCAAATGATTGGAATATTTCAGAATAATAATAAAAAAATTCAATGTTAAGATCTAATAAACCTCTTACTAACAATACAATTCCTGAAACAAAGATAATTGCCCCATATTTTCTTTCAATTGTTTTAGGGTGAATTAAAGGATATATACCCATAACTATTAAACCAATTCCCATAAATCTTACAAGATTATTATTTGTAATTTCTTCTAATTGCCTAAAAAATTCTAAAAAATCAGGAAAATATAGTGTATAGGAATCAAGTAAAGCTACTATAAAAATAACTAAGAAAATAGCTATTAAAATAAGAGGTATGATATATACCAATTCATTTTCCACCCTTCTTATAGTTGTACTTTCAAGAGGTTCTTTGACAAAGATAGAAAGTACTTGATATAAGATAGCTCCTAAAACTGCCCCTATAACTGTCCCAGCCACACCTAGAAAACTTGTTGTTAAAGCAACTATTCCAGATATTAAACCTGCCATTACTATATCAAACGATTTAGACATAAAATTCCTTCATTAATAACCATAGTTAATAATTAAATGTTTAATAAATATATAAGAAATTTATAGATAAGAAATTTCAATTGAAAATTTCAAATTATTATAAAATATTTCATTCTCAATATTCATAATTTATAAAATTTATATAATAATTATTTTATTTAATAAAATATACTCATAAATTAAGAAACAAAATATATTTTACTTTATAAAATATATTCATAAATTAAGAGATATGTGAATTTATAAAAATATATGTATAATAAACACAAAATTATAAAATCATTTTATATATTATTACTCTTAACATAATATATTTTATTATTAATTTTTTAACTTATAATGATATTTTATTACCAATAAATTAAATTTTTATAATATATTTTATTTTTATAATATTTTTTTAATTAAAAATTTTGATTTAAATAGTTATTTTTTCATTTTAATTATTTTTATATTTATTATAATTTTATTATATCCGAATTTTATAGCCTTTATACAATTATAAAAATGTTGAAACTATTTTTAAAATATTTTAAATATAGTTAGAAATAATTAAAAAATAAAAATAGAAATAGAAATATAAAAATAATTAAAATGAAAAAAATAACTATTTAAATCAAAATTTTTAATTAAAAAAATAAAATTAATTAGAAAATAAAATTAATTAAAAGATATAATAATTAAAAAAATATTATATTTAAAAGAATTATATTTGAAAAAGCCTTAGGGGGGATTCGAACCCCCGGCCTATACCTTACCAAGGTATCGCTCTACCGGCTGAGCCACTAAGGCAATTTTAATTCCATGTTTAAAAAAGTGCAGGAGAAGGGATTCGAACCCTCGAAGGCCTGCGCCAGAGGATCTTAAGTCCTCCCCCTTTGGCCGCTCGGGCACCCCTGCATATGAAAAATACAACAATAAAGTTGTACATTAATTATTTATACACTGAATTCAGAATATTAAATTAATAGTTTCAATAAGTTTTAAGACTCAAATTAAGCCAATATTAAATTAAGAATAGTGTAATAAATTTTGTTTTATTGATTATGAAAAAGCAGTTTAATTTTTTTATTACAATCAATAATACAGCAACTAAATCTTTGAATATTTTAGTATATAAACTTTACTCTAGAAATTTTACTATAGAAATTTATGGAGATAACTTGAAGATCAACATGTCAGAATGTGGAGTATGTGAAGCATGTGTAGAAGTATGCCCATTAAGAATAATAAAAAAGGATACAAAGATTATAATTGCAGAAGGCTGTGATAATTACGGAGAATGTCTAAAAGTTTGTCCTACAGGTTGCATGATTCCTGATGAAGAATAAAAACACCATTATTCCGAAAGAGAATTTTATTAATACTCATTATGCATTATAATAAAATTATAATCCCTAAATATAAAAATATTATAAAAATAATAAGAAACTAAATAAAAAATTAATAAAATAAATTAATGAAATAGAATTTTAATTTAATATAATAAAATAAAAAAATTTATTAAGTTTAAGAATAAATATTCAGTTATTATCCTAATAATCAAATAATAGATAAATATTCATATATTAAAAATAAATTAGATATTCATGAATTGATTATAATAATTAATAAGAGATTACTAATAATAATACTAGAGATAAATTTTTAATTAATTCTGATTAATTTTTGATTTGTTTTTAATTGATTTTCGACTAGTTTCTAGTTAGCTTCTAATTAATTATTAATTAATTTACTAGTTGATTACAATTATGTTAAATTAAAATAATAGTAGGTTAAAAAATGAAGAAACCTAATTTAAAAAATATTTTAAAACGTTTTACAATAATTGATGTTTTAATAGTTATAGTTATTATAGGAACTATCGTTTTTGCTCTTATGTATACTGGAGGGGATGAAGAAAAGTCAGAATCAGTTTCATTTGATTCATCTACAATGAACAAGCTTGCAGAAAAATATTTATCATTTTATCAAGAAGGAAAAATTGTTAAAACACATGTAGGAGGATATAATTCTAGTGACAGAAAATATCAAGAATTATATGGAACTATTATATGGGTAGATGATAATAAAGGATCGGATGTTCAAGTTTTAATTGATATTGATGGAGATTCAAAAAGTCAATCTATTCTTGCAAGACTATATAAAGACAATAAAAATGCTGATTTATATATTGAACATATAACTTTAGAAACTGATGGTAAAAAATATGAAAATCTGACAGAAATCCAAATTAATCCTAAAAATATAGGTTCATTAGATGAAATAACAAATAATATAGGCAATAATACAAATTATACCATTTCAGGGAAAATATCAACCAATGAAAAGGATAGTGAGACTTATCAACAATTATCTAATGAATTATTCTTAAATGGGAGAAAGCAATCAACTAAACCAATAAATGAAAACACTTATGACCAAATACAATTAATTATGGCTAATAAAACTGAAATAAACATTGCTTCAGAAATTTTAGGAAATATTGATGGACAGACCGGAATACTGACAATAAGAATATACAATTCAAATCCTGAAGATATACAACAAATAGAAAATTCATTTGATGTGTTTAATATTCGAAAAATAACTTAAATCAATATTTAACTAATCTAAATAATCTAAATAAAACAAATAATCTAATTAAATAAGTTAAATAAATGAATTAATTAAACTAAATAAATAGCTAATTAAATAGTAAATAACTTTTTAATTAAATTAAATTAATAATAAGACATATGAACAAATAAAGATTAATAAAAAGTGATAATATGAATGGATTCTATTCAATAGCTATTTATTTTACTAAAAATATTACAAAAATATTTAAAAGATCACTATTTTTCACAATTATATTTTCAATAGCTAAATTTATTGAAAAACAATGGGTGAATAGTTATTTTAAGAATTTATATCCAAGTGAAAATTTTTTAAGTATTTTAAAAAGAAATAATATAATAAAAAATCATATATTCCATCCAATTATCTTATTACTTATTTTTGCAATATTCTTAATACTGTCTATTAATTCAATATCTCCTAATTTACAACTTGTATTAGTCATTGCATTTAGTTCATTTATTATAGGTTCAATTATTATACCCAACAGATTTTTCAATAATATTTCCAAAAAATCATTTATTAAATTCAAAAATAATGATGTTTATTCTATAGGATTTTGTCTTGTTTTGATTGGAGTGATATTTTTCTTCCTTAGTGTAGTTTCTGTTGGAGGAATTCCCCTTCTTAAACCATCACTACGTTATGGGTTAAAACCTATTCTTACAATGCCTGTCTTTTTATTGATTCCCGGAATTGGACTTATGGGTTCTTCTTATTTAAATAGATTTAAAAAAGAAAGATTAAGTCGAAGTCAAGCTAGATTTAGATTTATTAATCTTATTGCTTTTGGTTGTGTGTTTTTATTTTCATTAGGTTATAGAACCCCAATAATAGCAGCATTACTAATGATGATAATAATAGGTTATTATGGAAAAATATTATCAGTATGGGAAGTTGTGATTGGTGCATTAGCTGGGGTAGGCCTCATAATTGGAATTGGATATTTCCGCTCTCTTGAAGAATTCGCTATAACAAGTAACACTAGTCCATTTTATACCTTACAAAGCAGAGCAGATTTTACATTACATGTACTTAATTTACTAAATTATATTTCAGGAGATTTTGGGATTAAACATGGTGCATTAACTTTAAGTGCAATGCCGGGTATAAGTGAACTTGGACCTAGAATGACTATTGGACAATTGATAGCTTGGAGAACTGAAGTTAGTGTGACCCCAACACTAATTGGACCTATGTTAGTAGATTTTGGAAAGTTAGGAGTAGCTTTTGGAATGGGTCTTCTTGGATTTATATTAGGAATAGGATATAAAATATTACAAAAAACTAAAGATTCATTCTATATAACATTATATGGATTACTTCTAACTTATGCCATTTTAGGAGTAGAAACTGGAATACTTGATATTCAAGTGATAGTTTATTTTGTTATAGGACTTTTAATATACATAGCCAATATTTTAAGAATTAAAAAACAAACAAAATAATATAATTAATAGTAAAAATATTATTTATATTAATTTATTAAAATCCCATCATAATATCAATATCTTCTTTTAAAGCATCTAAATCTAAGCTTGTGAAAAAAAAATAGAAAAATGCTTCATCTTTAACAAAACCAATATGTCTTTGATGAGAACTAACATTAGATTTGGAAATTTCACTTTTAAAATCAAAAATTAATATTCCTTCTTTTGGGGTTATTTCTGAATCAAATATTTTTGCTCCATTATCTTTAAGGAATTTTTCCATAAAATCCCTCCAATATTCTGTAGATTTTCCACCAGCATTAGCTACAGAAAATGAAAATTTTCCTCCTTTTCCTTTATCTGTTTTCATAGTTACAACTTCAGTGGGATTTTTTGCTTTATTTTCAAATTCATACCAATTAGACGGATAATTAAAAGCTATTTTATCATTTTTGTACCGTTTAATTATAACTTCTTTATTTCCTTTATTTGAATCATTCATATTTTCACTTTAATATTAAAATTATATTATGCATATTAGATATCAAATGATATATCTAAAAATAATATTACAATTAATTTAATAAAATTAATTAACAAAATTAACTTATTAAATTTATCTTACAAAAATTATATTATAAAAATTATCTTTAAAATCATTTTATAAAATCAAATTATTTATAAAATTTATTTAATAAAAATATATTAAATAAATTTAAAAAAAAATAATTAAAAAGATATTTAAAAAAAGATAAGGATAAAAATATAATTATATCCTTAAAAAAATTTAATTATTATTTTTTCTTATAAAATTAATCTTAAGCTACTTAATAGTCTAATATTATAGCAATAAATAGAATACCTGTAGATTTCATGCTTTGCAGTAGCGCTAATATTTTTGATTGTGTTTTCTAAATTTTTTAAATTGTTTGAATTGTTTTTAATATCATTAAATATTGATTCGGTTTTTTCTGTTTTATTAGATTCATTTGCAAGAATTGGATCGACTATTTCAGATCATCTATAGGTATAATTTTAGGGAAAATAATATCCAAGGTCAAATGTTCATTATCAGCAAAAATTTGAACTTTATGAGATAAACTATCCATCCTTAATCAAATAATTAATTGAATCTAAATTATGAACATTAACAATGTTTTTTTCATTTTTAGGCCCTATAATTTCTAGATCGAAATTAGGCAATAATGCAATATTATAACTAGCATCATCATTGAGAGCAAAATCATGAGTTAACCGAATAATGTCTCCTCGATTACAATTAAGAGAACTATTAATTAAATATTCCTTGTTATTAGCTATCAATTTTAAAACAAACCAATTATTGATTAAATCCTCATTAGATTTATTTTTAGGATTAGAATTATCTCCCCATCAATTATAATCAAAATTAAGTGTTGACTTAGAGTTATTTTGTATGAAAATAGTAGAGTCTTGATTTTTAAAATCATTAACTATTCTTGAATAATTTATAGTTAAGTAAAAGTTAGTTCTGTTAGTTATATAAACCAGTGAAGCATCTTCTTCAGCAGTGTTATTTAAAAAATTAAACTGATAATACTAATATTACCTGCATCATGATAGAGGAATCCTCCTTTTAACCCAGAAGTATTAATGAAATCTGATTTATTAAATTTCATATTTGCACTTTGAATATAAATAGCACCACCATTATTTGCGCTATTATTTAAAAACAGAGAAGCAAAAACAGTGAAATTGCTATTAGCAACAAATATTACTCCACCATAAATTGATTCATTGTTTAAAAATTCAGAATTATGAATGGTTATATTAGAATACCTTGAATAAATCATACCTCCAATTCCTCCAATATTAACTATAAATTTAGAATCTTTAATATTTAAAAAATTATTTCCAATATTCCTAATGATTCCTCCATAAGCCCCATAACTATTACTAAAAGAACAATTACTAATGTTTAGTTTTGAAGGATAATTAGATTGAAGAGTATAAATAACACCACCATAATCACCATCATCCAACAGATAGTTATTGTCAAATTCAGAATTTTCGATTTTAACATCAAATATTCCCCAAATCACTCCACCAGAGGAATTAACATGGTTATTTTCAAATTTAGAATGATTTATTTCTATTTAAATATGGTTTGCTTGTAAGACACCACCATACCTAGCATATGTAGAATTATTACTAAATGAAGAATTATTGATTTTAAGAGTTCCATTATTAATTCCACTATAAAATATAACACCTGCATTTGTTGTTGAATTATATTAAGGAATATTGAAGAAAATATTTCCAAATCGCCTTTATCTATATAAAGAATTCCAGCAACAGTGTTATTAGCAAAATTGCTCTGGAAATTAGAATGATAAATTCTTGTTATTCCACTAGCTTGATAAATAACACCTCCACCAGATCCAGATAATCTGTTATATGATAAAGAATTATTTAAAAAAATAGAATTAAAAATTTCACAAATACCACCATTAGTATATATAACGCCCCCAGAAACAAATTGAGTATCAAAATTTTGAATAATTTGATTGTTAGTAAATTCTGAATTTTTTATAGTTATATTGCCAGTGTTATATATAACTCCACCAGATCTATTAGCAATATTATTATCGAAAATATAATCTTCAATAATCAATGTACTTTGATTATTATAAATTATTCCTCCAGTGTTGGAATTTAAAGCTGCAAATCGATTAATAAAACTTATGTTTATCAATATTAATTTATTTCCTGGAGTAATATTAAATATTCTACCCATATTTGCTGCATCAATAATATTATTATCTTTTGAATTTCCTTGTATGGTTAAATTTTTATCAATAACGATATCAGTAACATTATTTCTGTAAACTCCATCAATTAATTGAATAGTATCCCCATTATTAGATTTTCTTATGGCTTTATTTAAATCAACAGAACTATCATGCTGAGCACTATTAACAACCCCCATCATTAAAAATACAATCACAAAAGTTATTAATAAATAAAAAAATTTTTCACATTTTCACACCGATAAATTTACTATATTAGCATACTAAAGAACTAAAAAAATAATTTTAATAAACATTTGTATTATTAATTTATAGTATATTTTATATAATTAACTAATTATAATAATCATGAAAGAGACATTATAATAATAAAAATTATTTAATTAATTATTAAAAAATTATTATAAAATGATAAGGGATTGATAAGGATTAAATTCCGTGTGAATTCCCCAAACAATAAAAAAAGGAAAAAATAGTGCTTAATTAGTATTTATAAGTTTTATAATATTATAAAACTTATTAAAGAAACATCGATTAATTAAACAATGGGATAAGATGAATGAAATAAAAGCATAATGTAAACATAGAAAAGTTATAAGAGTATTCCTTGGAGGAAAGGATAATTGCTCAAATGAAAAAATGAACCTATATGAGAAAGAAGATATAAAAGAATGTAAAGACCAGAAAAGCTCTTAAAAAAGCTTGGAGAGATAAAGATGTGGATTTCTCTGAATATTTAGAATGGGAAATATTAAATATAACACATTTTGAGAAAAATATATATATTGCAACTATGAACATTCCTAAGAGCCAAGTAAGATTTTATAAAGAAATTGGAGATTCTATTGGAACTACAAGATATAGGGCTGTTGATAATGCTTTGAACAAAAATCCAATAGTTATAATAGTTCCATGCCATAGAGTAATTGGTTCCAGCAGAAAACTAATTGGTTTTACAACAGGTTTAGATTTAAAAAGAGAAGTGTTTATTAACGAAGGAATAGAAATAAAAAGACAATGTAGTCTTATTTAAATAATATTGAAAAAACTATATTTACAATTAAATTATCATGTCAATAAATGAGAATATGTAAATATATATAATTAAAAATAGCTATTATGAGAAAAATAAATTATAATGTAATAAATCTAATAAACAAAAAATCAAAATCATATAAAGACTATATTAATCATATACAAAAATAAAGTCAATAATACTAAAACACAATAATATTAAGAAAAATCATGAAAAAAAATATTATGATTTAGACTTAAAAGTTTTAATAGCTTCTCGTAATTCTTCAGTTAAATTTTCATCATCTTTGAGATCTTGAAGATCTTCAATTGAGAAAACATTTAAAACATTATCTTTACAAGCTTCTACACATGCAGGAATTATATTATCAGATTCTAAACAAAGTGTACATTTTTCAGCTGATTTTTTCTCTTTATCAATAGCTATTATTCCTATAGGGCAAGCTATAGTACATAATTTACAAAGTATACAATTTTCTTCATTAACAATGAGAATTTCTCCATCTTCACCATCAACAACCTCAATAGCATTATTTGGGCAAATTCTACGACATGGTGCTTTATCAGGATGACAATGCATACAAAATATTGGAATAGTGTCTGTTTTTCTAGCTCTGGCAACACCATAAGCTTTTTTACAAGTAGTAATACATGCTTCACATCCACTACACATTTGAGGGTCTGTGACCATTAATGTTTTCATTTAATCACCTAATATTTCTGAATAATTATAATAATGATGAGATTAGATAAATCTAACAGATTTATCAAAATTTTTCATCAATGAAATCAGGAACCGCAGATGAGTCTCTTGGACCAACCATAACATCCCAACCAGTTTCATCCTCAATTTCACCACTTAAAGGAGCAGCTAACCCAGGGATAATCATTTTTCTTGTTTTTACTTTATCTTCGATTCCACATTTTTTTACAAGATCAGCCACAGCTTTACCATCGAATTGTCCTCCAGCAATAGCTACATCCACAGCTTTACCAATAGTATCAAGAACTAAAAGATAAGTACTAGCATTTCCTGATTTTAAATCTCCTTCAACAGTATAATATGTTAAAGCGAAATTAGTAGTTAATAAAACAGGCGAATTTTCATTCACATCACCAAATTCATATATTCCAGGATCTACTGCTTGTGGTTTTCTTGGATCAGTGTATAGACTTTGTCTTAAAGTTAGTATCGGAATAAGTTCCCATATATCAGTTCCTTTAAGAATAAGAACATCAGCATATTTATTCATTAAAGTTGAAGCAATTGTTGCTTCCATAGTTCCATTTTTGACTTCATCATCTTCATTATTAAGTCTAACTAATGCAGGAACTCCTAATAATGGAAATCTGAAATCTTCATCTTTATCTTCAATAGCTAATCTTCTACTCATAACAAAATTATCCAAAGTATCTCCTATAGCTTCTCCAGTCAATGTTCCAGGATCAAGAACAATATCATCTATTCCATTTGATCTAAGAGTAAAAACTAAATCTTTCATCTTTTCAATATCACCTGGTGAAAATACAGTTAATGGGCAATCATATTCTTTAGCTAATTCTGCCATTTCAAAAAGATTGTCTTTAGTTGCAGCATACATCAGTGAACGATCCCCACCAATTACTTCAAGTGCTTTTTGCATAGCTATTGGATCAAGAGTAACTAGAAATACTGGATATTTTGATGATTTTAATTTTTTCGCAGCTTCAGCAAATTTAGAAGGATCTTCAGATTTATTTCTTAAAGCTATTGCATCAAGTTTAAGCAGTTCTCCAGTTCTTTCAAATTCAATATTTTCAATAGTTTTTATTCTTTCATTAAATTCAGATTCTTCTAAATCATCAGGAAGATCTATAGCAAAAAGAGTTTGATTATAATAAGATTCTTCATATCTATAGAGAACTTCATCTCCACCAATTATTTTAGCTTTATCATCTTTTCCAATTAAAATTTCTTTAACAGCAGGAACAAGTAAATTATCAAGCTTTTTAAAACTTTTATCATCTAACTCAGTACAAAGAATAAGATCGGCTTTTTTTTCAGATAATTTAGTTGCAAAAGCCATACAACTTGCCTCTCCACAATCTCCACAATTTGTTTGAGGGAGTAATTTATAAACATCCATTGCAGTAACTTTAGCCATAATAAAACCTCCAATACACTCTTAATTATTCTAACTCCGTAATCCAATTATCAATTTCTGGTGTTGGAGTGGATAAATATTCTTTAGTAAAGGTTTCACCAATCTCTCTAAGTATTCTTACTGAATCTGGGTGAAGCATCATGAAAATGTCTACTCCATTCAACATCAATGTAAGACCAGTGAAAATTTCCCATAATGGACCCCTGTAATCTGTTGGTCCCCATTCTTCTTTTTTCATCCAAGCTTCTCTTGAACCCCATGCATTAGTTGTACCAGATGACATTGGCATTTGTAAATCAGGATCTCCTTTAAGGCCACCTAATCGAGTTCTGGTAATAACATCAATGGAAAACTCTATACCATAACCAAGAGCACAAGTAGTAGGATCCATTACAATATCTTCTTGTTTCAATCCATCTTTCATCAAATATTTATTCAGTGACTTTTGCATGTTAACATCAGTAATAGCCCATGAAAGAACAGCATGATCATAGTCTACTGCTGCTTTTGCTAATCTATGATAATCTAAATCCATATTAGCTGATGCTAATAAACACCGTTCTCCTTCGGCAGTCTCTGCAGCAGCTTCAAGAACAGGAGGATCTTTAATAGGATCTCCAGAAGCACCAATTACGAGAGGAACATCAACCGCTTGTAGAACTTCTTCGACAGCTTGAGCACCTTCTCTTGGAGATTTATCCATGACTTTTGGACCAGTTCCAATCAAATGCATAGTTACTAAGTTTGCACCATAATCTTTAACTGCTTTTTTAGCCCATTCTCCAGGAGATTCCATAACATCAGAAAAATGTTCCCTTATAGGACGAGGAAGTCCTGGCATAGGAATATCAAACACATCAAAAGTAACAACAGGAGGATTTGGTTGAGGTTCTTCAAATCTATAAAGAGAATTTTGACCTCCTAAAAATACTGGTTTTCTACTTCCATCTCCTAGTTGAACTTGAGCTATTTTACTAGGGTATTCTTTAATAGGTGGTTTAAAATCACCCGCCTTCAACATAGTCTTTTTCATCGATTTTTCAATAGCTTGTTGTCTAGAAACTGTTTGTTGAACTGTTCTAGCAATAGCTGGAGCTAAATTGATCTCTAATTCCTCAAAATCCATTCTAAATTCATCAATTTCCACAGATTCTGCATTTTCCAACAGCTTTAATAGCTGATTGATTTGGTCCATAAATCCACATCCTCAATCTATTATTTTAAGTATTATTATCTTAATTAATTATTTTTAAGTAAATTATTTTAATTATTATTTTAAATTATCATTAAATTTTTAACTTGTCAATAATGTCTTTAACAACTTTAACAGGTTCACTATCATTAGGAAGTTCCATTAAAGATCTTCCTTCTAAATCAAATTCAGATATAACTTCATCATCATGTATTAACCCAATAATATCTAAACCTGTTTCTTTAGCTTTTTTAGATAATTCTTCTTCATTACCCATTTTTACTCTATTTAATATGAAATAAATCTGTTCAAATGATATTTTTAATTCTTTAGACAATTTTCCAACTCTAGATGCAGTATGTAATCCTCTTCTTGATGAATCAGAAACTACTAACATAATATCAACACTTTGAGTTGTTCTACGACTTAAATGTTCAAGTCCTGCTTCAGTATCAATTACAATATAATCATAGTTAGAGGAGATATTTTCTATGATTCTTCTAAGCATGTTATTGACAGCACAATAGCATCCACTACCTTCAGACCTTCCCATCATAAGTAGATCAAAGTTTTGAGTTTCTACAATAGATTCCATGATTTTATAATCTAAAATATCCCATTTATTCATTCCAGAAGATATATTTCCTTGATTTACATCTTTTTTTAGGTCTTCCCTTACATCTCCTACACTTTTATCAACTTCAATTCCTAAAGATTCAGGAATGTTTGAATCTGGATCTGCATCAATTACAAGAAGATCTTTTCCTGTTTCTGACAATAGTTTTACTAGAATAGATGAAACAACAGTTTTTCCAGTTCCACCTTTTCCACTTACTGCAATTATCAAATTATCACACAAATATCATTAAAACATTATTAACTACTAATTTTAACTATTGATTTGGGGCCTTTATTCATAATTTTTATTCTAATTAATTAATAGATAAGTTTAAATTTAATAGATAAGTTTAAATATACTACTAATATAATATCAAATCAATATATTTTAGTGTCACTATTTTTTAGATTTTTTAATTATAACTTTTTCAGCATAAATTTTAGCATTTTTAAAGATAATTTTAGTTTCACCAGACAGTGGCATGCCCATTTCAGGAGCACTAGCTACAGGAACAAATTCTTGCCCCATATCCATAGCTTCCTCTCCAAAAGATTCTATATCTTCGTCATCTGAACTTTTTTCTTCATCACTACCCAAAATAGCAATTCTTTCAAGAATAGGATGATTTTTATCTTTAAGATAATTTTTTATATCATTAATACTAGTTGCATTTTCATCAGTAGGTATTTTATCATATATTTCTTTTGGAATAAATCCTTCAAGAGATGATTTTATTTCTTTTGGCATCCAAACTATTCTTTCATATGCCCCATCAGCTTGTAAAAATTTTGGAGACCTCATATATTCCAAACTAAGTCCTGTAAATCCTTCTACTTGTTTTCCTCCAGAACATTGCCCTGCCATAGATGAGAAAGGAATACCTAATGGAGTTTCACAACCAAAATCTCTGTCTACTATTCCAATACCATCAAGTTCAGGAATATAGAAAGCTACTGCTTCAAAACAACCACAAGAAGTATGAGGATATTCAAATACACTGTGAAGATATACCCTATCAGTTTCACCTTGAGTTTTTTGAGCTATTATATCATTAACATTAATATATTCGCCTTTAACATCGTCTAAAACTTCACCTTTTTCAATTTCAAATATTGATCCATCTGGATCCATTTTTGCTGAAGCTCTACAATCAAACCAATTAATAGCTCCACAAAGTGCTGTTCTATCAGGTGTTACAACACACATATGAGTAGGTGCAAATGATTGACACATTAAACATCCATAAAACACATCAACATCTTCATCAGAAAGTTTTCTAGCTCTTTCATCTCTTGCAGCATAGATAGATTGTGCATCAACCACAAATTGTTTCACATTTTCTTCTTCTGTAAGAATTGTTACTGTAATTTCTTCAATAATTGGAAATTCTTCTTTAAAAAGAATTCCAAGTGATTTAGCCAAATCAATAAGTTTAAAACCTTCATCTAATGCATCAGTACTTACTCTGCACCAAATCTGATCTCTTTGATTTAAATGCATAAATCCTTGAACATAATTACATAAATCATGAGTTCTTCTTTCAATAACTCCTTCAATTTCTTTTTCAAGTTTTTCTCCTTTAATATCAATTTTGATACCAAATGGATACACTTCACCCTTAATCATTTCAGACAATTCAGGACCAATAACTTCATATTGGCCATCAACTACAGATTCATCTACTTGAACAAGCTCTGTACCAACAGATTTTGGACCAGCTAATTCTACATACATATTAGCTGCACGTATTCTTTCACCCTCGTGCATAGGACTTACATCAACAGGGATATCACTAAACATTTAATTCCTCCTCTATAAATTAAACATTGATATAATTTTATTATATTAATAATTTTAAAAGTTTTTTATAAAATATTTTTCTTAAATTATATTTTAATAAAAATTTTTATTAAGATTTTTTATTAAATTTTTAAATAAATATTTTAAATAATTATGTCAATTGAATTTTTAATTATATATTCTAATTGGAGATTATAATTACTTAGTTTTCATTTTTGTCAGATATTTTTCCCATTCTTCATCTTTCATATTAGGAAAAGAGGCATCTGCATTAGAATGGAAATATTTGCATATAGTCAAAGTTTTAAGATGAGGTGCAAAGTGTTTTAAGGTAGAAAGTCCTTGAGATGCAATATAATAAATACATCCTACAAACAATACCAAATCATTTTGTCCTTCTCCTTTTATTCCTTCCCATTCGGGATCTTTTAACAAATTAGCTATTTCAACAATTCCATAAGAATCACTTTCAATTCCATTATCATGGAATGATTTAAAAGTATCAGCTGTGGTAACAATAGGTAAATCCCATATTTCAGCTATTTCTTTCACATGACTCATAAGAGGTTCGTTTTTTGCATAAGGCCCAACTACAAATAGTGGACGTTTAGCTTTTTTAAGCATTAGCTTAGCGGTTTCAGGAGTTGCAAGTAATGCTTGTTTTGGACCAGCTATAACAGTTGGTTGCCATGGAATAACTCTATCATTCATTTAATCACCTTTATTCTCTTTACCTCTTTTTATTCATCTCTAGGAAAATCAAGAATTGTTGGTTCCATAACTAATTCTCTTGGTTCCCAATCATTTCTCTCTAAAATTTCTTTAACATCATTTTTATAGGTAATTGGAATATCTTTTTCATTTCTGATATATCTATAAACATCTTCAGGAATGGTACCAAAATATTTTTTATGTAAATCAATATAATGATTCAATTTTATTTGTCTTCCTTTATTGTTATCAGTTGGCCTAATACAATTTTTAGCAATATTAACAGTAGCTTCTTCCCTACTTTCAGCTGCATATAATAGATGTTCTGGAGCAGGTTCACCTTTAATAAGCTTACCAGTCCTCATATCAGTTAAATTCCATGTTTCTTCTTTATCAGATCTTCCAAGATAAAGTCTTCTATATTTAGATCCATGTGGACCTAAAATTACTGGAATACCCCATCTATTAACTCCAGATGCAATAGCTGCTGCCTTTTGTGAATAAGCTCCCCATGCAACACCACAGGCACCTATTCGGTTGAAAATATAATCAGCTATAACTTCAAAGTTTCCTTCAAGTGGTTTTTTAGCAAATATATTAGCTACTTTAATTGCTACACCAGGAATATGAGAGTTAGAAACACAAGAACCTACATTTATAAGACCTCTTGCATCAAAGTCTCCACTAAATCGTTCATATAAAGTTTTTCCTTCTTCATTTTTATACTCACCAATAGACATTGCTCCACATCCACTAGTAACTACAATATAATTTCTTTCAAGGAATTCTTCAGCCATTTTAGCTACATCATCTGCACCATCAGGATAATTACTACAACCAACAAAAGCAACAATACCTGGAATATCACCAAGTACAAGTGGAGCACCAACACGTCTTACTTCTACATCTTGAATCGGTCCCCTACCTACACGAATATTGAATTTTTCTTTTTTAAGATTATTTTCTCCTATTTTAGCCATTAAATCCATTATTTTAATGTTTTCTGGACACTCTTGTTCACATCTACCACAAGTATAACAAATATCATGATCATACAATTTTTCAGTAGATTCAAAGTCTCCTTTACCTGCAGAAGAAACAGCGTCCATGATAGGAATACTATTTGGACAAACTCTTACACACCATTCACATTCAGTACATTTAAATGCATCTTCTTGTATTTTATCCATATCAGGTAGTGATTTTAAAGATTTTCTAGATTTTGATAAAGACAATGATAGTTTAGTAGCTACTTCTCCAACTTTTTCAGGATCAAGAATAAGAGCTCCATCATCTTTTTTACTTATAATATCTGCTACAATAGCATCAACAGGATCATTTGTTCTATCATCTAATCCTAAACACATTTTATCAGTAGTAGCTATTAAAGCAGCCCCTTTTTTCTGAGCTTCTTCAAGAACATCAGATCTAATACATTGTTCATCCACTACCACAACATCGGCTACGCCAGATTTAAGAAACTTGAGTTGTTTTGAAATTGGACCTACAACTTTAGCTCTATCACTGTATCTAGTTATATCAATAGAAGTACAACATATACCACAAAGCTCTATTTCATCTTCAAAATCATTATCTTCTAAATAATCAACAATACCTACTCCTGGAGCTATATTATGCCCTATACAAAGAATTACGGGTTTATCGTGATCTATTGCTCCAATACCAAGTTCTACTAATGGAGTATTCGCTTCTCCTTTTGGTAAGTCTAATGCAGCTATCTGAGAAACATCCCCTATTTCCATCCCAATATGATCCATTAAGCCAGCATGAAATGCTTTGGATTCGAAATCAAGATGATTACCTTCTTGACCAGTATGACAAGTCGATAAAAGGTGGAGATTCTCTTCTTCTATATAATCCATAGACTCTCTAATATCACCTAGAGTTTTAGGAGCTTTTCCAATTAAAGTTCTCATAATTGGGGCTTCAATATCAATATTGTTTCCAAAATCCACAGGATGGTCTGAACCACATTTATGAATTAAATATTCCAATAAATGTCTACTATGAGCAGAATGAGCTGCAGCACCTATACAACACGTTAATAAAGCAAATCTTCCTTGTTGAGCTTTTATATCAATCCCACAGGCACCTTTCTTACCAGTAAGATCACATTTTCCAAATGTACATAAACAACACATATCACAAAAAGGAGCATAAAAAGGAGGATACCTTTCTAATAGTTTCATATCCCAAGACCTTAAATCAGTACCAGATGGTTTTGGAGTAGGACCCATAAAAGTCTCTTCATCACGTGAATCAGGAGAATTATCTTCTATTATTTCACCAAAAGAAAACTCAATATTTTTAGATTTCCAAAAATCAACTTTAAAATCTTTAGGTTTAATTGAATTGGGTGTCAAATTATCACCGACCTCATTATTCGTTTTAATAATATTATTAATTTTAATATTCAATTTAAAGATTATATAATAAATATTATCAACATCAAAAACATGTATGATTTAATCAAGGGGAAATAAAATTTAATCAATATATTTTATAAATAAACAGTTCCCAACCATGAATAATGAATTATAATATAATATTATAAAATAGTATAATTATACTTATAATTTAATATTAACAATATAAATTTTATAATTAATTGTAATTAATAATGATTTATAATGATATTTTATTTTAAATTTAAAGTATATATATTTTTTGTATTAACAATTTCTAAATAAATCTTACGTTAATTAAAATTAATAAAAATGGAAAAAAAGAGCTCTTATTTAATAATTACATAAAATATTATTCTGATTTTTAATAGAATTATTGTTTTTATATTTATAAAAATATAAAAAAAGAAAATTTTTAAAAAGATATATTAATATTAACAAGACAATTGATTTAATTATTTTTGAGAAGCTACAAAAAGAGTTTATATATAGAAAAAATTATTGATAAAACAATTATCAAGAACTAACTTCAAATAATATAAAAATTAGGCTTTTCAGGCAATTTTTCAGTGAAAATTATATGTATTTTACCTTTTTTGCTTTTACATTATACAAAAGTCTTATTTTTTTAAAATTATTGATATCATCATCTTTATACATCCCTATTTTGACCATGAGATTATCGTAATTTTTACCATCCACAGTTTCATATGTTTCATTAAATGTAATCTCCTTATTTTTTTCATTCCAAACAGTAGAAGAATGATTGTCGTCATCATAAGGAACAACACCTACATGTTCAGACCCTAATAATTTCATATTCCATACTAAAAAACTAATTGAAGAAATTACTATTACTATAATTAAAACTATAAAAATATTATATTATTTTTTTTCAATAAATCACCTTTATTTTAATTAAATGTTAATATAATAGCAACAAAATGTTTATATCAAATATTATTTTAAATTAATAAATATAACTATATATAAATCTTTAACAACAACTAATTGAGACGTCTACCTATATTTACATTTAATCAACTGCTATACATAAAACATATGCCAAAAACCAGCGCTATATCATTCAAAAAAAACAATTAACTTAATTTTAAAAATTACTACAAAAATTTGGCCTCCTATAAATTTAAATAATCTTCAAATAATTTATTTTATGTAATATAACCAATATAAAAAAAACATATAACCAAGAAAAGCTAAAGCATCAGAATAATGATAATAAAAAGAAAAAAATGACCTATGAAATGTTTATACTAAGATCATCAGTATAGAAACAAAATAGAAAATATGAGATATAAAGAAACAAACCATGAACTGTTTATAACAATCTTATCACAAATTGATAAAGAAAAAATATAAAAAACAGCATACATAAGGATTATATTAAAAACAAAACATATATCTTCTAATGAAATATAACCCCTTACTTCGAATCCAAAATAGAAAAATAATAATACATCTATAATAATGAAATAAAAAAGAACAACAAGGAATTCAAGAACATTTTTAACAAATTTTGGAAGAATTAAATCCATTGTTACGATTTTTAAATACTTGTTTTCAGATTTTATTTTTGAATGGTCCTTATTATAATCATTAAAGAAGTTATTATTATTAATATTATTATTATTTTTATAATTAGAATATAATTATTATTGTCTAAATTTTTAAGATTTAAACTTTCTAAATTATTTATATTATTAATATTATTATCATTAAATTGTTGAAATATTATTTCCTCTTCATTTTCAGAATTAATAAATATAATATCCTTAATTTTAGAAAATATTCTATTAGAGAAAGTTTTATCCATATTATTCTTAATTATATTCTCATTTTCTTCAATATTATAGTTATTTCTATCTTTATTTCTGATTTTGTTTTCATTTTCATTTTTAGAAATTATTGAAAAAAATATATTTCCAATTAAATGAAAAAATTTAAAAAATTAATTAATAAATAATTTAATAAATAATTTGAAAAGAAAATTAAAAAATTTAATTAATATATCTGTTAGAAAAATAAAAAAATTAAATATTTTATTAGTTATTTTCATTTAAAACACTTTCCAACACCTTTTCAGGATTTAAATAATGATTTTCTATTATTGAACCTACATTTTTCATATATCTAATATTATTTTAAACTAAAAAATCTAAAACATTTTTTCTATTGATTATTTCATCTTTTAAATCATTAATTTAAATTCCTTTAAAATCATCTATATTTTGTAATGTATTACTTGAAATATAAATATTTTCAATTTCATCTGTTTTAGAATTCCACTGAAAAATTTTATTCAATTGAATAGTTTCTTCTTCCATACCTACTACTTCAACTACTTCAGTAACTCTTCTAACTGAAAGCCCATCTGATCCATAGATTCTATTTTGCATTATAATAAAACCAATAGCTGAAATCATTGTATTTGGAACAGAAATTGGAGGATTTGTAAAGGGAGTTATTGTTTCTCTAGAACTATTTGAATGTAATGTTACAAATCCAGAATGATCAGTATTGAGAGCTGTAAAAAGAGTTGTAGCTTCTTTTCCTCTAACTTCTCCTAAAATTATCCTATCAGGCCGTTGCCTTAGTGAGTTTTTTACAAGATCATCCATAGAAAGTTCTCCTTTATTTTCTATATTTGGAGGCCTTGTTTCCATTCTAAGAATATGTTTATGAGGTATTTGAAGCTCAAGTGTATCTTCAATTGTTATAATTCACTCTCTAGGATTTATAAAAGCAGATAATGCATTGAGAGTAGTTGTTTTTCCAGAACTTGTTCCACCAGAATAATAGCATTAGAAGGTTTAACTCCAAGTCCGTCTATACAAAGCCATAAAAAGCAGCTAAATCACAGTTTAAAGTATTTTGATTGATAATATCTATTATAGATAATGGATCTTTTTTAAATTTTCTAATAGTAATAGAAGGCCCATCTGCTGAAATTGGAGGAATAGTGCCATTAACTCTTGAATCAACAACAAGTCTTGCATCCAAAAGTGGAAATTCTTGATCTATTCTTCGGTTGATTTGACGAGCTATAGAATCAATAATCGATATAATTTCATCCGTTGTTTTAAAAACTAAATTAGATTCCATCATTCCATGTTCTCTATGATAAACAAAAACCGGTTTGTTTACCCCATTAATCATGATTTCTTCAAGAAAATCATCTTTTATCAATGGATCTATCTCACCATATCCAATAATACCTTCCAATAATCTTTTAGCTAATCTATCTAAATCATCTAGATTATTAAAATTATCATTATTTTCATAAGTTCTATTTTTCAAAAAATTTTTATATCATTCAATAAATTTAATTCATTTATTTGGAAAATGTCTCCTGAAGAAATTACTAAATCAACTAAACTTCCTCTTAATTCTTCTAATAAAATTAATTCTTCTGTTGAAAAGCTTGGTTTAGCTAATTTATATATAGGAATAGTATTTTGATCACAATTACTAGTTTTACTAAAATTCTCCTTAATTTTATCATTAATTTCAAAATTGTCCCTTTTAAATTCTTTATTTTTGTTTAAAATATTCATTATTTCACCATATAGAAATAGAATTTTAAAATAATAAATAATAAAATAATACTTTTTATTATTATTTTAATAATATCAATAAAGTAAGATATAAAAGTAAGATATAAAGATATCAAAAACAAAATAATAGTATGAATAAAAGAACATTTTCAAACAATCTAAAAACAGAGATTTTTGATAATTTATATTCTATTCCTACTGATGAATTAAACACTAATCAAAACATTGATAAATATTTGTTCAATGATGAAAAATGTTTAAAATGTAATGAAAATCAACCTATATCTATTAAAAAATTTAAAAAAATAGAAGAACAATTAAATTTAAACGAAGTTGATAATAATTTTGGCAGATGCGAATGTGGAAAAAGACATATAGATATAGTAATGACTCATGTTTTAAAAATAATGAAAGAAGAAAATGTTGATTTAAAAAGGTTTAACCTTAGAAATGGAGCTATTCCTCTAATAACACCCATGACGAGTGAAACAAAGGGAGAATATATTGAAAAAAATTCTTTAATAATTTTACATCCTAAATTAACTAAAAAGATAGCTAAAAGGATTTTAAATGAAATAAGTGAGGTTAAAGGAATTTTAAAAGGAGATAGTAAAAAAACTGTGGGAATGATAGATTCAAAAAGTGAAGAAATTACTTATAAACTAATTGGAGGGAATGATTTTAGATGTGACATTATTCAAAGTCCTATAGGAAATATAGCTATAAATAAAATTCAACATTTAAGTTATTTAGAATTTCCTAAATCTATGGAAAATAAGATAATGAAACTGTGTAATTATCTAAAAACAAAACATTACACCCAAGAAGAAATAGCAAATCTACGAATTCTTGACGGAACCTGTGGTAATGGAACTCTAGGAATATTTTTACTGAAATTAGGTGTTAAAAAAGTAATTTTTAATGATATTTGGAAACCATCTACAGTTATAACTTCTATCAATCTAAAATCTAATGGATTCAAAATAATTGAAGATAATTCCAATGATAAATCAAAAATTATCTCTGGAAAAGAATTTGAAGTTTTTAATTTTTCTATTGAAGAATTAGCTGAAAATATACTTAAAAATAATTTAGATATAAATATGGACAATTTAAAATTTGATATTTGTATATTAGACTGTTTCCCCAATGCAAATATTGAAGATTTTGAAAATATAGCTAGACTGATATCTAAAGACATATTTATTATTTGATTGTATAATCGATTTCTTTAAAAAATTCTTCTAAAATCAATCTATCTTGTTTTTCATTATGAATAGACTCATCAAATAAAATAAATAATAATTTATAGTATTTTTAACAATTATAGATATTATGATTACAATAGGTTCAATAGAACAAGTTCCAGCTTTACTTTTATTAGAAGATATAATAGAAGATTTATAAAAAGGATATAATTTAAAATTACCTATTTCAATACATTCTGAAATAAAATTTTCTTTAAATGATTTAGGTCTTAATAGTACTTGATTTTTATTTTTAAGCATTATTAAACAATCTCCTTGAACTCCAAATCAGTTTAATCATGTCTTTTTTGTTAGTAACTTTAATAAATTTCTTATAGGTTTAAAAAGATTTATATGGAATATTATTTCACTTTGAAAATTTATAGTTTCTTTAGTAAAAGTAGGCTCCATATAAATTAAAACTTTCTGATAAATTTTGAATAGCTGAAAAAGCCCAGATAAGACCAACTAAATTCACTGTATCAGCATAACTGGAAAATCCTATTTTTAAATCTGTTTTAAATGAGTTTAATTTAATAGACCGAAGACATACAATAATAAAATCAATTATATCATCGAAATTTTTTTAAAAAGTGATAACAATGATTTAAATTTTTTCCATTGAAATTTATTAATTGTTATTATCCTTATTTTTATTTTTATCAGACTTTTTTCTATCAGAATTATCATCTTTAAGATCAGGATATTTTTTAGAAAAAATTTTCATAAAGATCCATCTTATCTCAATACATCCCTCAAAATCATTTTCATTTTTATTTAATTTGATTTTAACATTTAATCCAAAAAATAAGAGCATAAATATTAATATGATTAATAAAATAGATATCAATAGTATTATTTCAAGAATCATATTAACGATACCAATATTTAATTATAAAATATAAAAAATAATAAAAGTGAATAAAATAAAAAATAAATAGATTATTTATTCTATATCAGTCACTTCATCTACATTTTCATTAAAGTTTTATGGATTATTAGGATCAGCTTCTTTATTTGCATTATATGTTTCTATTATTTCTTTTATTATATCAGTTACTAAAATTTCTAATTTAGATATTGCTCTACTGGTTTCATTGCCTTCAGTTAAGTTTAAAACTCTAATTCCTTCCATTCCTTTAGAATTTTTATCAACAACTACGATGGAAATAGGTTCTATTCCAGCTGCTGCCCCGAACCATAACCACTATTACCTTCTGAATTTTTTCCTTGTCCAGCTCCAAAACCTAATCCCCATTTCATAAATGGAATTAATATTTTATCTTCAGTTTCTATAGGATCACCGACAAGATTTTTAACATTTATCAATCCTTTTAATTCTTCTACAGTTTCTTTGATTGGATTTTTCTGCACCCATTGTTCATTCACCTTATATATTTATGAATATAAAAAAACTTTCTCATTTTAGATATTAAAATTTAGATATTGTTTTGAATATAATTAGAAATTTATTATAAATAATAAAAAATAACTATTATTTTACTATCTAAAATGAGAAAGTTTTTATGAAATATTAATTTTAATATAATTTGTTTTAACATTATAATTAAATAATATAATTTTAAAATATTAGTAAAAACATGAAAAATGAATTAAATTATATCTAAGATTATAACTAAATTATAAGATCTAATTATAAAATATTAAAACTATATAAAAATAAAAAAAGAAGAAGTAAATTATTTTTATAATAATTATTTTTTAAATAATTATTATCTAAAAATAACTTTTCTAAACTATGCTATTTCTAAAATAGGTATTTTCTAAAATATGTTATTTCTAATATATAATATTCCTCTAAACATTTTCTTGTACTTAAAGCCACAATACCTACGGTTGAAAGATTATGAACCAATGAAAGAGGTTGAAGGACTTATAACACCAGTTATTCCTAAAACAATAAAAGAAGTGTTAATAGATAATATTGCATGATAATTATCATCAATTTTATCTAACATTCTTTGACTCAAAACTCTAAGTGTTACTAATTCATATAAATCATCAGAAAGTAAAGATATATCTGCAACTTCTCTTGCAATATCAGAAGAGTCTTTCATAGCTACAGAGACATCAGCTGCAGATAATGCAGTAGAATCATTGATCCCATCTCCAACCATGATAACTTTACCAAATTCTTTTTGAAGATCTTCGACTATAGCAGCTTTGTCTTCAGGAAGAACTTGAGATCTAAAAGTGGTTATTCCCAACTCTTCTGAAACATGTTTTGCAGCATTTTCACTATCTCCGTTAATAATATAAAGTTTTCAATACCTAAATTCTTTAATTTCTCAATTAGTTTTTTAGATGCTTTACGTATAAGATCCTCTATACAAATGATACCCTCTAATTTCCCATCCATTGCAAAAAATATTGTAGAATATTCTTCAATATTTTCATCAATCAATTTTTGCTGTTTTTTAGTTATAGAAACTTTTTCATCTTCAAAGATAAAATGAGCATTTCCAATTAATGCTTTTTTATCATCAAATGTAGTAGAAATCCCATGTGCAACAATATATTCAACCTCAGCATGATATTATTTTTGCTACTTCTGGACATGCTTTTGTTAAAGTTCCTGTTTTATCAAAAAACATTGTTTTAGCTTGTGCAAAATTTTCCAAATATTTTCCACCTTTAATCATGATTTTATGATTCGAAGCTTCTTCCATTACAGAAATTCCTGAAATAGAAGTGGCCAATTTTATTGCACATGAGTAGTCTACCATAAGAACAAAAAGGGCTTTTACAGAATTTCTAGTTAATAAATATGTAGCAGCCGTGACAAATAAACTAAATGGAACAATTGAATCAGCTAAATTTTCTGCTTTACTTTGAACACTTGCTTTCAAATTTTCAGAATAATTTTCAATCATTTCAACTATTTTATTTATCCTAGTTTCTTCATCAATTGCTTTAACTTCAACAACAATAGAACCTTCATCAACAACTGTGCTTGCATGTACAGTTTTTCCATTCATTTATGAACAGATAAAGGTTCTCCTGTCATTGAAAATTCGTTGATGAGAGCTTCCCCACTAGTTATAACTCCATCAACAGGTATTAATCCGCCACTACGAATTCTGATTCTATCCCCTCTATTTATTTCTATAAAAGGCACTGAAACTTCTTGTTCTTTATTACAATTTGATTCAAGTTTTTTTGATTCTAAATCATTTTCTTTATTTAATTCATCAAGATTATCTTCATCAGTAACTAACCAAACAGTATCAATGTTTATAGCTAAACTAGATTTTAATGTATTTTTAGTTCTTTTAACTGTGTATTCTTCTAATAGATCTGCTAAAGATACGCAAAAAATTACAGAACTCGTAGAACTGAATGATTTCATTAAAAATGAACCTAAAATAGCCACTGAATCAAGTAATGAAACATCCATTCGAAAATGCCACAAACTTTTTAGTCCTGCTTTTATAAATGGTAGAGAATAATATAAAATCTTAATAATTTCTATTGGATGAGGAACAAATAATTTAACTATAATTCTCTCAATGATCATTTTAGTTAATTTCAGTTGAAAATTTGAGTCAATTTTTGCAAGAAGCTCCAATTCGCTAGGTTCTGCTTCTTTAACATCTTCAATTCCAATTTCTCTGATGAAATTGAGAATATCAAATTTTTTAGTAATATCAGTATATTCAATTAATAAACTTCCATTAAGATGTGAACTTCTTACTTTATCAATAAATTCCATATTTGAGAGTAAATTAGATATTCCATATCCCTTTTTTTCTGTAAACGCATATTTACCACAACGAACTCTAAGTCTATTGGGAAAATCATGCAAAATTTCATATTTCATGAATTATCTCACTATTAATCTTTATATAATTTAATTACATACATTTAATTATATATTAAAATTTAAATTATACACTAAATAAAGTAATAAAAACAAAAATAGTGTCTAAATAATCTAATTAGTTAGATATCTGTTTCTTTTTTTCATTTTTGACTTCAACAGCATATACATCTTTTTTAGTTTTTGCTTAAAATCTTATATCTTCAACATTATCTTTTACATCTTGAAAAGCTTTTTCAGCTTGATCTCGAAGTTCTATTATTTTTGCAGCTGTTTTGACACAAAATTTTTTTGTTGAATCACTCCCAAATATCTTTTTAGCAGCTATAGCTAAAATAGCTCCTCCAGCAAATAATAATAAGCTTTTATGTTTAACTACTTTATCTAATTTTTTTTCATATTGAATCATCTCCTTTTTTATGATATTAAAATCATTTTACCATTAATATTTTAAAAACAACATTTAAAATGACATTTTAAAAAAATAGTTAGGCATTCCTAATTTTTATTTAGGTAATCCTAAATTAGTTGAAATAAGTATTTAAATCTTTCGAAGAGATATTTTTCTAATAGAATAATAAAAAAGAACTAATTAATAATAATTTTAATCAAAAAATAAAAAATGAATTTAAAAAATAAAAAAATCAAAAAACATACCATAATAAACCACCATATCAGGAATTATTAAAACTCCCATTAAATTAGATTTACCTACGTTTACATAATGAAAAATTAATCCCATAGCGGTTGAAGTAATCAGAGCTAAAATTATATACAAAATAGGTCTCTTATAAATAAAGGTGAATAAATATAAAATAATTATCATTAAAATAATCACTGAAATTGAGAGCGTTTCATAGTCAATATTTTGCATTAATTTAGAAAATCCATCTCCTAATTTTAAACAAAGTATTAAAGATATTGAAACAGCTACAAGTCCTGCAAAAGTAAAAATTAAGAGATGTGAAACTGTAAAAGTAGGTATCAAATAATTCATATACACAGCAATACCGCTTCGAGGGTTGCCAATTAAATAAATACATATAAGCGAAAACAAGGTATTTGAAGTGTTTAGTCCACTGATAGCTGTTAAAAATTGACAGTGTCATCTCCTCCATCTCCTCCTGCAACACTCTGAGCTATTACACTTCCTTGAGCAGGAAAAAATCCCGGTAAAAATCCTAAAATAGAAGCAGCTATTCCCCCGCAAGAATTCCTCTTAACATATTTCCATTGAGTTCAAGATCATGAAACTTATTTTGATGAGGAATAAAAGAACTATCATTTAAACTAAATAAAATAGTACTAATTCCAAATAATCCTGAAAATATACACATCATAGAAAGTCCTGATGAAATAGGTGTTTGGAATATAGTCCAACCTAGTAATCCAGAAAATATAAAAAGAACAGAGGCCCATAAAAATTTATTAATTTCATTATTTAATTTCCAAAGTAAATATATTGAAACAACAAGAAAAATTATGAAAGTATAAGGTTTTATTAATTCTTGAGTGCCGGCAATACTACTGCAAAAATAGGAAGACATTATATAATCACAATTATTGCTCCAAATCCACCAATAGACACGATTCTTATAGTTTCTTTTGATCTTTCTTCAAGAACCATTTTATGCCTGGTAAATAGATACAGCTGTGCCTTCTTCAGGAACTCCTAAAAGCATAGAAAGTACAAACTCGATTAATGCATGAGCAATAGACATAGTCACCATGAATATACATAAAAACTCTGGTGAAAATATTCCTAATAAAAATGAAGATGAAGCAAAAATTATTGTTGTTGCAGTGTTTAACATGTATCCCTGGAATCATTCCAGTAATTGCACCACAAATAATACCTAAAAAGCAAGCAAAAATAAGATATATCGTCTTTATCACACTCACTAATATATTTTTAACATATTTTTTTTATATTAAAATGAAAAATTAAATGAAAAAAACAAAACTTAAAACTTTAAAACAAATTTTAAATTAATATAAATTAACTAAGCCGAAATAAAACTAAATTATTTTATAAAATTAATATAAAATAAATAATCTCGAAATAACTTAAATTAATTTATAATAAATTTAAAAAAATAAAAATAAAATGCAGCTAAATAAAATGTAGTTATATAAGAATAAGTTAAATAAAACAAATATTTAATATTCTATTAAATATTTGATATAATTGATTATAATTAAATTACTCATTTAATCAAAAAAAATAATGTAATGAAAAAATTACATTAATCTTCTAACATCAACAACTTCTATACTGTTAACATTAGGAAGTTTAGCTAATTTTTCTTCTACTACTTCTGTTCCACCTTCACCATCAACAACAATGAACATGACGTTTAAAGCTACTAAACCAAAAGCAATTGGTTCTTCATCAATTTTGTGTAATTCTGTATCTTCAGTAACAGCAGCTTGAATATCAATTTTCATTTGTTCTAAGTCAACATCTGGACTTTCTGGCATTAATTTTACAGTTGCTACAACTTCTCCCATAATATATCCTCCAATAAGATTAATTTGAAATTTTAAAATTATATATTTTAGATTATTTTTATTAAAATATGTTTAAAATGTATATATTTCAAATTTATATTCAATATATTCAAAAATATATAACTAATATAAACGAATTATCATATAAATGATCATGAATATATATATCTAATAATTTATCCATAATATATAAAGTTTTCATTTTTTGGTTTATACTATATTTTATAGTATATAAATTATACTTATAATTATATTTTATTATTTTTTATATTTACATATTAATTCTTATTTTTAATTTATATTTTTAATTAAAAGAAACTTTAAAAGAAATTTTAATAAGTCTTTAAAAAAAATTTAAAGATTATTTAAATATTATTTAAAAAAAATTTTTATTCGTAGTTGACTTTTTAGGTAACATTATGTATAATATTTAATTCTAATTTTAGCTTAAAAATTATAAATAAATGTAAATTACTATTTAATTTAAATATATTTAATTATTTGGTATTATTATAGATAAATTTTTGAAGTAAAGCAACATTTTTAAAATATATTAAAGATGTTTCATATATAATCAAAAATAAGAATTAATTTTATTTTAACGCGAAATTTTATTATTATATGAATACTGAAATATAAAAGAAACTAAAATAAATGTGAAAAATATTAAAATTATAAATCATGACCTTAAAATATAGTAATAAAATAAATATTAAATTTATAATACTAATAAAAATATAATAATTTAAAAATTAAATAAAATAAAATTATGGTCCTTCAAAACCACAATCACATACATAAGTATGACCAAAAGTACGGCATTTTTCACATCTTGCCATTAATTCTCCACATTCAGGACATGGAAATTGAACATAAGTGTCGACTAAAGGAATTTCTTGTTTACAATATTTACATTCTACTTTTTGCATTCTATTCACCTCTAATTAATGTGTATTTGAAATTATAATTATTTTTATAATTATTAATATCTATTTTGTTATTATTTTCAACTTCAATCAAAGATAAAACTCTCTCTGAGAAGTTTCCATTTACAACAAAACAATTAGTCCCAAATTTGAGCAATAGCTCACCAAGCATTAAATCAACTGATGTTTCATTAAAAGTTAGTAGTTTTTTAGCATCAATTTCATCAATAAATTTTGACTCAATACTAGTTGGTTCTTGGGTATATATACCATCTACATTTGTAGCTATTAAAAGTTTCGCTTTTAATAAATGTGAAACATATGCTGAAATTGAATCTGAAGTTACATTCCAAGAATAAGGAATTTCATTATTTTCTTTTAAAAAGTTTGAACATAATAATATAGGAATTTTTCCAATATTAACAATTTTTTGAGCATCTTCAGGAGAATAAATAAGTTCAGTGCACTTTAATTTATCATTTAGAAGTTTAGCCATAATATCCATCGATTCAATTGCTATTTCATGATTAATTTTATTGGAAAACTTTATTTCAGAATCTTGATCACGAATAAGATTAGCAAATTCCCCTCCACCAGTAATAACAAGGCAATTAGTTCCTTTTAAAGCCTTGATCAATTTAATAGATTTTTTTGGAAAAAGACTACCTCCAATTTTAACTACCCATTCTATGATAATTACACCTTTTTATAAATTTATTATTTATATAATAATTTATTATTCTAAATTTTTATTTAAAGAGTTTTAGCTAAGTAACTTCAAATTTTGTGTCACTTTGTCAATAATTTCATCTTCATCAGGCCCAATACCTAAACAAGTTATAGTTCCAGTCGGTATTTCAGTTCTTCCAGCATCTTTTACAATATAATTAGGAACATTATTTCTCTTAGCTATTTCTTTTATTTCAAATAATTTTTCTAAACTAGCTACTTTAACTATTACTTTCTTTTCACCATCTCTTTCCCAATCTCTAATTTTATTAGTTTCAAACTTTTTATATGAACCTAAACAAGCATGACAGGCCTGAACTGCTGTTTTACCCTTTGACATTTTTAAATCACTTCTAACTACAATAACTTGTTTCATTAAACTACAACCTATGAATTAATTATAATTTTATAAATAAATTTAAATAATTTATATATTTATAAAAATTTAATAAGTTTATATAATATTATAATATATTATTTCACTTCAATATTTATTAAAACAACAATATATTTATTAGATTAATATTATAAAAATAATTGTAGAAAATAATAATTAATTTTTTATAAGATATGAGTTTAATATATATTATTAACTAGAATCAAAAACATACAGGAAAACAATAACATGGTAAAGAGAGATGCAAGAAAAGTAACTGAAAAATGGGCTACCAACACCAGTAGCGCTACCGACAGAATGAGAGAAGGCGTAAGCAACGTAACCGAAAGCCCCATGAAAAAAGCCGCACAACAACAAAAAGTAATGAGAGACAGACTCCTCAAGGCGATAGACGACGGTAAATGGGCTAGAGGATTGAACAGAGTCAGTATTGACGAATGGAAAGAAGCAATGGACAAAGGAATCGACAGAGTCGGGTCAGGAGTCCAAGCAAGCATGGGCAAAACCGAGAAATTCTTCGACGAGTTCCTACCGCACTTAGAAAAAGGGGTAGCTAAATTACAGCCAAGAGGAGACCTTAATGCTAACATTTCACGTGCTACTGAAATGATAAAGCATAATGCGGAATTTCGCCGGAAAGGCAATAAATAATTTTAATAAATTTATAGGGTTGAGTAATTATGATGTTTCTTATAATGATGTTGGCGGAAGTTCTTTCACATCGACTCCTCCACTATCTAATATCACAAATAAGACTAGCTTAGAACCTGTAGAAGGACCTTCAGAAGCGGATAGACCTCCCGTGGACGTGGTTGGAAAATACACTCCTGACAAAGGTAGTAGTGTACTCCCACCCTTTATAGAAGTGCCTGATATAGATCTTCCTAGTCAGGACCAACACCCACTTATAACTTATAACCCACCTCCAGTAGAAAACGAAGCTACAGACTCTTCATATTGCGAGACCCTTATACAAAACGAAACGTACAGAACACCCCGCATATTAGGAGCAAAACAAAACAGATCCTCAGAATACTCAGAGTCTAAATCCTTAATAGAAGACCACCCAGAAATAGGACACACCACAAGCGCTCGTAGGGGATTTTTAGAAGACATCATACAAATCACAAACATAAAAGAAGTACCATTCACACCAGAATTCACAATCAACGGATGCTGAAGCATCTATACACGCGAACCAGAATACACACAACATAAACGAATGTATTTTGATATGAAACAAAGAATGAGCAGATACTTCGAACATCTAAGATTAAACCTCGAACCCTACAGTAGTAACATGATAGACCTCAGAGGAGTAATAAACCTAATAGATCAAGAACACATCCTATACGACCAATTAGAATAATGATCATATATTTTAATTATATACTAACTATCAGTTTAATTATAAATTAATTAATTATATTTATTTTAAATATATTTAAAAGAAAATTTAAAATTATAAATTTAACTATATATAAAATTTAATTATATATGAATTTTAACTATATATTATATTTAATAACTAAGAATTGATAATTAATAGCTATATACTTAATAATTTAAGTTATAACTTAATATTTTATAATTTTACAGAATAAATTGAGAATAAATTAATATTTTATCTTTATAGGTGATAAATTGAGTAGAATTTCAATATTAGATCACGATCGTTGTCAATTCAAAAAATGTGATTATACTTGTATCGAATATTGTCCAGGAGTTCGTATGGAAGAAGATACAATAATTATTGATGAAAAAACAAAAAAACCATTAATTTCAGAAGAATTATGTTCTGGATGTGGAATATGTACCAATAGATGTCCTTTTAATGCCATAAATGTTATCAATCTCCCAGAAGCTCTTGATGAGCCAATTCATAGGTTTGGACAAAACATGTTTGAATTGTTTGGACTTCCTACTCTTAGTGAAAGATCTGTTGTTGGTGTTTTAGGTCCAAATGGAATAGGAAAATCAACTATAATAAGAATCTTATCTGGAGAAGTAATTCCTAATCTAGGAAATTGGGAAAATCCTTTTGGTGATTGGGATGAAATTATCAATTATTATAAAGGATCGCAACTACAAAACTATTTTAAAAATTTGTCTGAAGGAAAAATAAAAGTAGTTCACAAACCACAAATGGTAGATCAACTTCCAAAATTCGTTAAAGGAAATGTTAAAGATCTTTTATCAGATGCTGATGAAAGAAATAAATTTGAAGAAGTTGTAGAAACACTTGAACTTAAAAATGTACTTAATAGAAACATGACTAATTTAAGTGGAGGAGAACTTCAAAGGGTTGCCATAGCTGCATCATTTGTAAGAGAAGGTGATTTTTATTATTTTGATGAGCCTACTTCTTGGTTAGATGTAAAACAACGTTTAAATGCAGTTAAAGTAATTAGCTCTTTAGCAAAAGATGGAAAATCAGTCATGGTAATTGAACATGATTTAGCTACATTAGATGCTATTTCTGATTATATTTATATTCTTTATGGACAATCTGGAGCTTATGGAGTAGTTTCTCAAAGAAAAGGAGTTAGAGTTGGAATAAATGCTTATATCAATGGTTTCCTAAAAGAAGAAAATGTAAGAATTAGAAAACAAGCTATTAAATTTAGTATTCACCCACCAACCCCTGAAGATGAAGGAGAATCTATAGTATCATATAATGACCTTAAAAAAACGTATGATACATTCTCATTTTCTGCAGAAGCAGGAGAAATATTTCATGATGAAATTGTAACTGCTTTTGGTTCTAATGGTATTGGAAAAACAACTTTTGCAAAAATATTAGCTGGAGAAATAAAACTTGACCAAGGAGAGGTAGAGGAAGATATTAAAATAGCATATAAACCTCAATATATTGTATCTGAATTTGAAGGTAGTGTTGAAAGCTATTTATATATGAATGCTCATAGTTATGGTTCAAATATTTTCAAGACAGAAATTATGAAACCATTTTCACTTGAAGAAATTTTAGACAAAGAAGTTAATGATTTGAGTGGAGGAGAATTACAAAGGCTTTCAGTAGCTACCACATTAGCTAAAGATGCAGAAATATATCTTTTTGATGAACCTACTGCTTTTTTAGATGTTGAACAAAGATTAATAGCAGGAAGAGCCATTAGAAAAATAATTGAAAGTAAAAATGCAGCCTCTCTTATTGTTGATCACGATATAGTATTTATAGATTATATATCAGACAGAGCTATGGTATTTGATGGAGAACCAGGTATAGAAGGAAAAGCTACCAAACCAAGCGATCTTAGAACTTCAATGAACAAATTCTTAAAAAATCTTCAAATAACATTCAGAAGAGATAAAGAAACAAAAAGACCTCGTGTAAACAAACTAAACAGTTATCTCGACAGAGAACAAAAAGAAAACGGAGAATATTATTATTTAAAAAAAAAATAAAATGAATTGTGCAAATTAATTAATTATTTTACAGAACAAAAAAAAAATAACAACAACAAAATTAACAGTAATATAATTTTTTTCATATATATAATAATCAATTTTTATAATTTTTTATTAATTTTATTTTATATCAATTTATCATATTAATCTATTATAATAAACAAACAATAAATTCAAAAAACTACCACAAAATTATATATTAAGTTTAATATTAATTACATATGTAATTTATAAACTACATTTTTTGAGAATAAGATATTTTTATTAATAAGAAAAAATTATCAGATATAATAAAAATTTATTTATAATTATTTAAATTATTTTTAAAAAGATAATAACTATTTAAATGAGTGTTAAAGAATTAATAAATGAATTATTTATTAACAAATAATTTATTTAAATTTTAAATAACTATCAAATTAATAACTTTTGTTTAACGAAAGTAAGAATTGAATAAGGGGAAATATATATATATATATATCGTTTTTAAAATTAGTATTAAAAAATCCTTTTAGAAATAAAAATAGAGCTTTATTAGCTATTATTGGTATAGGGATTGAAATAGGTACAATTATGGGTTTGAGAGGTATTACAGCTGAATTAACATTAACAATTGATGATGATGATGATACATTACGTGAAGGAGGTTCTGGTTTTTTTGTTTTGAGTAAAGAACAAGATCAAACTGGAACTCCCTATGGTACAGCTACACTAAGTGAAGATTGGATAAAAAAAGTAAATACTACCAAAGGCGTTAAAAATGTAGAAGAAGTTTATCTAGAAATGGTTCCAATAGAAGACTTTACCAATTCTCTGGTGATAGGAATATCACCAAACAGTACAATGGACTTAGATGCTATGGGTATGAAAATAATTGAAGGAAGAGCTTTTAACAACAAATCGACAAAAGAAATTATTGTTGGAAAATTATTTTTTAATGAACAAGCAAAAAAATTAGGAGATAATGTCAATATTAAATGAGAATCATATGAAATTGTTGGCGTGTATGAATCTGGAGATCCAAATATGGATACTGGTATTATAGCTCCTATAAAATCAGTTCAAAAACTTGCAGAAGATGAAGGTAAAGTAAGTATTATTTATATTTATTTAGAAAAAGGTAATTCAGTGATGAAGTATCTAAAAGAATTGATGATAAATATGGGAAAAATTTAAGCACAATAACAGATGTTGAAACAATGTCTAGTGCATTAGGCATGGTTGACACAGCTTCATGGGGAATATCGCTCCTAGCCAAACTTATCGGAGGAATTGAAATTATAAACACCATGATAATGTCCGTATATGAAAGAACCAGCGAAATTGGTGTTTTAAAAGCAGTGGGATGGAAAAAGAGAAGAATTCTTGGAATGATATTAAGTGAATCCATAGTACTAACAGTATTTTCTGCAATTGTTGGATCAATATTGGGAGTAATAGCTGTAGAATTAATAATTTTATCAGGAATATTAGGAAATATTTCTCCAGCCTACACAATAATGCCATTTGTTCAAGCATTTAAAGTAGCTATTTTAGTAGGAATTATTGGAGGACTTTATTTCCAGATAGAGAGCAAGTAGATTACTTCCAACAGAAGCCTCTTAGATATGAATAAAATGAGATCATGATATGGCAAATATTGTAGAAATAGAAAATCTTAAAAAAGCTATGAAAAAGGACTATTAAAGCACTAAATGGAGTTGACATCAATATCAGAGAAAAAAAATTTGTATCAATTATAGGTCCTTCTGGATCAGGAAAATCAACTCTATTAAACATGATAGGTGGTTTAAATAAAACCGATAAAGGGAATATTCATGTAGCGGAGGATATGATTTAAATAGTAGTAATGATTTAGATGAATTTCGTTCCAAAAAAATAGGAATTATCTTTCAATTACATAATTTAATTCCTAATCTTTCAATGCTAGAAAATATTGAAATTCCTATGTTTGAAAGGAAAATTTCAGGAAAAAATAGAGAAAAAGGCATTAGAATTACTAAATCTTGTTGGATTAAAAGATAAAGCAAATTTAAAACCAACAAAACTATCCGGAGGAGAAAAACAAAGAGTAGCTATTGCAAGATCTTTAGCTAATACTCCTTCTATAATTTTAGCAGATGAACCAACAGGTGCTTTAGATTCAAAAACTAGTGGTAAAATATTAAAACAATTAAATAAATTACATAAAGAAGAAAATGTAATATTAATCATGGTGACACATGATTTAAATGTTGCAAAATTGGCAGATAGAACAATAGAAGTATTAGATTGGAAAAATTTTAGATTCATCTGATAATTCATTGTTAATTGAAGAAATATAATAGTAAATATAGAGATATAAATTAATTTTTAATTTTTCTCTATAAATTAGTATTATTTAGGAAATTAGAACCTCTAATAATATTATTAAAACCATCTCCACAAGCACGATCAATAACTATGCCATTTTTATTATTAATAAAATTACAGTTAGCATCTACAACTAAACCATTGTGAATGGGGAGTATACCTGCACCTTGTAAAGGACAGCAGAAATCATTACTATAACCAATATTTGTGAAGTTTTATCTTGTAACAAATAACCTATGGCCATTGTTAAAATCAATTTCATCTATTGGTAGAAGATGTATTCCATATCCAGTACTATTATGAAATTTAGAATCTTTAACATATCCAGTACTATTAATCAAACATAATTCTAAGCCAGTAGCAAAGCAATTACATTTTCCTTCAATATTTTTGATGATAACCTTATTTAAATCAGCAATCCCATTCACTACACATAATTTCCATGCAATATCAGTTTCATTAATAGTATCAATAGTAAAATTATTTACTTTCAAATATTTTAAGACATTAACATCGTCAAAAAATTGAATATAAAATTCTACACCATTAGACACATTTTGAACTAAGCTATTGCTTAAAGATACATAGAAATTAATAGCAGATATATAGAAAGGACTTATAGAATTACGATAAGTTAAATTATTAATAATAATTGAACCACAAGCATCTTCACCTTCAGCATCTATGCTGACTCCACAATAAACATTTTCTACTAATAATCCATCAATTAATAAATTAGATTCCGAATTAGGATAGTTATAAATATTATAACCTAAGACAACAGAAGTCATATTTCCAAATATAGAATCAATCATTACACTATGACCTGCACTACCATTAATTAAATGGAAATTTTCGATTAATGCATACAGATAGTTAAAATTATCTTGAACATTCGTCCATACTAAAGTAAGACCGATATAGTCATAAATAACAGCTTTAGAATTTCTAATTATAATATTAGGCCCATAAACCCTTAAATTAATATATAAAAATAAATAAAAAAAATTTTATTTCTTAAATATATTGTAAATTTATTTCCTTAAAACTTCTACAGCTTTTTTAAATTCTTTTACAAATATTTTAACTTGTTTTTCTGGAACTGAAAAACTAACTCTTAGATAATTATCACCAAATAGCTTACTAGTGTATGTACCTTGTCTAGTAAATATTTTTTTCTTTAAAAGATAATTTGCAATGTCTTCAGGATCAATTCCAGTAGCTTTAAGATCAATAGCTAACATGTTCCCATCAGAAGGATATACAGGAATAAAAATTCCATTGATTCCATCAACACAATCTTTAATTAGTTTTTGGTTATTTCTAGTAGTATTTGTAATTTCATTTAACCAATTATGTTTTGATTTGATAGCTGCAATGGCACCTCTTTGAGCAATCACATTTGTACCTAAATCGTTAATAAGAATAGTTCTTACTGAATTTATTATCTCATTTGAACCAATAATTGAACCTATTCTAAGACCTGCCATTCCAAAAATTTTTGAAAAGCTATAAATTGTAATAGTGTTATTTGGAGCATGATTAGCGGCTAAAAAGTGTTCTCTTGCGAAATCTCTATAAGTGATGTCATGTAAAAGGAAAATATCATTTTCTATAGCTATTTTCGCGAATTCTTTGATTTCTTCTTCAGTATAACAACTACCTAAAGGATTTAAAGGATCGATAAGAACTATAATCTTCGTATTTTCATTCATATTTTCTTTTACGAGATCAAGAGTTAATTTATAATCATTTTCACTACTATAAATAGGAACCGAAATAACTTGATTAGAAAATCTACTTGCAAAGTTATCTATTATTAAATAACCAGGATCACAAGTAATCACATTATCATTAGGTTCTAAAATATCATTCATAGTAAGATATAATGATTCTGTTCCTCCAGCAGTTATCAAAATATCCATATCTTCAAGTTTTAGATCTTCTAAAATTAATTTTTTTAGTTCACTAAGCCCTTCAGGAGGAGGATATTTATAATATTCCTTACTTTCAACACAGTTAATCATCGCATCCATTATTTCATTTTCTTTATGAAGATGATTAGTATTTTGACCCATCCAAATCATCTCTTTGTTATTGAACACATGTTTAAAAAACTCATTAGCTGATTTGAAACCTTTTGGAGCAGTCTTAGTAGCTTTTGCATATTTTTTTGGTTGGATCATAATATCACAATATTTATTTTAAGAATAAAGATAATTACTATACAATTATCATGAAAAGTTTTAAAAAAAATATTTTTAAGGAATATTTAAAAATATTTTAAAAGTATATTAAAGTATTTTAATATATTTTCTAAAAAATTTTAAAATGATAGTTAAAAATTAATTAATAATAACTATATTATATTTCTCTAATAATCTTTATAACTGTAATAATTATGTTTAAGATTGTTTATAAAGCTAATGGTTAAAAAAAATAAATTAAAAAAATAATTCTATTAATTTAATTATATTTCTACAATAGTTATATTAATCTAAAAATAATCAATATTTTTAGATATAAGCATGTTTATAATATATAAAGTAATATTAAAATATTTTAAAATAATTTAACTATTAATAAAAATGTAGTTATAATAAAATTAGAATGATTAAATCTAAAATTATTAGATATACATCAGTGAAATATATAATAATTAATATAGAATTAGAAATATAGAATTAAATATATTAATTAGCTATAAACTAGATAAATAAGTCAAATAAATGAATTCATTTGATTCCTAAATTATTAATAGTGAAGTTAGTATTCTTACCTTCAGCTATTGTTTTGTGCCTTTTTAAAGTAGCTACACGTTGGCCATCTATTTCAGACTTTGAAAGTTCGAGAATAGCTTTACTCCAATACATTAAAATAGTTCCACCAACTGGTTTAACTGAAATAGGTTTTTCATCCTCAAAAGTGGAATATATTTGGTTATTTATAACAACAGCTACATTATATTTACGAGATAATTTAGACAAAATCCACATTTGAACGCCTAATTCTTTATTAAGAGCTTTAGATTTCCTTTCATTTAGTCTATAGAGAGCTACTGCTGAATCTAAAATTATCAGATCCACATCATCAACATTTGAACTAAGCCATGATTCAATTTTTCTCAAGTCTTCAGTTTGCTCGTCTAATGAATTAGGTTCAAATATAATAATATTATTAGCAATCTCACTAAAATCATCTTGAGCTAATTGTTTAATCCTGTCAATAGATATTCCCCCTTCAGTATCTATATAAATAACTTTTTTACCTTCTCTTGCTACTTGTACAGCTAAACTTAAAGATATATTAGTTTTACCTGATCCTGGAGGCCCATAAAATTGAGTTATATTCCCTTTTTCAATTCCACCCCCTAGAATAAGATCTAAAGAAGAATTAGTTTTTATTTTAGAAGGATTTTTTAGATTAAATAATGTTTTCATGATTTCTCCGTGACTTAAAATAATATTTTGGTTTAATATTTAGTTTTTTTATTTTAGTATTTTATAATATTATAATTTTATAATCAGTATTCATATTTTTTAATATATTTAATTAAAAATACCAGTTCCTTGTCTTAAAATATTAGGTTTTTTTCTAGTTAAATCTACAACAGTTGAGGGTACAGAATCTTCTAATGAACCAACATCGACGATAAAATCAATTCCCTCATTCAACTGAGATAAAATTTCTTTAGGGCTTTTTAAAGTTTTTTTTCCCGAAAGATTTGCACTAGTAGAAGTGATTGGAAAATTCTGAGCTAGTTTTCTAGATATTTCATTTTTAGGAATTCTAACTCCAATTTTATGATTTTTAGCAAAATAATCAGGTATTGAATCCGTTTTATTGAAAATAAACGTGAAGGGACCAGGTAAATATTTAGATAATGAATTTTCATATTCAGCAGGAATAACTGCAATTAAATGCACTTCTTCAACAGAAGAAACACATACAGATAATGGTTTAATATAATCTCTATTTTTAATATTATAAACTTTTTCAACCGCTTTTTCATTGAATATATTAGCACCTAAACCATATACTGTATCAGTTGGATAAAGAATAACTCCTCCAGGACTTAAAACTTCAACAGCTTCATCAATTAAATCCAAGTCAGGATCATTTTGATCCATTTTTACTGTTTTCATAAAATCACACAAATAGAAAATTAAATACGTATATTCTAAAGATTAAAAATAATAGGATAGATATGTTAATAATTAGTATATTAATAAGTTATTTAACAAATAAAATAATTAACATATTCATATAAAATTTTATATAAACTTATATAAATATTTATTTTCATATAATATATCTATGCTAGAAAGATTCAGACCCCTTTTAAAAAAAATTCTTGAACCAATCGCTAAAAGAATGAATATAAATCCTAACATATTAACCCTTATTTCACCATTAATAGCTTTAATACCTGCAATATTTTTTGCAAGAGGAGATTTATTAATGGGTGCAATATTCATATTATTAAGTGGAATTTTCGATGTTTTTGATGGGGCTATAGCTAGATATCATGATAAAACATCAGATTTCGGTGCTTTTTTAGATTCTACAATGGATAGAATTTCAGATGCTATAATAATTATAGGTTTAATACTAGGAGGATTTACCACTTGGTTAATTGGTGCATTAGCTATCCATTCTGCAATAATGGTAAGCTATGTTCGAGCAAGGGCTGAATCAAAAGGAAGCGAATGTAATGTAGGAATAGGTGAAAGAGCTACAAGGCTCTTAATTTTAGTAGCAGGACCCATCATAGCTGTATTTTCAAATAATAGTATTTATATGAATTGGACAATTGTATTACTTGTTATACTTTCATATATAACTGTAGTTCAAAGAATTTACCATGTTTGGAAGGCTACTAGATATGAAAGAATAAATCTTGAAAAATAAGTAAATAAATATAAATAAAAATTATAAATAAAAATAAATAAAATTATTTAATAAATAAAAAAACAAACAATAGAAATGAATTTGAAGATTTCAATAATATCAGGTCATAATTATGGATTATAAACAAAGAATTATTGTTGATATTGAAAAAATAGATAAAAGTTTAGATGAAATAAATCATCTAACATTCACTTCTGAAGAAAAAGAGATAATAGAAAGAGCTAAAAGCTACAAAAAAGATTCTAAATATTACCTTGAAAAAAAAGATGAAATGACTTCTTTTGGTTGTATTACATATGCACATGGGTTAATAGATGCTATTAAACTTAGCCATAATATTAATTAACATGCTTAATATAATCATATTATTATACATATTTAATAAATATTTAAATAATAAACTCATTATCAGGATATCAACTAAAAAAAATATTTATTAATAAGTCACTATTAAATAGGAGCACTAATATGATAAATAATCTTGAATGGACAGATAAAATATTAAAAGATCTTGATAAATTAGAAAATAATCTTAAAGAAATAGAAAATATTGATTTTTCAAAAAAAGAAAAAAAAACAATATCAAGGGCAAAAGATTATCGTGAAGATTGTAAATATTACCTTGAAAAAGGAGATGAAATCACTTCATTCAAATGTATTAGCTATAGCCATGGTTTAATTGATACTTTAAGAATTATTCATGATATCATTTAATTAATTATTATTTAAATCTCTTTCTTTTAATTTATTACTATTTATTCATTATTCTATCGTTTATTATCATTTTAATAAAAAAATTATTAAAAGAGATTAATAAAAAATGTAATAAAAATATTATAAAAAATAAAATTAATAATTAAATTAATTGTTAAATAAATATTAAATAATTATTAAATAATTATTAAAATTAAAAATTCAATGAATAAATACTATAATTTAAATATGTAGCTATTGTAATCCATACAATATAAGGAATAAGTAAAATTCCTGCCTATTTAGATATTCTATAAAACACTATTATATTTATCAATATAAATATCCAAAGCAGAGCTATAACTCTTAATCCTCTCAATTATAGAATGAAGTCCAAAAAAGATTACAGACCATATTAAATTTAATATTAATTGGATTGCAAATATTGTTAAAGCAAATTTTATATTTTTATTACTAAATTTCTCCTTTAAAACCGAAAATAAACTTATACTCATTAATGCATAAAGAGTATTCCAAACCACTGGGAAACCCCAACCTGCTGGTGTCCATGAAGGTTTAGCAATAGTCAGATACCATTTATCTAGTGCAGGAGAAGTAACTAAAGACCATAATATTCCAATTGCAAAAACAATTACAAATGAAATTACCAATTTAAATATATTTGATTGTTTAAAACTGTTCATATAAACCCATCTTATATAATTTTCTTTCAAAAAATATATTACAATAATACTATATTTTTAATTGTTATTAAAAGTTTAGTATAATTATATTTTAAAATTTAAATTTTATTAAAATTTATTAAAAATATAAAAAAATAATTATAATCTAAAAAATCTATAAAAAAATATAGAGCAAATACCAATTATAAAAAATTTAAGAAATAATAAACTATTTTAAACAATAAAATCAAAATTTTCATAAACTATTATTTATAAAATTAAAATAATTCAAATATATTTTATCAAAAATTAAAGAAGCGAAAATTAAAATAAGAATATACAAAAATTCAAAATTTAGATAAATATCAAATAAGTAAATAATATAAATAAGTAAATAAATTAATTTATAAAATTAAGAATAATTTTTTTTTAAAAAAAAAAAAAATAAAATAAAGATAAAAAATAGAAAAATATGGAAATTAATCCATCTTTTCAAATCTTGATTCTAATTTTTCAAGTACACCAGGTAAAGAGGTATATTCCATTTCTTCACTTGGTAATCTGTGTGGTTCAAATGGACCATGTCTTCTCATGTAATCAGCAATTTCAGAAGCTTGTTGTCTAGTTCTGTCAAATGCAGGGTCATCGAATAAATCTACAGGCATGCCTAATTTAGCATCAGCTATTGAGAAACCTAAACCAATGACTCTAGGAGGCCCATCAAATCTGATAGGATTTGCTTCATATTGAGCTGTTGGCATCATAGGACCATTGTGAGAACCTCTCATCCATCCACTTACTAAGTGTGGGAATGCAAATGGTTCAACAACTTCTCCAGCAGATGGGAAACCAGATTGTGCTCTTACAATAGCTGCAGGGTCATCTTTACCAACATATGAACCAACCATTAAGTTTAATCTTTCTGTACTCATACTAGCTGCAATTTCACCATTCTTTTTAAAGATACGTTTTATAACATATCTACCAGTAGAACCTAAAAGAGCAAGTAAATCATAGGATTCTTCAGGACATCTTAAAATAACTTTTCTATGTTCTATTACATCAAATACTTCAAATTTAAATCCATCATGCATACTTGGATCAATTGTAAGTCCTGCAGTATTAAATGGATCTGCAAATAATCTATATAAAGGTAAGTTGAATGCACCAGGTTCTGTTTTATCACAACAGAAAATTATGACAGGATCACTGGGTCTTTCTTTAAATTCCATTTCAGCTACACCAGGACCCATACCTTTAATATTGCCTGAAAAAGTATCAGATAATAAATCTTGTCCTGCACCATACAATTTTAATTCTTTAGCTACATCTGTGGCTTTCATGAAAGCATTAAAAGCAGTTTCATGAACTTCTTCATTTTCTTCACCATTTCTGTGAGTCATTATCATATCAATGTCGTCCCCACAACGAGTTATATAATAATCTTCTAATAACCCCTCTTCAAGAGCTTTTGCTAATACATCATCACAGGATTCTAATAAAGCTGGATGAGCTATTAAATGGCCAGAAATACTTCCAACGTCTGCTTTAATTACACTAATAGTTGTTTTCATTATATTACCTCATAAAGTTGATTTTATAATTATTTAAAATTCTATTATAACTTTAATATAATTTTATTATATTTTTATTAAATTTTTAAATAATAATTTAATAATAATATATTTCTAAATAAAAATTAATTATTATTAAAATATTAATCTGTAAAAAATTATTATATTCAAAAATTATATGATATTTCTATCTTTAAATTGTAAATTATCTATTATATAATAGATTATACTTTATTTAGTATAATCTATTATATAAATTTATTATATTTTTTATTATAATTTATTAATAAATAATGTACACTATAATTATATAATTTAAATTATAATTGATATATTAATTCATAAAAATAAATATGTATCATGAAATAAATGTAATTTATAAATAGGTATTATAAATCAGTTATATTATCAGACAATTATTAGATCAAAGAAAGTTTTAGAAAAATTTTAACTATAAATTATTTAATTAATAATTATTTAAATATAGCTTATTTTACAATAGATTATTTAATGTATCTCTTGTTTAATTACACCAAAGATTGTTTTAACAAAAATTGGACTATCCATAATCAATTGTTGAATTATATAATTTGGCCTTAAATAAAATTTACAAAATGCCATAGTGTGAATATTTTCTTAAATCTTCCAATGAACAATCTAAAGTACTAATAATAGGAGAAATGAGATTATATTTAGATCAATCCTTATTTTTAATCATGTTTTTTTTCAAAGGCTTTTTTATAAAATCTGGTTCCAGGATAAGGAGTAGCTAAAGAAAATATTGCATAAGAAGGTTTTAAATTTTTACAAATTTAATAGTATTTTTAATACTTTCATTGTATCTCCAGGCATTCCAAATGCAACAGATGCAATAGTACGAATTTTTTCTTTTTTACAAATTCTAAAAGCTTCTTTTATTTTACTTACTGTGATTTGTTTATTAACAGTATCTAATACTTGTTGATCAGATGATTCAACACCCATAAATAAAGTTATACAACCTGATTCCTTCATTTTTTATGGTATCTTCATCTAAGGAATCTACTCTAGCAGTACCTCCCAAAACATTTTAATGTTCCTTTTTATAATTTCATCACAAATTGAAATAACTCTTTTTTTATTAAGTGTAAAAGTATCATCAATAAAAGCTATAGTTTAAACATGAAACTTTTAAATCAAAAATTCCATTTCATCCACTATTTTTCAACTGATCTTAAACGAACTTTAGACCCATGCATAGAAAAGCAGAGGAACAAAAAGAACACTGCATTGGAGACAACCTCTACTTGTAATCAGGATAGATATTTTAGTATCCATATTAAGAAGTTTATATTTATCCATAGGAAGTAAATGTCTTGCAGGATAAGGTAAGCTATCTAAATCTGTGATTAATTCTTTTTCAGGAGTTACAACGTTGTCAAAAGCTATTCCTTTAACTTGATTTAAATCACCATCATTTTCAATATTTTCAACCAAATCTAAAATAGTATATTCTCTTTCTCCCCTAATAACAATATTTACAAAATCATTATTCAATGTTTCTTGATAGTTAAATGTTGGATGATATCCTCCAAGAATAATTAAAGCATTTGGACAAACTTTTTTTGAAAATTTAGCAGTTTCTAAGGCTTTTTCTATGGTAGGAGTTAATTCAGTAATAGTGATAATATCTGGGTGAGATTTTTTCAATTGAATTTCCAGATCTTCCCATTCTAAATCAGATGCAGATGCATCAATGATATCTACTGGAAAGTTATTTTCTTCTAAAACAGCTGCCATATAGGCTTAAACCTAATGGAGGTGCAACTACCTCCCATAAACTGTATTTTGATGCAATTTGTGGTGGATTAATAAAAGTAATCTTCATATGACCTCCCCTATAAAAACAAATAATATATAAAACATTCGAAAAAAGACTAATTATAAAAAAGACTAATTATATTTAATTATTTATTATAATAAATAACACTAAATAATAATCAGCTAATTAAATATAATTAATGAATTAATTAATATAAAGTAGTTAATAAAAATTTCCCTCAATTAAAAAATAAAATAAAATGATATTTAAATTTAAAAATTTAATAGATCTAAATAAAATTTATAAAATACTAAGATTAAATAAATTTTTATGATATAATTGAATAAATTAACTATTGTTTTATATTGTTAACAAATATAGATTCAAAAACTTTATTTAATTCTTCTTCTTGGTTCATATCTTCCTTAGCAAATCTTACTCTTTCAATATCTGCTTTTGTTTCAGGATATCTAGGAACTGCATTACATCCACCATCATCTTCTTTTGAAATATCATAAGTTCCGATTTTTTTAGCTATTTTTTCTATTTCAACTTTATCCATTCCGATCAAAGGACTTAAAACTGGTACATCTAAGTTATCACGAGTAGCTAATATATTGGGAAGAGTTTGTGATGCTACTTGACCTACACTATTTCCATCAACTACCCCTAATGCATTCATAGCACTTGCCAACATTCCAGCTATTTGATACATTCCTGATTTACAAAGAATACAGGTCATCTTATCAGGAGCATTATTTTTACATTTTTGAAGATATTCTCCATAATTAACAATTCTTGTTCTAAGAGAAACTCCACTAGAGTATTCCTCAAGTTTTTCTATGATTGAATTAAATTTTTCTCTAGATTTTGGTTTTGTAAATGGTTCATTATCAAAATGAAGAGCTATTATTTCACAACCTCTTTTCATCATCATATAAGTAGCTACAGGAGAATCTATACCACTAGAAATAAGAGAAACCAATTTTCCTTGAGTTTCTAAAGGTAATCCACCAGGACCTTTAATCTTTTCATGAAATATATAAGTTTCATCATCCCTAACTTCTATAAAAATTTCAAGTTTAGGATTTGTTAAATCAACAGGACAATTTAATTTTCTAACTACAACTGCACCTGCAAATGCAGCTAATTCTTGAGAAGAAAAATCATGAGTTCCAACCCTACGACATCTTATTGCAAAAGGAGTTTCTGAATCAATTAAACCTTCTTCAACCAATTTATCTGTATATTCAGATAATGTTTTTTCAATGTTCTCAAATGTACTATGAGTAGATATAGCTGGAGAAAAAGAAACAATCCCAAATATTTTATGAAGTTTAGATAAAGCTTCATCAAAATTTTCTGGAAATATAAATATTCGTGCTTGATTTATATCAATTTCACAATTAAAAGAAGCTTTTATATTAGAAGAAAGCTTTCTTTCAAAACGACCTCTAACACGTGGACTTTTCAATCCCAATTCCCCATATCTTCCAATTATTAAACTATGTTTCATTAAATACCTCTTATTAAATATAAATTTAGTTTAAATTACTTAAATTTGAATTGATTACAATTTAAATTCATTATTTTTAATCATATTTTTTAATTTACTAGTTAAAGATTTTGCTCTTTTTATATCAGATTGTCTGCATGCAATACGAATATCATGATCATTTTCATCAATTTTCAAAGACAATATACCAGTATTCATTTCAAACGCATCTCCAGAACATGAATAAGCACATATTCCACAACCAAAACATTTAACTAGATCTAAAGACTTATTATGCTTTTTATTTACAAATGCAAAAGTAGGACAACGTTCTTCTACTAAACATTTATTACAATCAATACATTTTTCTTCATTAAATTTTGGTCTTTCATCAAATCCATTCCAAACATTTTCATAATTTGTTTCTGCAAGAGGTAAATGTCTACCTTGTATATCAACAACTGGAAGTGGAATATTTTCATTTAAAACCATTAAATTATTTAATATATTTTCATTTAAAATAGGAATAGTAATAGCTACTGAATTAAAGATTTCCGGACTTTCAGGAGTTTTAAAACCACCAATATATGTAGAATTCATTTGATGCATATCAGCTGCTAACATTAAATTAGGTTTGACATCAGTACTTCTAGTTCCATTTCCTAGAACAATACCTTCTGATCCATTAAGTAAAATTTTAGAGGATTCTTTGATAGTATTCCCTTCAGGGTCATTCTGAAGAGGATTTATCTCCCCACATCCAGAAAACGAAAATGATTTAAAATTTCCTTCCATAGGAATAGCATTAAATATTGATGAAACTAAATCATTAGAAGGATTTGTAAATGCAGTATAATTTTTAAAAGCCATTCTTGTCCCAATCATTTCAGCTTTAGGAATATTTTCAATAGTAATCGAAGAATTGAATTTTTCACCATCTGTGGATTCTACTTCAACATCTATTTCTTTTCCACCAATAATATCTTTAAATAAGAATCCTCCACCATAATTTTCATCAGAAACACTACGACTAGTTCCATAAACAATAGTATCAATAGATCCCAACCATTCATTAGGGCAAGGCCCTACAAAAGCAGGAACCCCATTTAAATAAATGTTTTTTGCTTTTTTAAATGATCCTGGATCAAATACATCTAAATGGAAAATAGCTGCAGTACCAGACATTACACCACAAGTACCACAAGTAATAACATCTACTTCTTCAAATTTAGGAGTATCATCATCTCTAATTAGCTCTTTTAATTCATGAGCTGTGAAAACATTAACTTCTCCATTAGATATTTTTTCATTAATTTCATCAACTGTTCTTGATTTCAAAAAATCATCCCATATAAAGTAATCAAAATATTTTTAATAAATTAATATATCATCCAAAAATTTAATATTCTAAATTTAACTATTTTTTATTAGGTCAATAGCTAAATCAACTGCTTCTTCAATTTTATCAGTTTTTTGTCCTGCTCCTTGAGCAAATGTTGGTCTTCCACCACCACCTCCACCGAGTATTTGTGCAGATTCTTTAATTATGTCATTAATTTTTATATTTTTATCAATAGCTAATTTAGATGCTGCTCCAACAATTTTACCCTCATTATTAGCTAAAATTGCAATATCTGTTTTTTTATTATCAGTAAAGTCAGTCGCTATTTTCTGAAGTTCTTTAATATCTCCATCAATGATTTGTTTAATTACTTTAAGTCCATTGATTTCATCTAAACTATTATCTAAGTCATTTATTTTAAGATTGGCTATTTCTGATTTTAACTTGTTTATTTCATTTTTATAAGATTTCCATTCAGTGAAAAACCTTTCACAAGTTTTAGGAAGCTGATCAGAAGTTACTTTAAATATATTCCCACTTTCACGAAGATATTCATCATTAATTTGCATAGAATTAATTGCAGAAGATCCAGCTGAAAAATCAATTCTTTCTACACCATCTTGAATTCTTTCTGTTTTATTAATCTTAAGTAATCCAATATTTCCAGTATTTAAAACATGAGTACCTGCACAAGCTTGTACATCAATATCAGGAATATTAATAACCCTAATTGTAGACCCAGGAACAGTCCCTCCTTGATAAAGTGTGAATCCATAAGCTTTTTCAGCTTCATCCCGACTCATCCAGGTAATATCCACACAAATATTTTCCATGACCAGTTCATTAGCTATTTTTTCAATTCGATTAATTTCTTCTTGACTTATACGTTTATAATGAGATAAATCAAGTCTAGATCTTTCTAATCCTTTTTGAGCACCAGCTTGCCAGATGTGATCCCCAAGAACTTTTTTAGCTGAAGCTAAAATTAAATGAGTAGCAGTATGATTTCTTGCAAGAGAAATTCTCCTATTCCAATCAATTTTTCCAGTGATTGATTTTCCTACAATTTCATTATTTTTAAAATAATCAATACTTTTATCTGTTTTAATTTTATGAAGGACCACAGTATTAATTTTTTGAGCATGAATCACTTCTATTTCATCATTTTCAATGTTTAAATAACCTAGATCAGAAGGTTGGCCTCCTCCTTCTGGATAAAAAGCTGTTTGATCTAAAATAATAGCTAAATCCTTATTTTCAATAAAATCTTTATTTTCATTTTTTTCTTTATTTTTATTATTTTTAGAATTTGTTTTATTTTTAGAATTTCGAATTTCAATAACATCTAAAACTTCAGCATTAAATTCAGAAGTATAAAAATCATCATAAAATAATAGATCTGTTGGAGGATAATCTACTTCCAATTTATCTTCTTCAAATATTTTTTCTTCGCTATGTTGATTAGCTACCAAAGTAAAGAAATTATCTGGGATATTAACCACAAATTCATCTTCTTTATAATTTTGTTCAGCTATCTCTTTAACTGTTTCAGGAGGCATTCCATGAGCATCATAAAGATCAATTAAGGTTTCAACAGGTAATAAATTTTTATTTTGTTTTTTCAAGTGTTTAATTGTTCTTTTAACAATTCTATTACCTTTATCAATAGTTTTTGCATATCTTTCTTCTTCAAGATTAATTATATTCATTATATGTTCTTGAGTATCTTTAATTTCAGGATAAAATTTAGATAAAAAGTCCAGTTGAATTTCCATTATCTCATAAAGAGATTCATCCATATTGAGTTCTTTCATAAAACGAATAGTTCTTCTTAAAACAAGTCTTGCGAGATAACCTTCTTTAACATTTGAAGGAATAATACCATCAGCTGACATGAAAGCTAAACACCTAGTATGATCAGCTATGGCATATATTGCTTCCATTGGTTCAGTAGATTTTAAAAGTTCTTCTATAGATATATTAAGCTTATCAGCTACTTTTTCACGAAGAGAACGAATATCAGCAAATGTTTCAATGTCCATCATTCCAGCTATTTGAGCATTTTCAGCTAAAATCTTTTCATCTACATTAATGTTAGTCATTTCCTTAAGTTTATTTATTACCGGTGAAAAACAAGCATCATAAGCAGTTGGAGTTCCTTGACTAATCCATGCGAATCTTTCTAAACCATAACCAGTATCTACTGTTTTAAGAGGAATTTCTTCCTTATCTCCATTTGGAAGTATTTTATATTGCATAAATACAAGAGTAGCTAATTCAACTCCTCTTACACAAACTTCATAACAAGGTCCAGCATTTCCTCCACCTTCCCACCAAGACTCAATGAAAGTGATTTCAGCAGGATCAATTCCAATACTATCTATAAAACCATGACAAAGTCTTACTGTTTCATCTTTCCAATAAATTTCATTATCTGGACGATTAAAAGCATGATGAGCCCCCATTGTGAAACAGGTCATATGTCTACCAGTTCTTCCAACATTATCAACATCATTTAAACGTATAGCTGGTTGAGCAATTACAAGAGGATTAGCTGGAGGTTCAACTAAACCACAAGTAATCCATGGTTGAAAATCATATATTGAAGCCCCTACTAAAAATACATCATCTCTCCATCTTTTAGCTAAGACAGGATAGCGAGGAATAGGAGTGTGCCCATTATTTTCAAAAAATTCAGTGAAAGCTTTTTGAATTTCAAAAAGATCATAATTTTTATCAGTTGCAGGATTTCCAATGAATTCATATTCATCACAGGGAGCATCTCCACAAGTAGCTCTTTCAGGAATAGACCAAAAATGATTTTCACATTTTTCACATTTTTGTCTAGTATAACCAAGTTCTTTCAATATTTCCGTCATATTATCATTTTATAAAGTTTATAATTTAAAATATATTTTAATAAATATAAATACATTTTATAGGATATTTTAGTAAATAAAATAATTATTAAATAAATAATTAAAGTTAATATTAAATTAATTAATAATTAAATTAAAATTAAATAATTATAGTTAAGTCCATTTGATATAAATGAATTTAATAGTTAAATTCAATATTCACATAAAAACAATGAAAAATATCAAATATATAAATTTAAATTTAATATTAAAGATTTTTTATTTAAAGTAATGATTAATAATAAAATATTATGTTTAATTTACTTAATAAAAGTTGTCTAACTACAATAATATATAGAGTAAATTTATAAAAAAATTATTAATTATAATATATTTGCTTATAAAATATCATAATTTTATAAATTAAATCAATAAAAATATACTTTTTAAAAAAATAGACAATATAAAGAGGAATATAAATAAATCAAGTAATATAAAAATAGATTTTATAAAAATAAAAGTAAAATAAAGAATCTATAGAAAATTAACAAATTTTATTAAATTTTTATCATATTTATAAAAATAAAAGTCTGAAAAAGATTCTTTAGTATTAGCTCCTTTATATGGAAATTTGTTTTTTAAAAATTTTATTAATTTCCATTGTGACATATTTTTTCTATATAATCAGTGAATTTCCTGTGTTTTACATGAGCAGCTATATTTTCTAGATCATTATCATTACTTGAATAGATTATTACAAATTTTTTGGAAGCATTAAAAAGTCTATCCATATATTCTTCAAATATATTATCTTCTATTAAATGATAAATAACATCTAAAGATAATGTTAAATCAGCCTTTTCTCCTGCATATTTATCTAATAAAAGAAATTTTTTAGTATCCTCTTTAAATTTTTTTATACATTTATTTACAACACTTTCACTAACATCAAATCCAATATAGTTAGGATAATTTGAAAGAGATAGTTGATTACCATCACCTGAACCAAATTCAATGACATTTTCAATATTATTTTTAGATATAAATTCATTTATTACTTCTGCTTTAAAGTTTGCCAAGAAGTTATAAGAACCTTCTCCACTATTTTTACCCATTTTATATCTAGATTCCCAATAATCTTTTGAAGAAAAGTTATTTTTTTGATTTTTTGATTCATTAGTAGGTGTTATTTGTTTTTCTGAATTTATATTCTCTTCAAGTTTTTTTCAATTATAGGATAATGATCTAAAATAGCTTTCAATTGTTTGTCATTACCACCACCTAAATTTTCAGTAGCTAATATTTTTTCATTATTAAAAGGCAATAGTCTTTCTGGATTTATATATATCAAATCATGATAACTATTTTTATTTTTTTATCATTTAAAAAACAGTCATTGCCCAAAACCATAAATCATCAGCATTTGGTGAAAGTTTTGTGAAAATTTCTTCATTTAAAACATCAGTATGTAAAACATTTGGAGAATATAATGTTCCACCACATCCTGTTGGAAAATTAAAAAACTAATTTCATTATTTTTTTGACACCATTCCCAATTTAAATATGGTTTAATTTTTTTTATTGTCAAATTTTATTAAATGAGTTCTATGAGCAACTATATTTTATCCATCATGATCAGAATATAATCTTTCTAGCCAATCTTCAGGATAATAAATATCATCATCAGTTGTTATTATTCAGTAGGATATTCTTTTAAAGTAGGTATAAGTTTTTTATATGATTTAGTATTATTATTAATCCATTTTATAGATAAGTCATGCTTTTTAAAATCAAGAATTTTTTTGGGACGTCTTCTTCTAAATTTGGAAATTTTTCTTTACTTAACCATGAAATTAACTCATCTGATTTTAGTTTCTGTGTTAATAATGAATATAAACAGTAATGACTATCATACATTCTTTCAGGAAAATATGTTAGTGAAATAATGAGTTTAATATCTTTTTTATCTTTTTTAATCCCATAACCTTTAAAATTTTCAATAAAGCTTCCAATTTGTTCTTTATTTATTCTTTTATAATCATATATTTGAGTATATTTTTCAAGTTCTTTTTGAAGAGAATTTATCTGTTTTCTATTTGTATCTAGTTTTTCATCTAAATTTTTTATAGTTTTATCTTGATTTTCTATTTTATTTTCCAAATATTGAATTTTCTTATTCATAGCATTATTTTTAGATTTAATTTTAGGTTTGTTTTTAGATTTTTTTACAAGGAGATGTTTTTTCTTTTGCACCATATAAAACAAAATAAACTAAAGGATTTATATTTTTTCGTTTTACATCATCATATTTTCTTTAAATAAAAATTTCCATTAAAATTTTTACTTGGAATTCTTTTTTCTTTATAACCATGATAGATATAATGATTTGAGGGATCTATACCAGAATTTTTAACATAATATGTTTTTTAAATAAAAATTTTCATCGAATAGATTATTTTCTATTATTTTTCTATGAGTTTTAATGATTTTATAGCTATATATGGGATTTAATTTTTCTTTTTTTAATATATCCAAAATTTTTAATCTTTTTCGAAAAGTTGAGCTTTCAAATCCTATATATTAGTGATATCCAGTTATTGGGTAAAAAGATGATTTTAATCATTATTTTTGTTGTTAAAGATAATATTTTAGTTATTTGATTATTATACACATTACTATTGAATTAATTTAAGAATAATTAAAATATATATAATTAAATAATATTTTAATACGTTAAATATGTTTAAATATGATTTAAAAATTATTTAAGTTTAGTTAAGATTATTTAAGATTTATTTATGTCAAAGAAATTATTTATTTTTTTCTTCATATTCTTTTTTAGAATTACTTTCTAATATTATTATTTTTAAATCATTGTAAAAACTATTACTTTGACTATTCAATTCTACTTTATTTTCTTTAAACATAGTATTTCATATATGAAAACCAAAAATTTCCTCATACTTTAATTGTTTAATTACCTCAGAAGATTCTTTTAAAAAAGCTAAGTATTGGAAAAAACTGATTGAGCTAATTAAATTAACAGATGAAAGGTGTTTTTTTCTTCTTGAAATTTTTCATTAATAGCATTATTAATTAAGGTGGACCTTGTTTGACCATGATTTATATTATCTTTTACATTTTTCAGTATATCTAACAAATACTTTAATAATTTATTTTTTTTATCAAGTCTTAAAAAATCATTATTTGGACCAAGTACCATCAGAATATTCTTGAGTAGAAATTATATTTTTAGATTTATTTAATTCATTAAAATATTTCTTATACTTAATATATCACAATCAAACCAAGTGGATTCTTTTTCATGAAAAGATGTTTATATCTAAACCAGTTTGCAAAACCTGAATAAGATTCTTTATTAAAACCTTTTTTATACTGAAATATTTCAGATTCATCTAGAATATTATTAGCATCTTTAATTTTGACTTTTTCAGGAATATTTTCAAAATCTTTATATGTGTATAATACTACAAAACCGTGCCCAGTTAATATCATTGATTTAATTGATATATATTAAGTTCTGGAAGATTATCATTATCATTTACCCACAATGTAAACAATAATTCTGTTTATTGTTAGAATCCTTTTTTAATATTTCAAATAGCCCCATTATATCATCTTTAATCATTCTATATTATTAATAAATATATGTATAATCAAATAATAAATAGTTATACAATTTAATACAATATTTATGTATAATAAATTATAAATATAAATTTAAATAAATATTACTAAAAAATTTGAATTAAAATTTTATGAATTAAAATCTATAAATAAACATATAAATAAAATTTTAATAATATTTGTGAATAGGAAGATAATCATGAAAATTGTTTCAATTACAATGGTAAAAAATGAATCAGACATGATTGAATCTTTTGTTAGATATGGTCTGAATATTTTTGATGAGATGATTTTTTTAGATAATGGAAGCTCAGATAATACATTAGACATGTTAAATCTAATGAAAAAATAAAAATTAAATATAAATGTGATAAAATATGATAGTAAAGAATATGATCAAGCTTTTATCATGAACAAATTTTTAAACATGTCTCTAAAAGAACACTTTGCAGACATTATCGTTCCTTTAGATATAGACGAATTTCTATTTGTGATAATCGAAATCCAAGAGATATACTAGAAAATTTAAATGATGATACCATATATTATGTAAAATGGAAACTTACATTCCTTCCAATGATGATCTTAGTGAATTGTTTCTCCATAGAAGAATAAAATATATTAGAGATGAATCTTTAGAAAAATATTACAAAGTCATATTAAGCAAAAATTAGTTAAAGAATATGATGTTAAATTAATAACCGGAAATCATGATTTAACTCATGATAGCAAACATGAAGAAAAAGTAAAACTTCTTAAATATGAAAAGCTTAAATTTGCACATTTTCCTATAAGATCCAAAGAACAAACTATGATAAAGATTTTAGTAGGATGGTCACAAATGGTTTCTAAAACAAATTTTGAAGAAGGATATGGAGGACATTGGCGCGATATATTTGACTATATTATTGAAAATAATGATATTAAACAAGAAGATGTGACAAAGTTTGCAAAAAAATATGCATTGCTCTAAAAAAATGAAATATTACTATTTTTAAAGATCCTATAAATCTTGATTTTTGTCAAAATTTTGAAATTAAATATTCTGATTCAAAAACAGCTATTTTATCTAGTCTAATTGATAATTATGGATGGATAGTTTCACAATATCAATCTTTTAGAAAAAAAGATACGAAGGAAATTAAATTAAATAAAAAGATAAAAAATTAAAAAACAAAAATAATATATATAAAAATAGTTTATCCTGGAAAATAACCAAACCATTACGTAAAATAAAGAAAAAATTTATAAAAGAATTTTATAAAAAAATAGAAAAAAATGAAAAGAAAAAAGATAGAAAAGTACTTATCGGAATTATCCGAATAAAGCACCTAATCCAGCTGCAGCTTCCTCTTCAGAAGCTTCCTCTTCTTCTTCCTCTTCTTCTTCCTCTTCTTCTGGTTCATCTGCTGCTTCATTAGCTGCTTCATTAGCTGCAGGAGCTGTTGCCATAGCAGTAGTCGCCATAGCTTCTTCAATATCTACATCTTCTAAAGCTGCGATTAAAGCTTTGATTCTAGCATCATCTGCTTCAATTCCTGCTGCTTCAATTATACTTTTAACGTTTGCTTCATTAATATCTTTATCTGAGCTGTGCAAAATCATTGCTGCATATATATATTCCATGTTTTCACCTTAATATTTAATTATATTTAAATTTTTAAATTTTAATGTTAATTTAATTAGTAAAATTTAACAAATGTTGATTAATTAAAAACTTTAAATTATGATTTTGATAAATGTTATTTATTATGTTATTTATTTAACCAAATAAAGCTCCAAGGCCCGCAGCTGCTTCCTCTTCAGCTTCTTCCTCTTCAGCTTCTTCTTTATCTTCAGCTTCTTCTTTATCTTCAGTTTCCTCAACTACAGGTTCTGTAGATACAGGAGCATTAGATAATTTTTCAAGAAGTTCATCATCAAGAGCACCTTCTTTATCAGATATTGCACTAGCTAATGCTAACATTTCAGCATTTACAAGAGCTATTAAAGATTCAGTTGTCTCAGATGTGAGAATAGACGCATTCATAGCTAAGTTAAATGACTTACTATTTGCATTTTGGACAATAGCAACAATAGTTTCTTTAGTAGGTATTCCAGCATTAACAGAAAGATTAAATGCCTGTAAAAATGCATTTTGGAGATCTGCCAATGTTTTTTCGTCGTCAACAGTTAATAAATCAGAAGTATAAACTGTATTTTCTTCATAAGCTGCTTGTAAATCAATTCCTACTTCCATAGGATGGATATCAAGTCTTGTTAACATATTAACTACTTGCTTAGAAACTGGTTCGCCAGCTTTAACAACTACATGATCTTTAGAAACTACAATTTTTCCTTTATCAATCTTAGCAGGTATTCCTACTTGTTGTAAATCACCTAATAATGGTCCTGGCTCAAAACCAGTATTTCCTTCAGGTACAACAATATCAGAATCAGGAACATTTCCCTCTTTTGCAGGAGCTGATGTTTTACTACTTTCTAATATTTTGAACAATTTAAAAGGATTCATGTCAGTGAATACAATTGCAGGTTGTCCATTCATGTGATTTGAAAGGTCTATAATGTTTTCTTTTTTATCATTACAGTCTTCAAAAGCTAAATCGATTAAATTCTTTTTAGACATTCTAATAACAGCTTTGCCTTGTAAAGATTGCCTCATTTTTTGAAATTGTCTTGCTGGTATGTCTAATAAATTAACTATACCAATAACTTCATATGAGTCGATTAAACTTTTGAGTTCTTTAACCTCTTTTTTTTTCCATTCAGCAACATGAGCCATTTTAAATCACCCTCACTACTGAACCCATTGTTGTTTTAACAAACATGGATTTAATTTGGTTTCTTCCTTTTTCTAAATTGCGGTCTAAGACTGTGAGAACTGCCTCGATATTTTCAGCTATTTGCTCGTCACTCATATCTTGAGTTCCAACTAAAGTTTGAATACTTGCTTGGTCTTTAACACCTATTTTAACAGTACTTTTTAATCTTTCGATTAATAGTTCTGCTTTAGCATTAGCAGGCACTGGTTTAGGCATTTTCTTTCTCGGACCTAAAACTGGTCCTAAAAACCTACCAACAAGTGGCATCATATCAACCTGAGCTATGAAAAAGTCATGGGAATTAGCTATTTTTTTAGCTTGTTTCCTATTTTTACCATACTCTTCTAAATCTTCTTTAGTCACAACAAGATCGATACCAGCGTTTTTAGCTTGAACTGCTAATTCCCCATCTGCGATAAAGCCTATTTTTACTTCTTTACCACGTCCATTAGGGAGAGCAACTTCTTCATCAAACCGATTTTCTGGTTTTTTGATGTCTAAATCATTGATGTTTACAATTACATCAATAGATTGTGTGAAGTTTCTCGGCTTAGATTCTTCTTTTGCCTTCTTCACCGCTTCCATAATCTCTTGTGTCATATAAATCCTCCATGAACTTTAAGTTCACAATTGGATATTCTTTGGTTTCATGATCAACTGAAAATCAATAAAATTGTAGTATTTGTAGTATTTTTATCTAAATATAATTAAATATCCTAATACTTTAGTATTGATTTAATCAATTGTATGAAATTTATTGTATCAGTTATATTAAGTTATAATTACATTAAATGAATTAAATCATAATATAACATCATTTACATGATTTTAAATTAATATATGAATAATATATGAATAATTTTTATTAAAATTATTATTTTTTTATTAAAGCTATTGTGCTTATTCAACGAGAATATCGTCGTATTCCCCAGCATCAACACCTTTTTGTGCTTCTCTTGGATCTTTACAATCTACAGTAATACCCATACTCACACAAGTACCCATTACTTCTTTAGCACCATGTTTATAATCATTAGCTAAAAGTGAATCAAATTTCATTCTAGCTACTTTTAAAGCTTGTTCCACAGATAAATCTGCTACTTTATCTAAGCCTGGGTCTTGAGAAGCTTTTTCAATGTTGAGTTCATCCATAATAAGAGCTGTTGTTGGTGGAGTACCAATTTCTATTTCAAAGTCTTTAGTATCACTATCAATTATTATTTTAACTGGTACTTTCATTCCTTCGAAATCAGCACTTTTGTTGTTGATTTGTTCAACAACATGCATCATATTAAGTCCGAAAGGGCCGATAGCTGGACCAAGAGGTGGTCCTGGAGTTGCACTTCCCCCTTCAATAAGAATTTCTACGGTATCTTTAGCCATTAGTTAGCCTCCTTTTGTATAATTCTAATTTGATCTGCTTTAACAGTTACAGGAATTGGAACTGCAGCTTCAATTAATTCAAGAACAACTTCTTCACGTGATTCATCAATACGAACCACTTTTGCTCTTTCTCCTTTAAAAGGTCCAGAAATAAGTTCTACAATACTTCCTTTTTGGATAGAAGATATTATTGGTTCTGGATTTAAGAATTTTTTAACCTCTTCAAATGTTACAATATTGGCATCACCAGCAGTCTTTGATTTACTCTCGACAATTCCTCTTAAATGAGGTATTTTGAATGCTGGATTTTGCATATCAATTTTAGTTGAAGATTCCACTAAGATATAACCTTTTAAAGATTCGGGTACTAGAATAGCTCCTACGTCAATACCACTATCTTTTGATTTCCTAGCTAACATTCGAGCCACATTTCTCTCTTGACCTGTTGCTGTCTTGAGAGCATATATGGAATTTTTATGGTCTTCCATTTAAAATACACCTATACAAATTAAAATTTTATTAATTGTATTTAATTTACTAACTATATTTAATATAATCTAATATTAAACTAATATTATATATTTTAAATATTTAATATTTTTAAAATTTTAATTATTTATTTAATAAAATTAAACTAATCTCAATACAAACAATACAATTTAAATAAATAATTAAATAAACTATTTAATTAAGGTAAAACAGTACCTTGATAAACATTATTAAATTGCATGATATAAATTTTTTATAATTTTAATTATATAATTTTAAATCATAACCTAAATTATAAATAATTTTAAACTATAATTTTATTTTAATATTAAAATTAGTATTATATTATTAAATTAGTATTATATTATTTATATTAATTCTATATTTATATTTTTCAAGTATTTAAAGGTTTCAAAATAATATATATTTTATAAAAAAATATCATGAAAAATATTGTGAAAAGCATTTAAAAACTTTAAAAAAAATTTAAAATTCAAAAATTTTTTCTAAAAATTCTTTATTTTTCTTAAGATTCATTTCAATATTGAATATATAAAAATAAGTCGATAATTGATAATTGTTGAAAATGATTAAAAATTGAAATTTTAATATCAGAAATATTAATTAATATATATTTATTAATTAACTTATATTCCAATTAATTGGAAAACTAAAGCAATTATAAAGCCAATAACTCCTAAAATAGCTATTCCAATAGCTGTTACTTTTGAAAAATTGAGATATTCCTCTCTATTTGGTTTTTTAGAAACCCTTAATACTCTTTTACATTCTTTAAAAAAACGATTCACTGATTCTTGAACACTCATTAAGATCCCCTATTTTATTTTGAAAATAAGGTTATGAATTTAATTACTAATTTAAAACCTTATATGTACTTAAATTATCTAAATATTAATAAATTATAATAGAATTTATAAATTAATCTAAAGAATTATAAATATTTACAAAATATTTACTATCAATTATTTAATAAGATTATAATTAAGATATAATCAATATTTTAATAGGTTTAAAATTATAGATTAAAATTATTTATAATAATATTATAATTATTATTTTATATTTATAAAGTTTTGCCTTAATCAATTCTTAATCAATAATTTTATATTTTTTATATTTTATATTATATTTACTTAATTGAGAAATATATAATCTAAAATCTGTATTACTAACTTAATTATAATATCTATCTAAGTGATAGTTAGAAAATTAATTATTATTAATTCATAAGTAGTAATTAATAAAAAGGGTAGTAATAAACTAGTAATTAATAAATTTATTACAATATTAATGAAAATTAAAAAATAAGAATAATTAAGTAAAAAAGAATTAAATAAAAAAATATTGAAAAATATTAGAATGATCCATCAATAAAATCATCTAAAGGATCAGATTCTATATCAGAAGAAACATTATCCATATCTGCTACATCAATTTTTTCAATAGCTCTTTCACTATATTCATCTTGATTTTTAACACCAGAAACAACAATTGTTGTTCTAACCATATTTTGTAGGTTTTCATCAATTTGAACACCCCAAATAACATTAGCTTCTGGGTCTAATTTATCAGCAACAATTTGAACAATCTTTTCAGATTCGTGTAATGTTAAATCTGAACTACCAGATATATTAATTAATGCACCTTTTGCATTTGAAATGTCTAAATCAAGTAACGGACTGTTTAAAGCTTCGTGAACAGATTCTAATGCTCTGTCACCAGATTCAGATTCACCCATACCAATCATCGCCATACCAGATCCTTGCATGATACTTCTGATATCTGCGAAATCAAGGTTAACTAAACTTTTCTTAGTTATTAATTCTGTTATTCCTTTAACAGCTCTTCCTAAAATCTCATCAGAAACCATGAAAGCTTTATTTAATGGCAAATTTGGAGCTACTTCTAATAGTTTATCATTAGGAATGATAATAACAGTATCAGTAGTATTTTTAAGCTTTTCTAAACCTTTTTCTGCATTTTCTCTTCTTTTTATACCTTCTGCTGAAAATGGCATAGTAGCTACAGCTACGGTCAAAGCACCAGCTTTTTTAGCCAATTTTGAGATTACAGGAGCAGAACCAGTCCCAGTTCCCCCACCAAGACCACAAGTTACAAATATCAGGTCAGAGTCTTCGAGTTCATCTCTTATATCATCTTCGCTTTCTTCAGCACATTCTTCTCCAACTTCGGGATCTCCACCAGCACCTAAACCATGACAAGTTTTCTTACCTAAAAGGAGTTTTTTACCAGATTGACTGTAAAATAAATCCTGAGCATCAGTATTGACAGTTATTGTATCTGCACCATCGATACCAATCTCATTTAATCTAGATACAGTATTATTTCCAGCTCCACCAGCACCAATTACAAAAATTTTAGTCCGGCTTTGTTCCATCATATCCATAAGTTCATCGTCTAGGTCTGCTGAAATTCTTGTTGGAGCCTGTTTTTCCATTCTCTTTTCAGAATCTTTGATTGCATCATTTAAAAATTTCACTTACTGACCCCCATTAACTATAATTAAATTTTAAACTACAATTATGTTAATTTATATTATGTTAATTAGATTTGTAAGAAGTTATATTTAAATGCAACAGTATAAATCTTAAAAATCTAAATATTAGATAGGAATTTTAGATAAAATTCTCAAATCCACACCAATATAAGATAATTATCAGATGAAAATTTTAATTGTAACTTTAATCATCAAAATAAATGAAAAATTCAAATAAAAATATGATTATTAATAATCTTATCATTATTAAGAAAAAATGTTTAAATAATAATTATTTCAAATCAAATACATGATCATTTTGTTCATCTAATTATTCTAAAATTGAATTTTAATGTGTTAATAAAAAAAAGAAATGATTATTGATCAAAATAATAAAAACCTATAATAATAAAAATATCATATAATAATAAAAATATATTATATCTGCAATTTATACACTATCATATAATAAAAAATCTATCTTTTTAATCTCTAGGCATAGCTAATATTTCATGTATTCTCATATCAAAAACATTGGTCATGTTAGCTGGTGTAAGTATAACAGCAGAATCTGATCCATTAGCTCTTCCTCCAATAGCTAATATTTGTTCTCCAATTGGAATAAGTCCTGCATCTGCTAGCATGATACTAATTTCAGCGCAAACTTTGATTCCTTGAGAAAACATTCTAAATGTTTCAGCTATAAGTTCAACTGGAGTGACTCCTCCAAATTTATTTGATATTCCTCTTCCAACACCACTGAAAGCATGAGATCCTGAAAAAGTTATTATTCCCCTATCTTCGAGTTTTTTTCTCATTTTGGAAGTTATTTCAAGCTGATTTTTCTCTCTAAAGCCAGAATGGTGAGTTGCATTTACAATAGTTATTTTATCTTCAATATTTGCTTCTTTTAAAACATTAGCTAATTTAAAAGCAGTTTCACCAGAAACAGAAGCTATCGCAACATATTTAATATCTGAATTTAATAATTTTTCTTTAACTATATTCATTAATTCATCAGTGTTTTCTTTTCCAGGTTTTTCAAAATAATTTATGTCTTTTTTCATATTAAATCCTCCATAAATTTATTAATTCTATTTATTTTAGAACTATTTATACATTATTGCGACATATTTTTAAGATCAGTATATAGATATTTTATAATATTTACCATTAATCGTGTTTTATATAGAATTATTGTGCTTCATTATATATTTTAATTTATATTATTCGGCATAGTATGTATTTTATTGTTATAATTCATTATTAACATATTTTTCAGTATTATCATATTTAGTCATGAAAATATTAATTAATAAAGTATATTTTAATTGAATGGATATCTATTTTTATCTTTAATAATAATAAATAATAATTATGAATAATAATAGAAAATAGAATATATAATGATATATAGATTAAAAATTAATAATAAATTTAAAATAATACTAAAATAAAAATATTTATTTAAAAGAAGTGATTACATGAAATGTTTTGAATTTTTACTTCCCCAAAGAGAAAATAAACCTAGAAAAAAAGGATGTACTATGGTATTAGATAAAGGACTTGGTTTTGAAACTGCAAAAAGTCTAATGGAAATAATGGAAGAATATGTTGACTTTTTAAAATTTGGTTGGGGAACAATAATTGTTCATGATAAAGAAATAATAGAAAGAAAGGTAGAAATGTATAAATCTTTTGATATAATTCCATATACTGGTGGAACACTTTTTGAAATAGCATATATAAATAATAAGATACCTGAATTTTTTAAAGAAGTTACTTCAATAGGTTTTGAAGCTATTGAAATATCTGATGGATCTACTGATATGACTGAAGAGGAAAAGGTTGATTATATTAAAGAAGCTAAAGAAAAAGGTTTTTATGTTTTATCCGAAGTAGGTAAAAAAGATCCAGAAGCAGATGCGGGTATTACAGTAGATAAAAGAATAGAATTGATAAATGCAGAATTAAAAGATGGTTCTGATAAAGTAATCATAGAAGCTAGAGAAGGTGGGAAAAATATCGGCATCTATGATGAAAAAGGAACTGCAAAAGAAGAAGAAGTAGATTATCTTTTAAAAAACATCCCTGAGGAAAAAATCATCTGGGAAGCTCCTAATAAAGACCAGCAGATTTATTTTGTTTTAAAACTTGGAAAAGAAGTTAATCTTGGAAATATCTCAACAAAAGATATAACTTCCCTTGAAACAATCCGTAGAGGACTTAAAGGAGATACAATATATAAAGTCTGATTAATAATATTAATAATAATCAATAAATGATTTTATGAAAAAAAATAATTCTCCCATACACTATAAAATAGCTAAAAATAAAAAGGGAATAGAATACAAGTATATAAAACATGAAAACTATACACTAATTCCCATTGAAACAAAATACATCAAAGTAAATGAAAATCTTGATAAAATCATTAATCCAGCTATGAATTTATTAGAGGATGGAGATTATTTAGTAATAGCTGAAACTCCAATAGCTATTTCACAAGGAAGATTAGTGGATGAAGTAGATTATACTCCTGGAATATCTGCAAAAATTTTAGCTACTCTATGGAGCAAATATATTTGGGGTTATATACTTGGACCATTATTTAGAATTAAAAAAAGAACTATTAAAAATCTCAGACGTCTCCCACATGAGTCAAAAAGACATAAAGAAGTTGTTTTAAAATTATACGGATGGAAACATGCATTAAAACCTGCTTCGGAGGCAGGAATAGATTTAAGTAATGCACCTGGAACTTCGGTTTCTTTACTTCCTGAAAATCCTAAAAAAATAGCTATAGAAATAGCCAATAAAATAAAATCTAAAACAGATGTTTCAGGAAAAGTTTTGATTATTGATACAGATGCAACATATAAAAGAAAAGATAAATATTTCACAGGATTACCAACAGCTATTGATGGAATTAGTTCTGATAATGGTTTTTTTGCTTATGTTTTAGGACAATTATCAACCAATGCAGGCTCTACACCATTGGGCAGTTCATGGGATAGTGACGTTGAAGAAGCTATAGAAATAGCTAATATAGCTGAAGACTATCAAAAAATGTTATCAGCAAATATTGAGACTATTCATAGTGTAAAAAGTGTTTTAGGAAGTGATTTAGATGACGTTACTATTGAAGATCTTGATTCTATTACACATACACCTGCAGTTATAATAAGAAATAATAAAAAATAATAAATATACGTTATGACATATTATATAATGCTATCAATATTTAAAAATTACCATATTATTTCATGATTTATTTTTAGATTTAATTGTATAAAAGTATTAATTTTTTAAAAAGTTATTACTATAATTAATTTTATATTATATGAACTACATATAATATAACAGTGATAGGATAGTGATAGCACATAATTGTTTTTTAGCGTGTTTTAACTATTTTAAGCATGTTTTTAGTGTCACAATGTGCTTATTCAATCGTTTATCCATCTACTAGATAATGTAATGTTTTATAAGGGATTGCTTTTTATGAGAGGGTTGAGTAAATGTTAGATGAACCATTAGTCCAAGAATTATTAAATGAAGTTGTACAAGCTGAAGAAAATTTATCAATTGTTGAATGTTTAATAAATGGAACTAATACTGATGAAGAAATAGCTGAAAAAACTGAAATAAAATTAAATATTGTCAGAAAAATATTATATAAGTTATATGATTCAGGATTAGCTAGTTATAAAAGAAGTAAAGATCCTGAAACACAATGGTACACTTATTCCTGGGAATTTGATGCAGCTGGAGTAAATAACCAAATTAAAGAAAAATCAGCCAGTAAAATAGCTGATCTAAAAGAAAATTTGGAACTTGAAGAAAACAACATGTTTTTTGTTTGTCCAGAAGGACATTCACGATTTGCATTTGATCAAGCATCAGAACTTGGATTTATATGTCCAGAATGCGGAAATGAAAGTACTTTCCAAGAAAATGATAGCATTATTAACAGAATAAAAGAAGAAATTGCAAATTATGAAAAAGCTTATTCATTCAGTATACCAGAAAATGCAAAATAATTAAATATACAAACACTTATTTTTCATTTTATTATTCCCCATTTAACTAAAAACTTTAGATATAGAGCTTTAAAAGATCAATATTAATTTTATATCTCTATTAATTTTATTTTCATTATATTCTAATAATTAACTATTTCAAATCAATATTTTCAATAATTATTAATAATATTATTAGAGATTAAAAATACATAAAAATTCATTCTTATACTATCTTTAATATTTAAAATTTTTAATTATTTTCACTTAATATATTAAATTATAAATAAAGTAATATATTTGAATTTAAATTAATATATTTAAATTATTATATCAAGTTATATATTTGAAACATAATTGAATAATATATTTAAATTTAATTTATATATTTAATAACACATAATTGATTTAATATATTTTATTATATTTTTGATTATATATTCATAAATATAATCAATTTTATCATTTAATTCATGAAAAAAGGCCGTTTGGATGATAATAGAACTTTTGAAAGAAGAAGGATGTCCACCATGGGTAATTGAACATTCAATAGTAGTGTGCAAAAAAGCTAAAGAAATATCTAAACATTTTGATGTGGATCAAGATTTAATAGAGAAAGCTGCTTTACTCCATGATATTGGCAGATCTAAAACAAACAATATTAAACATGCTATCATAGGAGCAGATATTGTTGTTGAACATGGATTCTCTGAAAAAGTCGCAACTATTATAGAAAAACATGTAGGATCAGGGATATCTGAAAAAGAAGCTATTGAACTAGGACTTCCAAAAAAAAATTATATTCCCAATACTATTGAAGAAAAAATAATTTCCCATGCAGATAATCTTATTAATAGAAGTAATGAAGTTAATATTGAATTTGTAGCTGAAAAATGGAAAAAATATAATGTAAAAAATCTTGAAGAATCCATTTATAGATTAAAAAAAGTTCATGAAGAATTAGTTGGTAATTTTGAAAAATAAATTTTAAACTAATAATAATCTAAATCAATATTGTCATTAATTTAATGAAAAACTATATTAATAGACTGAGACTCTTGTAACACCTTTTATTTTTAAAAGTTTTTTTATAAGTTCTCCTGGAACATTCTCTTCTGTAATGATAGTCAATGTTGGACTTTCTTCTAGTTGAATATCAGTAGCATAAGCTTGTCTTATACTTATTTTTTCTTCTGAAATTAATTTACTAGCAACAGAAAGTATACCTATGTTTTCATCCCCAACTTCTATTTCTATTACTCCAAGTCCAAGATTTTTCGCTATATTTTTTAAAAGAGTTCCAGCTGGAAGAATATTTTCAAAAATATTTGCAAGTTTTTCATCGTTTAAAATAAAATCAGTAGTTTGTTTTACTGCTTTTCTATCAACATTAGCTGCATTAGCTAGTGCCATATCACTAATTTTTAAATCATTGCAATAAATTTTATGATCTTTTCCAGCTCTAAGACCTAATTCTATCATTTTACTAGCAACATTCATGCGTGCAGGATATTTTTCAAATTTATATTTCAATGATTCCCACATAAATTACACCTCAAAAATCATAGAATCAAAAAATCTTTTAAAATATTATTTTAAAATAAATCTAAAGAAATAATTAGAAATTCTGAAGATATCATCTAAAATAATATATTTGAAATTTCTTAAAAATAAAAATAGGCCAGCTGGGATTCGAACCCAGGACCTCACGGTTATCAGCCGTGCGCGCTAACCAAGCTGAGCCACTGGCCTTTATTTAATATATGAATATACTTTAATTAATCATGAAATTAGATAAATAAAATTAAAGTTAGACAAAACATTTAAATTTTATCATATATAATATTTTCGATTCATTATCCAATAATATATAAATTTTGAATAGGTTATAAATAATTTTATTAATAATGTATTTTATTTTAAAATAATTTAAAAAATATTAAATTGTATAAAAATATAAAATTTACAAAATTTATTTTATACAATAAAATATTAATTAAAATAGTAAAAATTTAATTAGTTGGTTTTTTATTTATCATTTCGTTAATAGAATCTGCCATTGCATGCCCTTCGATAATGATTTCAGTATCTTCGATTCCATCGACAGATAAAGCTTGAGATTTTGCATCAGCAGCCATACGAGCTACACTCATACAACCAGGATTGGTAGGCTTAATAACAATTTTTGCAGTTGTACCATCAATATCGATACTTTGCACAATTCCCATTTCCACAATGCTAACTCCCATATGCGGATCATTAACTTTAAAAACAGCCTCTTTTACATTATTTGCTAAATCTTCTGACATAGTATTCCTCATTTTTAGTGTTTAAAAGTGTAAATTATAAAATTGATTTATAGTCATCTATTACACTAGTTTAATATTTAAATTGAAATTAATTATAATGATTTTACTTATTTTTGCACTTACAAAAATAATCATATCAACATTATGTTTAAGTTATATTTATAGATAGTTATTTTATTCTCATGAATATATATTAAAGAAAATAAAAATAATAAAATACATATAAAATAATTATTTTAATAATATATAGTAATAACTATAATAATAAAAAAATCTAATGATAAGAAACATGATAATAATTAATAAAACAGTTCAAAATAAATTAAAGTGTAATATTATTTCTTTCTATCATTTATACGTACAGCTACTCCATTAGATAATGTTTCCATTTCTTCTCCATTTAAAACTGCTTTTCCAACACCCACTACTTCTCCATTTTTAACAACTACTACTTCATCATTAGGAATTATATTCTTATCTGCTTTTTCAACACCAGGAGCAAAAAGAGTATTAGTTTTAAGTTCAAAATCTATCTCTACAATATGAATGCCCAAATCATTCAAAATATCCCCCCCAGCTAAACGTATGGAAAAGAAACCAGCTCCCCTATTTAAAAGAGCTATTTGTTTACTTTTTGTGAAAATACGTCTGTAATACATCCCTTTAGCTATTGTATCATCTGAAATAAATTTATCTCCATTATGACCAAATTGATATATAGCTATAGATCTAAGTTCATTTAAATGACGTTCTTTACCTTTAACTTTCTTATATTTTTTTAATTCCATTCGAAGATTATATAATGAATCATTGGAAGTAGGTCTACTTTCAATAGCAGTGTATGAAACATCGTCTAAATATTCTCGGCAAACTTCTTCATATCCACCTGAAACATTAGCTATTACATCTTTATCTTTAACATAATTTTTGAGAAGTTCTCCAGCTAATTTTTTTTCTTCAAAACTCCAATCTCCTGATACCCCTACATCATAAGATTGTATTGGAAAAGTATTTTCCATTTCACGAGGACATATTCCAAAAGGAGAGGTTAAAATAAGTTCTTGATATCCTTTTGTAACTCTTCTAAATTTTTGATGAGATTTAGAATTTGAATATGGTTTTTTCATACTACATGGAAGAACAACAACTACATCACCTATCGGATTCATAAGTTGCATCCTCTCTCTCCATCGATGAGCTTCTGGACGATATAATGATTCTTCATTAGAACAGATCACTTTCATGATAATATTTCCATTTTTATAATATTTTATATTTTAGTAGGATAAATCAATTTTAATTATAAATATTTTTAACTATATAATCTTTTTATTAATATATAATTTCATTTTTATCTTTATAGCTTATAGTTATATTCTATAAATTAATTTTATAATTATTATATTAATATTATAAATTATATTAATTGATTATTATATTAATTAATCATATCTATTAGGATCTGTTTCAACATCAACCATAACTGGACCTTCAACAGCAAAAGCTGTTTCAATAGTCATTTTAAGTTCTTGAGATGTTGCAGCTTTAAGGCCAGTAGCTCCACAGCTTTCCTCATATTCTCTAAAGTCACAATTATAAAGATCAGTATTCCAATTTGGATATTTTTCATTTTTTTGCTCAGACATTATCATTTCAAGTTCATGATTGTTAAAAACAAATACTTTAATAGGTAAATTATATTTAACTGCTGTTAAAAAATCTCCCATTACCATAGCAAATCCACCATCACCAGTTATACAAATTACTTCTTTTTCAAGGTTAATAATTTGTGCAGCTAAAGCAGGAGGAAGACCAAAACCCATTATAGCTGAATATCCAGACATTAAAATTTCTTGAGTATTTTTCATTGGGAAATTTTTTCCCACCCTCCAACCATTTTCACCAACATCAATAGCAATAATAGCATCATCATCTGCATAAGAAGAAAGTTCTTTCATTATAAAAGGATATTTAAGAGGGAATTTAATAGGGTCTTCTTCATCTTCTAAAATATCATTCCATTTATTTTTTAAATCATTAATTTCAGATAAATAATCCTTTTTATCAGATTTTTTCACATTTTTCAATATATTAGGAACTATTTCACCACTATTACCAATAGTACTCAAATTAATAGGATGTTTTTTACCAAATATCATAGGATCAGTATCCATTTGAATATCTGGTCTGTTTGGAAGATTAGTATTATTTGAACATGAACAATCAATAATTATAAGAAGATCAGAACTATTAGTAAGTTTTCTAGAAGCTAAAGTTCCAATTCCACCAACATACAACGGATAATCATTGTTCATAACACCCTTACCCTTAAATGATGTAACTACGGGAGATGAAATCTTTTTAGAAAGCTCTTCAATATCTTTTTTATTTTCAAGAGCTCCCCATCCTGCAACAATAACAGGACGTTTTGCATTATCTATCATTTTTACCGCTTCATCAGTAACATTATCAGGAGCAGTACTAGACAATGTTGCAATTCTCCCCTCAATATCTAAAATTTCATCATCACACTTTTCTTTTTGAATGTCTGCAGAAACTGAAAGATGAGAAACATCTTTTTCAATTAATGCATGAAGAATAGGTAAAGTAGTGAGTCTAGTTGTTTCATCAGGATGAGTTATCATTTTATTAAATACTGAAATCGCTAAAAATAATTCTTGTTGGTTAATTTCTTGAAATGCTCTCGTACCAATAAGTTTTCTTTCAACATGACCAGTTATAGCTAAAATAGGAGATTTGTCTTGTTTTGCATCATAAAGACCTATAGCTAGGTTAATTGTTCCAGGACCAGCTGTTGTAAGACAAGCAGCAATATTTCCTGTTAATTTACCGTAAGCTGAAGCCATAAGTGCAGCTGTTTGCTCATGTCTAACTTGATAATATTCAATATCTTTATTTTTACGAACTGCATCCACGATTCCTAATGAAGAAGTTCTTGGTATTCCAAAAACATATTTAATTTCCCAAGCTACCATCTGTTCAACAAGAACATCTGAAACAGTTTTGAATGATTCTTCATGAAATGAAGATTTTTTTTGTTAGATTCATTAGTGACAGTATCTTCAGAATTTTGATTTTTTCCACTATTTTCATTTGTATTAGAAATTTTTTTAATTTTAATAAACATACCTTTACTAGCATTACATACTGGACATTTCCAAAGATCAGAAAGATTTTCAAAGGTTTTTTATTCTTTTGATTCATCGTATATATAATTACATACTTTACATCGATATTTTGACATATAATCCCCTCTCATTGTTATTAACTTTTTAGTTATATTTAATATGATTTTTATTTTATTTAAATTCTTTTAATTTAGTAATTCTATTAAAATATATTATATAAGTTATTAATTAGATTTTATCTTTAAAATATATCTTTAAAGTTAAAATAAACATATTAAAAATTGTTGAAACTAATTTAATTAAAAAAAATAGATAATAAAAATATATAACTAATATACTTAAATTAAATAATAAAATAAAAAATAATAAGAAAAATAAGCATGAAATTATAAAAATTATAAAAAATAATATAAAAAAAAGTATCCTATCTAACAATAGATAGTTAAAAATGAATATACAATAAATTATAATAAATGAAAATAAATAGATAAAATAATGTAAAATAAGCTAAATTAAATTAAATTAAGATAGATTAAGACAAATGAAAAATTTATTTATCAGCTGCTGCCTGAAATTCTTTATCTTCTTCATCTAAAATATCTAAAAGCTCATCCCATGCTTCCAAAGATTCTTTAGCAGCTTGATCATCTATCACTTCAATAGCATAACCTGCATGAACAAGAACATACTTTCCTTCCTCAATTTCATCAACAAGATCTAATTTTACTTGTTGTTTAACTCCACCGAAATCAACAAATCCAATTTTTTCTTCTTCTCTAATTTCGACAATTTGAGCTGGTGCTGCAATACACATATTCAATCATCTCTCCTAATAATTTAAATAAAAATGAAATAATAACAATAAACTGACATAACATAATATATCATAAAATTATCTATATAAAATACATATTATTAATTTAACACAATATTTTTAATGAATATAATTTTAAATTAAATGAATGATAGTCAATATACAATAGAATAATTATTGATTTTTAAATTATATATAATTAATGAAATTAAATAAAAATAATTTAATATCTATATATTATTAGTTATTATTAGTATATTACTTAATAATAAATAATAAAATATTGAATATTATTAATAATAAATATGAAATAGATAATAATTAAAAATAATTGATGAAAAAATAATAGAAATTATAAAAAATTCAATATTTAATCAAAACAAAATTAAGATTTAAATTAAGATATTTAAAAGAAATTATACATGATTTGAAGGGTGAAAATATGAAAAATATTATAATCGGAGCAGGGCCTGCAGGAAGACTAGCTGGATTAGAATTTGGGAGATTAGATGAAGAAGTTTTACTTATAGAAAAAAATAATCTTGGAGGAACTTGTTTAAATGAAGGATGCATGGTTATATGTGCATTTAATGATATAGCTAGATTTTTAAATAATAAAAAACAATACGAAAATTTAGGATTAATAAAAGGAGATATAGAATTTTCCTATGAAGAAATAACCAAAAAAATCATTAAAACACAAGAAATAATACATAAAATAGACCATGAAGAAAATACATCATTGAATAATGAAATTGTATATGGAGAAGCTAAAGTTAATGATAATGAAGTTACTGTCAATGGCGAAACTTGGAGTTATGAAAATCTATTGATAGCTACTGGAGCAAAACCATTTATTCCAAATATTCCAGGTAAAAAATATGGTATAACAAATAAAGATATCCTAAAAATAAAAAAAGTACCTGAAAAATTGAATATTTTAGGAGGAAGTATAATATCTGCTGAAATTTCAAACGTTTATTCTTCTTTAGGAAGTGAAGTGAGTATAATAGCTAGATCCGGATTTTTAAAGGAACTTGAACAAGAAATCAAAGAATATGTGGTTAAAAAATTACTTAAAAATGTAACAGTATATGAAAATAAAGACCCATTAGAGATCAAAAAGAACAAAACTTTGATAAAAAATAAAGAAAATAAAAGTGAGGAAAATTTTGATAGTTCAAAAGATGAAGAGATAACAGAATTAGAAGGAATAACATTCATAGCAACAGGAAGATCTCCAAATTCAAATATTGCTGAAAATATTCTTAATTCTAATGATTTTGATAAAAAAGGAGCCATAAAAGTTAATGATATGATGCAAACTAGCAAAGAAAATATATATGCAGCTGGTGATGTGATTGGAGGAATAAATTTAACACCAGTGGCTAGAATGGAAGGCATATTAGCTGCTAGAAATATGGCTGGTTATTTACATAAAATTGACTATAATAATATCCCTCAGTCAATTGTTTTAGATATGGATCTTAGTTTTGCAACAAATAAATCTCAAAACTCAAATAATAAAGCTAATAAAGATAAAGAAAAACAAAACAAAGTAACTAATAAAAATAAAGAAAATGAAGAAAATAATGATGTTTTAGTTCCAGGTTCTGCAGGCCCAGGTGGTTTTTGGAGGTTTTTAACACAGGATACAGGAATGACTAAAGCATCATTTGATTCTGAAGGATTATTAGAATCCATATCTGCAATTTCACCATCATCAGTCAGTGATGTTGCTTATTTATCTTATTTAATGAGAATTGGAGAAAATATAGAGAATTTTGATAAATTTATTGAAATTCATCCATCTACTGATGTTTTCTTCCAAATAATGAAATATATGTAAACAAAAAATAATAAGAAAAAGGTAAAAATATGAAAAGTTTTGAAGAAGTTACAGAATTTCATGGTCCTTCTTGCCTAGATCAGCTGTAGGATATAAAGCTGCTAAAATAGCTGCAAATATTTTAAACATTAATTTTTCAAAAGATGAAGAAATTGTAGCTATTGTGGAAAATGATAACTGTGCAGTAGATTCCATTCAAGTAGTTCTTGGATGTACATTTGGAAAAGGCAATTTAATATTTAAAGACTATGGAAAAGGAGTTTATACAGTAATAAATAGAAATATGAATAAAGCAGTTAGATTAGCTATGAAATCAACTTTTGATCCTATGAAATCAAATCCTAAATTCATGGAATTGAAACAAAAAGAAAAGAAGGAACAATAACTAAAAATGAAGAAAAAAATTTAAAACAAATAACACAAGAGATTTGTAAGAGTATTGTAAATGTGAAAGCTGATGAAATATTCAATATAGGAGAAATTAATAGTCCTGAACCAGAATAAGCAAATATTTATAAATCTATAGTTTGTGATAACTGCCAAGAACTAACTGCAGCATAGAATAAACAATTATAACGATAAAATGCTTTGTATTCCTTGTTATGAAAAATTAAAATAAAATAATAAAAATTGGATAAAAAAGATATAAAAAATATATAAAAAAGAATAAACAAGAGAATTTAATTTTATTTATTTTTAGATTCTTTGATGATTATTTCAGCTACATTATCTCCAGCTGAAAGAACTTCTTTACTATATTTTTTAGTCTTAGATTTAATTTCATTTAAGTTAACTATAGTTTCTTCTATTTTTTCATTTAAATTTTTTAATTCTGATTCTATTACAGCACCAGGAAATATTCCCGCCATATTATGATATCTTCCATATTTTACTCTTGTTAGTGCAATTGCTGGAAGTTCACATGCCATTGCTTCTTGAATCATTACTCCATCATCTGTTAAAACAGCGAAATCAATTAACTCATAAAGATCTCTTATCCAATTAATATAACCTAGGTTGATGAATTTTTTATGATTTATTAAATCTAAATAAGAATCTTCTAAAGGAACACCAACTAATAAAATATTATATCTTTCTGCTAAGTCAGATAACTTAGGATCAGTAGCATTAGCTATTCCTTTTGCCATCATTTCAAATAATGATGAACCTGAAGAAAATAAAATACTAGGTTTGTTTTCATCAAAGATAATTTCTTCATAATTTTCTTTACTGTTTTCATTATTTTTTCCTTTAACGCTTTCATTAATTGTTTCTTTTATCTTTTTTAATGCATTATCTTTATCCCCTTTTGTAAGACCTGGAGTAAGTGGAAAAAACGATTTATGAAGATTCTTAGGAATAATATCTGATCTAAAAAGTTGAGCTTCTGGAAGAACAATACAAGTATTTAATCTTGTGCAAACTTTTGTATCTGTAGGAGTATCTATAATTCCAACAGCAGGAACCCTGGCTAATTTAGCTGCAACACAGCCAATAACAGCTCCTCCCCCAATAATACCAACTACTACATCTACATTCAATTTTTTTATTAAATTTCTTGTTTGAAATGCTGCTTTTATAGTTTTAAAACCAGCTTTAATTGTAGCTGATTTAGTAGCTGCATGTCCACCAGCTTGAGGTACAGGAACTTTATGCCACTTATAATCATTATTTTTAAAAAGTAATCCAGGAGCGTTAGTATCTAACGCAATTTCACAATTTACACCTTTTTTTTCTAAAGCTCGGATAATATTTAATGCATTTACTGCATCTCCTCCCATTCCTCTTCCAGTTATAACAACTAAAGCCTTCATATTATCTTTTCACCAATAAATAACTAAATAAATATAACTAATTAACTATTATTTTATCCAAATAACCTCATTATTTCTTATAGGATTTCTTTGATTATCTGAATCTTTATATCCTAATGTAATACCATATAATAGAACATACCCTTTAGGAATTCCAAGCTTTTTTGAACTTTCTGGATCTTCAAAATAAGCTCTGATTAAGCCAAACCAGCAAGCTCCAATATCCAACCCTTCGGCTGCAAGAAGAATGTTTTCAATAGCAGCACTACAATCTGCTTGATTATTGGAAGCAAATTCTTTTCCTGAAACTATAATGACTGTAAGAGCATTATGAAGTATATTTCTTCCACTTTTTGATACTGATTCTAAAAAATCATAACCAAAGAAGCCATATTTTTAATGCATATCATTCATTTCATTTAGAAAATCTTGATCTTGAATTATTGTAAAATGCCAAGGTTGTTCTCCTATTGCGGTAGGAGCCATGATTCCCGCATTCACGATTTTTTTAATTTCTTCATCTTTTAATTGATTTTTTTAGTATGTTCTAACACTTCTACAATTATTTATAACAATCAAACACGTCTTTCATAAAATTTACATTTATATGATCTATAATTTTGTTTTATATATGTTATAATTTATATAATTAAATTTATTGCAAAATTTAAAACTATTAACTAAATTATATAATGAAATAATGAAATAATAAATAAATTTATAGATAAATATTAAATAAATATTAATAAAATATTAAATAAATCATTAAATAGAATAATTAGAATAAAAATTGATGTTTTGATTATTTTTTTTCCAAAGAATGAGCAGCTTGATATTTATTATGAGTGTAATTGTTTCTATGTGCAAATGGATTGTAAAGAAGACGTCTGAATCCTAATGAAATTAATAATAGATTTTTAACAGTATATTGTTTTTTACCAAGGAATATTCTTCGAAATACATCCCCAAGACCTCCACCTGTTAAAATATCCATAAAATAATCACCAAATGTAGGATCTCTAAGATTTAATTTTCTTGCAAAGAATATTCGGAGATTATTTCTTCTAATAAGTGTGATTAAAAGAGTAGTAGCTATAAATAAAATTAATGTACACCAGAACCCCCCTAACATATAAAAACAGATTCCTAAAGCTACAGCGAATGAATGATTACCGACTTCCCCTAGCATTATCTTTCCAGCGAAGTCCAATGGAGAATATCCTATACAAATCACTAAAAGTAATAATGGAGCATAAACAGCATAAAATCCCGGAATAGATAGTATAGATCCCGCATCTAACATGACCATAGCTAAAATTGTAAAAATACTCATTATAATTACAACCATGGACGTGGATCCTGGTTGCATATCCGAAATATTAATTGGTTGGACAATTAATGCAATCAAAATTGAAGAATAACCTAAAAGAGGGAAACCAACAATCATAACAGCTAACATTCCAATTCCACGAGATAATTGACCCCATTCAATAGGAAGTTTTCCGATTTTTCTTCTACCAATCAAATCATCAAACAATGCAAAAATACCTATTATCAGTATTAAATCATTGAATCCAGCGGGAAAATAAAAGCTAAGTAATGCAAATGGAATAATTGCTAAAGCACGAGGAGTTCCTCCTCTAACATTTGTATAAAGATTCCCCAGATAGCCTCTTTCTCCCAAAAATCTGAAAACAACAGTTAAGATGATTGTTAAGATCAAAGATGCTATAAATGGCATTAAAATATACTGATAATTCATTTTTTATTCCCTATGATTTATTTAAAATTATTTAATAAGTTTTTCACTTAAAATCTTAATAATAACCCTATTTTAATTATTTCTTTATTATATTTTATTTTTTGTCCTAATTCATATAATTTTAATCTAATTTATTATAATTAACCTATTTATTTAATAATATAGTTACTAAAAAATTATATTTTTAATATTATTTGTAATTATAACTTATAATTTAAATTTTAAATAAGATTTTACTAATATATAATCTTTTGTAAAAATTCATATAAAATAAGAAGAAATAAGAACAGTGAAAGTAAAAATAGTAATTTTTAAAATGAAATATTTTTAAAAATCATTTAAGAGGGTATCTTAAAAGTGCAGCTAATCCTCCCAAAGATTCAAGCTGTTTTCCACCATCATGTTCACTACTAATTACCATAACTTTTCCATTCATATTTTCAACTAAATCCATGACTTTTTCTAGTTTTTCAATCCGAACAAGTTTATCTAAAACTAATAATTTTTTAATAGCACCAGCATTAGCTGCATTAATAGTTTTTTCTTTTCCATAGACAACCAGTTTACTAGTTTTTGATATTTCTTCCAATATTTCTTCAAGTGCATATATTTCTTTGGTAATTCTATTTTCAGCAGTTAATTTCTCAACCACTCCCCTTTTTAGGACTTCATGGATGCCTACTCTTCCACCAGTCCCTGCTGTTTCAAGTATTGCGATTTTCGATAAATTAGGATATTTATCTTCTAAAAAATCATAGAAACTATTTTTTGTAAAACCAGGACCTACAATAATAATATTCTGAATATCATTAAATTTATTCAAACTATCTACTATTTTTTGATAGAATTCATCAATATTTTTCTGCCTATTTTTATCGATTATTCTCTTTCCAGAAATATTTCCTATGATTGGCCCATAATATTCAATTCCAAATTGACGAACTAAGCCAAAATCAGCTACATCATCTTCAATAGAAACAATTATTGCAGAAAGTTTTTTTGATGCTTCGACAGCTTGTTTAACTCTGTTTAAAATATAACGTGACCAATGTTCTTTTTTTATTTTGACTGATACATTTAATTTAATTTCAAGTGTATGATGAGAACTTAAAGGAATTAAATCTTCTGGACCAGAAACAATAGCCCCCGTAGCTCTCAATTTTCCAGTAAACATGTGAAAACTAACTGATTCAACCTTAATTTCTATGAAAAATGTTTTTTTAATTCCTCTATCACTCCGAAGTTTATCTCCAGTAGTATCTTGTATTCTACGGGTTGTTTTAGAGGAAACAACATCTCCTTCTTCAATTATATATGAAATATGCCAAAGATCATCTAAAGTTTCAGGAACTAGATCCATTATGCCTTGTTTTGTATCTTGATATGTTATTCTCATTTGACTTTTCACCTTTTAATCATCATATATTAAAATATTTCTTAATTTTTATTTAATTATTTCATTTTAAGTTTGATTATCTTATTTATTTCCTATTTATTTATAATTAAATATAATTAAATTATAAAAATATATTTTATAAAAATAATTTATAAAATAATTATCATTAATCTAATTCTTTTAGTTATAGAAATATTATATCCAATACTAAAAATAAGTATCTAAATCTTATATTTAATCCTAGTTTATATTTTGGCTATTTATAAAATATTATTAATTTTAATAAAATTAATATTAATTAATAAAATTTTATTAATGATTTTTATAGATATTTAAAAAAAATAAAAAATAAATAATATAATAGTTAATGTATACAAAATTTTAATAAAAATAAAAAGATACTAATAAATAAAGATTTATTATATAAATGAAGGAGTTATTATAAATGGAATTTGGAAAAACTAGTTCAATTATCATTAGTTTGATCCTAGGATGGATTTTAACCTTTTTATTTGATAATGTATTTGTAATAACTTTTGTAGGATTTATTTCAACATACATAGTTAGAAAAGAAAGTAAAAGTTTTATGATTGGAGTTATAGCTGCACTCTTATTTACAATACTTAATTTTTTTGGAGGATTAATAATACCTCCTAATATCCCATCATACATAGCTGAAAATATCGGATTTGACCTAACAAACTTCATCATAGGTTTTTTAGTAACATGTGTTCTTGCAGGAATATTAGGGTTCCTTGGAGGTTTTATTGCAGAAAAAGCATATAAAAGAATAAATCCCGAAGAATTCAAAAACAACTAGGAAAAAAGGTAAATGAGTAATAAAAATTAATAAAAAAATAATAACTATAATAAATAACAAAAAATAATAATATCAAATTATAAGTAATAAAAACAATAAGATTAAGATAAAATGAAAATTGGAATCATTGGAGGAACAAAAGGTCTTGGAAAAACATTAGCAAGTATTTTAAAAAAAGAAAGTTATGATGTAACTATTACAGGGCGTGCCAAAGCTACAGGTGAACAAGTCAGTGCTGACTTAGGAGTTGAATACTCTGATAACAATGAAAAATAGCTTCTTTATCAGATATTGTTATTGTGTCTGTTCCAATATACACAACAACAAAAGTGATAGAAGAAATAGCTAATTCAATGCAACCTGGTTCATTAATGTTAGATGTTACATCTGTAAAAGTTGAACCTATTAAACTAATGAAAAAGCTTTTAAATAAAGATGTTGAATTCATACCAACACAACCTATTTTTGGACCAAAAACTACTAACTTGAATGGACAAGTAGTTTGTTTTGACACCAACAGATAAATCTCATAAAAAAGGAAAATGTTATCCAAAAATAATAAAATTTTTAGAAAGCCACAAAGCCAGGATAAATTGAATCTAGTCCTGAAGAACATAACAATATGATGGCTGTAGTTCAAGTTTTAACATATTTTTCTTATATTTCAACGGCTGCAGCTATTAAAGAAATTGGAATAAGATACTAGAAAATTTGCAAGCCCTATTTACAATCTCATGGTAGATATGATTTCTAGAATCGTTTCTCAAAACCCTTTTCTTACATAGTCTATACAACTAGAAAATCAAAATGGTGAAAAAGTGAGACAAACATTTGATAATTCTGTTATTGAATTGAAGAAAGTTATTAGTGAACAAGACGAAGAAAAATTTGTGGAAATATCTATTGAAGCAAGTAAAAATTTAGATGATATACAATCTGCACTAGGTAGAAGTGACAAAGCTATTGATTCTCAAAGTCATGAAATAACTTTGTTAAAACACTCTATTGGAAAAGAAATAGCTCTTCAACATATTTATTCTGAAGAAGTGCGTGAAAGTTTCTTAAAAGAATTAATTCCTGATTTTGTAACCTTAGATACTGGTAAAAGAGAAAAAAATTGAAAATATCTAACATTAGAATATTAGATGATATTGATCTATTAAATTGGAAATTGAATAATGAGTCTACAAAAATAAATTCAATTAACTGTATTTTTCCAAAGAAAGCTAATGAAAAAACTATTGAAAATAGCATTGAAGATGTTATTGAAGTTAAAATTACATATATATATACAGGACATCAAATTCCAGAAGATTCCATGAGTATTACATTTGAAATTCATGCCTTTGATAAAAATACTTTCAAATCTGTTGAAAAATTATTAACAGGATTTTGAGGAATAATTAGATAATAGTAGATAATATTCATTAAAGTCATGTAATAATAAATAATATTTAATAATAGCTAAAAGAAATATAAGAGATAAATTATCTATATAATCTTATCATCTTAATATTTATTTTTATATTTACTTTTAAATTTATATTATATTTGTATGTTTTAACCATTACTTTTATCATATTTCTGGTGAAAATATTTTATAAAATTTTAAATATATTATCCAAAAATTTATTCATGTTTAATAGTATTAAAATTTCTATTAAATTCTAATTTTTAAATTAAAAAATCAATAAAATGATTATAATATCTTAATAATTTTTTAAAGGTTAATAAAGAAGTTATAAGTATTTTAAATAGAAAAATGATTTTTTAAAAAATATTCAAAATCGAAACTTTTATATAGTATGAAAGACAATTTTATTATAGTAACAAAAACTTACTAAAAGATTTTTAGTGTGAAATGTTAAAAATTATTTGTATAAAAAATCATTTTGCACTAATCATAATTAAAAATTATGATTTTTACAAATTATTAATTTTATATCATATAAATTACAAATTCAAAGCTTTAAAAATAATATAGAGCTATGAAAAATTATTCAATCTACAAGTTATAGTTACAAAACTATACTTTAAAAATAATATTAAGAAATTGAACTTAGATATTACATGAACTAACAGGACAGTTATTTAAAAATAATTTCTAAAAATTAAATTATTCTTAATAGGAGTATTATTAATATTATAAATTAGAATTAACCAAAATTTTAATTAACAAATATTTATTATAAATTAAATTTCATTTAATTTTCAAAACATAATAAGGGAGTTTTTAAAAATGGAAAGAAACGAGATAAGTCTTAAAGTCGCAGAAGCGATTGCTCAAAGTGACGTTGGAAGAGGGGTCGCGAGAATAGATCCCGCATGTATGGAAAAATTAGACCTCCTTGATGGGGATGTAATTGAAATTGAATCAAACAAAATTACAGCTGCAAAAGCAGTGTCTTCACAAAGTGACATTGGGTTAGGTGTCATGAGAATTGATGGAATATTAAGAAAGAATGCAGGAGCATCTATTGGTGAAGAAATAATTATCAGAAAAGCTGAAGTTAAAAATGCTAAAAAAATTGTTTTAGCACCAGTAGAAAATCAAATAAGCATCAGAGGAGATATCAGAAGAGCTTTTGCAAATCAAGTTATGACACAAGGCGACATTATTGTCACGGGTGTACGTCAACAACAAATGCCACAACCTGGAATGGGTGGAAGCTTAATTGACAATATGTTTAGAGAAATGATGGATGTTGCTCCACTTGGAGAAATTAAATTAGCTGTTGTTTCTACTAATCCTGCAGGAATTGTTAAAGTAGGGCCAACTACACAAGTAGAAGTTCAAACTGAACCAGTAGATCTTTCAAAAATTGAAGGAGTTAAAAATGTAATCGATGTTAGTTATGAAGACATCGGAGGTCTTAAAGAAGAAGTTAAAAAAGTCAGAGAAATGATTGAAATTCCTCTTAAAAGACCAGAACTATTTGAAAGATTGGGCATTGCACCTCCAAAAGGAGTATTAATGCATGGACCTCCAGGTACTGGTAAAACTTTATTAGCTAAGGCGGTAGCTAGTGAAAGTGATGCTCATTTCATATTAATCAATGGTCCTGAAATAATGAGTAAATATGTTGGAGGTTCTGAAGAAAATTTAAGAGAATTCTTTGAAGAAGCTGAAGAAAATTCTCCATCTATTATATTTATCGATGAGTTAGATGCAATTGCTCCAAAAAGAGAAGAAACACAAGGAGAAGTTGAAAGAAGAACTGTAGCTCAATTGCTTACATTAATGGATGGACTTAAATCAAGAGGACAAGTTGTAGTTATAGGAGCTACCAATAGACCAGATTCCCTTGATCAAGCTCTCCGTAGACCAGGGAGATTTGACAGGGAAATTGAAATAGGAGTTCCAGATAGTGAGGAACGAAAAGAAGTTATGGAAATTCACACCAGAGGGATGCCTTTAGATGAAGATGTGGATTTAGATGAAATAGCGGACACAACTCATGGTTTTGTTGGAGCAGATCTTGAATCTTTATGTAAAGAAGCAGCTATGAGAGTTGTAAGAAGAGTTCTTCCTGATATAAAAGGTGATGAAGAAATTCCTAAAGAAACATTGAAAAAAATCATTGTTAAAAAAGATGATTTTAAAGAAGCTCTTAAAGAAATTCAACCATCTGCACTTAGAGAAGTTTTAGTTCAAATTCCTGATATTGGATGGGACGATATCGGAGGACTTAAAAATGCTAAACAAGAACTTCAAGAAGCAGTAGAATGGCCATTGAAATATCCTGAAAACTTCGAAAAATTCGGTGTTAAGCCACCTAAAGGAACAATGCTATATGGTTCTCCAGGAACTGGTAAAACATTACTGGCTAAAGCTGTAGCAAACGAAAGTGAAGCTAATTTTATTGCTGTAAAAGGACCAGAATTATTATCCAAATGGGTAGGAGAATCTGAAAAAGGAGTAAGAGAAGTATTTAGGAAAGCTAGGCAAACTGCACCTACTGTTATATTCTTTGATGAGATCGACTCTATTGCAAGTACAAGAGGCAATTCTAGTGGAGATTCTGGTGTAACTCAAAGGGTGGTTAACCAATTACTTACTGAAATCGATGGTATGGAAGAATTACAAGATGTAGCTATTATCGCAGCAACAAATCGTCCAGATATAATTGATCCCGGATTAATGAGACCTGGTAGATTTGATAGACATATTAAAGTAGATAATCCTAATAAAGAAGGGCGTTTAGCTATCTTTAAAGTTCATACTGAAGGTATGCCTCTTGCGAAAAATGTTGATCTTAAAAAATTAGCTAAAGAAACTGATGGATATGTCGGAGCAGACATTGAAGCAGTATGTCGTGAAGCTGCAATATTAACTTTAAGAGATGATATTGAATCTAAAGAAGTTAGTATGAAATACTTTAACAAAGCTATGGAAAAGGTTAAACCGGGTTCAGATGACGGAAATATGGTACAGTACCTCTAATTAAATAATTAGATTTCTGATTACAAGAGATGAAATAGTTTCTGATTAATTGATAGATTAATTGGTCACTAACCTCCTTATATTACCTCATATAATATAAAACTATATCATCAACTTATAATCAAACTTCACTATGATTAGAAGGTTTTATCTCTCCAGATGAAAAATACTGCAAGTTTGAAAACCAGATTTTTTCTATTGGAAAAACTTTTATTTAGTTTTAACATTAAAAAAAAAATTTGGATATTCCGATAAAATCTCAGATTCAAATAGTTTAAATTTACATTTGGACATTTAGAATCTTTGATTTTAAAAGTTTTAAAAACACCTTTTTAATTCAATATGGTTAAAAAACCAATAAATGGGGGAATCATTTGATGATCCTCATTTTTTATTTAATATAAGTAATACTTTTTATTATATTTTTAATAATTATCCATTAAGTATCTTGATAAATTAGCATTTTAATAATTATTTAATTTTAATAATAATTTTATAATTAATATACTATTTTATATTTAATAATATATTAGTTATTAATCTTATTATTTTATTAATTTATTTATATATTTATTCTATAGTTTAATTATATATTTTTATTTTATATCTATTTTATTTCATAATTTTATATTTATTTAATATATCCATCTTATTTAGTTATTTTATTTATTTAAACTCTATTATTTAATTAGTATAATGAATATACTAATACATAAATCAATTTACAAACTAATTTTAAAATATTATATAAAATCAAATTTAATAGCTGGTGACTGAAATATTAACTATTATATATGGCGATTATATGAATGAATATAATTTTATTCTATTTCATAAATAATCAACTAGAAAGGAAATTTTTAATTTTATAATGCCTATTATAACCGATCTAGGAAAGTATAATAACTGTATTAACAATATGTTTTATTTTACTTGTATATGGAGGTTATTAGAAAAAATAATCAAGTCAAAAAAATAGCTATTATTGGAGTAATAGCAATAGTAACCACCGCTGCTATAATAAATATTCTTAAGATAACTGTGGTAGAACCTAGACCATTTATTGCATTAGTTAATGTTAATCTTTTGATTTATGAAAATGATTCTCTTTCATTTCCTTCAGGGCGTACTGGAAATATTTTTGCTTTATTAACAGCAATAGGTCTACATTGGACAATTTGTTGGAAAAAAATCCAGTGAAATTAGTTTGGCTATTAATTTCTATAGTATGTATAGTTGGTTTTTCTAGAATATACAATGGAGTCCGTTATCCTTTTGTTGTTTTAATAGGAATAATAGGTGGAATTATAGCTACTAAAATAGTTAATAGATTTTTTAAGGATTATAACTAAAATAGAAATTTTTTAAGAAGAATTTTTGATAAAATATATTAACTTTATCATATTTTAATTTATAAATTTTATATAATTAAAAATTTTAATAATCATAAAATTACAAATCCAAATATTTATCATGATTTTAATATCAATTTAATATATAATCATTATTTAGAAGGTGTCAAAATGGATGAAGATATTATAGAAGCTATGGGAAAAGCTAAGGTTATTATAAAAAATGGAAAAGTCATTGATGTAGAAGAACCAATAATCGAATATTGTCCATTATTTCATAAACATAGTGGAATAGAAAAATTAACTAAAGAAGAAATAAAAAAACATGGAATTTAGAATAGATGATTTTGGTATGTGTACATCAAAACGTGAAATTAAAATGAAAGATTTCTTATCATTTGGAATTTCTGAAATTATTTCAACATTTCTTAATGAAAATATTGTTGATTGTGCTATTATGGTTTGTGAAAGCTGTGGAACTATAATAATTACAGATAGAGAAATGGCTCAAGGTATTGGTCAAAGCATATCTGGTTTAGCTAGTACAAACCCTATAACAGAAATAATAGAAAAAATAGGAATAAATAATATTTTAGATTCAAAAACAGCTTTAATTGATCAGACTGAAGGCATCAATTTAGCTATATCTAATTAGTACAAAAAAATTGCAGTTACAATAGTTAATCCTGAAGATGGAAAAAAGATTTGAGAATTAGAAAGAAAATACAACAAAAATCCTGAAAATGAGAATTTGCTTTCTATTTCTATATTTAATGTTCATACCACTGGAGTTAATGAAAAAAAGCTAAAAAATTATTTGATTTTTGTGATGTTATAACTTCATGTGCTTCTAAACCAATTCGTGATATTGCAGAAAAAAGAGTTATTATAAAGTAGGAGAATCCATTCCAATATATTCTGCTACTAAAAAAGGAAAAGAATTTTTAGAACTTAGAATAAAAAAATAGGCGGAATTGATCCTAAAAAGGATCCTAAATCTCCTAAACCACTGATATAAACTATTAATTACCATGATAAAAGAAATAATAATAAAAAAAATAAAAATAATAAAATAATAATAAAATAAAAAAATTAGAATAATAATAAAAATTATGTAATAATAATCATGACAACTAGATAACTATAAATTATCAGCTACAGCACGAATAATACAGCTTTGAGTAATTAGTCCTATTAAAACATTTCTTTCAACAACAGGAATTCTTTGATATCCAGTATCCCCCATGATTCGACTAATTTCTTTTATAGTTGTTTTTTCACCTACAGTAGATAAATTTCTACTCATTAAATCTTCTACTTTAAGACCCATAGCTTCACTTCCAGCAAGTAAAACATCCCTATGAGTTATTAAACCAACAAGATAAGTATTATCAACTACAGGAACTGCACCGATATTAGTCCTAACCATTTTTAATTTAGCTGCAGCTATCAAATCAGATGGTGATGAAACTATAATGTCTTCCAACATTATATCTTTAGCACGTAATTTTTCAATCATTATATCATATGATATATTTATTTTAAATGATATATTAAAATTTCTATAGAATATCAATAATATATTAAAAAATATAATAAAATTCTCAAAAATTATTTAAAAAAAATTAATTTAGAAATTAATTCAAAAATAATGAAAAATTTTAAAATGTACTAAAAAATACTTAAAATTAATTAAAATAATAAAAAATAAATGAAAATAATGAAAAATAATTAAAGATTATAGATTATTATAGAGTATTAAAATATTTAAAAATAGTAACAATATTATAATTTTATAAATATAATATAAAAATTAGTAGATTATTTAAAAAATAAATAAAATATAAAGTAAATATAAATATTTAATAAATATAATTAAAATAAATCAATCAAATTTTAATGAGGTATTGAATTGACTCAAATGAAAGAAGCCAAAAAAAGGCAATTTAAGCAAAGAAGTCGAAATTGTAGCTAAAAAAGAAAACATATCTCCTGAAAAACTTGTAAAATTAATTGCTAGCGAAAGAGTCGTTATACCAAAAAATATTAAAAGAGATACTGACCCATGCGGAATTGGAGAAAATTTATCTACTAAAATTAATGCAAACTTAGGATCTTCTTCAAAAATGGAAGATTTATCTCTTGAAGTTCAAAAAGCTAAAGTAGCTGTTGAATATGGTGCTGATGCTATAATGGGTTTAAACACAGGCCCTAATTTAAATGAATTTGGAATAAAGATAATGAATGCTGTATCTGTACCTATTGGAACCGTTCCTATTTATGAAGCAGGAGTTTCTACATAAAAAAAAGAAAATCCAATATATGATATGACTGAAGAAAATATGTTCAAAGCGATTGAAAATCAAGCCAAAGAAGGTGTTGATTTTATGACACTTCATTGTGGAATTAATAAGGATCTTGTAGAAAAATTACAACATGCTAAACGAACAATGGGAATTGTAAGTAGAGGTGGAACATTTTTAGCTTCATGGATTCTTCATAATGATGCAGAAAACCCCTTATATGAAAATTATGATTATATATTAGAAATAGCTTATGAATATGATATTACATTAAGTTTAGGAGATGGATTACGTCCAGGATGCCTTGAAGATGCAATTGATATATCCCAAATACAAGAATTAGTAAATCTTGGAACTGTAGTAAAAAGAGGGCAAGATGCATCTGTTCAAACAATGGTAGAAGGACCCGGACATGTACCAATGAATCAAATAGTTTCCAATGTGGAAATACAAAAGACAATATGTTATGGAGCTCCTTTTTATGTCTTAGGACCAATAGTAACTGATATAGCTCCAGGTTATGATCATGTAAACTCTGATATAGGTGGAGCAATAGCTGCTCAATCAGGAGCTAATTTTTTATGTTATGTAACACCTGCTGAACATCTATCAATACCTAATCTGGAAGATGTTAAAGAATGTGTTATTGCATCAAAAATTGCAGTTCAAGCTGCAGATGTTGCAAAGGTTTAGTTTCAGCTTGGGAAAAAGAAAAAACTATGGTTAAAGCTAGAAAAACTTTTGATTGGGATAAACAGTTTGAACTTGCATTTAATAGTGAAAAATGTAAAAAATATAGAGAAAATTGTCCAGTAGAAGAAGATATATGTTCAATGTGTGGAGAATATTGTGCTATTAGAATAGCTAAAGATGATTTTTAATAAATATAAGTTAATAAATATAGCTTTTACAGTATTTTTATATTTTTTATAATTTTTATAATTTTTTATGAATTTTCAATAATTTATCCATATAATTTTTAAAATAATTAGAATAAATAATATAAGATGATCAACTAATATTACTATGATATATTATTAAAAATTCAAGAAAGAAAATGGAGTGATAAAATGGATTTTGAACATGTTAATGGAGAAGATAAAGAAAAAGTGACCTTATTTGCTCTTAGTACCTGTGGATGGTGTAAAAAAACAAGAATGTTACTTGAAAAACTTGGAATAAAATATGATTATCTCTATGTTGACTTAACATCAGGTTATGAAAGAGATAAAGCTGTTGAAGAGCTTAAAAAATACAATCCAGATGTTTCATTCCCAACAATAGTAATAGATGATTCAGATGTAATTGTTGGATTTGAAGAAGATCAAATCAAATCTAAATTAGGATAAAAAAGGGAATAAATTGAGGGTTTTTCATGGACGAAGCTTATGAAAAATTTAAAAAAGAAGCAGAATCTACAGGATATAATGTTAATGAAGATGTTGAATTTGTAGAAAATTTACTTGAAAACATTGATGTTAACATTGAACGATATGGATATGGAGCTTGTCCTTGTAGATTAGCATCTGGAGATAAAAACAAGGATCTTGATTTAATATGCCCTTGTGATTATAGAGATGCAGACCTAAATGATTATGGAACATGTTTCTGCGCACTTTATGTTACCCAAGATGTTCTTGATGGTAAACAAAAATTAACTTCTATACCAGATAGAAGAATAAAAGAGATAGAAGCTAAAAAAGATAAGGAAAACACTGCTACAAATAAAGAAAATAATTCAACATTACATTTTGAATTTCCTGTTTGGAGATGTAAAACTTGTGGATATTTATGTAGTAGACCAAGCCCTCCAGGAAAATGTCCAATCTGCAAAGTAGATGCTGAAAGATTTGAAGAAATAACTTAGTTATCTACTTTATTTTAATTTTATTATTATATAGCTTTATTAAATATATCAAATAGCCTATTTATAATACTTTATAATTTATTTATAGGTTTATAATTTTTTATAGTTTATTTTTAAATATTTATTAATAATATTATTTTAATCACGATTTGCCTTTAAATTTAAATAAATTCAATCATTATACTTGTTTTTCTATAGCTTATTTATTATTACTCATTTTATTTGTTTAGATTTAGTTTTAATTTATTAAAAAAATAATAAAATAAAAATAATAAAGGAAAATAAAAAAATAAAAAGATGATTTTTTAATGTAGTTCACCAAATTTCTTGATATATATTTTTTTCATCACAGTAGCTAAGACCATATAACCAATCATTGTAACAATTAACCAAGGGAAATAGAATCATGGAAGTGGAAGCATGCCTAAAGCTGTTCCAATTCCTGTAAATGGTAAAATTGTTCCTACAGCAATACCAAGACTTGTAATTAATATTACTTTTGGGATGATGCCTTACTTTCTATAAATGGTAATTTTGGAGTTCTGAGTGCATGTATAACTAGTGTTTGAGACGATAAAAATTCTACAAACCCACCTGCATTAAATAATGCCATAAATGCAAGAGAGTCAACCCCTAAGGTTCCATAATTTCCTCATAAAACAGCAGGACAAATGATGAAAAACATCAGTGCATACGTAGTAAGATCAAAAACTGAGCTTGTTGGTCCAATGTATATCATGAATTTCCCTATTGAAAAAACATCCCATTTTCTTGGTTTTTTGAGATATTCTTCGTCTACTCGATCCAAAGGTAATGAAACACAGGAAAATATCATATATTGAATTTAGTATTAATAGTTGTAAAGAAAGCATTGGTAAGAAGGGTAGGAATATACTAGCTACTAATACTGAAAACATATTACCAAAGTTTGAGCTTGCAGTCATCTTAATATATTTTATTATATTTCCAAAAGTCTTTTTTCCTTCAATAACATCTTTTTCTAACACCACTAAATCTTTTTGAAGTAATAAAATGTCAGCTGATTCCTTAGAGATATCAACTGCAGTATCAACAGAAATTCCTACATCAAATTCATTTTATAGCACCTGCATTATTAAGTCCATCTCCTAAAACCCCAACCGAATGATATTGTTCGCGTAAATGTGAAACCAAGATTGTTTTTTGATTTGGTGAAAGTTTAGCAAAGATATTGTTGTTAGTAGCAACAAATGAAATTTCTTCATCATTCATTTTTTCAATATCAACTCCACTTATAACCTTTTCATTTTGAATTCCCACTTGATTACAAATAGATCTAGTCATTGCTTCATTATCACCACTTAAAATCTTAACATTAACTCCATTATCTTTTAAAGTTTTTAAAGCTTCTTTTGCACTTTCTTTAGGAGGATCTAAAAATACAAGGTATCCCATTAAACACATTTCTGATTCATCAGCAACTGAAAAAACACCTACTTCCGAAGGATGATTTTTCTGAGCTACAGCAATACCCTCATTCCTTTATTATTTAGTTCTGTTACAGTATCCAAAATTTCATTTCTTATTTCATCAGTTAATATTTCTATCTTATTTTTGTATTCAACAAATGAAGAAACATCTAACATTTCTTCAACTGCTCCTTTAGTTATCATCTGAGTTTTTTCATTTTTATCTTGAATAACAACACTCATACGTCTACGATTAAAGTCAAATGGTATTTCATCGACTTTAGTGTACTTTTTTGTTGAAGGACTTATTTTTTCTTCAGCAACATGATCTAATATTGCAGTATCCATTAGATTCTTAAGACCTGTTTGATAATAGCTATTTAAGAAAGCATGTTTTAATACCCTATCATCTTCATTACCATGAATATGCAAATAAAGCTCTAAAACAACTTTATCTTGAGTTAGTGTACCTGTTTTATCAGTACATAATACATCCATTGCACCAAAATTTTGTATAGTATTGAGACTTTTTACAATGACATTATTTTTTGCCATCTTAACAGCATCTTTTGCAAGGTTAGTTGTAAATATCATTGGCAACATTTCAGGAGTCAATCCCACAGTTATTGAAATTCCAAATAAAAGTGCTTCTAACCAGTCCCTTTTGATAAATCCATCGATAAAAAAGATAACTGGGACCATAATTAGCATGAAACGAATAAGTAACCATGAAACAGAGTCAAGTTCTTTATCGAAACTTGTTTTATCTTATTTAACAGTGATGGTTTGTGCCATTGATCCAAAATTGGTTTCATTACCAACAGCAATTACAATACATTTTGCAGTTCCACTTTCTACAATATTTCCCATGAAAACCAAATTTTTAGTGTCACATAATGTTGTTTCCTCTTTTCCTAAATTATCATTTTCAACAAATTTTTCAATAGGTTCACTTTCACCAGTTAATGATGATTGACTTATAAACAAATCTTTTGATGAGATAATTCTTACATCAGCAGAAATCATATCTCCTGCAGCTAAATGAATAATATCTCCAACAACAACTTCTTCAAGAGGAAGTTCAATTTTTCCACAACTTTTTATTTCAATAGCAGTTGTAGTCTTAGCCATGGATACAAGTTTTTTACAGAATTATTAGATCTTGTTTCTTGTACAAATCTTAATATTCCACTAATTGCAACCATTATAAGTACTAGTGTAACTGCAGTAATATCCCTATCCGCAGGACTAACTATCAATACATCTGTAATGAATGATATAATTGCCAAACATGTAAGTATTAAAGTAAAAGGGTTTATAAAAGACTTAAAAATTCTTTTTATTATTGAATCCTCTTTTTGATGTGGATATGATGTTTTCACTATGTTCTTTTCTCATTTTTTCAACCATTAAATTATCGTAACCATCAAAATTATTTCCATATTCATTTAATACTTCCTATGTTTGGGATTTTGATGCATTAATAAGTCTTTTCATTGAATATTCACTTTGCTTATTTTTTATTTCTTTAATTGATTCAGTTGTTTTTTTCATTGTCTGATCTCCTTTAATTCAAAGCTAAATAATCAGCCATAGAAGTTAGTAAAATAAGTAGTTTAAATAAATTATTGATTTAATAACATTAGATTAAATAGTAAATTATTAAATTATATTATCTGATTATTTGTAAAACTATATTATATTTCATTATCTTGTATTATAGAAAAGTTTTTAAATAATTTTGATTTATTCACTGATTATTTGTAAAACTATATTATATTTATTAAATTTATAATTTTATAATTTGAGTATTTAATATAATACATAATTAGAATATTATAATATAATAATTTTAGAATTATATAATTATATGAAATTATTAACTACAATATAAATTAAAAATTTTATAAATATAAAAATCTAAAATAAATTAAATTTATATAAAATATACAGGATACTTAAATAGCCAATAGTAGACCTACTTAAATTTTCCAAAAAATTGAGGTGATTCAAAAAATAAAAATTATAATTTCAAGAAATGAAAATTAAACCTATTATTATTCAAATCATCCAATCTACTGGTATTTTCTATGTCAATATCGCTTTTTAAATTCCATTTCTCACACTTTAAATTGTTTTTAATTGAAAATTGACCATATATTATTTAATTAATATTTAATTATTATTAAATAGTATATGATCACTATTAATGTATATCTGTAATCATGTATAAAATTTTATTAAATAATTAAAATATGGCTAAACTCTAAACTTAATATAGAAAAGTTAATTTTTATTCTTTTTTATATCAAAATTTTATAATAATGTATATAAATTTATAAAAATTTATAAACACTTCATATAACAATTCTTAAATAAATCTATGAAATATATTATTTAAAATTCATTTTTAAATTAAAAATCTGTTATTTTATTTATTTTCAAATTTAACTATAATTAAAATGATTTTATTAATAAAAATTTTATTAATAATGTTAATAATAATATTATTATTCTATTTTCCTTATATAACATGATTAAATAGAAATTTAATTAAATTTTAAAATTTTTGGAAATAAATAAATATTCCATAAATCAATATTAAAGATTATAAATGTATAAAAATTAGAAAACTTTTAATTAATTTTATTTAAGAATGATACAATGAAATATCAAAAACTAGTTGACGTATATGAAGCATTAGCTGCAACAACAAAACGTTTGGAAAAAACTTCAATACTAGCAGAATTTTTTAAAAAAGTAGATATTGATACTCTTCCAAAAGTAGTACTTATGGCTCTTGGTACAGTTTTTCCTCCGTGGAGTGAAGAAGAACAAGGTATTGCAGATAAATTACTTATGAAAGCAATAGCTGATGTTGTTGGAGTTTCAGTTAGAGATGTGGAAGATCAAGTTAGGGAACAGGGGGATATTGGTGGAGCAGCTGAAAAATTATACAAAGCAAAATCCCAAACAACTTTTTTTTCACAAACCCTTGATATAGATTTTGTGTTCAGTACCCTCAGAAAACTAGCGAAAATTTCTGGAAATAGATCAATTTCACGCAAAATTGCCCGAGTATTAGAACTTTTATCATCAGCTAGTGCTACTGAAGCCAAATACATTTCAAGAACAATAATCGAAGAGCTTAGGATTGGGGTTGGAGAAGGAATAATTAGAGACGCTATTTCACAAGCATTTAATGTTGAAAAATCTGTAGCTGATCGTGCACATATGTTAACTAATGATTTAGGACTAGTTGCAAAGGTAGCTAAAGAAGAAGGAGAAGAAGGGCTTAAAAAACTAAATCTTAGTCCTGGAAAATCTGTTAAACCAATGTTAGCCCAACTTTCAGAAGGTATTGGTATTAGTATTGAAGAGATGGGTGAAGCTATATGTGAAACAAAATATGATGGGATTAGAGTTCAAATTCATAAAAAAGGAGATAAGATAAATCTATTTACTCGTCGTCTTGAAAATATTAGTAAAGCCATTCCAGAAATGATTGATTACATAAAAAAAGCATTTCCAGATGAAGATTTTATAGCTGAAGGAGAAATTATAGCTACAAAAAATAATAAACCTATTTCTTTCCAATATATGTTACAAAGAGTAAGAAGAAAATATAATATTGAAAAAGCTATTGAAGATGTTCCAATTAGACTATACCTTTTTGATCTTCTTTACTTTAAAGAACCTATGATAGATGAACCATTAGCTATAAGAAGAAAAACACTTGAAGATATTGTAGACACAAGTATTGATCAGATCAACCTAAGTGAAATGATTAAAGCTACTCCTGAAAATATTCAAGATGCTGTAAATCTATTCAATGAATCCATAGCTAATGGGCATGAAGGGATTATGATAAAAAATCCTAAAGAGCCATATATTCCAGGAATTCGTGAAAAGAAAATGCTAAAATTCAAAGCCGAACCTGAGACACTCGATGTTGTTGTAGTAGGTGGTACATATGGAGTTGGTAAAAGAGTTAATTTCATTGGATCTTATAAAGTAGCTTTACAAGAGGAAGATAACCAGTTAAAAACAGTGGCCCATGTAGCTACTGGATTGGATGATGATACATTAGCTGAACTAACTGAACTAATGAATAAATACAAAATCGTGGAAAAAGGTACAAAAATCGAAGTTGAACCTAGAATAATTCTGGAAATCGCTTATAGTGAAATTGTAAAAAGTCCTGAATACGGAGCAGGATATTCATTAAGATTCCCAGTAGTGAAAAGAATCAGAGAAGACAAAGGTTTAGCTGATATTGATACTGTTGAACGTTTAAAATCTATGTTTAAAGGATAATAAACATTGAAATATAAACAGTACAACTTATAATTCAATTCCCTAAATTTTTTTAAATTCTTATTTAAATTCTTATTTTATTTATATTCATTTTTATTTATTATAATATAATAATTTTAATTTTTTAATTTTTTAATTTAATAATTTAATAATTTTATAAATAATTTTTATTTTTATATTAATTTATAAAGCTATATATATTAAGATTTTATAATAATATTTTCAAATAAAATAAAATTTAAAAACTAAAATACATTTTGTTTTAAAAAATGAGTAAAATATATATTATATTTTATTTTTTAAATGATATTAACAAGATTAAAGATTATTGCAAAAATAAAATTTAAAAAGTAAATAGTGAAATAAAAAAAATATGAAAAAATTTATTAGTTAAGAATAAGGTGTTAAAATGGAAATAACAGATGGAAAGATATTTAAAATTGCATTAATTACAACATTTATTGGATTGGTGGGAATGATAGTTTTTACAGGTCAAATTATATGCCAAAAGAAGTAAAAGTTCAAGAAATCGATAGAAAAATGATTGATGAAGAAGTTAAAATAACAGGAGTTATTGATAGTACAAAAGAATCATCAAGCGGAAAAAGCTAGTGTTTAACACTAAATGATGGTACAGATAGAATAACAATGATGGTTTTTGAATTTACAATAATAGAATTTAAAGAAAATGGAATCATATTAATTCGTTTAAAAATAAAAAAGTCAAAGTTATTGGAACTATAACTGAATATAAATCAAGTATGGAACTTATACTTTCTAATTCAAATTCTATTATTATTGAAAAGTAATAACTAATAAAACAATTAAATAATGAAATTTTATGAGGATAATATTACAAAAATATCATTTGACTTATCAAATTTTAAATCTTATTATCATAAAGATTTAAAAATGAAAAGTTTAAGGGGCTGGAGAAATATAAATGGAAATGCAATGAAAATCAATTAAATAGTATAAAATTATATACACTTGATTATCAATCCCATTTAAATAGTTATTTTAAACTAAATCATGAATGGAACCAAGCAATGTCTATTTTTGGTGTTAATTTAACATTCAATGAATTTATAGAACTTTGTAATCACTTAGACATGATTAATTATACTAATAAATTATTTGAGGACATTATTTCGTATAGAGGTCTCAAAAGTACACCTATTATAGAAAAATATATTAAAAATAAAAGGTTTCATGAGAAGGGATTCTGTTCTTCAATTTTTGATAAAGATATAACTATTGAAAAAGCAGCTAAAAAAGATAAAAACAAAAATATTACTGATTTTGACTGGATAATGGAAATTTATGCTCTAAAAAATGCACAAAAAGTTTATTTATACCAATATTCAGTTACTCCAATCGAACAAAAATTTTTATTACCTCCTGGAATATATTTTAAATTTTTGATATAGATGAAAATAAAAAATATTGAAAGTAAATGACAATAAATATTTATAATAATTAAAATAAATAATACATTGAAGCAAATAGTGATTATATGACTAATAAAAAAAACTTTTTAAATGAAAAAAACTACTAAAAAATTAAACACTGTGTTTAGTGAAGCAAAACATATTTTTGAAGATAATCCTAATATTACAACTCAATTTATAAATGATAAAGATACTTATGATGCTGAAAGTATTAAAAAAACTTCAAAAACACAGCGAAACATTAAAAAACAATCTAATTATGTTAAAAGTTTAGATAAAATTAATGGAGCGAAATCTAAACAAAGTATTTTTAGTAATAAAATGTGAAAATATTGATATAGAATAAAATTTTTGTATAAATTATATAAAATAATTTCTATTTATTAAAATCTAATTTTTATAAATAAATAATAAAAATATTGTGTTTAAACAATAATATTTATCAAATTAATATGAATACAGGTTATACTATGAATAAACGATTATTTGGAACATTTGGAGTTAGAAGAACTGCTAATGATGTTTTAACCCCTGAGTTTGCATTAAGGTTAGCTGCAAGTTATGGAACTATAGTTCAAGGAAAAGTAGCTATTGGAGGAGATACAAGAACAACTACTCCTATGATAAAACATGCTATAATTGCAGGACTTATGTCAGCGGGTTGTGATGTTATAAATTTAGGAATTCTTCCAACCCCTGCAGTGCAATATGCTGTAAAAAACTACTATGATGGAGGAATAATTGTTACAGCATCCCATAATCCACCAAAATACAATGGAATCAAATTTGTAGATGAAAATGGAATTGGATTAAATGATGAAGATGAATTAGCCATAGAAAAGATGTATTTTGATGCTGAACCAACACGTGTTTCTTGGGAAACTATTGGAAATCTATTCAATAATGATAAAATAATAGAAGAATACATAGAAGAAGTTCTTAAAAGAGTAAATGTTGAAGCTATTAAAAAAGCAAAATTAAAGGTTGTTCTTGATTGTGGGTCTGGAGCAGGTTGTTTTACAGCTCCTTACATATTACAGAGACTTGGATGCGAACTTATAACCTTAAATTCTCAAGCTGATGGATTCTTCCCAGGTCGAGACCCTGAACCAATTGAAGCAAATCTAAGTGATTTAATAAATACTGTAAAAGATTTAGATGCAGACATTGGTATTGCTCATGATGGTGATGCAGATAGAACCACATGTATTGATGAGAAAGGAAATTTCGTTCTTGGAGATAAATCATTTTCTTTAGTTGAAAGAAGAATGTTAGAAGAAAAAAATAACGAAAGGCTTCATAAAAATGCCAAGAGTATTATTGTTACTACAGTAGCAACCTCCACTGCTATTTATGACATAGCTAATCAAAACAATGGAAAAGTTATAACTACAGCTGTAGGAGATCTTTTAGTAGCTAGAAGGTTGATGGAAGAAAATGGACTCTTTGGTGGAGAAGAAAATGGAGGACTTATTTTCCCTGATTTCGTTTATGGAAGAGATGCTGCACTATCAGCAGCGAAAGTTTTAGAAATAATGGCTACAGAAAATAAACCCTTATCAGAATTAATATCAGAACTTCCAGTTTATTATTCAGAAAAAATGAAATCAGAATGTTCCGATGATAAAAAACAAGAAGTAATGAATAAAATAGTTGATGAAGTATCTAAACTAGACTATGAAATAGATACAACTGATGGAGTTAAAATATTTAAAGACAATGGATGGGTCATTATCAGACCTTCTGGAACTGAACCAATATTTAGATGTTTTTCTGAAAATGATTCTCAAGAAAAAGCTACTAAAATGGCTAAATGGGGAATATCTTTAATAGAAAAATTCAAAAATGAATAATGATATTAATAAAAATAACATATTATGATAAAAAGATATATCAAATAAAAATAATGTATTAAAAACAAAACAATAACTAACAATAAAATAGGAGTTTATAAACCTATAAATTTTCTAAACATTCATCTCTTAGAACTTTAGCATCATCGTTTTTAGGGTCAATAGCTAAAACTTGAGTAAAAGTTTCCATAGCTTCTTGAAAATTATTTAACTCCATTAAAACTACTCCTTTATTAAGTATAAAATAGCTAGGGTCTTTTAGATTATTTTTAGCTATTTCAATAGCTTTATCATATGCATCCAATGCTTCATCAAATCTTTCAAGATCCAATAAAGCATTCCCTTTTCTATTTTGTGCTTCAGAATCAATTTCATCCTCAAAGCACAATTCTAATGCTTTGTCATATGATTCTAATGCTTCTTCAGGATTTTCCATTTCAAAAAGTAAATTTCCTCTTGCATTCCAAACTTCAGGATTTTTATTGTCTATTTCTAACAATTCATCATAAACAGTTAATGCATCTTCAAATTTACCTAGAACTTCTAAAATAAATCCCCTCCAATAAAGAACAACAGGATTTTTAGAATTTGAATCCATAGCATTGCTATTAGATTCTAAAGCTTTCTCAAGATTTCCAGAATTGAGAAAAGCAATAGCTTTATTATTCCAAATATATTCATTTGTAGGTTCTATTTCTAAAGCTTTGTTATAACAATCAATAGCTTCTTCAAATTTCCCCAATCGAGTTAAATTGTCTCCTTTTTTATTCAAAAGATAAACATCATTAGGATCAAATTTTAAAGCAGCTGTATAACACATTGCTGATTTATCATATTTACCACTATCAAACAATATATCTGCTCTTTGAGTTATCATTGATTTTTCATCAATTTTTTCCCCTTCCCATTCATCAATTTCTAACTTTTTAAATCGAATTATTTGAAAAAGATCATCATCAATATCATTAACATACATTTTTTTAAATTCTCTAATCATAGTCTTAGAATCTTCATAACCCTCTTCTTTAGCTATACCATCATCATTTTTTAAATCTTTAAAAGAAATTATTTGAACGTCTGTTATTTCAGCTTCAAATATTTTTTTTTTTTCTTTAGAAATCAAATTCCAATAACAGTGAAGTCTATCACCGACTTTAAGAGGATTTTTCCATAACTTTCTTATAGTCATTGTTCTTTTGCCAGTGATTAGATCTATGTCTTGACTTCCAAATGATATAATTGGCATGAGTTTTCCTCCTAAAATAATTTAATTATTATACTATTGAATAATAATTGAATAATATTATTTGTTTATAATATTGTTTGTTTATAATATTTTGTGGTTTAAATCTATTTCTATGGTTTACATTGTATTTTTATGATTTAAATTATATGTATTCTTCACCAAATTCAGATGTTTTGATTTTTACCTTATTTAAAAAAGGTTTTATTTCTCTAGCTAAACTTTTAAGTTCATTTGGATTTGGACTTTCAACATCTTCTAGTCTATCATCAAGTACACTTTTACTTCTAAATTGTTGTAGAGTATATAAATCACAATCTATCTCATGAGAAATCTGTTTAATATCATCATGATTTAATAAAGTAGGAACATAAGTAGTTCGACACTCTAAAAAAGTATTAGTGTTTGAACTTGTCATTTTCATGCTTTTTTTAACATTATTTCCTACATCAGCACCTATAATATCTTTATATTTATCAAATGGAACTTTTATATCAATAGCTATATAATCAGTGTATTTTAAAACCTCATTTAAACGTTTAGGATAATATCCACTTGTATCAACCTTTGTTTTCAAATTTAAAGATTTTGAATGCATTAATATATTGATTAGCTCTTCAGAATGGACCAATGGTTCTCCACCAGATACTACAACAGCATCTATAAAATCTGAAGAATCATCAATAGTTTTATAGATTTCTTCTAAAGTTGTTTTTTCACCATTATCCAATAATTCACTGTTATGACAATAGGGACATCTTAAAGGGCATTTAGCCATGAATATAACTAAAGACATCTTCCCATTATATTCAACTGATGATATTATTGTTCCGCCTATTTCCATATAACCACACAGTTATTAAAATGTATAAATTTAATATATTATAAATCTGTTTTATGATATTATATTTATTACAATTCTAATATAATATTAACATTGTTTAATATAAATTGATATAAATTGATATAATTATTCAGATATTTCATTTATAAGTTTATTTATTATTTCTATGAATTTTTTATCTTCTTCCATTGTTCCAATACTTGCTCTAATCCAATATTCATCTAATCCTTTAAATGAAGTACAGTCCCTAACAATAATTCCTTTTTTAAGTAATTTTCGTGAAAATTCTTTGGCTGTTTTTCCAGTTTCTTTAATACCTATTAAAATATAATTTGAATAAGATTTGAAAACATTAAGGGATTTTATCTTAGATAATTCATTGAATAAATATTCTCTGCTTTCTATTCCTTTTTCAATAGATTCTTGAATATATTGTTTATCGTTTAAGGTATTTAGAGCTGCAATGTAAGACAATCTTGTAAGAGAAAATACTGGTTTTATCCTATGCATAAACTCTATCATTTCAGAATTAGCTATTCCATAACCTATTCTCATTCCAGCTAAACCTAAAACTTTAGACATAGTTCTCATTATAAAAACATTAGAATAATCTTTAACAAGATTTACATTATTAACTTCTGAGTATTCGAAATATGCTTCATCTATAACTACAATTATATCCGTGTTTTTGGTAGCTTTTAAAACTTTTATAATGTCTTTTTGATCAATTAAAGCTCCAGTAGGATTATTAGGACTACATAAAAATATCATTTTTGTTTTCTCAGTAATTGCTGATATAACTGAATCAAGATTAAGAGTATTATCATCGAAATTCCATTTTGCATATACAGGAATTGCACCATATGGTTTAAATAGAAATTCATAATACATATAAGAAGGTAAAGGAACTATAAATTCATCTTTTGGCTCTATAAATGTTTTTGCCAAAATATCAATTATTTCATCAGCACCATCCCCACCAACTATAATTTCAGAGACATTAGATCCAGAATAAGAAGCTATTTCCTCTTTTAAATCTTTTAAATCTGATTCAGGATACCTATTAATGAAATTTGCTTCATCTTTAACAGCAGAAATTGCTTTTTTTGATGGTCCCCATGGATTTTCATTAGACCCTAATTTTATTATATTTTCTTTTTTCAATCCAAATTCTTCTACTATCTCATCTTGCGATTTACCTGGAACATAAGGATCTAATTCTTTTACAGCATTTCTTATTTTCATGATATTGCCTTTAAATAAATTAATTTTAATATTATATTATTTAGATATTGAAAATTGAGATTGTTTAGCTAATTCTACATAAACTAAAGCATTTTGTCTTATTTTTTCATCAGTTAATTCCCTAATTACTTTTCCAGGAGTTCCTAAAATTAAACTTCTATCTGGAAATTTCTTTCCTTCAGTTACTACAGAACCAGCCCCAACAATAGAATCATTACCAATAATTGCATCATTTAATATTGTTGAATTCATTCCAATAATAACATTTTCACCAATTACACATCCATGAATAATTGCACCATGACCAATTTGAAACAAAGTCTTTCAAAGTATTTGTTAATGTATCAGAACAACGAATAACACAATTATCTTGAACATTAGAATTTTTTCATATTACACTTGGCCCCCTATCTCCTCTTAAAACTGCATTATACCATACAGAGGAATTTTCTCCTATTTTAACATCCCCAATTATATGAAAACCTTTGAAGGTTTTTACTGATTTATCTAAAATCGGTTTTATTTTTGTTTATTTTATTATTTTCCATTGTATCACCAGATATAAAGCGTGATTTTCAGTTAATTTTTAGTTAAGTATTATCATGACTTCAATAAAATCAATGCATAAGAAATAATAATGAATAATTAATAATTAGAAATTAGTAATTAAAAATCAATAAGTATACAATCAATAATTAAAAGTATCGATTAAATTATTTAATATAACTTATCTTTTTTCAGAATTTTTTTTATCTGTAATAACATGTTTTTGTTTTACTAAAACAACTTTATTTGACCCCAAATCTTCATAAAGCAAAACATCAGAACCGACTGATGAATTACATCCTACTTTAACTCCAGGACTAAAACTTGAATTGATTCCTGTTTTTACATAATCTCCAAAGATTGCTCCAAGTTTACGTCTTCCACTATCAATTTTTTCATCTTTAATAGTAGTTTTAACTGTTTCATTGTCAAATCTCAGATTAGCTACATTGGTTCCAGCAGCAATATTACAATTAGATCCAATTACAGAATCTCCAACATAACTTAAATGATTTACATTAGTATTATCCATTATAATCGAATTTTTTATTTCAACTGCATTTCCAACATTAACATTATCTCCAAAATAACTACTTCCCCTAATATAACAATTAGGCCCTATATCACAATTTTTACCAATATAAACAGAACCTGTTATATATACTCCTGACCTAACAACACTTCTTTCACCTAAATAAATATTTCCATGAATATGAGCTCCAGGTTCAACCTTACCTTTAATATTAGTAGTTATCTCATCTAAAAAATATTCATTAATTTCAATTAGTTCCCAAGGACGTCCCACATCAAGCCATTTTTTATCAGATTTAAATCCCCAAATAGTTTTATTATCTTCAAGTTGCATAGTTAAAGAAGCAGTTATTTCATATTCTCCTCTAGAAGATTTTTCTGTTTTATTTATTTTATCAAAGATGTCTTTATTGAAGATATAAATTCCAGTATTGATATAATTACTCGGTGCTTCTTCTAAAGTTGGTTTTTCAATAATTTTAGTTACTAAATCATTTTCAATTTTTACAACACCAAAAAGTGTAGGATCTTCTACTTCAGTCAATACCATCAGAGTATCCGAATCATTTCTATTATATTCTTGAATAATATTTGTTAAAAGGTCAGTATCTAAAATAATATCTCCATTTAAAACAATAAATTTGTCATCAACAAAATCTTCTCCATAACCAATAGCATTTGCTGTTCCAGACAATTCTTCTTGTTTTTTATAAGTTATATTAACTCCAAGTTCTTTTCCATCCTTAAAATAGTTCTTTACCATGGATTCTTTATAATTAACTATTAATAAAATATCAGTGACACTACTATCTCTTAATGATTCAATATTATATTGAATAATTGGTTTTCCAGCTACTGGAAGCATTGTTTTTGGTTTTGTAAGAGTTAATGGCCTCATTCTAGTTCCTTCACCTGCACTCAATATTATAGCTTTCAAAAAATCCCTCCAAAAATATTATATCTAAATTTAAAAATTAAATAACTAAACTAAATATCTAATTTAAATAGCTATTTATCTAACTATTATCTAATTATTTATCTAAATTAATATTAATGATTTCAACACATCTATCTCTAATAAAATTAGCTTTTTCTATTGTTTTTGATTCTAAGGTTATTCTAATATAATCTTCAGTTCCAGAAGGTCTAACTAAAACCCAACTTCCATCGTCCCAAGTTATTCTAACACCATCGATAGTATTAATATCTACAATATCTTCAAAAGAGCTGGTTAAAAGGTTTCCCATATTTTCCATTACAGTTATTTTTTCTTCTTTTGAACAACTAATTTTTTCTCTAATATTAGGATATTTCGGAATATCATCTAAAAGTTTAGATAGTGGTCCTTTTTTAGAAACTATTTCAGCAATTCTTAAACCTGAAAGAATACCATCAGGACACATGCAAAAATCAGAATGTAACCAAGTTCCTGAAGGTTCTCCACCAAATATGGCTTTTTCTTCAATTATAGATTCAGCTACATTCACATCTCCAACTTTTGTTCTAACAATAGTTCCATTAACACTAGTTAAAGCTTCATCCATACACAAACCAGCATCCACAGTAGTAACAACTTTAATATCATTATTTTTATTTGATTTTTCAGCCATATATTGAGAAAGTAAAGCTAAAAGTTTGTCAAAATCTCCAATCCTGCCATTTTCATCTATAGCCATCATCCTATCGGCATCACCATCATGAGCAATACCAATGTCTGAATTAGTAGCCTTTACTATTTTCATTAAATCTTGAAGATTTGCTTCATTAGGTTCTGGATTTCTACCTGGGAAAAACCCATCAATTTGAGAATTTAAAGTAATTACTTCACATCCGGCCATTCTAAATACTAAAGGTGAAATTTCTGATCCTGCTCCTGACGCTGAATCAATAACTACTTTCAATCCAGGTTTGATTTCTACAGTATTTAAGAGATCATTGATATATTCTTTTTTAATTTCATCTATATAATGAATAGTTCCAATGTCATTCCAATCAGATTTTATAAACTTTTTAGAGTAATATATATTCTCAATTTCATTTTCTTGTGAACTTGTATATGCCATTCCGTTTTGATTCCAAATTTTAATTCCATTATATTGAGAAGGATTATGAGAAGCAGTGATCATTATACCTGCAGAAGCATTTAATTTTTCAACAGCATATCCTACTACTGGAGTTGGAACCATTCCTATTTTCAAAACATTACCTCCAGATTCAAGTAATCCTGCAGTAATAGCGTTTTCAAGCATTTGATTACTTGTTCTTGGATCATAGCCTACTACAACTTCTCCATGTCCATTTAAATAAGTAGCTAATGCTTTTCCAACATTTAAAGCTAAATCACATGTGACTTCATCTTTTATTTCTCCCCTAATTCCCGAAGTCCCAAAAAGCTTTTTATTATTTTCAATTTTGTTAGGCATGTTTTAACCTCTAAATGTCATTTCAATTTATCATTTAAATTATTGAATAGTGTTTTTATTATTTAAGCCCCAAATTTAGTAGAATTATTCATTAAATCCATTAATATATCCATTACATCAGAACCTCTAATTCTACAAAGTCCGCCTTTATGAGCTTCAATTTCATTGAATTTATTCACATCATCTACACGTATTTCTGGACCAATAATTGCTATTGGTACTGGATCTGCAGTATGATCCATGAAAGAAACAGGAGTAGAATGGTCGGCTGTCAATATAATATAACAATCTTCAAGATTAGCTAATTTTTCTATGACAATTTTATCAACTTTTTCTATAAATTCTAATTTTTCTTTAGAATTTCCATCATGTCCTGCTTCATCAGCCCCATCAATATTTATAAGTAAAAAGTCATATTTATCCCCTTTAGCATGGTCAACAATGACATCAACAATATTATCAAGATTAGTATCTACTCCACCAGTAGCTCCTTCAATTTCAATAATATCCATTCCTGCAAATCTTCCAATACCCATTATAAGACCAGTTTCGGGGATACATGCAGATTTTACATTGTATTTATCATTTAAAGGTTCAACTTCGGGTACAGCACCTGCCCCTCTAGGAATAATTATATTAGCAGGTGGTTCACCTTTTTTTTCTCTTTTTTGATTGACTGGATGATTTTTTATCATTTCATATGATTTATTAACCAATTTATTTAATATATCTGCAGTTCTTTTTGCTTCAACAGTTTCATCAATAGCAACTACTTTTTTAGGAGGTTTTCCTTCTTTTTTAGGATCAACATCTGAAACTGCATCTGAAAGTTCTTTTTCACCTTCTGCTCTAAGAACAAGAACAGCCCTATGACCAGTTGACTCTTTAAATATGATTTTTACATCTTCATATCCCTCAATAACCATATCATTAAGAATTTCAACTATTTCTTTTGTACCATCTCTTATCCTACCTGCTCTTCTATCTGTAATAATTTTATTTTCATCAGCAGTTGAAAAATTACATCTAAATGCAATATCTCCTGGTAAAACATCGAATCCCACCCCAGAAGCTTCAAAAGGCCCTCTTCCAGTATAAACTTCATAAAGATCATAACCAAGTATGGAAATATGTGCTGTATCACTTCCAGGTATTATACCTGGTTTAATAGAATCCATTAATCCATTAATTCCTTTTTCTGCTATTTTATCCATATTAGGTGTGTTAGCTGCTTGTAAAGGAGTCATATTATTTAATTCTTTTAGTGGGCGATCTCCTAAACCATCCATTATTAAAATCATTCCTTTCATGAAATCACTTGTTTTTTATCAATATTCAAGTTTAATATAATCATTTTTCAAAATCAATTTTACAATATGTGTTCATAAGATATTAAGATACTATAAAGTTATTATATATATTTATATTGTATTTATTTTAAAACATATAAATTTTTAAGTTAATTAATCTATTAAATTTATTAATTAAATTGTAAAATGAAATTTAAATGAAAATTTTAATTATATTATATGCTTAAAATTTGCAACAGATACTATAAAATAACATTACAAAAATTTAGTAATTAAGTAATAATAAAAATAATAATTTAAAAATAAGAATACCCGTGTAAAACTAATAAAAAAGCAAATTATTTGAAATAAAATTCCTTTTGATTAACTTTCAAACAAACTATATTTAAATTAATTATAGAAATTATGTAATTATTTTATAGAATATAAAATAAGAATATATTTAATTAAAATAAATTAGTATAATATCAAAAATTATAAAAATATAATAAAAAATTAATCATATACTTTAAAAATATAAAAATAAACTAGTTGTTCGAAAATATCAAACAACTTAAAATAAATTCTTTACTTATTTTTATTATTTTCTAGGAATAATAACAAATCCAAATACACTTAATAACAACACTAAGAAAATAACTATTATTGACATTCCTGTTTTTTTCATATTTGCAGACACAACTGAATTATTATATATATCATCAACATAGCTATTTGGTGGAATAGGTGTTAAAAATGGATTAACTTTTACTAGTCCCATTAAGCACTGTTTAAATTAAAAACAAGAGAATCAGCTCCTGTTGAGAAGTTAAACCTCGAACACTAGTCATGGTTAAAGGATGACTCAAAACAGATTGTAAAGAAGCCCAACTATCTGGCGTATAATCTTCAGAGTTCAATGTATTAAGGCTATCAATAAGATCTTGAAGACCACTATAATCAATAGCATTTAAAACTACAGATCTAGATTGAATTGCAGTAAAAGTATAATTAATAGAATAATTAGTAGAATACGTATTATCCGGTGCTTTAAGAATATAATGGAAAATATCTATCCCATCAACACCAGTAACATTACTACCAACAAAAACACCAGTAACAAAGAAATCCACAATAGATCCAACAATTGGATTGCCATTAGATGTTAAATTAGCTACCAATTGAACAACATCACCAACAACACCAGAAACAGAACTAACAACTAAATTAGTGTTAATCTTACTAACAGTTAAAGTCCCAGCTACTGAGCGACTACCATTAAAAGTGTCATTACCAGCATATTCAGCAAAATAGTTAGTATCAAATAGTTCAAGAAGATAATGGAAAATAGCTATCCCATCAACACCAGTAACATTACTACCAATAATAACACTATTAACAAAGAAATATACAGTAACTCCACTAATAGGATTACCATAAGCAGTCAAATTAGCTACCAATTGAACATTATCACCAACAGTACCAGAAACAGGACGAACAACTAAAGTATTAGTACCTTTTGAAACATCGAGAGTTATTTGATAGATAATGTCACCTAAGAATTGAAAATCGATGATATTAGATAAGCTATTTATCATAATTGGAACATTAGTTTCATTTTTATAGCTATAATCTATAATTTTATTATTATCATAAATTAAAGTGATGAAATATGTTAAATCCGGTAATTTATCAATATCATAGTCTCCACTACCCTCATGATGTTACAATAGTGATTTAATATTTAGTATTTGACCTGCATTAATAACTGTATTATTACTAATCTTTAAATAATAAAAATTTTGAGTATCATCAGGCCAATTAAGATTAACAAAACTATTCATTAGTTGATTCATATATGTACTATTACTAATATCTGGATTAACCCAAAAATAAAAGTTATCTTTCAAATTAATCCTACCATCTGTCTTAATAATAGTTTCACCAGTATTGTTATAAAAGACAGAAAAGGAAACATTAAGCCTAAAATTATCAAAACCACCATTAACGATCGCACTACCAGTAGAAGTTGCTCTGTTATTTATGAAAATACAACTAACAATACTAATCTGGCTATTCTGACTATTATAGATTGCACCATCTCTACTACCTGCGGTATTATTTATGAAAGTACAGTCAATTAAAGTAGTAACACTATTACCATAATTATCGATTGCATCACCGTTAAGATCAACCCTATTATTTATAAAAACATAGTTAGTTAAGATCATAGTTGTAGAACCTTGAGCTTCGATTGCACCGCTATCTCTATTTGCTCTGTATCTTTGAAAGTACAATTATCACCAGTTAACTTAGCAGAAATACCAGTATAAATTACTCCACCATAAAAATTAGCAGTGTTATTTAAAAAATTACAATTAGTTAATCTAACATCGCCCTCAGTATAGATTACTCCACCAAAAGTAGGAGAAGTATTATTTACAAAATCACAATTAGTTACTCTAACAACATCTTCATTATAGATTACTCCACCATGTCTACTTCCAGTACCAGGAGTAATATAGTTTTTTAGAGTTGTGTTTATAATGGTTAATCGCCCTCCATTGTTTATTTGAAATAATCTTCCATCACCAGCTAAAGTAATGGTCATGTTTTTTACAGAGGTCTCTGTTATTGTAACATTCTTTACATTAGATATAACTATATAATGATCATTTAAGTTGTTGTATTCTCCATTAATGAGTTTTATGTTGATATTTCCAGTACCTCCATCGATAGTATCTTTAAGACTAAGACCCCGAACTAAATTGTGATTTGCTGCAGATACTGCACTTAAGCTTATTAGTGATAATATTAGTATGATAAGTGAGTTTATTATAAAGTTGATTTTTATTGAATTATTCTTGTTTATTGATTTTTTCACGTTTTTCACCTCCTTTACATTTAATAATAAACTTAATATAGGCTAAGAAATGTTTAATTATATATTTCATGTTTTTTCTAAAAAATGAAAAAATCCTTTATATTTCTTATTTTTTAAATTTATTCATAATTTTTAAAATATAAATAAAGAATACAAAATAAGTATTCCCTATCATATATATTGAGCAATCACTGTATATAGTTTTATATAACCTGAAGAAAAATAAAAAAAACGAGAATTATAAAAACATTACCAAAATAATAAAAAAACAATTAAAAAGTAGCAATTATACCAATAATTGCCCCAGAAATAGTAGCTAATAAATTTACATGTTCATTAGTTATGAAGTTTCTTCTTTCTAAAACTGCTCCAAGAATACTATCCATAAAACAACCAATGGTTCCAGATATAACTGCAATTTTTAATGATACAAAAGGATCAGAGATTATTCCAAGTAAAAATGCTGTTAAACCTATAATTGCAGTACCAATTATCCCAACTACAGTTCCAAGAACTGAAACTGCCCCATCAGTTCCAGGAGATACTTTTTTAAAAGTAGTAATGAGTCTAGGTTTTTGAAGTATTCCAATTTCACTAGCTAATGTATCAGCAGTTGCAGTTGCAATAGCTCCAATAAATCCTCCTACAAGTGGAAGATAATAACCACCAAATGCAGCCATTATAAAAGCTACTACACCATTAGAGATAACATTCTTTGCAGTTCTTTTTCCTTCATATATTCCTAAATTTTGTTTATAATACTTACTATGTCTAGTTGCAATAAGACTTAAAATTAAAAAGAGTAAAATTAAGAGCAACCAACTTATACCAGCAGAAAAGATAATTATTACTCCCATTACAATCATAGCGAGAGTTCCCCAAATATCTAATGCTTTTCTTTTATATGTGAATACTCCAACTATAAAAAGTAAAATCACATATCCCCAATTTATCATTAAGGCCTGTTCCATAATAGTTCCTCACAATTCCTTGTTAATATTTATAAATTGATTTATATAAATATGCCGAATTGATCAAAATAAATAATAAAAAAACATTGAAAAATAATATTCAAAAATAATAAAAATTAAAGAAAAATAAAATAGAAAATAATAAAATAATAAGATAAAATAATATTAAATGTAAAATCTTAGAAAATATCTAAAACTTTAATTCTAAAAATAATGAAAAATAAGTTAAATTTTAGAAATTAATCTAAAACTTTACTTTTTATAATTTCTACTCTTTTGAGAGGATATATTTTTTTAGCTTTGTGATAAATTTCAGAAGCCATTCTTCCATTTACAGAAGTTTCAATAACATCTTCATAACTTCTTTCACTAGATAATTTTTCAACAAGCTCTGTGATTGTTTTCCTCATGAATTTTTGTTGGGAAGATTTTGATCTTCTTGTTGTAATAGCTAAAACATGAAGTTTCATTTTTTGATCATCTTTAGTTTTAATGAAAACATGAGTATCGATCCTACTGGTTCCTCTTCTAATCATACTTCTAACATAATCAGTAGTTACTTTATGACCAGTGAATTTTGTGTTAGCTATGTCTCCAGCTACATTATCAACTTCAAATTTTAATTTTATATATTGTTTACTGAAATCACCAGTTAATTCTCTCATAGTGACTTCTACTCCCCTACCTATTAAAAAATCAGGATCTCTAGAAGGAGTATCCTCTATTTCTTTATCTCCAAAAGCTATTGGGGTTTTAATAGTATACCAAGATTTTTCTTTCCATGTGTCACGTGCTCTTCTTCTTTTTGCCTTTGCCATATATATAACATCCTTTTAATCGTTAATGTATTCTTTAATTTGTAAATTTAATGTTTTAATCTTAAATATTGATCAAACAGCATTCAATCATGTAGAATAACTTGTTTAAATCTTATTATTATTAAGATTATGAAAATTTAAATAAATCTAAAACTCTTGAAATGAATCTAAATAAATGTAAAATCTAGATAAAACTAGCTAAAATGATTATAAAAACAATGAAATTATTCAAAATTAATTTATTAGCTATTATATTAGCTAAATCATAAAATTGATATTGGACTCAATCCAAATATTAGTAAAAATTGTTTATAATAAAGTTTTAAAATACTTTAAAACCCGCCCATAAAGGTTAATATAACATTTAGATTTATCTTATTTAAAGTTTTTTAATTAATATGTTTTCATAAACATGAAAAAAATAAGATTTTATAAATATCTAAAAATTTATAAAAAATATAATAAAATAATATAAAATACTATAAAGAATAAACAATTTAAGAATATATTATAATGGAGATTTCATAAACTTGTAATGTTCAATATAACGATTGAGAACATCATCAATAGGACCTTCATCTTCAACTAATTTTATACCTGCTTCTTCAATTCCAAATTTAGATTTAAATCCTGTTTGAACACAAATCATAATATCACAATCCTGAATTACATCTAAAGTTTTCATCCATTGATGTTTTTGACCTGGTTCAAATTCAACTTTTCTTTTTTCAATAAATGATTTATTATTTCCTTCTTCATCAAAATCAAAAATACAAATTGATCTAGCTTTTCCAAAATGTAAATCAACATTTTTTCCATCTGATGAGGCAACAGCTATTCTCATAATACCCTCCAAATTACAATTAAAGAGATTTCATTTCTTAATGTTGTTTTTTAATATTAAGATTTTTTGTACTCAATCTCTTATTTTATTAATTAATTTGGCTACATTCTCGCTAAAAAGCTTAATTGTATTAATTCCTTCTTCATCTTTACCAGAAGTTCCTTCTTCAAGTGCAAAAACAATATTCCAATAATTTGAACCGACCAATATCATGTTATTGATTGGAAAAACCATGTTCATTTCTTGAAGTGTTAGAGTTTGTCCTCCTCTCCTACCTACAGCTATAGGACCTCCAACCATCCAAGATAAAAATTGATCAGTTCCACGAGACACTTTCCCCATTCTTTGAAGGGCAGCCATTATGTCTCCTCTAGCTGTGCCAAAATAAACAGGGGTTGCAGGAATGAATCCGTCTGCTTGTCTTATTTCATCGATTATTTCATCAAGCCCATCTTTTAATACACAATTACCTTTTTCTACACATTTATTACAAGCTATACAAGATTGAATTTTCATTCCTCTAAGACTTAAAATTTTAGTACTTAAACCATTTTTTTCTATTTCTTCTGCACATGTTTTTAAAATGTCTACTGTATTACTGTTCTTTCTAGGACTTCCACTTAATAAAATTACTTCTGCCATTTGAATTACTTCCCAATATTCTATTATCTTAAATTATTTTGTCATCTCATAATATTAAATATTAATAGAAAATTAATTAATATAAAAATATATTTTTATTATATTTTATTTTTGTTTATATATATATTAATATAAATTTATTTCAATTCTATAAGATAATTATATATTTATTAATTATTTTATTTTTTTTTATTTTATTAAAAAATTTTTACTATAATTTTTATTATAATTAATTTATTTATAAAAAATTTATACAATTATTTTATGAAATTAATACATGATTAAAATTCATGTTAAATTACTAAATTTATTAAAAAATAAAAAAAATGGAAAAATTGAAAATCGAAGGGTATAAATAATAAATAAAATAATGTTAAAAATACTTAACAAAATGTAAATATTTATTTATAAAATATTAAATATGCCTCACATTAATTAATAACACACATTATTAAATTGACATATAAAATTAGTATATTAAATTACAGTTTAAGAAGTAATAAAAAATTTATAAAAGATATAAAAAGGTGAAAAAATGGAAATAAAAGGAAAATCAATAATGGCAATTATCCTATCTTTTAGTAAATATAATTCGGATTTTAGGATTAATATATGAGGATATGAAATTTTTTGGATTATCCTATGATTATACTATTTGTAGCAATTATTTTGCTATTAAAAATTTCAATGACATATAAAAACATTTTTCAATAATTTAAATACAAAAGATGGAAATATTGTAGAAGATGAAAGAACTGAATATATTGAGGAAAGAGAAAGTGTACCTGCATGGGCTTCTGTAATGGTAATTAATATTTATGCATGAATAGGTATTTTAACACCAAGAAATGTATATCCCCAATACATTCCAATGGCATATGCATTTATATTCACGGCAATAATTGGATTCATTACATTTAGTATAAGTCGAATTTATTATAAAAGAAAATATAGTAAATAGAAAAATACATTAATAAATATACTAGTTAAATTATTTATTAATTAATATTATATTAGATATTAATAGTTATTAGATATAAATCAGCATAAAATTTGAATAAATATTTAAATAATAAGCAGAGAAGTATAAACTGAGATTAAAAATGAAAAATAGATTAAAAGAATTCAGAGCCATTAATGATATTACTCAAGAGAAATTAGCTAAAAAATTAGGAGTTTCAAGACAAACAATTTTAGCTATAGAAAAAAATAAATATGATCCTTCATTAAAATTAGCTATTAAAATCACCAAATTATTTGATATTTCGGTAGAAGAACTATTTATTTCAGATGAAGAACAAAATTAAACTTTAAAAATAATAATGAGAACTATAAAAATAGAAAATTTTAAATAATGAAATAATAAAAAATAAAGAAGAATGAAAATATAAAAATATAATTATTAAGCACCTGCTCCATCTAAAGCAGATAAACAATAACAATCACTTTCATCTTCATTTATAGATTCTATAGTTTTATAAGTTAATTCTATAAGTTCTGAGCCTTTAATATCCATAATTTCAAAAACTTCATCCATAGTTAAATTGTTTGGAGAAATAGAAGTAGCATAATTAGAAACAAGACATATACTAGCATAACAAAGCTCTTTTTCTCTAGCTAGAACTGCTTCAGGAAGACCAGTCATTCCTACAAGATCTCCACCTAATTTTTGAAGCATTTTTACTTCAGCAGGACTTTCAAACCTCGGTCCTTCACTACACACATAAACTCCTTTTTCTACAAAATCCCCATCACTAATAACAGATTTATTAGATATAATATTAGATCTGAGCCTATTGCAATAAGGTTCAGATACATCTACGTGAACAACTATATCATCATAGAAAGTTTTTTCTCTTCTAGAAGTAAAATCAATAAAATCATCACATACTACCAATGATCCTGGATGAATTTTTTCATGAAGAGAACCTACAGCATTAGTAGCTATAATTTGCTTTACCCCTAAATTGTGAAGTCCCCATATATTTGCACGATAATTTATTTTATGAGGAGGACAACTATGATCTCCAGAATGTCTTGGCATGAAAGCTATTTTTTTCCCATGAATATCAAAAAGAGAAATTTCTGCAGAATTACCATAGGGAGTTTTGATTATTTTCTTTTCTATGTTTTCTGCTTGTTTAGTAATGTCATAAACACCACTACCACCAATAATACCTATCATAACTACACCTAATTAACTTAATACTCATTTTAGAGTAAAAACATTTAATATAACAATTTTTAAAATTATAATATTTAATATAATTATTTAATACAATGTATTAATAATATTATAAAATAATATTTAAAATAATCTTAATAAACTAAATAATCTAATTATATCTTAATAAAATAAAATTAAATAATTAATATGATTAAAATGATTAATTAGATTATAATTAATAAATTAAAAATAAAAAATCAACTAAAATCATGATTAAGAAATTGAACTTTAAATTTTAAAACTAAATAAAAAAAGGAAGAAATATTATCCTTTTGTAACTGCTAAAGGAACTACTTTAGCTACAAGTTTAGCTATTCCAGTACTATCAGAAGTTCTAACAACTTGATCAACATCTTTATAAGCACCAGGAGCTTCTTCAGCCAATACTGGAGCAGAATTAGCTTTTACATGTATTCCTTTACTTTCGAGATCAGATTTAATCTCATCCGCAGTAAATTTCTTTTTAGCAGCAGTACGACTTAATTTTCTTCCAGCACCATGCGCAGTAGATCCAAAAGTTTCTTCCATGGCGATATCTGTTCCATGGAGAATATAAGAAGCAGTTCCCATAGTTCCAGGAATTAAAACAGGTTGACCAGCATTTCTATATTCTTTTGGTATTTCAACTCTTTTTGATCCGAAAGCTCGAGTAGCGCCTTTTCTATGAACAATTGCTTCTTGATTTTGTCCTTTAATATTGTGAACTTCTTTTTTAGCTATATTATGAGCTACATCATATATAACACTCATTTCCATGTCTTCAGAGCTTTGATTAAATATTCCTTCAAAAGTTTCTCTTACCCAATGAATCATCATTTGACGATTTGCCCAAGCATAATTTGCTGCAGCAGCCATAGCTTGGTAATACTCTTGAGCTTCAATTGAATCAATAGGTGCACATGCAAGTTGTCTATCAGGAATATTAAGATTATGTCTTTTATAGGCTTTATCCATTGTACGAAGATAATCAGAACAAACTTGATGTCCACAACCACGAGATCCGCTATGAACCATTATAGTTATTGTACCAGGTTCTAAATTAAAAATTTTAGCTACTTCTTCATTAAATATTTCATCAATTTTTTGAACTTCAAGAAAATGATTTCCAGATCCTAATGAACCCAGTTGAGGAATTCCGCGTTTTTTTGCCTTTTCAGATACTTTAGAAGAATCTGCGTCTAACATTCGACCATTTTCTTCTAAGAATTTAAGGTCTTCATCCCATCCATATTCATTTTCAACAGCCCATTCAGCTCCAAAATTTAGAACTTCATCTATCTCATTTTCATCAAGTCTAATTTTCCCTTTACTTCCAACTCCAGAAGGTACATTCACGAAAAGTTTATCAACGATTTCTTTCATTTTAGGTTTAATATCTTTTTCAGTGAGGTTAGTTCTTATCATCCTAACACCACAATTAATATCAAATCCCACTCCCCCAGGACTTATAACACCAGTACGAACATTAAAAGCTCCAACTCCCCCAATAGGAAAACCATAACCAAAATGAATATCGGGTAAACCTATAGCAAATTTTTGGATACCTGGAAGACAAGCTACATTAGCTATTTGTTCGATAGCATCATCTTCCAAATTTAAAATGGCTTCTTTCTCAAGATAAAAACGTCCAGGGACCTTCATTTCCTTTTTAAAACTACTTGGAATCTCCCAAACATTTTCACGAATTTCAGTAATATTTTCTTTTATACTCATAAAAATCATCTATACTTAATTTAATAAAAACTAAATAATTAAAAAAATTATTTTAACATTTAATTTAAAATGAATTTCAATATGTTCTAATAAATGTAAACTATTATAACTATGATATTCTAGAAATTTAAATAAAATGTATAATATTAATGATATAATCAACATTATGCCATTATGATCTACTTTATAAATATTCTTAATATATAAGAATTCTTAAGACAATTTATAATATAATTCATAATATTATTTTTAATATAATTTATAATATAATTTTTAATGATAATTATATATTAATTTAGGAGATTATTAAAATTAACTAATTTAAAAAATTTTAAGAATTAATAGTTTCTAATAGTTTTTAAAATAATGATTAATCGATATTAATTTACAAGTCTAATATAACTCTAACTTTACAAATAGTATCACAAAGAACTTTCATCATGTGAAAAGTTACTGCTTTAACTTCACTTTTTCTTTCATGTTTATCCCAATCAATATATTCGCCAGTGAGTGATGCTTTTAGTTTATAATTTCCATTACCATCTATTTTATCTGATAAAATCTTTACTTCAAATTCTGAAAAAAGGATTAAATCAATTTCATGAAGAATAAGTAGTTCTTCCAAAAAATCATACAATAAAGAAATTTTATCTTCAGATTCTACTGAAATTTCTCTTGTTTCATTTTTAGCTATTTTTTGAACGTTTGTAATAACATCAAACATGGCTAATGCAGCATTTTCAAAAGCTTCTTCTAATGTATTCCCATAAGCCCAATACCCAATATCAGCAGTAACTTCAAAAAATTCAAATTTTTTTTCAATATTCGGATTAATAAGATTTTTTTCTATTTTCATTTAAATCGTAAAATTTATAAATAATTTTGTATCGAATTTAAAAGATAATAAAACTTATTTGAACGAAAATAATTCATTTGAACGAATTTAATAGTCAAAAATATTACTTATTATGAGCTCTCTCGGATTCTTTTTATATGTACTTTTCAACTCATTATTATTATGAACAAAAATATAAATGATAATTTTAAATAATTTTGAGTGATAATATGTCAAAAAATACAAATTCTTATTTAAGAAATGATTTAAGAAAAAGAACTAACGTAAGTGATGTTTTATTTTTCAACAACATCAGTTTTTTAATCTTGCATGGTGATACTCTTTGTTTTTGCAGTATTACTTTTCAGTATATTATCTCTAGCTACAAGCCCTAATCCTAGTGTTATTGGACTTTAATATTAATATTAAAAGATTTTAATATTAGATATTAATATTGATATTATAATTTTAATAATATATAAATCCAATTATAACTTAAAGATACTACCAAACCCTACGTAGCTAAATGAGTAGAACCATACAATGCCTTTATTTTAAAAAAAAGAAAAGACAATCCAAAAAATATTTGAAAAAACAGATATTTGAATAAAGGATGCGAAATATCAAATGATTTTGGTAATTATAAAAAAATTGTTTAAGACTAATATAAACAATTAAAAAAAAAAAATTGGATTCTTGTAAATATAGGTAAAAAAATAGATAATCAGATTAAAAAAATAATAAAAAATTATATTAATATTTTAACAATACTAAATTTGAGTAAAAAGATTATAGTTACAAAAGACACTTATTCACAGCTTCAGGATCTAATCTTAGTATTATTTGTCTTGAATTTCCTCTAACCCCTTTTCCTGTGAATTTTGTATCTATCAATCTTAAAAATTCTAATTTTTCTAAAGCTCTTCCAAAAGTAGCATGACTAAATCTTGTTTCTTCCATGAATAATTTAGAAAGAGATCCAGAATTTAAAACTTCACTACTGTTAGAAATAATCTTTAATAAAGCTTTTTCAGATTTACTTAAAGATTTAAGTGTTTCAACTAATTTTAAAGATTTATTATTAGATTTAGCTTCTTCAAGATGTTTATTTTCTATTGTTTTAGATGCATTAGCTTCACCTATGTTTCCACAAACTCTCATCAAATCTATGCCAGTTCTTAGATCCCCTATATCAATACAATAATCTGTAATCTCTTCTAAGATTTCTTCACTAATTACTCCAGGATAAAATCCAACTTTAACTCTGTCACTAAGAATACTTAATATTTCATTTCTTGTATATGGAGGAAATAATATTTCTTGAGGAATAAAAACAGTATCAACATTTTTATCTAATGCAAAACGAAACTCTAATTCTGAAAGAATAGCAAAAAGTCCTGTTTTAACACCAGGATACTCCTCATAAGCTCTTAAAACATCATAAAAAACTTTATTAATCATGTTATTTTGAAATAAAAAATCAACATCATCAAAAGCAACCAATAATGCTTTATTTTCATCTGAAAGATGTTGCATTATTTTTTCATAAACTCTTGATACCGGAATCCCAGTTTCAGGAGGAGCATGGCCAAAGATTTTCTTGTGTATCTGAGCAAATATACTAAAACGTGTAGTATGCAATTGACAATTAACATAACAACAAAGTATTTTATTAGAGGTTTTTTCAACCATCTCAAATATTTTTTTTATGGCAGTAGTTTTGCCAGTAGCACAAGATCCCAATACAACAGTATTAACTGGTCTACCATTATTTAAAGCTGGACGAATATTCATTGCCATTCCTTCCATTTGTGAATCCCGAAAATTATAATTTTCAGGCATATAATCTGGATTAAATGCGTTAATATCTTGAAATATAGTCTCATCATGAAGTAAAATATCTTCAATTCCCATGTGAATAATGTTTGTCTCAACTTATATAAAAAAGTATATTCTTTATATCTCATTAATTATTCTCATATTTATTAAATTATATAATGTTGTTTAGTAAATAATATTTAATTATAAACTTTGTATCATCATAATCAGTAAAAAAACTATCAAGAAATTTTAAAATATTATAAATTACTGTTTACTTAAATTAATAATTTCAATATTTTTATTCTCTTTTACCCAATCGATTAATTTTTCAGCATATTGTAATTTCTTTTGTTTTGTTTCATCAGCTAAAGCAGCTTCATCTTTAATGTCCGGTCTAGAATATTTGCTAACAATTTTTCCAAAATCCATTCCTGCTAAAACAATTTTTTTGGCGTTTAAAGCTACAGCTAAAAACACAGCTCTATCACCATCAGTAAACCCACCGAAATTATAAAGATTTGAAAAAGGCTTTGATTGAGTAGTGCCCAAAACTTTGTGAATTTTCTCAGTATATTTAAGTATTTGATCAAAATTATTTCCATGTGCATGAAGAACAAAAAATGATCTTAAGTCATTAGCTAACATTAAATCTTCTATTTTACCGTCTAAATCTGTTACAATAATATCAGGAACTATTTTTTCTTCTAAAAGACCAGTAGTTGCCCCATCAGCAGCAATTATAATGTAATCTTCAGGATCTTCTATATTACATCGAGATTTAATATAATTAATATCCTTTTTTAATGAAGGTCCTGCACCAAAAACCATGAAACTTTTAATAGTAGATTTATCTCTTTTAAAATTATGGATAGCTGCATTTTCATGATGTAAATTATTTACTAAATCTTCGATATCAATGGATCCATAATTACCTAATAATTTATTCAGAACAGAAGCTGTTCTTTCATCATCTTCTCTTGAAAATCCAAAATCTTTTAATATTTCTTCATACCATTTATCCCATTCTTCAAAATTCATTAATAAATGATTATATATATAATATTAAATAAACCTTTTGGAGCGTTCATTCAAATATTTTCTATAAATAGTTCAATGTTTTATTATAAATAAAAAAACTATAAAAAATTTAAAATTTTTAATATAATATGTAAAAATCCCTATAATAATAAAAATAATAAAATTAAGCAGTTGTAGAATTATAATTTTAAATTGTATATATATTTAGATATAATTAAAATTTATATGAAACAAGAATACTTATAATACAAAAAATACGGCAATAGAAAAACTTTTTATATATATTAAATAAAATTTGTAACATAGTCTAAAAGAGATATAATTATAGGCTAAAAAATCAAATAATATTAAAATAATTTTTAAATTGGAGGATTAAATAAATGGACGATACTTTGTTAATGCTTCCTGGTCCAACAACTGTAGACCCAAGAGTTTTAAAGGCTATGTCTGATAATATTGTTAACCATAGAAGTGCGATCTTTGGAGAAATCTTTACTGAAACTACTGAATTACTGTCTGAAGTCTTTAAGACAGAAAACCAATCATATTTACTTACTGGTTCAGGCACTGCAGCTATGGAAGCAGCTGTAGCTAATAGTGTGAAACCTGGTGAAAAGATATTGAACATTGTAGGAGGTAAATTTGGACAAAGATTCATACAAATAGCTGATTCATTTGGAATAGATGCTCAAGAATTAGCTGTTGAGTGGGGAACTGCTGTAACACCACAACAAGTGGAAGAAGCACTCAAAAATGATGAAGATATTAAAGCAGTTACTATAGTCCATAATGAAACTTCAACTGGTGTAGCTGCACCTATAAAAGAAATTGGCAAAGTAATGAAAAATTATGATGCTTTATACATAGTAGATACAGTATCTTCTTTAGGTGGAGATAAAGTAGATGTAGACAAATATGGAATAGATATATGTGTAACTGGTTCTCAAAAATGTTTAGCAGCACCACCGGGTTTATCAGCAATAACTCTAAATGATGATGCTTGGAAAGTAATAGATAATATAGATTCTAAAACTTATTATTTAGATATGAAAAAATACTGTAAAAGTGGAGCAGGAACTCCTCCAGAAACTCCTTATACTCCTTCAGTTTCATTGATTTATGCTTTATTTGAAGCATTGAAAATTATTAAAGAAGAAGGTTTAGATAATAGAATAGCTAGACATGAAACAGCGGCAGAAGCTACAAGAAATGCTGTTAAAGCTCTTAATCTTGAAATTTTCCCAGACGAAAGTGTTTCATCTGCAACAGTAACTGCAATTAAAATGCCAGAAGGTGTAACTGATTCAGACATTAGAGGAATCATGAGAAATAAATATAAAGTGGAATTAGCTGGTGGACAAGATCATCTAAAAGGCAATATATTTAGAATAGGGCATATGGGCAATGTATCATATAAAGAATTAGCAATTACTTTTTCGGCCCTAGGAATGACTTTAAAAGGTCTTGATTTTGATATCGATATGGGTGCAGGAGTATCTGCAGTTAATGAATCATTTTTATGATTCATTTTTATTCCATTTTCCTTATTAATTCTCTTTTTCTCATTATTATTTTTTTATATTATATACTATAAAATATTATTCAATATTAGAAGTAATTTATTCATGTTTTTGTATTATTTTATAATTTAAATTATAATTTATATCATAATTGTTTTATAATTTGTTTATAGGTTGTTTATAAATTAAATTAATCATTATTTAATCGTTAGCCATTATTTAATTTATTGAATAATTAATATTTCATGGTTAATTTAAAAAGAATTCCAAATGCAATCAATTCAATCCTTGATTCAAATAATATTATAGGAAATCTACCATTAGCAACATTGAAACTAATTAATAATGTTAAAACATTTTTTATTACAAAAATACTGATAAAAATTAAAAGTCCTAATGTAAGATCGATTTTAATTTCATTATAGTTATTATAATAGATATAAGCTAAAATTAACAAAATTAATATATTTGTAACTATGACAATGATCGAAACTATTTTTATATAAGCAAATTAAAGTCTAACATATTTTACCTCATTATTAAAACTATTAATTAATCCATATATTAATAAATATTATTATTTTAATAGAAATTTCACTTATTTAGAGCGTTTAAATAAATTAAAATTATATTCATTTATTTTATTCTTTTGTTTTACTATTTAATATCTAATTGGTCCCATATAGATTAAAATTCAACATTCATCTTCAATTTTTTTCGATAAAAGATACATTTTTCCATACTCATTTTCACTAGATTCAAATATCCCCATTTTTTTAAATGATTCAGATGATGAGTAACTGTTCTATAATTTAAATTTAAAAGATTGCTTAGTTGATTAGCATTATACGGTCTTTCATGTAATGTTTTAATTATTTTAACACGGTTTGTTCCTCCTCTAGTGCCAACAACCATCCAAAGTAAAGCTTTAATAATAAATCACTACAAATAGTATAAAATAGTATAATTTTAAATATATCTCATTAAAATAATATTTATCATTAGAGAACATATATTTATAACAAATATACTAATTTATATTTTTAATTAAATTTACATTTTCTAAACTAGTTCTAATAATTTTAAAAAATTATATTTAATTATTAATAGATTAAATCTAATTATTATTTGTATGATTTTTTGTAGAATATAATTTTATAAAAAATAAAAATATTAAGAATATGAGCTTCTATTATTTTTATTAATTATCTATTATTTTTCCAACAACAACCTTTATAATTTTATTTGCCATATTAACAACATAAAATTCATGTGTTACTATTATAAGAGTTATATCTCTTTTTTTATAAATATTTTTTAGCATATTTAAGATCAAATCTCCAGTTTTAGAATCCAAAGAACCTGTAGGTTCATCAACTAAAATAATCGACGGATGATTTACTAAAGCTCTAGCAATAACTACTCTTTGTCTTTCACCACCAGATAATTTTGTGGGTATTTGATTTATTTTATCACCTAAAACAACAGAATTTAACATGTTCAAAGCTCTTTTATCAATTTCATCATTGCTTAATCCAGTTCCAATTAAAGGAATTTGAACATTTTCAAGAACTGTTAGATTAGGAATTAAATTATACAATTGAAATATAAATCCAATTTTTTCAAAGCGAAAATTATTCAAATTCTTCTCATTATTTAAATTAATTCCGAAACTGTAATTTTTCCAGAATTTGGTTTATCTATAGCACCTATAATATTCAAAAGAGTTGATTTTCCAGATCCTGAAGGGCCCATAATAGAAATAAAATCATTTTCTTTTATTTCGAGATTGATTCCATTCAATGCTTTTATATTTTTATTATCATATGTTTTTACTACATTATCCAATATTATCGCTTTAGAACTAACATAATCATCAGATTTTTCAGATTTTTCAATTTTATTCATATAAATACACCTTGTAATTTGTCATATATAAAAATTCTCATATAGTAGAATATATTTAATTATCTAATTATCTTAATTTAGCTAATTTAGCTTAATTTAGTTAATTTATTTTAATTAGTTTAATTAGTTTTAATTTATCTTATTTTATACATATAATCTGTTAAATATATTTATTCATATTTTAAAGCTTCTGTTAGAGATAATTTACTTGCTCTATAAGCTGGATATAATCCACCAATTAAACCTACAGATAAAACAATGATAAATGTTCTAATACAAATATCCAAATTATATGCAGGAGTTAAAACATCAGTGTTTAAAAACATTAAACCGAATTCTACTGCTAAAACTCGGAAAATTGTGCCAACAATACCAGATATAAACATTAAAACTAATGTTTCACCTAAAATCATTATTAATATTTTTTTTATTTGTCCATCCAACATCTTTGAAAACACCAATTTCACGAGTTCTTTTATAAACAGACATTATCATAGTGTTTACGACACCCAAACTTCCAATTATAATTGCAAGAAGAGATATAACTATAGAAGCCATGTCTATTGTTTCAATAACATGATCAACTATTGCAGACTATTCTTCAGCTGTTGTAGTGTCTAATTTATTAGCATGTATAGTTTTAATATTATCACTTAATGTAGTGACATTTACATTTTTATCAGTCTTGACGATTATTTCACTAATTTGATTCTCACTATCACTTAAATTTTGTAGATTATTTAAGGATGTAAAGGTTAAATTATCCTGCAGCATAATTCCAGTTTCATAAATTCCAGTAACAATAAATTTTTTCTTAAAATATCTATATTATCCCAAGTGTCTTATTTTGATTTTTTACAGTATTAGTACCGATAATTACCTCATTTTTATCTTCATTAAAAATATTTCCTTGAATATTTTCAACACCAGCTAAATTTAAATCATTTTCATCTATACCTTTAACAGCTAATAAATCAATCCCATGATCCATTGCTTGACCAACTGTACCAGAGCTAGTTGTTCCACCAGCACCCCAATTTATTGTTAAAATACCAGTAGCATCTTTAACTCCGGTTATATTTTCAATACTTTTTTATATTATCCATATCAATAAGTCCATAAGAACCATATTTAGTGATTGAAATTTCACCAACACCTACATTTAATGTATTTTGTGTTGATTCTTGTAATCCTGCAGTAATAAGGCCTAAAGATATAATTGCAGATATTCCAATTATTCCTAGTAAACTTCTAGTTATTTTCTAAATGGATTTTTCAATATTAACTTAAGATATTTATTCATAACTATTCTCCATTATAAATTATTTTTAAAGATTTAAAATTATCTAAATACATTTAAAAATATTTTAGACCAATATAAACTTTATAAAATGTATTTATAATAGTTATTTCAAAATTAAACAAAGATTAATAATAGATTAATGATTAATTAATTACAAATTAATTAATAATGATATACAAACTCTACAAATTTAAAATTAAATAATATAATTTAATAAATAAATTAAATTCTAAAAAATAAAAAAATAAAAAATATTTAAAAGTTTGATTAATAATTAAAAATTAAAAATAAAATATAAAATATATAAAAAAATATTATTTAAAAATAAAATAAATTATATTGTATTATATTATACTATTTAAAGATTTATTGAACAGGAATATCTTCTTCATCTATTAAAACTTCAAGTAAATATGGTTTATCTAATTTTAGATTTTTTATAGCTAATTCTAATCCTTCTTTTGAACTTACAGTCTCGCCCTCAATACCATAAGAATTAGCTAATTTTATAAAATCAGGATTCTCTAAATCAACTTCATATCTCAAATCATCAGCCAATAATTCTTCCCACTGACGAATTATCCCTAATTGGGAGTTATTTAAAACAATAATCAATATTGAAAGATTATTAGATGCGATAGTAGCTAATTCCTGGACATTCATTTGAAATCCACCATCTCCATTTATAAGAACTATTTTTTCATCATTTTTTTGAACATTTTTAGCTATTGAAGCACCGCATGCTGCAGGTAGCCCATAACCCATAGGAGCCATAGATCCAGAATAAATTAATTTTTCATTAGAATAAATTTCAGAGAGTAAATTCACCCAAGTAGTATGAGATCCTGCATCATTAACAATTATATTTTCTTTAAAAGATTCTAAGATTATTTTAATAGCTACTTGAGGTTTTATAGGAATATTTTCACTATCTAAATCTTCAATAACATAATTTTGATTTAATTTATAGATTTCATCTAACCAAGAATCATATATAGAATCGGTAATTTTATTTAAAGAATTTAATTCTTTTAAAACAACACTAACATCACCATGAATAGTTAAATCACCACAAAGAGCTTTTTTATCAATATTAACAGTGATAATTTTAGCTTTATTTTTAGATTTATTCCTTTTAAAATCGAATAATTCAGTTTTATTTACTGATAAATCCCCATCAGTAGCTATTGTTCTTTCAGATAATCGAGACCCTAAAACAATTATCAAATCTGCATTATTAAAAGCATAATTTGCCATTTTAGTTCCTCTTATTCCAACTAAACCTAAATCCATATTAGAATCTTTGAGTATTGATTTAGTATGGTATGTGTGAACCATGGGAATATTATTAATTTCAACAAATTTTTTAAGAACATCAATAGCTTTTCCCCAAAAAACTCCTGCTCCAACTAAAATTAAAGGTTTTTTAGCATTTTTTATCTCACTTATAACAGAATTTAATTGATTATATTCAAAATTAGGAGAATAAATTTTTTCAAGGTTCAAATTATTGATAAAGCTTTGAATATTTTCATCTAAAAGAACATTTTTTGGAAGGTTAATATGAATAGGTCCTTTAGGTTCATTTTGTATTGTTTCAACAGCTTCTTTAACATTCATAATAGCTGATTCTCTATCAGATGGATAGAAGCTTTTAAAAGTGATCGATTGAAAAACAGATTTAATATCAATGTCCTGAAAATTATCTTTAGAATTTGAATCTTCAGATATAGAATTATCTCCAGTAAAAACAAGCATTGGGACAGAATCTTTGAAAGCAGTAGCTAAGCCCATGGTTAAATTTAAAGCTCCTGGACCTGCAGTAGAAACACAAACTCCAAAATCACCAGAAGTTCTTGCATATCCATCAGCTGCATGAATAGCTCCTTGTTCATGTCTCATCAAAATATGTTTAATGTCTGAATCTTTTAAAACTGAATAAAAAGGAATTATCTGCTCCCCAGGATGACCAAATATATGTTTAACATTTGATTCCTCCAAAATTTTAACTATAGCTTCAGCCACATCCATTATATTCACCTTATCAATAAAATAAACTTAATGACAATTTAATCAATGATTAAACAATTATATAATAAAAATAATAGAAATATACTATAATATATGTTATATACTATAATATAACCTAATACGTAACATAATATGTAATAATTAATAAATAATATATGAAAATTAAATAAAACAAAAAATTATTCTTCTTCTTGATAACTACCTGAATATTCACCAGAACCATCAACTTCAAAAACAACACCCTGAGCTATTCTATCTCCTTTTTTGATTTTATAGTCAAATTCTCCATGATTATAAATCATAAACATTAAAGTACCATAAAAACCAGGATCTCCAACAGCTGTTTGAACTGAAACAAAAGATCTAAGAAGAGTTGATCTTGGAAGATAAAGCATAGTATGACTTTTAGGTATCTTTATTTTCCTATCGATAGTAGCCAAATAAGCTGTATGTGGTTTAAGGGTATATATTGGTCCTTCAATCTTTTCAATATCAGGTAAATTTTTTTCATTATCAAGTAATGATCCTTCTGATTTTTGAACAAATATTTCATCAAGTGGAAGATCAATTCCAGAAGGTTCCACTAAATCTTTAAAATCTGGAAATAAATGAATAAGTTTTTTTTCTCCAAGCATGACTAACACCAGTAATTTCAGTTTATTTATAATTATTTTGTTTAATAATTTTATTTAATAAATAAAAAATGTGTATAAAATTATAATATAGTTAAATTCATATAATAAATTATAATTTATCTGTATCCATCTTGTATATTGAATATTGAATTATAATACAAAAAATCATTACTTTATATTTTTAAATAAATAATAAAAGATAAAGTTTTGAATAATGATAAAAATACATATAAAAATATTTTAAACATAATATATATTTTTATTGAAAAATATATAATAGAAAAAATATGATTAGGAGAAAATATTCATGCCAGTTATAATTGTTGAATCAAAAATCCTATATCCACTGCAAAAAAGAGAAACTTAGTAGAAGAAATGACAAAACTGTTTCAAAAATTTATGAATTACCTGAATATAGTGTGACAATATTAATAAAAGAATTAGAAAGAGAAGATATTGGTGTTGGTGGAAAATTACTATCTGATATTAAAAAATAATTTATAGAAAAATATATTATATGTGAAAAAAATGAATAAAATCTATTTTTATTAATTATCTATTGTTTACTAAGATAAAGAGAATATTAGTTTTTTTTCCATTATCAGCAATATTCATAGCTGAATCATTGAGAGTTAGCTCATTTAAAAGTTCTTTCCAAGAATTATTTCCCATAAATTCGGGCAAATAATTATGGATATAAATAGTATGAACAGTTATCTCACAATTATCATCAATAAGATTTAGTTCTAAAAACATTGCTCTGTGAGTTGCAGGATTAGATTAATCGAATATAAAATTACCTAAATTATAAAATATAGGTTTGTCTTTATAGATTTCTAATCCTTCTGTAACATGAGCATGAGATCCAACTACAATATCTACACCGTAATCAATGAATTTTCTTGAAATTTCTTCTTGATGTTTATTTGGAGAACGACTATATTCATTTCCATGATGTAAATACACAATAATTATATCAGAATCATTTTTATTATCGCTCATATCTTTTTTAATAATAGACCATCTATAGGAGCATATCCCTGACGACTACTATTATTAATTTCATTATAGGTAGTTGTTTGAGGCAATTCTGATTGAGAGTATTCTTTAAAATTATCTTGATCCATATAGTTTAAATCTTAATCCATATAGTTTAAAATAACTATTTTTCCACCATCAATATTTTCAATAATTGGTTTAATAGCTTCTTCTTTATTATTTCCAACGCCAATATATTTTATATCATTATCATTGAGAGATTTAATAGTATCATTTAATCCTATTTCACTATGATCGAAAAAAAATAGGATTATTAGCTAAACAAGCTATTGTGTTTGATTATTTTTAGCTAAATAACTATAATTTGGATCAGCTTTGAGAGGAATGTCCCTTTATAAATAATATTACTAATAGTAGCAGGATTTTCAAAGTTTATGAGTAGTAAATACACATTTTTAGTTATATTTTCAACATTATAAAAAGGACTAGAAATAGAATTTAAAACGCTTGGCATTTTATGAGCATACATGACATCTCCAGTGATAGCTATGCTAACATTTTCTTTTTGTTCAAGTGTTTTTTATAATCATTAAAATTAGAAAAATGATTCATCCCTGAAGTTATAGCTAAAATCCCAATCACTGCTATAAATAATGCCACTAATTTTTTATTAATAACATTTTCTTAAATTAATTAATTTAATAATGATGATTTATTAATCCAATATGTTAATCTAATTATTTATTAATTTATTTTGTGTTTATTTTTATAATATTTAAATAAATTTTAATTCAAAATATTAAGTTTAGAATTAACTAAATATCTGTTCTAACATCCAATCCGAATCATATTCTTTAATATCTTCATAACCTTGACCCATACCTAAGAATAATATAGGTTTTCCTATAACATATCCTATAGAAAGAGAAGCTCCTCCTTTAGAATCAGCATCAGCTTTAGTAAGAATTACACCATCAACATCAATAGCGTCATTAAATTTTATAGCTTGTTCTACAGCATCATTTCCTGTTAAGGAATCACCTACGAAAATGACAAGATCTGGTTTAGCTACTCTTTTAATTTTTTTCATTTCATCCATAAGATTTGTATTGGTTTGCATTCTTCCTGCAGTATCAATTAAAACTAATTCTTTTCCTTTAGCTTTTGCATGTTCAACTGCATCAAAAGCTACAGCAGCTGGATCAGACTCCTTTTCATGTTTAACTATTTTAACACCTAAATTATCAGTGTGATGAGTAATTTGTTCAATAGCTCCTGCTCTAAATGTATCAGACGCAGCTACAACAGGAGTATATCCTTTTTTCAAGTAATAATTGGCTAATTTTCCAATAGTAGTTGTTTTACCAGTTCCATTAATTCCAACAAACATGACAACGAGAGATTCTCCTTTTTTCTTTTTTTCCTCAATCATATTAGTCATAGATTTTCCATCAATGTCAATAATTTTAGAAACTGCGTTTTTAAGAGCTTTATAAGTGTATTCTTCAATATCATTACTTCTTTTAATTTTTTGCCCAATAAGATCTTCTTTTACAGACTCTACTACTACATTAGCCACATCAATAGCTACATCACTTTCAAGAAGAGTTAATTCCAATTCCCAAAGAATATCTTCTACATCCTTTTCAGAAATAGTTTTTTCTCGAATAAAAGAAAAAATACCTGATTTTTTTTCTTCATTTATATTCTCATCCTCAGAAGTTTTTTCATCTGAATCTTGACTTATATCATCATCAGATTTGATTTTATCAGATTGGTCTTTTGAAACTTCAGATTTACCCAATCCTAATTTGTTTCCCAATTTAGAGAAAGTTCCTTCTTTTTTGTTATCTTTTGAAACTTCATTATCCAGAATTAATTCTTTATCTTTGGATAAATTTTCATCCCCAATATAATTATTAGATTCATCATTAATAGAAGTATTAATTTGTTCTTGAGAATCATTTATTTCATCTTCAGATTTTTCTTCTTTAGCTTCTCCTTCTTTTTTAAATTTTTCTTGCTCTTTAATTTCGTCCTCTATTTTGATATTGTTTTCTTCTTCAGCTTCTTTAGAAACTTTATTACTCAATTTTTCAGAAGCTTCAGCAAATTTTTTTTTAATTGATTCAAACAAATTATGACCTTCCCTATAAAGTTGATTGGTTTTTCTTAAATATATTAATCATTTTTATATTATTATCTGTGTATAAAAATTTTACCATAGAAGATAAATTTACTTATAGTATTTATATATATAATATATTTTTATATATAATATATTTAATAAAACTATGATAAATAAATAAAAAAATAATAAAAAAAATAATTAAAAATTAGTAATTTATGCAAAATCTAGTAAAAAAATAGTTAAGA
>NIZT01000026.1 GCA_003315655.1 Candidatus Methanobinarius endosymbioticus
TACTATGGGTTGATTGAACAAATTCTAAAGTTATATCTTTTGATAGTTGTAATTTTCCACCAGGATTTAAAGTCCTTAAAGGGTTTGAAACAGAAAATTTTCTTTCACCTTTAATTGTTCTTTCAATAAGGGCAATTGTATAAGGAGTAGCTATAATTGGAGCATCATATCTATGAGCCAATTTAGCAACTGCACCTATATGATCCAAATGTCCATGTGAAAAGACTATTGCTTTTACTTTTCCATCAACATCCTTCATTAAAGTATCATCAGGAATAATCCCTCTTTCAATTAAATCTAAACTATGCATTCTATCTATGTCAGTATCTTCATGGATACTTATTCTGTCAAGATGAATTCCCATGTCAAATATTACTACTTCTTCACCTACCTTTACAGCAGTCATGTTCTTTCCAACTTCTTCATATCCACCTATTGCAATAACTTCTACAGTCAAATTATTTCCTCCTTGAGTATTTTTTTGTGTTAATTTCCCTTTCTTCTAACCAATCTTTGGTTTCACCTTTAATAATTAAATTTGAACGTTTTAAATCTTTCAAATTCTTTGCACCCACCAAAAACATGGCTATCTTTAAAGATTCATTAAATTTATTAATAAAATTGATAATTTCTTCATGGCCAACAAAGGCATCTTTTAATATAGGTAATGCTATTCCTACAGTATCTGCATCAAGAGCAATAGCTTTAGCTGCTTCTAATCCAGATCGAATTCCACCTGATGAAATAATAGGAATATTTATTGAATCAACAAGTTCAATTGTGCTTACAGCAGTTGGAATTCCCCAATCCCAAAACAATTCGCCAAGATATCTATCTTCAGCACGATAAGTTTCTACAGCCGCCCAACTAGTACCACCAGCTCCAGCAACATCTATAAAGTTAACTCCTGCTTTTTCAAGTATTTTGCCTTCTTCTGCAGCTATTCCAGTTCCAGTTTCTTTAGCCATAATAGGAACATCTATTATCTCACAGATGTTTTCAATAGCATCCACATAACCATTAGCATTTACATCACCTTCAGGTTGAATTGATTCTTGAAGTGCATTTAAATGAATAGCTAAAATATCTGCATCAATCATATCTATAACTTTTTGAGCAAAATTTTTTGAATTATCAGTATCACCAATTATTTGAGGAGCCCCTATATTTCCTATTAAAAGAGTATTTGGAGCATTTTGTCTTGCTACTTCATAAGTATCAGTAAGATTTTTATTTTCAATGGCTGCTCTTTGACTACCTAATCCTAGGCCAATTTTTTGATCTTCAGCAGCTAATGCTAATTCTTTATTAATTTTTAAAGCTGATGGATGACCTCCAGTTATAGCAGTTATTAATAAAGGAGAATCTAATGTTTTTCCAAAAACATTAGTAGATATATCTATTTCCTCCTTATTTATTTCTGGTAAGGCATTATGGATAAATTCAATATCCTTAAACCCTGTTTTTTTATTTTTATATTGAACATCATAGTGTTTACATAATAAAAGATGTTCTAATTTTCTATCTGAAATCATTTTGTTTTCCTTAATTTTAATTTATTATTAAATATTATGATAATGAAAGTTAATTAATGTTATAAATTATAAATATGATTATTTACAATTATTCAATGTAAATTATTATGTTTAATTATAATTATTTAATTAATTTTAATTTAATTTTCAATATATAATTTAGTTTTTTAATATAATAATTAATGCTTTAATATTATACTATTATATGTCTAAATAGAATATTATATTTATATATATTAGATATTATTCAAAATTATAAAAGTATATAATTAAAATTTTATAGATATATTAATTTAATTTTTAAATGTAATCATTTCAATTTTTAAATTGTTAATAATATTTATATTTTCAATATTAGAATTATAAGTTAGTTATTTCAATTTATATATTTATTTTATTATAGTTCCTTTAATTTTTTTATTGTTTAAAGCATTAAATATTGCATCAGGCTCATTTGCATTAATAATTTTTGATTCAATTCCAATTTCTGCTAATTCTAAAAGTTCTTTTATTTTTCCAATCATCCCACCAGTAACATCTATATTAGTAGTTGAATCAAACATTTCAATTTCATCTAAAGAACTTAGTTTAGAAATATGTTTAGCATCATCATATTTTTTAGGATTTTTTGTAAATACACCATTCACATCAGTACCCAAAATTACCTCTTTTTTATCATATTTATTGTCATTATTTGAAATATTTTTTGCTATATATTGTAAAATCTGATCTCCAGATAAAACAGCTACTTTAAGATCATCATCTAAAACAACATCCCCATAAATAACAGGAATAAAACCTTCTTTTATATATCTTTTAATGATATCAATATCAAAAGTTTTTATTCTCTTATTTTTTGTAGTTATAATAGCTGAAGGAGGAATAGATACACATGGCAACCCTTTTTCAATAAAAATATCACAAATAGCTGTATTCAATTTTTTTACACAATTTTGAGTTTTTGAAAATCCAATTCTTTTTTTAAGATATTCTTCTAAAGAAAATTTTTGTCCAATATTATATTTTTTAGCAGGAGGATGTCCAAAAGACCCTGCTCCATGAATAATAACTAAATCATGATTAAAAGAATTTTTTGAATATTCATCAAAATTATCAGAACTTAAATTAGTATTAATATTAGCATTACCACCATCATTTAAAGTTTCAAGAGCATTTTTAATTTCTTTAGCTATTCTATTGAGATTTGTATAGTTAACTTCTGCCTTTTTTGAGTTTTTATTAGTTAATATACTTCCACCAATCTTCAAAATTATCATTTAATCCTTCCTTTATTTCTTTTACAAAGACACCTTCATTTGAAAAATTAACTTTAATAGCATTATCATAATAAGTAAGAGCTTTAAAAACTTTATCCTGGTTTTTAGGGCAGCAAGCAATTATACTACCTCCACCACCAGCACCAGTTATTTTTGAGCCACTAGCTCCTGATTTTCTCGCTAAATAAACCATCCTAGACAATTCATTAGTATTAACACCAAGAGAATCGAGTAAACCTTGATTCACATTCATCAATTCCCCTAATCTATACTCTTGTTTATTAGTAATAGCAAGTTTAGCATCATCAGTTATTTTTCCAATAGTTTTGAGAATGGGTTCTATAATAGTCGGATTTCTATTTTTTAAAGATTTAACAGATTTAACCATTCTTCCAGTGTTTCCACGTTTAGAAGTATAACCTATAACAAATGAAGATTTAAAATTTGTATTAAATTTAGTTATTTTCTTTTTTCTTGAAAGATAAATAAGTCCTCCAAAAGTACTTACTCTTGTATCAAGAGGACTTGCCATTCTTTGAACAGTATTTTCAATTTCATGTGCTTTTTTAGCAATAAAAATCCTATCAAATTTTTTTCCATGATATTTATGAAGAGCTGCGAGTGTAGATACAGTTACAGCTGCCGAAGATCCAAGTCCAGATCCAATGGGGATATTTAACGATAAATCGATCTCAATAGGACTATGATCATGAAATTTAGATAAAATTTCAAGTATATATTTTATTATACCAGGTTTTCCTTTTTTTAAAGTATATCTTTTAGCAACAGTATCTAGTTCTGCTTCAAAACCTAAATCATCAGATTTAAAAATAGAAATATCCCTAGGAGCTTCTCTTAATTTTATGGTTGCTCTTTTATTAACAGCACCTGCAATAGCAGGTTCCCCATAAACAACTGCATGTTCTCCAAATAGTATTGTCTTACCTGGAGCTGAAGCTAAAATTTCCATTTTTACACATCAAATTGATAATATTTATAATAGTAGTTTATAATTAAAATAAATGATCAAGTATAATTATATAAAATCAATATTTTAAATAAATATAGCTGAACCATATCCAACAGCAGAATCTAAATCTCCAGAGATGTCTCCACTTGTTGCATATTTTAAAATTTTTCCTTTTTTAGCACCTAATTTTCTAGAAGATTTAATAGTAGAAATTGTAGGACCATGACCACACATAGTAATTCCTTTATCTTCAATGACTTTTAAAAGAGAAATTTCATCCATAGTTTCTATTGAATCCAATATTAATTTATCATTTTTTTCAACAATTAATTTTGATTCATAATGAGTTAAATCAGTACTAGCTATTATTGAAATCGATCTTTTTAGATTTTTTGTAGTTTTAACAATTGAATTAGCTATCTCAGATGCACTTTCCATATCTTGCATCCACATTACTATTGGAACAATCTTAAAATCATTTGAAAAATATTGTAAAAAGGGCAGATGTACCTCACAACTATGTTCTTTAATATGAGATGAATTATCAGGATCAATTAAATTAGAATTTGAAATCATATGTTTTGCAAATTCTTCATCAATTTCAACATCACCTAATGGAGTGTTCCATTTATCTTCACTAAATATTGAAATTCTAGTTCCCATACCAGTGTGATTTGGACATAATATTATAAATGTTTCTGGAAATCCATTTTCAACTAGTTCATAATAAGCATGTGCAGCTATAGGTCCAGAATAAGAGTATCCTGCATGAGGTACAACAGCACCATACACATTAGCGTTATCTAAAGATACAGATTTATCCCTACAAGATCCTAAATGAGGAATTTTTCCAGGACCTAATCTATGATTAAAGCATTTTTCAATACTTTTCTTTAAATCATTAGGATTATTTTCATGAAAAAATCCTGCTACAGCTGGTTTTCTTATCATAATTGTTAGCAAATTATATCCATATATGATTAAATTAATAAATTATAATTAAATCATGGCTAAATTATATTATATAATTAGTTTTTACAAAATCTTATAGAGTATTTATATAATAGTTATATAATATTTTCTATATTGTCCATATATTATTTCTAGAATGTATTTTAGGATATTAATTCTTATAATATTAATTAATAATATTATTAAATTAATAAAATTGGTATGATATGATGAAATTTGATATAGACTATGTTAAAAATCTAAATAATATTAGAATTTTAATTCAAAGTCTGCTGCATCAAGAGAAATATCTTCATCTTCACCAATAGTTCCTTTTTCTCTTAGCATTTGTCTAGCTAATAACCAGTAAACTAATGCTATAGCTTTTCTTCCTTTGTTATTTACAGGAATAGCTAAATCAACCGTACTAAGTAAATTTTCAGTATCACATAATGCTACAATAGGAACACCTGTTTGTTTAGATTCTATTATAGCTTGAAAATCAGATCTTGGATCAGTTACAACAATTACTTTAGGTTCAGTGAATTTTGAATAAGTTGGATTTGTTAATGTTCCAGGAATGAATCTTCCAGGAATTGATTTGCAACCAGTTACTTCTCCAAACTTCTTAACAGGAGCTTGACCATATTGTCTTGTAGCTACTACAAGAATATCTTCTGGATCATATTTCGCTAAAAATTTAGCTGTAGCTTTAATTCTTTCATCAGTTTTACTAATATCTAAGACATATAAACCATCTGATCTTATACGGAAAATATATTTCTCCATATCACTAGTTTTTTGTTGAGTTCCGATATGTAATCCTGCTGCTAAATATGCTTCTAATGGTATTAAAAGTTCTGACAATGTATCACCTTATTAAATTTTATATAATGTATTCTAATCAATCAAATTAATTAATTTAAAGTTTGTATTAATTTGTTAGTTTTATAATTCTATTAATCCTATTAATATTATAATAGTTTATTAATTTTTTAAATTCTAATTATTTCTAATTATTTTTAATAATAATTTACAATAATTAGTAATATTAAATTCTTAATCATCTTCTACATTTACACATTCTTGAGGACAAACATCCATACAAACTTCACATAAACTACAATCTTCTGTATCTTGTATGACTATTATATCTCCTTCAAGTACTAAAACTTCCATAGGGCAGATATCTGCACACTCTCCACAGTCTCCACCTTCACATTTATCATAGTCAATAGTTACTTTTGCCATATTATCCCCATTAATAATTTACATCTTTAATCTTTTAAATTATATATTTTTCAATATCTTATTATAGATTATATTTAAATATAATTCATGAATTTTATTATTTATCTAATTGACCCATTACTGGATTAGATAATTCTTCTTCTATACGAACTAATTCATTTAATTTAGCTATTCTTTCTCCACCTAAAGCACCAGTTTTAATTAGAGGTGCTCCAAATGCTACAGCTAAATGAGCAATAGTTTCATCAGTAGTTTCTCCAGATCTATGAGAAACAACAGGAGCTATATCATTCTCTTTAGCTAATTTAACAGTTGCGTAAGTTTCAGATAAAGAACCTATTTGGTTAGGTTTGATTATAATAGCATTTGCTGCATTCATTTCAATTCCATGAGACAAGATCTCTTTATTTGTAACAAATAAATCATCACCACAAATAAGACATTTATCGCCAGCAATAGAATTTAATTGGGCAAAACCATCAAAATCAGATTCATCAAATGGATCTTCAACATAAACCATGCCATAAGTATCAATTATATTTTTAACAAACTCAATTTGGTCACCAGTATCTCTAGAAATATCATCTTGGGAATAAACATATTTTTCTTCATCATTATTCCAAAATTCAGAAGCAGCCATATCTAAACCAGGTTTAATTTTTATCCCTATTTCATCACCGACTTCTTCACATGCTTGAGCTTGAATTTCTAAAGCTACATCATTATGAATATTAGGAACCCATCCTCCTTCATCTCCTTTACCACCAGTAAAAAGAGAATCTTTATTTTGAATAAGTTCTTTTAATTTTTTATGAACAGGAGAATTAGCAAAAATTGCTTCAGTTATATTCTTTGCACCAACTGGAACTACTAAGAACTCTTGAATATCCGGAGCATGGCGTCCTGCATGAGCTCCTCCATTCATCATATTACCAAGAGGATATGGAATCTCATTAACAAGATTACCTCCTAAGTATTTGTAAAGAGGTAAATTGTATGATGAAGCTGCCGCTTTAGCTACAGCCATTGAAACAGCAACAGTAGTATTTCCACCAATGGAAGTGTAATTATCAGTTCCATCTATTTCTTTCAATACAAGATCAATATCAGTGAGATCTTCAGCATCCATACCAATAAGTTCTGAAGAAATTAAATCTTCTACTTCACTAATTATTTTGTCTACACCACCTTCTGGAAACGCGACAACTTCACGAAATCCAGTACTTGCACCACTTGGAGCTGCAGCTCTCCCGAACCCATTCCAAGTAAGTATATCAACTTCAACAGTAGCATTTCCTCTGCTATCCAAAATTTTTCTTACACGAACATCTTCTATAACACTATCCAAAAAAACACCCCAGGATATTATTAAATTCATTGTTTATTTTCATATTCTACTTGTTTTAATATATAATCAGATTATTTTTCATTGCTCTTTTTATTGGTCTAAATTAATCCACTATATGACCCATTTATTATTTATATTTATTATAATAAATTTTTTATTGAATTAATCTTATATTATTATGAATTAAATCTTATATTATTATATGAATATAATACGAATATAATCAAATTAGACATATTGTAATAGTTAATTACCAATACCTTCTATTTGTGCATATAACCATGACAATTTCAATTATATAATCAAATCATGTCTAATTTTCATATAAATCAATATTATTAAATTAATTATAATTATAATAAATATATAATTATAAATAAATCAATTATATATTCAATTTATAAAATAACATTGTTTTTAACTATTAAAAAATCAATCTTACAAAATTTTCAAGTTAATTTTTTATAACTATTGAACAAAAGCATGTTTTGAAAATTGATTAGTATAACTAAATTATTCAATGTTTTTAAATCAACCATATATCTATAATGAGATTAAAAATCTTTTTAAAAATAGAAGAGGATTTATAGATTAATATAATACCATTAAAACCATTGTTTATATTTTTAATATATTTTGTTTATTTACTTTAATTGTTTATAAAATTTACCAAAATATTAATATTAATATTTTTAATTATTAATTTTCCGTTTCTTTTTGTCTAACATCTAAAGGTAAGACTTTATTTTCAAGTTCTAAAGCAGCTATATCAATCGGATCAATAGAATCAGACACTTTAACTAAAGGTTTAGCACCCATAGAAAGTTGAAGAGCTCTTGCTCCGAGAATTCTAGCTTTTTCAAATCTTGTCAATTTACTAGTTGTCATTTTATATCCTCATTAATTTATCAATTAATTAACCAATATTAAAGACATAAAACCCATATTAAAACATTATTCCCATGTTTCAACATGAGTAATTAACATTCTCCTACAACAGTATCTTTTAAGACCCATATCGTCGAGAATAGCTTTAGAATCTTCACCATCAGCTAATCTACTATTATATTCATCAAAATATGCAGAAACTGGTTTTCCACAACTTATACATCGTATAGGAATCATATTAAATCATCATTTCCTTTATTAATTTATAATATAATTTTTTATAATTATTTTAAATCTATTATTAATATGTATAAAAAAATATAAAAAGTTTATCGATTCAGCGATAACTTTTTTGTTTACGAGTTCTTGCTCCAGGACCACCATATTTTTTTGGTTCAGAACGTCTTGGATCTCCTACTAACATTGTTCTATCATATTGAACAAATTTTTCTTTAAGATCCATATCATTAGTCCATTGAACTAATCCTTTAGCAATTACCATACGGGCAGCTTCTGCTTGACCCATAACTCCTCCACCAATAACTTTAACATTAATATCAACATCATTAGCTACATCACCAGCTAAAGTTAAAGGTTCGGTTAATTTTAATCTAGCGAGCTCTGGTGAATATAATTCAATTGGGCTTTTATTAATTTTAATTCTACCTTTACCTTCTTGAACAGTACCACGAGCGATTGCTGTTTTCCGTTTACCACTTGTGTGAACGACTTTTTTCATTAAAACACATCCTAATTAAAACTATAGAGCTATTATTAATCTAATAATCATTATCAACAATGATTATCTAGAATTTAGCTCCTAGAAGTTTTGAAATTTCTCCTAATTCTATGCCTTTTTTGATATTTCCATATTCTGCGTCAGGTAATTTAGATGTTTCTGTTTCTTTAAATTCTTTTGGAACACCGACATAAGCTTTTAAACCTTTAAATGCTGTTTTTCCTTTAGATTTTTTAATAGGTAACATTCCCCTTACAGTTCTTCTAAATATTTCTTCAGGTCTTCTCGGATATTTCGGACCCATATCTTTTGGATTAGAAATACTTGCCCTATCAACTCTTTGTTTATACTTAACATAAGCCCAATCTTTTGAACCAGTGAGCATTATTTTCTCAGCATTGAGAATAATAATTTCTTCACCTTCAAGAAGTTTTTTACTTGTTAAACTAGCAAGTCTTCCTAAAATGTGTCTTTCTCCATCAATAATCATAAATAACACCTTATATTAATTAATTTGTAATTTAAAGATCAATATCATGTAAATTTATTCAACAATCTTTATATTACTACCTTTAGGATTTTTTTCGATTATTTCACTGATAGAAATACCTTCTCCACCAGCTTCTTCGATTTTTTCTTGAGCTGTTTTTGAAAAATTCAATGCTGCAACAGTTACCTTATGGTCAAGATTACCATTTGCTAAAACTTTACCTGGAACAATGATAGTTTGTTCTTCTTCTGAAACTCTATTGATATCAGACAAGTTAATTTCAGTCCTTCTTCTTGTTGACTTTTCTAAACGACTTGCAACATCCTTCCAAATAGCTACCTCTTCATTGTAAGATTTATCTTTAAGATTTCCTATAAGTTCAATGAGGTTAGGATTTGTTTTGATAATTTTTCTAGCCATTAGTTTTCTCTCCTTTTTCCCCTAATTGTTAATTTTTACTAAATGTGATAAACTTGTCTGCTTTATCTGATAAAACATCACAAGCTTTTGATAAAACCTCTTCAGGAGGCAACGATCCATCAGTTTCAATTCTAAATATGAAATTTTTTTCTTCAAATCCTATATTAATATAATCATTCTCATCAGCTCTTACACAAGCTTTACACATAGAACAATCTTCAATATTTTGAACTTTTAATTTTTTGGACCTTTTATCAGATTTTAAAATATTTCTTGGGCAAACATCAGCCAATTCATAATTAACTTCTGCATCTTCATTAAAAGTTATTTTAGGATATTGTTTATAAGCACAAACAGTAGTAGGTATCCATTTAGCATGATCTTTACCTAATCCTATTTTAGCTACTACTTCTAATTCTATATTTTGATCTTCTTTGAGTTTTAAGAGTGGTATTGTATCATATACTGGTTTTATTGTTGAGTCGGTTGAAACTAAATCCTTAGAATAAATAATTCCTGGACCAGTTTTGCTTAAAGTAAAAGAAACACTGCATTTAGGACAATATTCTTCACAATCACATTCATTTGCCATTTCCATTCCTTCAATACCATCTAAATTTGAAATTAAAGGAGTTAATCCTAATCTGTGAGCTAATACCTCATTAAACATTGCTGAATCATTTTGAACAATGTTAACATCTTCGATAGCTATTTTAGGAACTTCCATCATAGCAATTCTACGAATAGCATTGATGAACGGTACTTCTGCATCTCGAACTATGAAAACAATTTCATTTTCATCTTTACTTTTGACTTCAATCTCCATAATATACCCTTCTTATACTCTTCTTCCTCTTTTACCACCAGGTCTTCCAGTACCGTCATGAGAAATTGGAGTAATATCTTCAATTTTACCAATTCTAATTCCAGCTCTAGCTAAAGCACGTATAGTAGCTTGTGCACCAGGACCTGGACTTCTTGGACCGTTTCCACCAGGAGCTCTAACTTTTATATGTAAACCAACATAACCTTTTTCTTTAGCATCATCAGCTGCACGATTAGCTGCTTCCATAGCTGCAAAAGGAGATGCTTCTTGTCTATCTGCACGAACAACTCTTCCACCAGACCATTGACAAATGGTTTCAGCTCCAGTTATATCAGTTATAGTAATAATAGTATTGTTGAATGATGAGTAAATATTAGCTATTCCCCATTTTTCATCTTTCGCCATTATTTCACCATTTTATTAATTTTTATTTGAATCTTCCACATTCTCTGTGTTTTCTGTAGGATTGTCAACAGCTGCTTCTTTTTTATCTGTAGATTTAACATTTTTACCTTTATTATCATCAACATCATTTCCCGATGTTTTTCCAGTGTTAAAATCTTGAATTTGTTTTGCTATTGCAGGTGTGTGAAAGTCTACAAGATCTTCTTCCCCACGTTTAACTACGTAACTAGGAGAATCGATTTTTTTACCATTCATAGCTATATGACCATGTACAACAAACATTCTTGCTTCTTTAGCTGTTCTAGCAAGGCCTTTTTGATGAACCATAGTTTGTAATCTTCTTCTTAAAACATTTTCAACAGTTAAGTTAACAATATCTTCTAGGAGAGCATTTTCTGCAAGAATTCCTTGTCTTGTTAAATGCCCAATTAATTCGTTTCTCTCTTCCTCAACTTGATCTTGGGAGAAACCTAATAAATATCTTGCTTCCCTACTGTATTTTTTAACTAAAGTATCTGCTTTCCAAATCTCTTTTTTGTTTTTTAAGCCATATTTGACCATTAACTTATTTTCAGATTTGATTCTTTCAGCATTCCAAGGATGAGGTGGAGTATCATATTTTTTCCTTGCTTTTCTTGGATGTCCCATTATATAATCTCCTTAAATTTCATGAAATTTAATAATAATTGATAATTTAAACTTAAACAAAAATTACACATTAGATTACCTAAAAATATGTTAAAATAAAAAGTAATCTTCGTATGTCTAAATTATCCTCTTCTTCGACTTACACCAACAGATGAATCTTTTCTAAAGGTAGATTTAGTTCTTTGACCTCTAACAGGCAATCCAACTTCATGTCTTCTGCCTTTATAGCTTCTAGTCTTTTTCATTCTATTCAAATCATCTCTTAAAGTCATAACAAGATCAGATTCAATTAAATGAGTAGTTTCACCAGTAGCATAATCACGTTGTCTGTTTAACATCCAATCAGGAATTTTATACTTTTTAGGGTCTTCTAAAGCTTCTTCGATTTTTACAACATCTTCATCTGAGATATATCCTATTTTTTGATTTAAATCAAAGCCCATAGCTAAAGCAAGCGACCTTGATAAGGATAATCCGACACCTTTAATGTCAGTTAAAGCATGTTCAATAGTTTTTTTACCATCTACATCCTTTCTGGAAATACGCACCAAGTGCTTAAAATCGTCTTCCATTAAATAACCTCCGATTAGTAGAGCGAATCCATGAGACGTGAAATCTGGATTCAAATGTTTTGTCTGAATAAATTTTCATTCATCAAAACACAGTTTTCAACAATTTAAACTTAGTTAATAATAAATCTCTATAAATTAAAAAATCAATATTAATTCTAAGAGTACAAATATCAGTTATAGAGTCAATTAAGAAGAATATAATTCATAAAAAAATCAAAATTTTTTAAATTAAAAATGATTTGATTTAAATAATTAAACTTATTTTTAAAAAATTTAATAATTTAATGTATGAATAATTATAATTTTAATTGTTATATACTAATAAACGCCGAGACTGGGATTTGAACCCAGGCGGGGACAATCCCCACAAGATTTCCAGTCTTGCGCCTTACCAGGCTAGACTATCTCGGCAAAGATAATTTAGCAATTGAAACATACTTTTCACAAGTAAAGACATACTTCAAGAAGAAAAAAGCTTCAAATACTTACCAAAGATTATTAATTTATAATATATAATAATCTAAAATATTTAATAACCTAATTAACTATAATCATCTAATTAATGTCAAAACAGTAGTTTTTAAACCATGATATTAAACAACATAGTTACATATTAAGGATAAAACAATGTTTCAACTTTAATACATTTAAACTTTGCGGTTAAAACTTTATGAAAATATTAATATATTTATTATAATTATTGATAAAAAAGAAAATCTAAAAAACAACATTGTTTTATTTATTTTTATTTATATTTTTTGTATATCACTTTTTGTATATTAACATTCATAAATATTTATAACAGAAATAATCTAATTTAATATTATAATATAATATTTATTACAATTATACTATAATTATATTATAATTATATTTTTAGATATTTATAATGATTTATTTAGATTATTATATTAGTTTACTTTTATAATTTTAATATCTTATTATTATTCATTTTATAATGTATAACTTAAACAAAACAGCGTTAAATATTTTTAATGAATATTTAAGAAGTAATAATTAATTATTTACTTCTTATTATATTCAAATTCAAGGAGGTGAAACCTTTTATCTCAAATTTAATATATTTAATAATTTGAGACATCAGTTCAGAAAAAACCTTGTAGGGCAGAAAATAGAGTATATCGGAAAAACATTTTTAATATAAAACAAGGTCATCTGAACCATGTTATACTTTATTTTGAAATAATATAAATTTTTTGGTTTAAATAAGATCAATTTAACATATAAATAACAATTAAATACTTTTAAAGTAATTATTGTATTTTATAATAATTTTTAATCAAATGATAAATTTTACTATAAATTTTACTATAAAACTAACTTAACAATATTATACTATAAAAATAGTAAATAGTTTTTAAAAATTTTTATTTATTAATTTAGATTATAATAAAAAATTAATTAAATAAATAATTAAAAATAAAAAAATTAAAATATTAAAAATATGTAAAAAAATAGATTAAAAAATAAAGTAAAATAAATTAAGATGATAATAAAATAAATATTAAAATAGAGCGTATCTATGAATTTATAAAATAAGATTTAAGAATAAATTAGAAATTAAGTAAATATAAAGTAATTATTTCCACATCATAGGATAAATTCCAGGTTCCATGAAAATTTTATTATTATTAAACATAATTCCAGAAGAAGATTCCATGATTTCCTCAACATCAAACAGAGCTGTTGCAGAAGCTACTAATTCTTCTTTAAGAGTGAAAATAGCTATATTATCATGTTTTTTAATCTTATTTGACAATGCTATTATTCCTCCAGAAGCTAAATTCGCCCCATGACATATTGCATCTACAGCAGAATCTCTAATATAAACTTTAGAAAGATGTTCAGTTGCAGTTTCCCTTGGAAGAATATATTTTCTCAAATAAGATTCATCATTTTCCTCATTCCAATAATAATAAGCATCGGTTAAATCTTGTAAGGTTATTAGATTATTATTTTCTGTAAAAGATCCTACTTGAGTTCTTCGAAGTTCAGCCATATGTGCTCCAGTTCCTAAAGCTTCCCCAATATCATGACAGTAAGTTCTTACATATGTTCCAGCTTCACAACCTATTTTAAAAAGAATATCCCTACTTTCTATTTCTAAAATATCAATATAATAAATTGATCTAACTCTTAATTCTCTTTTAACTGCTGATTTTACAGGAGGTGTTTGATATATTTTTCCTTGAAACTCATTAAAAATAGATCTAATTTTTTCTTCATTTACATCTTTATGTAAAGTCATTAAACATACATATTCTTTAGGAACTTCTAAAAGAAGTTGTATGACACGAGTAGCCGAATCAATTCCAATAGGTAAAACACCTGTAACTTTAGGATCCAAAGTTCCTCCATGTCCAGTTTTTTCACAATTTAATATTCTTCTAACCCAAGAATCTATTTCATGAGAGGTAGGACCTGAAGGTTTATCCAAATTGATAACACCTTTAGATATATATTCTTTAATAGGTCTCTTTTGAGGTTCACAACCATATTCAGGATTTGTGATTGTTTCTGACTTTATTAAAAGATCCATAATAAATCTCAAATAGTTTTATGATTAAAAATAATTCAACTATATAAATTTAAAAAATAGAAATAAAAAAATAAAAAGATTAACTATTAATTACAAAGCATCTAAGTCTTTTTTAATAGTTTCAGCATCACCAGAAACATCTAAAGTTTCATCTAGAGGTTCTAAGTGGTTGATGTTACATCTTCTATTTTTAACAGACCCTCCGATAACTTCTACAAAGTTTTCATCGATGAGTTCAGTAATTACACATTTTTCTCCAGCTTCTCTACCAGCTGTTTTAATACATACTCTTCCTACTTCTATGGATGCCATTTATATCACCTTTAATGTTGTTAAAATAATCTCTGCAATATTATCAGGATTAAATCGATTAGTATTAATAACTAAATCATAAATATCAAAATCATGAATATCTATATTATGAATATCTAAATATCTTAAAGACTCACTGTTTTCACGAATAGTTATTTCTTCAATTGCAATTTCCATTGATTTAAATTCTCGATCACGAACACGTTCAGCCCTAATATTTAAGGGAGCAAGTAACCACACACGAAGATCTGCATCTACAAAATGAGCAGATAATCTTCCTTCAATAATAAGATTTTCAGATTCTTTAGCTATTTTAGCTTGTCTTTTATCAAGTTCAATATCGATAGCAGCATTGTTCTCAGCAAATTTACTGAATTCAAGTAGAGACATTTCTTTTGATTTAGCCATATCTCTAAAGATATTTCCAGCAGAAATAAAAGGAATATCTAATTTTTTTGACAATACCTCAGTTGTTGTAGTTGTTCCACTACCAGCTAAGCCACCGATTGTTATAATCATTAGGACCTTATCTCTGCTTTAAAATGATCACGAGCACATTTGGAACATAAATATCCGCCAAATGGCCTATTAGGTCTTTTTTTAGTTTTTGATAATTTTCCAATTTCATATGATCTTCCTCTTGGAACACCATGTAAAGTTGCACCACATTCAGCACATATATGCTTACTTGGTTTTTTCTTTTTATACTTTAGGACATTTTGTCCACCAGGAGTATTTTTATTGATTCTTTTATATGATCTAGATCTGTATCTTAATTCAGGCATTCTTTCACCTAATTTTTAATTTGAAATATCACTTAAAAAATTTATTTTATTTTTCAAATATTGTTTTTAAAATTTTATAAATTCATGATCAATTTGTAATTAGCGAGAGTTGAATCATGAGAGGTATAAAATTAATAATCTACAATTTTATTATATATTTTTATTTACTATAAACATAATTTAGTAATTCATATACATATAATTACACTAATATAATAAAACACATAATATGGAAAATTTATAGATTAAAAATCATGAGAATAAAGGCCCACAGGTTAAAATCCTGATTTAAAGCCCATAAATTTTCTAAGAATTTGTGTCATTGCAAATGTACACATTATATACCAACCTAACCAGCCAGCAATAAATGGTAAATGTCCTCCTCCTCCATAAAACATTCCATAAACAGAATGCCATAAAGGAACTAAAAGAACATAATAAACAAATTCTGGAAGTTGAACAATAACTCCATTAATAGGATTACTTGGTTGCCCCATCCACCAGAACATTAACATGATTGGAATAATAGTTACAAGTAATGGCTTAAAAGAGTTTTTCATCATACTGCTTTGCTTCATCATCATATCTTTTTGCATAGCTTGAGCTTTAGCCATAGCTTTAGAATCTCCACTCATTTGAGCTTCTTTCATTTTTTCTTGGAATTTCTTCATTTCTTCTCTTGAAGATTCCATTTCATCTTGATTAACTAATAGTTTATTAGCTAAAGTAGTAATAAATGCAATGATAGTTGCTATCACGAAAATTGTAAGCATTGGGTTTTCAGGTATGGGATCTAAAGCTAATATTGGTCCAAAGATCCAATTAAGACCACTGAAAATTACTTTTAATACCATTTTTTTATCCTCTAAATCTATTATATCTTATTGATTATATATTATTTATTTATATTAGTTAATATTATTTAATTTATTAAAATATAATCTTATTAAAATTAATCTTAATGAATTAAATTATGAACATTATTATTTTATAGTTTGAACCAATTGATCAACAATTGAATCTAATTGGCCATCATGATTTTCTAAAATTTTAACAGTAGCACCAGTAAGAGTTGCACATGCCATAGAAGCAGATCTATTCATTTCCTGGTGTAAATTAATATCTCTATACATTTCTAAGTCTCTGGTTCTAGTTTCATCTGAAATTCTTCTAAGCATAATTTCATCTGGATTTGCTTCAATTAAAACAAAAGTATCAGGTTTTAATTCTTCAAGAACCCATTGAGGAAGACCTGGTAAAAATCCTAAAGGAGTAGCAATGGTACAATGAGTATCTACAATAACATTTTCATTTTCAGAATTCTTTTTTATTTTAGCAGCTGCTTCTTTTTGAATTTCTTTCTGAGTTTCAGGAGACAATTTTCTAAGTTCATCTCTATCAGAAGCAATACCTTTTTCTATAGCAATTTCAGTCATTACATCCCCATAATTTAAATGGAGATAATTTACTTCATTTAAAGTCCGTTCTAGAACAGTAGTACTTCCAGAACCAGGAATCCCTGTTAATACTATCAATTTCAAATAAATCTCCCCAACATCAATTATTATATAAATTATATAATTAATTTATTAATAAAAATTATTTATAAATAAATATTCATATTTTATCTAAACTTAAAAGAGATAATATCTAATATTAGATATTTATTTTAAATATTAATCTCCTAAAAACTTTCTAAGCATCGGATGCATATCTATCAATTGTTCTTGAGCTATTTCTTCATACAATTTGTATATAATACCTACTGTAAGTAAAACTCCAGTACCCCCACCAACAGCTTGAGTTAAATCTGCACCGAATGCCAGTAAACCTACAAATGCACCACCAAGTACAGTAAGGGCAGAAATATACTTTTTCAGGATTTTATAAAGTTGCCTTTTACTACTTCTAAAACCAGGAATTTGAATTCCAGAGTTATATAATTGTTTAGAAACTTCTTTAGCACCTAGACCACTCATTTCTACCCATAGCCAAGAGAATAATATACAGAAACCAGTGAAAAAAACACCATATATTAAAACTTTCAACGGATCTGTAAGAACAACACCTAAACTCGAAGGAGTTGTTAAATAATAAGCAAGACCATCAATAGCTTTACCATTTGCAACATGTCCCAATATTGGAAAACCTATTTTTTCAAATACACTAGCCATTAATGAAACATTTACAAGAAGTGCACTAGTTAATATAACTGGCATGTTACTTGCATAAATAAATTTTAAAGGATATTTTGCTACTGAACCTCTTATTCTCCCATGTCCTTTAACTTGTCCATGAGAAATTGGTATTTCTACCCTCATACTTTCCCCATAAACAGCTATTAAGAAAACTCCAATTGTAGCAATAAATGGAATCAATATGGTTAAATCTGGAGACCCTGATGCAACAGATTGAATGAATTTAGGAATCATACCTGGCATCACACCAGGACTTACTTTAGTTGGTAAGAAATTAAATGTACCTACCATTATTGCTTCAGATACCCCTGCAGCAATAAATAAACCAATACCGCTTCCAAAGCCCCATTTTGAAACAACTTCATCTAAGAACAATATTAATAAAGCCCCAATAATCAGTTGAAGCATTAATAATCCTAAAAGAGAATTATCTGTTGGAATCAAACTTCCAGTATAAACAAGAACTGCAGCCTCAAATACTGTAAATACAATAGCTAATATTTTTTGAGTACCTTGAAATGTTGCCTTGTCCTCATGACGAGAAAGATCCAATTTTAAAATCTTTGCACCAACCAAAAGTTGTAGTACAATAGACGAAGTAACAATAGGACCAATACCTAAAGTAAGAATTGAACCAAAACTACCTGCCATAACTGCTCTCATTTGAGCAAATTGATCTACTGCCAAAGGACTTAAACCATATAATGGTATTTGCGTTAAGAAAAAATACAATGCCAATACAATAGCTGTCCATTTAAGCTTCTCTTTGAAGTCCTGCCTGTGAATTGGTGTTTTTACCTCAGGCAATATGGAAAACAAGGGTTTTAAATAATCTAAAATCATTTTATTCCTCAGTACTTGTAAATATGTTATAATTATAAAGTTTATTCTATAAATATATTCTACATAATATTAAATTCATATAAAATGAAATTATGAATCAATATATTATTATAAAATAATCTATTTAAATATTATTATAATATAAAATTTATAATTAACCCTTATCACTATTGAATTTATTAATAATTATATTATCTTTAATTTTTTTAATCATATTTATGTCATTAAATTTATTGATAATTAATTGACTATAATTTTATATTATTTATGCTTCAACTAAATAAACATCATGAATCTAAATATTATAGATTCAATATTCTTAATCTAATATATGATTATATTTAAATTAAATTTTAATACAAGAATAAAAGCTATAATTTTATAGCTTCTCCACCAGCTTCTTGTATTTTAGCTTCTGCAGAAGCAGAAAACATTGGAGATTTAATTTTTAAAGGTTTTAAAATATTTCCTTTTCCTAAAACTTTATCATATCCTAAATCAGTTACATCAATGACAATTACATCTCCTTCTTTAGTAGCAATTCCTTTAGCTAATAATTTTTCAGAATTGTCATCCAAATAACCTAAATTAACAAGATTAGATTTTTTTATCATTTTTTGAGGTCTTTTAAAACCATATTTTCCAAAGTGATTTGAATCATTTTTAACAGTCCAAGTCCAATGATGTTTACCCATTCCAGCTTTACCTTTTCCACCTTTATGACCTGCGCCTCTTCTTTTTTTAGAACAGCCACCACCAACAGACCTAGAACCTCTCATTTTATTAATTTTACGAGTTTTTCTAATCATAATAACACCTATATTAAGAGACTAGCTCATTTTTTTGATTAAATCGGAAATAGATTCTCCTCTATAACCTAAAGATCCGCCTTCATTGATTGAACGTCTGATACTTTCATAACCTTTTCTTGGAGGATGTAATCTAAAGACAGGTTTCATATCAATATCAGTTAATTTGACTTTTCCATCAATTAATGCTTTAGCTAAATCTTCACAAGAAAAATAATCAGTATTTTCAGATAAAAATTCATCAGTTATTTTTGTTCCACCAACAAACTCTCCTCTTTTAGAGATTATTTCAGCTAAAGTTTCTGAGTCTATTTCACCCCAAGTTATATAATCTTTAGCTTTTTGAAGCATACCATCTAAACTAGGAGTATCTTCAACTAAAACTCCATGATTAATTCTATTTAATCTCAACATTTTTAAAGTATTAGAAATACCTTTCTTGACACCAGTTGTACCTCTAACTCTAACAACAAAAAACATTTAATCACCTAATTAAAACATATATTGCATATATTTGTTAGTATAGATACTAGCTAGAGCATACACCCATACTTTTGAGATCTTTCTCACTAGCTTTAACTTTACTTAACTGTTTCAAAGCTTCAAAAGTAGCATTAGCAAAATTAACAGTAGTTTGAGTTTGACCACTTGTTTGAGACCATACATCACCAATTCCTGCAAGTTTTAATATTGTTTTACCAACATCACCAACAGCTAATCCAACACCTGCAGGAGCAGGCATTAAAGCAACATTGACACTTCCAATTTTTCCATCTACTTTGAAAGGTACTGTATGTTCTCTTCCACAAACGCAACCCCAATCTCCACAGCCTCTTCTTACTTTGATAATATTATATTTAGCATCATCAACAGCTTTTCTAATAGCTGGACCTACTTCACGAGCTTTACCTTGGCCTAAACCAACATAACCGCTTTTATTACCAACTGCAACAATTACTCTGAAGTTTACTTTTCTTCCAGATTTGTGCATTCTTTGGACTAAGTTAACATCCATTACTTCTTCTTCTAAATCAGGAACTAAAGCATCTAATATCTCTAATTCCATTATTGGGAGACCTTTTTCAAATATTTCATCGATATCAGTAATGGTACCATCTTTAACCATTCTACCAACTTTTGTCTTAGGTTCCCAGTCTTCCATATTAAAACTCATAGTACCCCTCAAACCTTCTCAATTTTATTTTTAATTTCTTCAAAATGATTAGGTAAATCTGTAGGTTGAAGTCCTCTTTCTAAATATTTAGAAAATTGTTTTTTCATTTCTGAATCATCTAATGATTTAGCATATTCAGCTACTTGTTCACCTTTAATTCTATCTTCACTAGGTATAATGGATTCTCCATAAGGAACATTTAAACCAGCATCGTTTGCTCCTTTAAGAGCAGCAAATACTTTAAAACCTTTTATTGATGGTTTTAATCCAATATCCAATACAGCTTGCTTTACACATTTATCTAAGGCTTTTTTACCACAAAGGTAAGCAGTTAAATAAGCTGCACTTGTATTATTGGCTCCACCTAACCAACCCATTTTTTGTAATTCTTTACTATGTGCAGATACAATAGTTTCATCACCATTGTCTCCAACATTTATTATTTGAGCTATAACATTAGCATTAGAAATTCTAACTACCAATCTAGATTTGCCTAAATCTACAAGCTTCATTCTAGCAGCATAATTAGTTTTTCCTTCTCTTCTTCTTCTAAATGCTATTTTATATTTAGATCCTTGTGCCAAATTCATTCCTCCTTATTTGATTAAATCATGATCCCTGGCATAGGTTTTCATATAAGATTTACTTCTAAAGGCTCCACCTTTAGCCATCCTATATAATTTCCGATAAGTAGTAGCATCAATCTCTTCTGATTCACGCATGGTTTTGAGATTTTTTCTTAAAGCCCTTATAGTAGTCATCCAAGCTTTCTTTTTAGGAGTTCTAGCTTTTTTAGATCCTTTAATACTACCTCTACCTTTTCTTTTTCCTTTTTTCTTTTGTTCAACAAGCTTTTTTGATCTATAACTGCTTATACCTTTTTGAGGTTTAGCTTTTATAGTTTTTTGATCAATTAGCTGCTTAACACCTTCTCTTGTAATAGCCCTTGATACTTCTTCAATTTGTTCAGGATCAATCCATACCCTATTAACCCCAACTTTAAGTATACTTGCAGCTAATCTCTTTTGAGTGGTAAGATTCATAATAAACCTCCATTAGCCATATTAACTTGAATATACAAATTTAATTCCATAGTTCAAGCTCCCTTAATTTTTAATAATTTTTTAATAATTTATATTATAAAAATAATTTATATTATAATAATTAAATCAATCCAAATATTTAAAATAAAATAATAATTAAATAAATATTATAAATATATATTATAATAATTAAATCAATCCAAATATTTAAAATAAATTTCAGTCCCTAATTAAATTTTAATTAATTAAATTTTAATATATCTGATTTTAAGCAACATATTTATTTTAAATTATATTTAGAATATTAAAGTTGATATTTAATATCACTTAATTATTTATTTAAAATTTTAATTCCTAATTCTGATGCTTTACTTAACATCATTTCTTTCTTTTTTTTACCAATACTAGCACTAATTCTACCAGCTTCAGTATCAGGATCTAAATTTTCTAATTCAGACATATTATTGACAAGCACATCTTTAAATCCAGATGGATGTAAACCTCTTTCAGCTTTAGGAGTCCTATAACCAATTGCAGGCATTGCAGGTTTTCCTGCTTCGTACCTTCTCATTTTACTGGTTTTTCCTCGTGGACGTCTCCATTTTATTCCAAGCTTTTTATATCTGGCGTATTCTTGTCTTTTGAATTTTTTCTTCATTGAATCACCAATAAATTAATAATTATATTTTTAAATAATTTATTAAATTTTAAATATATTACAATATTTAAGCTTTATCTATAAGATATATTCCATCTTGGAATACTCTTGGGTCTCTTCCTTTGATTTTTGTAGCTTGTTCTAGATTAGCCATAGTTTGACCAACATCTTCTTTTTTGATACCAGAAACAGTTACTTCATCACCTTTTACATTGACTTTAGCACTGCCAACTATTTTAGCAACTCGAGGATGTCTTTCACCAAGGAAATTGTCAATATTTACCTTATTTCCATTAACTTTCACAGTCATTGGAAAGTGAGCAAAGACAATCTTCATATTATAAGTAAATCCTTCAGTAACTCCAATAATCATATTATTAATATGAGCACGAGTTGTTCCAATCATAGACTTATCTTTCTTTTTAGGAAAGGAAGTTTCTAAAATTATATTATTATCTTCTTTTTTCATAGATATATTAGGATATGTAAATTTTCTAGATACTTCACCTTGAGGACCTTTAATTATTACATCATCACCAATGGTAACATCTACACCTTCAGGAATTTCTATTTTTTCCTTAATATTAGCAGCTAAAACCATTTTATCACCTAATACATATAAGCCAACAAACGACCGCCAATATCTTTTTCTTTAGCTTCCCTATGAGTCATTATCCCTTCAGGAGTAGTAACGATCAATATTCCGAAATTTTTTGCTGGTAAATATCTTTTCTCAAATTTTTCAAATTCATCTTTTTTAACAGCATGACGCGGCTTAATAACACCACATTGATTGATGTTACCTTCAAGTTTTACTTCAAACTTTCCAGCCTTATTGTCATCTATATATTCAAATTCACCAATATAATTCTCTTTTTGCATTGTGCTCAAAACTTGCCCGATTAATTTAGAGGCAGGTGAAATAGAACAAGATTCATTAACCTGAAGTTCATTATTTCGTATATTAGTTAGAGCATCAGCAAAAGGATCCATAAGAGTCATAAACAAACACCTTTAATTATATTTTTTAAATCCAATTTTAGGAGCAACTTCCCTAAAACATTGCCTACATAACATGAGTCCATAACGACTGACCATAGCAGAATGATCTCCGCAACGACTACATTTTTTTGCTGCTTTTCCGTATTTTCTTGGCAACATATCACCTTAATTATTTTCAAA
>NIZT01000027.1 GCA_003315655.1 Candidatus Methanobinarius endosymbioticus
GTTTTTATGAAATATAATATAATATTTAAAATAGGTTTTTTACTTTTATTCTTATTTTTATCAGTTAATTTTGTTTCCGCTGAAGGAAATTTTAGTTCATTGCAAAACGATATAAATAATTCTGGTTCTGAGTTAATTTTGGATAAAAATTATACTTACAATCCTAGTGAAGACACTTAAAGTATAGGTGCGCTGATAAACAAAGATAATTTTATTATTGACGGTAATGGATATACTGTAAATGGTAACAATATATCTCGGATATTCTATATAACTGGAACAAATGTAACTATAAAAAATTTGATACTCATCAATGGTTATAGAAGTGGTTCTACTAATAATGGTGGAGCTATTTACAATACTGGTAATAATCTTAATATTGTAAATTCTACTTTTGAAAATAATAGTGTTCTTGTTACGAGTGCTCATACTGGTGGGGGAGCAATCTATAATTATGGTTCTAATCTAATTATTTCAGGGTATAATGTTTTTATTAACAATTTAGCTAGTACTCGTGGTGCTGTTGCAAATTCTGGAGAAAATTTTACTATTAATGGTTTCAATATTTTCATGAATAACAGTGTAAATAGTGTTGTTGGTGCCATTTGGAATAATGAATCTTTTTTTAGTTTAAATGGTTTTAATAATTTCACTGATAACTATGCAGGTCAGTATGGCGGTGCAATCTATTTAGGCTATAATAATACTTTAAGAAATATTCTTATCAATGGCTCTAATAATTTTGTTAATAACAGTGCATTAGCATTAGGTGGTGCAATAATGAATGTTAGAGGAATTAATTTTGTCATTAATGGCTCTATAAATTCATTTACAACATTGGAAATAATACTGGTAATGGTGCTGCATTACAAAACCAAAATGGGGCTAATTTTTTAGCAAATGGTATTAACTAATTTATCAATAACTCTGCTAGAAGAGGTGGAGCATTCAGAAATGAAGGTGGAGTTAATTTCACTATTTCAGGTTCTAATATCTTTGATAATAATGCAACTCTTATTGGTGGAGCAATATATAACAACAATGTTAATATTATTATAATGGGTAATAATACATTTAGAAAAAATTATTCTCCATCTGGTGGTGTTATTTATAATAATGCTGGTACTGTATTCCTTAATGGATCTAACAATTTGAATAATAATAGAGCTACTTATGGTGGTGTTGTTTATAATATGGGTGATGGTATAGTTAATATTACTGGTAACAGTAATTTAAATAATAATGCAACTAGGGGGAGCTATTTATAATGCTAACAATGGTATAGTCTATTTAAATGGCAATCATTTCAAAAACAATAATGCAAGTAATGGTACTACTATTTACAACCTTGGTAGGCTTATTTTCTATAGATGGGAATTACAGTAATATTAATGGAGGATACTTTATATATAATGCTCAATCTGGTGTTTTGTATTTAAATAATAATACTATAAACTCTAATCAACATGAAAAGATTTACATTCTGGATTGATTAATAGTACTGTTTATGTAAAGTATTTAAATAATAACACTATAATTGTTTATCTTGGTCAAAATATTGTGCTGAATGCAATTTAACAGATGATAACAATAATTGTATTGTTGGTCAAAATGTTACTTTTGTTGTAGAAAATCTTACAAGTTTGGTTGATGTGAATAATTTCACAAATGGTTATTATTATCTTAATTTTACAACTAACCAATTAAGTAAATATATTGTTAATGGTACATCATATCGTGGAGGAAACAATTAACTATCTTAAATGGTATTATATTAATTGAAAAATTACCTACTGAAAATCATGTTAGTGTCCCAGGTAAGATTGTTGTTGGAGATACTGTTATTATTAAAAGTACTTTGATTGATAAAAGTAATGGTATTCCTATGGCTAATAAAACTATTGATTTTTATATTAATGGTATATATATTGGTTCTGCTGTAGCTGACCAAAATGGTGTTGTAAAACTTAACTATACTTTCAAGAAAGCTGGTAATTATCAAATATTTACTAAGTTTAATGAAATCGAAACACAATATGGTAGTAATGCAACTAATCATACTCAAGTAGTTAAATTACCTACAATCACAGAAATTGTTGTTGAAGGTAATAAAATTACTGTAATTCTTACTGATGAATATGGTAATTTATTAAAAAATAAAGAAATAATTTTCAGAGAAAACGGAGTTGTGAATGGTACTGGCATTACTAATATTAATGGTCAAGTAACAATATACTATAAAGATGCATATAAATACAAAATAATTGCTATTTTTATTGGTGATGAAAAATATTATGGTTCTAGTGATATAACATAATCCTGAAATAAAACCTAATCCTAAACCACAACCTATGCCTATAAATAAGGATACTAATATTTCAGGTGATACATCTATGAAAAAACAAGTATTCCTATTTTTGCTATTTTATTAGCTTTAGTTGATAGTATAAATATTTTAAGATGTTGTAAAAAAGAATAAAGTATAAAAGTTAAGAATTTATTTATTTTTCAATTTTTCTTTTTATTCTTTTAATATATTTTTAATAATAGTTGCAATAATATTTATCAATAATTTTTATTAATATTATTTATGTATCTTTTAATATATTTTTAATATATTTTTAATATATTTTTTAGTATATTTTTTATTATAATTTTAGTATTTTAGCTTATATTCCATTTTATTAAATTTCAATTCCATAAATGGATTTTACATTAGTTCCATGGATTCTAAAAGCATCTTTTTCTGTAAAAATGCCTTTGTTTATAAAATCTAACGTTCTTTTTGGAACAGTTTTTGGACCAAGAACTGCTCCAGGTCTAGTTAAATCATCTAAATAATCAGTTTCCATTAAAAGATTATCTCCTTTAGATATGGCGTTTTTGATATTATCTTTTCCAGACATAACTGATGGAGTTAATCCAAAATTTTCATTTTCTTTAATATAGGGGCCTGAAAAATGTTTAATTAGCTTTTTTTTATTAAATCCAATTTCATCAGCAAATGAAGCAAATTCTTCAAATTCTTTCTCACTAGCTGTTTCTGTATGTAATTGAACAGGACAATCAATATCTTTAGCTAATTTTAGTCCATATTTAATAATTTTATTTTGATATTCCATCTCTTCCTTTGAAACTTCATAGTGAGGTCTACCAATTTCTCCGATAGCTATAGCTTTTCCATCTTCAATTAGTTTTTTTCCATAATCTAAGGCTTCTGTTACTAGATTATAGTTATCTTCTAATGATTTATTTTGTTCAATTAACCGTGAAAATTCAGCAGGATGAATACCTACTACTGGAAATGCTTTAACATCAGTATTTTGATTAATTTGATTGGTATAATCAATGACTAAATCCATAGCTTTTTTAAAATTAAATGGTTCTCCAAAAGTCCATGAAGGTTTATTGGGAATTATCATAACTCTACCACCTACATTATGAAATTGTTTAGCTATTTTTATAGGGCCTTGACCATTTACAGGATCAACATGTATGTGATTATCAGTTATTGGAATTTCTTGAGGATTAGCTATCATATTATCTAATTCTTTAATCATTTTAGTATTTTTAATATTTTTTATAATTTTATATTAATTATATTAATTTTATATTAATTTTATATTTATACTAATTCACATGTTTAATTTATTATAAATTATAATAACATTTATTATGCATTTTACTATACATTTAATATTTCTTTAATATTTTTAATATAATATTTGTAATAATATTTATCAATAATTTTTAATATTATTGAATAATATACTTTTAATAAATTTTATTAATTTTGATTTAAAAATAATTTTGTAATTATTCATTAAATAAATAAAATTTCTGATAATTAATTGTATTAATAGAAATATATTTATATCATTATCTATATAATATAGATATTAATAAGATATTGTTCATTTTTTCTTTTATATCATAATAATAAAGTATATAAGTAGAAATATATTAACACATAAGAAAATAATAATATGTGAACATATTAAAGGTAAAAAAATGAAACTACGATTACATCAGGATCATGCTGTAGCTAAACGAATCGGTTTCACTCCAAAATATTTTAAACTAAGTTCTAAAATTTACACTGAACATCGAAAAAAGCTTTTCATTGAATATATTGAAGTCACAAATAAAGGAAGAAGATTCTTTAAAAGTTTCTTAGAAGCTGCACATAAAGAAGGATTTAAAATTTATATTCCTCAAGCTCCTGTTTATATAAAAAAAATAATTAGGCAATATAGGCTTCCATTTGACCTTTGGGTTGATGAAGACGAAAAATTATGTTTGGATAATTATGCTGTTATCCATTTGCACTGGTTAGAGATTAAACCTGATAAAAATCCAGAAGAAAAATATTATAAAGAAATAGAAAATCATTATTAAAACATTTTTATAGAAGTTTATTTATAAAAATTTATTTATCACC
>NIZT01000028.1 GCA_003315655.1 Candidatus Methanobinarius endosymbioticus
TATTTTATTTAAATAAATATTAAAATAATGTATGATTAATCTAAAATAAATTATAAAATAAATTATAAAATTAATTATAAAATTAAATAGAATCTAGTATTTTTCCAAATTTTTGAGCTGTTGATATTATAGAATAATTATTTACTTTCTGATTACCTGTATATTTTAAGGGATTATTCTCAATGAAGCTATTATAAAATTTCATTAATGCTTCTTTTGTTTGTTCAAGTGTGGAAACATGGTAACCAATATTGGTTTTTTCAATCAAATCTTTAAGAGATCCTTCTTTATATCCAATTGATAATACTGGACGTTTTGCAGCTAAATATTCATAGATTTTCCCTGGTAAAAACATTTTTTCATTTTTATTATTCCAGGATAGTAATAAAAGTGCCTGAGTTTCTTTTTGTTTTTCTAAAACTTCTTTATGAGGAATTGATCCATGAATATTTACAATTTCTTCAATATTATATTCTTTAGCTAAATTTTCAAGACCTTCATTATCTCCATAGAAATCTAAAGATATTAATGAGGAAAAAATTTTTCCTTCATCAATAAGCTGTTTTATTCCTTTAAAAAGTAAGTTTGGATCTCTTTTTCCTCCATAAAGAGAACCAGCATATGTAAAATTTAATTTTTCATTATTTTTTGGGATATTATTTTCTGTAATATCTTCAATATCATAACCACTCATAACTGTGCAAATTTGTTTATTAGGATGTAATTTTTGAAGTGTTTCTGTAGATAATTCTGTAGTTGTGGTTAGAACATCTGCATATCTAAAAGTTTCAATTTCTAATTTTTTCTCAAAGTGATTTCTTATAAATGTATGTTTCACATAAGGATTTAAATTCCAAAGATCTCTTAAATCAGCTATCCATTTAAGATTATATTCTTTTTTAAGATCTTTAGCTATTATATGAGAAGTCACTGGCCATGAGGAGCTAATTATAGCTTCAATATTATTAATTTCTATGACTTCTTTTGAAAGTTCCATAGCTGGTTCATACCAATATTTCATTCCATCAGGATATGCAAAAATTTCTCCAACTAGAGAAGCTGCTTTTGATATTAAGGGATTAGGGTCTTTATTGTTAGGGGAGTTATTATTAGTTTGTTTGTTATTTGAAGATCTTTTGAATTTATTTATCCATTTATCTAACATATCTTCATAATCTGTTTCAATACTTTTGAAATCTAAATTACTATATTGATAGCTAGGAGTATTATCTAATTTAGGTACCACTACAATAGGTTCCCATCCAAATTGAGATAAATATTTAGCTAAACCTCTTAAACGTTTAGATGCAATTTCATTTGTTTGATTAAAATAAAATGCTATTAAAAGAACCTTTTTCATGTATACACCATCATAATTAGCTATTTTTAGAGATAATTATATAAATCATTTAAATTAGATGATTTTTATAGGATATTTTTTAAAGAACACTGTAATAAGAATATATAATATTATAAAATATATTTTAAAGAATTTTTTATTTTAAAATTATTATTATATATGGTTTAAATATATAAATCATAATCTATCTATCTTATAAAGAGATTTTTTTAATAAAGATTAAATTATTTTTTGAATATCTAGTGATAATTTTATTAAAATAATAAAATTTAATAGAAATCTAGATAAATTAATATATTAAATCAATCATGTTTAAATAATATGAGAAATAGATATAAATATGATTATATAATAGAAGAATTTTATTATATATAATTGATTGTATGATTAACTATATAACTTTCTATATAATTATTAATTATATTACCAAATAATAATATTATTAATTAATACTAATCAAATAATAATAATCATATATTTAATTAAATATTAAAGGGTGTTTAATTTGAATAAAATAAAAATAGCTATTGTAGGGATTGGAAATTGCGCTAGTTCTCTTATCCAAGGAATTCATTATTATAAAGATAAAGATGAAAAAAATGCTATTGGATTGATGCATTGGAAGATTGGGGATTATGAACCTTCTGATATTGAAGTAGTGGCAGGGTTTGATGTAGATAAAAGAAAAGTGGGAAAAACAATTGATGAAGCTATTTTTGCAAAGCCAAACTGTACAACTGTATTTCAGAAAGATATTCCTAAATCTGCTGTAAAAGTTTCTATGGGAAATGTTCTTGATGGTGTAGCTCCTCATATGAAAGATTTTGAGGATGATTATACTTTTTTAGTAGCTGATAAAGAATCTTCTGATATTGTAAAAGTTTTAAAAGATTCTGGAGCTGAAATTCTTTTAAATTATCTTCCAGTAGGTTCAGAAGAAGCAGCTAGATTTTATACTCAATGTGCTTTAGATGCAGGAATTGCTTTTGTAAATTGTATGCCTGTATTCATTGTTAGTGATGATGAATGGGAATCCAAATTCAGAGAAAAAGGAATACCTGCTGTTGGGGATGATATTAAAGCTCAAATTGGAGCTACAATAACTCACAGAACTTTAGCTAATCTCTTTGAAGAGAGAGGTGTAAAGTTAGATCATACTTATCAGATAAATACTGGTGGAAACACTGATTTTGTTAACATGCTTAGCAGAGAAAGGCTTGATTCTAAGAAAAAGTCAAAAACAGAAGCTGTTCAATCTGTTCTTAAAGAAAGAATGGATCCTCATGATATTCATATTGGTCCTAGTGATTATGTCCCTTGGGAACAAGATAATAAGCTTTGTTTCCTTAGAATGGAAGGTAAAACCTTTGGAGACGTTCCAATGAATATTGAACTTAGACTTAGTGTTGAAGATTCTCCAAATTCCGCAGGTTGTGTGATTGATGCTATAAGATGCTGTAAATTAGCTATCGATCGTGGTGTTGGAGGTAAACTTACTTCAATTTCATCTTACACTATGAAACATCCTCCAGAACAATTTACTGATGATGAAGCTTATAAAAAAGTCAATGAATTCATAGAAGGAAAACTAGAAAGATAATTTATTTTATTCTAAATTTATTTTATTCTTATTTAAAAGTTTTTTTAAATTAATTTTATTTATAAATTTATTTTTAATAATGTTTTATTTTATTTTTTACTTTTATATTTTATTTCTATATTTTTCTATAATTTTTTATTTTTTTAATAATTTTTTCATTGTAATATTGAATTATAATATGGAATAATATGATAATTTAATATATGTTATAGTTCAAATATAATATATGATTATAAACAATATTATTGTACTATTCAATATTCGATCAACAATAATGTTGAAATAATTTATATCTGTTAAAAATAGATAAATATTATTAGTACTAAATACAAATATAATATTGTAATATATAAGGTATACATAGAACTACTGATTTTCATACTATCATATAGTAATATAATTATAATTTAAATATAGTTTAAATACTCATTATGGTGGAAATCTGATCGGAAAGAGGTAAATATTATGAAAACTACAAAGATTATAGAAACAGCCTTCAGAGATGCTCACCAATCCCTTTTAGCGACTAGAATAAGAACTAGGGATATGGTTCCAATTGCAGAAGAAATGGACAAAGTTGGTTATTTCTCAATCGAGGCATGGGGAGGAGCTACTTTCGATACATGTATTCGTTATTTGAATGAAGATCCTTGGGAACGTCTTAGATTACTTAAAGAAAAAATTACTGAGACTCCTATTCAAATGTTAATTAGGGGGCAAAATTTAGTAGGTTACAAACATTATCCTGATGATATTGTAGAAAAATTTGTTGAAAAAGCCTATACAAATGGAGTAGACGTCTTCCGTGTTTTTGATGCTCTCAATGACATTCGGAATATGGAAACAACAATTAAAACAGCTAAAAGACAGGGTGCTCATGTTCAAGGAACTATAAGTTATACTACTAGTCCCGTACATGCATTAGATGATTTCATTGATCTTGCAAAAGAGTTAGAAGCATTAGAATGTGATTCAATAGCTATAAAAGATATGGCAGGACTCATAGATCCGAAAGATATTTATGAATTAGTCACTAGATTGAAAGAACAAACTGATCTTTTAATTAATTTACATTGTCATTGTACTAGTGGAATGACTCCAATCAGCTACTATGTTGCATGTGAATCAGGTGTTGATATTTTAGACACAGCCATTTCTCCATTATCTTGGGGAACATCACAACCTCCAACTGAAAGTATAGTAGCTGCACTTAGAGGAACTAAATATGATACAAAGTTAGATCTCAAACGATTAAATCATATTAAAAAATATTTTGAAGGTATAAAAGAAAAATATTCTTCTCTTCTTGATCCTATTGCAGAAACAATTGATAGTGATGTACTTATTTATCAAATTCCTGGAGGAATGCTTTCTAACTTAGTTTCACAATTAAAAAAACAAAATGCTTTGGATAGATATCAAGATGTATTGGATGAAATGCCAAGAGTTAGAAAAGATATGGGATACCCTCCTCTTGTAACACCAACTAGTCAAATTGTTGGTATTCAAGCTGTTATGAATGTTCTTGGTGGTAAAAGATATAAATTAGTTTCTAATGAAGTTAAAGAGTATATGAAAGGGCATTATGGTAAACCTCCTGCTCCAGTAAACCCAAAAATAGCTAAAAGAATCATTGGGGATGAAAAAATAATTACACATCGTCCTGCAGATGATCTTGAACCTCAATATGAATACTATAAAGAGTTAGGGGAAAAAGAAGGCTTAATCAAAAAAGAAGAAGATATTTTAACCTTAACATTATATCCTCAAGTAGCTACTAAATTCTTAAAAGGAGAAGCAGTAGAAGAAGAATTAGAACCTTCGAAAATCCAAAATATTGAAGAATCAGAAGTAGCTATACCAACAGAATATAGTGTTGAAGTTGATGGGGATATTTTTGATGTAAGAATAATGCCAACTGGATTTATGGAAATTGGTGAAGCAAATCCTTCAACTATTTCAAGTCCTGTTGAAGGAGGATTAACTTCTACAATGCAAGGAATGATCTTAAAAATAAAAGTTAATATTGGGGATAAAGTTAAAAAAGGAGATATAGTAACTGTTATTGAAGCTATGAAAATGGAAAATGATATCCAGGCAGAAGAAGATGGTGTTGTCAAAGAAATATTTGTATGCGAAGATGACACTGTTAATGCAGGGGATACATTAATGGTTATAAATTAATCATTTCTTATTTTCTTTTATAATTATTTTATTTATTACTATTTTTATTTATTTCATTTATTTTCTTTAATTTATTATTGAAATGTATATTATTGAGATGTATATTGAGATTTTGTTTAGTATTTTTTAAACATTATTTATTATATTTGTAATAAAGCATTATATATGAAAAAATATATAATTATATTATTATAATTTTTATGCAAAATTTTTATAGTATTTTTTATAGAAGTAATAACGAACTATTATTACTAAAGATTAATTATTAAAAATAATTATTATTAAAAAGGCTAGAGATATTTGAATTAAACTAGGAGGAGAGTTTTTGGCAAGGCAACAACAGCAAACAGAAGGTTATAGAAGAGTAAGAACTCCAAGAAAGGGAGAAATTCCTGGAGTAGTAGAACAAATTATGGGACATGGTAAATTAAAAGTAAGATGTGCTGATGGGCATATTAGGATGACAAGAATCCCTGGAAAAATGAAGAAACGAATTTGGATCAGAGAAGGGGACGTTGTTCTTGTAAAGCCATGGGATTTCCAAACAGATGAAAAAGCTGATGTTATTTGGAGATACACTAGAACAGAATCTAATTGGCTTGAAAGAAAAGGTTTCTTAAAAATGTAACCTTTTTTTAATTATTTTCATAATCATTCATAATCATTTATAATTATTTTTCTTATTTTAATTTATTTTAATAATTATATTATTTTTTGATGATTTGGTTTATATGGATCCTAAAATAGCTAAAGCTGATGAAGAAGTTCAAAAACTTATCTCTAAAAAGAGAAATAAAAGTGTTGAAGATAGAAGAGTGGGTAGTGAGATCTTTGATAAACAAACTCTTGAAACTCTTTATAAGCTAGCTAATCAAGGATATATCAATGTTCTAAATGGAGCTATTAGTACTGGAAAAGAAGCTAATGTTTTAAAAGCTGTAAAAAAAGATGATTCTTTTGTTGCTGTTAAGCTATATAGAATAGCTACTTCTGACTTTAAAAAAATGCAGTATTATATTCAAGGAGATCCAAGATTTAACATAAAGTCTAATAATAAGAGACAATTGATTAATAATTGGGTTAATAAAGAATTCAGAAATCTTTCAAGGTTGTATGAAGCTAAAGTTAATGTTCCAAAACCAATAATTGCTTTAAATAATAGTCTTCTTTTAGAATTCATAGGGGATAGTGAAGGAAACCCTGCACAAATAGTAAAAAATCAAAAACCAGAAAATGTTGATGAATTTTTCAATGATTTACTCATAGAATTAAATAAGTTTATAAATGATGCTAATTTAATTCATGGTGATTTATCTACTTTTAATATATTAAATAAAGACAATTATCCTTTAATAATTGATGTTTCTCAATCAGTAGTTAGAGATCATCCAATTGCTGATGAACTTTTAATAAGAGACATAAAAAATATCTATCATGAATTTAAAAAATTAGGTTCCTCATTTTCATTAGATACTATTAAAAATAAATTAGACATTGATTTAGATATTGATTAATATTTTTAATTTTTTTAATCTTTATTTCTTTTATTTTCTTATTTTTTAATTATTTTATTATTTTAATCATTTTTAATTTTTTAATCTTTATTTCTTTTATTTTATTATTATCTTTTATATTTTACAATTTATTTTTATTTTTTAATTAATTTAACTTTATTTTCTAAATTTTTTCTATATTACTTTTCATTTGCTCTCTGATGTGATTTATATAATATAATTTTATTAATTATAATTTTAGTTGAGCAAATTGATCAAATTAATAATAATATTCTTGATATAAATAAATATGAATAGATATAAATAGCTATAAATAAATATTTTAATAATGAGATAAATATAAGTAAAAATAATATATTAATCAATATATTATATTTATTAAATTATCATTAAAATTTAAATTATCATTAAAATTATTATAGAACTATTTGGAATAGATAGCTATCACGAAAAAATGACTATTTATAACAAAACGTAATTATAGAACTATTTGGAATAAATGGTTATTATGAAAATGACTATTTATAAGGAAATATAACAAGATATAACTATTATTATTCATTTAGAGGTGAAAATTTGCCAACAACAGAGTATCTTAAGATTCCACAAGATAGAGTAGGAGTTTTAATAGGAACAAATGGTGAAACTAGACAAAAAATAGAAAATATTACTGAGACAATATTAGATATTGATGGTGAGGAAGGGACTGTAATTGTATCTCCAAGTGAAAATATGGAAGATCCTCTTGGAGTTTGGAAAACTAATCATATTGTCAAAGCTATTGGAAGAGGATTTAACCCTGAAACTGCTCTTAAATTAAATGAAGATGACATTTATTTAGAAATAATAAAATTAAATTTATATGTGGGTAAATCTAAAAAAGCATTAGCTAGACAAAAAGGAAGAATCATAGGTAAAGATGGTAGAACCCGAGAAATAATAATTAGTATAGCTGAAGTAGATATGGCTGTTTATGGCAAGACTATTGCATTTATTGGAGAAATCGAAAATGTAATGGTTGCTAAAGAAGCAATTGAAATGATTCTTAATGGTTCTCAACATAAATCTGTCTATAGCTTTTTAGAAGCTAAACAAAATGATAGAAAAATGAAAGAATTTAAATCTATTGCTGGAATCGATGATGATAAAATCGAATTCCGTGATGATTTAGATAATTAAATTTTTAAACTCTAAAATTTAATTAAAGTTTTTCTTATATAATTAGCTTTCAATTTTTTGATATTTTATTATTATTTAATTAATCCTTATCTAATTTTGTCTATTTTATAACTGTTTACTATTTTAACTTCACATCAAAGTTCATTATTTAAAATTTTTGATAAATATGTTCATATAAATTAATTTATCTTAAAAGAAAAAATTTATTTAAGTCCTACAAAAACATTATATAGTTAGCACGCCATATAAGTTGAGTAGATAAGATGTTATAAGTTTTTAATATATTTGTATGTCTATGGTTTTTTATTTGATATTTATTTTGAATTATATATTATTGAACTTATAAAAAAATTTATATAATAATTATATTTAGAGTTATAAATTTTATCATTATTTAAAAATATTATATTTATATTATTCTTTAAAATTAATTAAATTATTTAAAAGTATTTTAAAATTAAGATTATTTAGAGATATTTAGAAACATTAAGTTATATATATTTATTATATATTTATTATTTAATATATTTATTATTTAGAAGTATTTAGTATTATTAGAATATATTATTTAGAAATATTAGAAAATATTATAGAAATTTTTAAAATTTTATAAAGGAGGTTTAATTTGTCTCAACAAGCATCAGAACTCTTTGACAATTTTCAAGAATTGACACCTTCAGAGTTCTTTAGAAAAAACAAGCAAATGTTAGGATTCACGGGAAAAATAAGATCTTTGACAATTGTTTTCCATGAACTTATAACTAATAGTTTTGACGCAGCTGAAGAAGCAGGAATTCTCCCAGAAATTGAAATAGCTCTTAAAAGAGTTGATAAAGATCATTATGTTCTTAGACATTCAGACAATGGTCCTGGAATACCTGAAAGTTATATAATGAAAGTTTACTGTACTATGTTTGCAGGTTCTAAATTTAGAAATATCCAATCTAGAGGTCAACAAGGTTTGGGATGTAGTGGTTGTGTATTATTATCTCAGATGACTACTGGTGAGCCTGCAAGAGTAAAATCAGCTTGGGAAGAAGATGGTGAATTTAAAGGAACAGACCTTGAATTTAAGATGGATGTTAAGAAAAATAAAGGAATGCTTTTAAAACGTAGAAAATATGAACCTCAAAATACAGGTGTTTGTATAGAACTAGATTTTAAAGATGTTTCTTATTCATTAGCTGAACAAGGTGCTTTTGAATATATTAGAAGAACCATGATTGGGAATCCTCATGCAAAAATAACATTTAGAGACCCTACTGGACATAAATATATATTTAATAGAGCTGCTGATGTAGTGCCAATATTACCTAAAGAAGTTTTACCTCATCCGAGAGATATTACAGCTGATGATTTAATTTTTATGGCAAAACACACTAATAAAAGAAGATTTAGAAGTCTTCTTACTAGTTCTCTTTCAAGAATGTCTAATAAAAGACTAAATGAAATTGAAGAGATTTCAGGAATAGATTTAAACAAACGTCCTAAAAACATGAAATGGGAAGAAGTTGAAAGTATTGCAGATGCTTTTTCCAAAATGGAATTTATGGCGCCTCCAACTTCTGGTCTTATTCCTATTGGAGATAAACAAATTGAAGATGGTATGAAAGAAATTCTTGAACCTGAATTTATTTCAACAACTACAAGAAAACCTGTTACTTATAGGGGAGGAATAGCTTTTATCATTGAAGCAAGTATAGCTTATGGTGGTAAAGCAGGCCGTCTTGTTAATGATCAGAAAAAATCCGAGGTTATGAGATTTGCTAACAGAGTTCCTTTGACATTTGATCAAGGAAGCTGTGCTATTACTGAAGCATTAAAAAGTATTGATTGGAAAAGATATGGTTTAAAAGATTTAGATAATGTTCCACTTACAATATTTGTTAATATGATTTCTACTCAAGTTCCTTATCTTTCAACTGGTAAACAAAGTATAGCTCCAGAACCTGAAATTATTCATGAAGTAAGACAAGCTACAATGAAAGTAGCTAGAAAACTTCAAAAACATTTAAAAGCTAAAAAAACAGCTAAAGAAGAAGCATTAAGGTCTAAAATATTTGAAAAATACGTTCCAGTAATTATAAGAGAAGCAGCAATATTGGCTGAAACTGAGGTTCCTGAATTTCAAGATGTTTTAGCTAAAGTAACACGAAGATCACTTGCAGATTTATTAGGTGAAAAAACCCAAAATAAAGAAAATATTGTAGATTCTGAAAATTCTGAAGAAGAATTGAAAGAAGAATTAGATAATAATGTTAAAGATATTAACGAAGACAATATAAAAGATAATATAGATGACGATGCTGAAGACGAAGTCAATATAGAAGATAATATAGAAGATAATTCTGAAAATATTGATGATTCTGTTGAAAAAGGAACTAAAAGAAAAGACACTCAACAAACATTTGAAGATTTAGGATGATAGGAGGAATGAATACTTATGACTAAAGTAGCTAAAAACAGGAAAGTCGAAAGAAAAAAACTTTCTTATAATAAACTTAAAGGTTTAGGTGAAGAAATTATTGAAGATGTTGCTAAAAAAGACATTCCTACTTTAAAAGTTCCATCTCGTGGAACTTCAAATATTGTTTATGATGATGTAAAGCGTTATTTTGTCTTAGGGGATAGATATGGTAAAAGATCTCTTGGAAATGTGAAACAAATTAAAAAGATAGGGCAAATGGTTCATTTAGCTAACTTTTGTAAAAATCTCGTTGAAATTGAAAAAACTGCCACTATAAGGGAGATGTATTATGTTAGTGAAGGTTGGGATATAGGATTTGACAATCAGCAAGAATCTAACAATGTAGGTGAAGATATAGAAGTAACTTTAGGTATGAGTCGTGAAGATTTAGGTTTAATGCCTGAAGAAGATGGTGCATCAGTTTATGGTAGCATTGTTTTTCAAGAAGGAGATATTGAAATTGATGCTTTAAAATCTGGTAAATCTGGTTATACAATCTCTCCTACTATTGATGAAGTGGAATTTTTAGATCATAATGTGGAAAGAGTTATAGCTGTTGAGACTATGGGTATGTTTCATAGGATGGTTCAAGAAAATGCTTATAAAAAATTCAATACATTGATTGTAGGACTTAAAGGACAGGCTGCAAGAGCTACAAGAAGATTCTTAAAAAGAGTCAATGAGGAATTAAATCTTCCTGTTTATGTTTGTAATGATGGGGATCCGTGGGGATTTCACATAGCTATGGTTATTATTTCTGGAAGTGCTAAACTTGCCCATGTTAATCATGATTTAGCTACTCCAAATGCAAAATTTTTAGGAGTAACTGCTAGTGACATAGTTAACTATGAGCTTCCAACAGATCCTTTAAAAGAAGTTGATATTTTAAGATTAAAAGAATTAGCTTCTGATCCAAGATACCAAGATCCTGCATGGCAGAGTGAGATTAAAAAAATGATTAAAATAGGTAAAAAAGCAGAACAACAATCATTTTCTAAATATGGTCTTGAATATGTAGTTGATACATATTTTCCTGAAAAATTAGAGATGTTAGATTAATTGTTTATATGTTTTAAACATTTATAGTCTCTTTATCAATAACTTTAATTTTTTTATATTTTAAAATATTAATTAAAATATATTTTAACTACTTTATCGTTAGCTAGATTAATTTTTTTACTTAATATTTCTTATTTTTTATCTTAATTTATTCATTAATTATTCATTAATTTTTTTATTTTTCAATTAATTTCTACATAACTTTTAAATCTTCGTATATTTTAAAATTTTAATAATAATTAATAAAATTAAATATAATAAAAAATATATAGTAATATTATAATTAGATAATATTAATTAGATAATTATTATAATTTAGTGGGTTTAGTGAAATAATGAAAATTTTAAAAGATATTAGCTATGAGGATGATTCTCTTCAAAGATTAGATATTTATGATCCTAAAAAAGTGAATGGTGCTGTAATTATTGTTATTCACGGTGGTTGATGGTGGCAAGGAGATAAACAAAAAGAAGTTCAAATAGCTTCAAAATTTGCTGATGAAGGTTATATAGTCATTGTTCCTAATTATCGTCTAGCTGATTGAAAAAACAAAATGAATCTATATCCTACACAAATTCAAGATATGTATTTGGTCTTAGATTGGTTAAATAGAAGTGATTATAAAACTTCTCCAGAAAAAATTGGTATATTTGGTAGTTCTTCAGGGGGAAATTTAGTTGAAGAATTAGCTATAAAAGAAGGATATCCAGCTACTGCATGGTCTGGACTTTTTGACTTAGAGGGCTTTTATAATAAACATAAAAACACAATTCCAAAGAAAATGATAATTTCTGATAATATTGCTATTTCTGAGATATATCAAGATGGTGCAAATGATGAATATTATAAATGGCTTATTATTAATTTTTTAGGTGGAGACATGTCTAAACTCCACGATGCAACATCAATTAATCGGGTTAATGAAAATTCAGGTACAATGCTTTTAATTAACTCAATTGATGAACTGGTTCCTGGAGAAGAAATATTGAAATTAGGTGAAAAATTACTAAAACAAAATCAAGAATTTCAAGCATTGATTTTAAAAGGAAATCGACATGGTGAAGGCTATTATGAAGATGTTATTGATATGACAATTGATTTTTTTAAAAAATATTTATTATAGAAATTCTATTTATCTTAATATTGAGTTATTTCAAAAAATAGCTTTAAAAAGCTTGTTTTACTAAATATAATTTTTTTCATGAAGTATATTATTTTAATTTATATTATTTTTAATTAGATTATCTATAATTAATAATTAAATTTCTTACTTTTATATATTAATAAAATATTATTATGTAATAATATGGTTTTGAGTTATAATTATTTTTATTCAGTGATTAAATTCATTATATTTATTTAATAATAATTTAATATAGTATAAATATAATAACTAATATTATAAGATTAATTAAAGTTTATTTACTAGCGGAGATTATTTAAATGAAATTAGTAGCTATTAATGGATATGGGACAATAGGAAAAAGAGTGGCTATCGCTGTTTCAAGCCAAGATGATATGAAACTTGTAGGGGTTAGTAAAACTAAGCCTGATTTCGAAGCTAGAATGGCTGTTGAAAAAGGTCATGATTTGTATATAACTATTCCTGAACGAGAAAAGTTATTTGATCAAGCAGGTATTGAAATAGCTGGAACTGCTGATGAAATGATAGCTGAATCAGATATAGTTGTTGATTGTACACCTGGAAATGTAGGTCCGGAAAATTTGGATAAATATAAAAAAGCTGGTGTAAAAGCTATCTATCAAGGTGGAGAAGATCATGACCTTACAGGATTATCTTTTAATTCATTTTCAAATTATGATGATTCATATGGTGCGGATTACTCTCGAGTAGTATCCTGTAATACAACAGGTCTTACACGTAGTTTAAAACCAATCGATGATCTTTGTGGTGTTAAAAAAATAAGAGCTGTAATGGTTAGGCGTGGGGGAGATCCTTCTCAAGTTAACAAAGGTCCTATAAATGCAATTGTACCTAATCCTCCAACAATTCCTTCTCATCATGGACCTGATCTAAAAACAGTTATGTATGGGGTAGATATCACTACTGTTGCACTTCTTGTTCCAACTACTTTAATGCATCAACATAATTTAATGGTTGAATTAAAAAATGATGTGGCTTTGGATGATGTTATCGATGTTTTAGAAAACAGGTCTAGAGTTCTTTTATTAAATGCAAAAGAAGGTTTAGGATCAACAGCTGAATTTATGGAATATGCTAAGGAACTTGGAAGAAGTAGAAATGATTTATTTGAAATTCCAATCTGGAAAGAATCTCTTAACATTGTAGATGGGGAACTTTTCTATATGCAAGCTGTACATCAAGAATCAGATGTTGTACCTGAAAATGTTGATGCAATTAGGGCAATGTTAGAATTAGAATCTGATAATGAAAAATCAATAGAAAAAACTAATAAAGCAATGGGAATTTTATGATTCTCATCTTTAATTTTGATTAGTTATGGGAGATGATTACTATGGATATAGAATTTTGTCAATCTTGTGCTATGCCTATGAATAAAAATGTTAATGGAACTAATGATGATGGGACTAAAAATAAAGATTATTGTATGTATTGTTATCAAAAGGGGGAGTTCACTTCAGGTATGACAAATGGAAGAAATGATTGATTTTTGTGTTCCTAAAATGGTTGAAAATAGTGAATTTAATGAAATAGAAGCTAAAAAACTGATGGAAGGAATGTTTCCTAGTTTAAAACGTTGGAAATAAAATAAAAATATATTGTTAAATTATACATTATACTATAATTAACTTTTATTATATTATTTTTCTACTATTTTTATTTTTTATTATTTTTATTATTTTTTATTTCAACTATTTCATTTTACAAATTTTTATAGAGGATATTATGAAACTAAATGCTATTTTTGGTCTGCAGGAAGGCCCAATTGATTATAAAGGAAGTGCTTATACAGCATCAGAATATATAGCTAATGAGGATTTCAATGGCTTATGAATATCAAGGAGGAAGAGGACTTAGAATTGGTGAAAAATCAGCCAATATACTAAAAGAAGATTCGATTAAAGAAGACATTTTGATCTCACTTCATGCCCCATATTTTATCAATCTATTTGCAATAGAAGATAAAAAATAGATATGTCAATTGAAACTTTAATGAAAGCTTCTCAGGTAGGTCAATGGATGGGAAATTATAGAATTGTCTTCCATCCAGGATATTACTCCAAAAACAAACCTTCAGATGCATTAACTATAGCAAAAAAATTTATAAACACTCTCATTGATAAACTTGAAGAAAATGGAATTGAAGATTATACTTTTGCTCCTGAAACTACAGGTAAAGATCTCAATTAGGTAATATAGATGAAATAATAGATCTATGTATAAGTTTTGATTCTTTTGAACTCACTATTGATTTTGTACATATTCATGCTCGTGGAAGAGGATATATTCAGAAAAAAGAAGATTATAATCATGTTTTATCTAAATTAGAACATGGTCTTGATATTGATCGTTTACATTGTCATTTTACAAGAATAGAATATACTAAAGCTGGTGAAAGAAGACATCACATTTTTTAAGAAGAATATGGCCATGAGTTAAAATGTTTATTAGTATCATTTATAGAAAAATGATTGAAAAGCTACAATTATATGTGAAACTCCACTTCTAGATAAAAGATGCTTTAAAAATGAAAGAAATGTATGAAAGTTTGTTATAAGTATATTTAATTAGTTGAAATAATTTCATGAAAATTAGTAATAATTTATTTTTTTGTTTTTTTAGTGGAAATTTTCATGAAAATTTACTGTGGGAATATTAAACTAATAAATTATTTATTTATATTTATTCATGTTTTAGCAATATTCCCAAATTTTAACAGTCTACCATTGTAATTCATAGGCATCAATAGAAATAGTTTGACTTCCAGACCCACTAAATTCTAATGTTTTTGTAGCAACTGCACTTTTGCCTCCCCAATCAAGTTGAGAAGAACTAACTATGTTTCCATTATTCATTACATCAGTATACCTGTAGTTGATAGCATAATTTTTTATAGGCATTGGTGTTGAAGTCTTTGAATTTACTTCCTTTAGTTAAAATAGATATTGAATCATTAAAAACTCCATTATAGCTTCTTACTTTATGCAATGATCCACTAACACTATTTTGACTTTCACTGTTTTCACTGTTGTTAACATTTACAATAATTGGTGTGTGGTTATTTTCATTATTTTGATCATTGACTAACTCATATATTCCTATTCCTAATATTACTATTAAAACAATTATTATTATCAATCCAATTCCAATAATCAAACTAGTATTGTTTTTTTCTTTAACTGGCATACCATTTTGTTTTTCAAGATCAAATCCATAATTTGTACAATATTTTGAATCTGAGGGATTTTCATTTCCACAATTTCTACATTTCATTTAAATACAAAATAAATTGTTTAAAATATATTTTACTGATTTATTTTTATTTTATTCTAATTATTTTATTATATATTACTAATGATATATTAATTTGTAATATAATTTTATATGTCTATAAATTTTTTATTTTTCTCTTAGTTATTCTCATTGTAGATTATATTAAAAACAACAATTTTTTTGTATGCTAATCTTTGTCTGATTTTATATTTTTTCATGGATTTGAAAAATATAAAATAATATAATATACTCCTATTCTTTGGATTGATTTTTCTAATGAAATCTTGAAATAATATAAATTTTTCCTTGTTTTTTACCTATTTCTGCGATACCTTTATATATGATGAATTAAAGAATAATAGACTATAATGGGCATAAGTCTATTATGATAAATAATTAAATGTGGAAATGTGATTAATTATGAAAAAAACTGAATTACCAATTGCACCAGTTGCAAGAATAGTAAAAAACGCAGGCGCAGACAGAATTAGTGAAAATGCAAAAGAAGCATTAGCTGAAGCTTTAGAAGAATGTGCAACCACTGTTGCTCAAAAAGCTGTTTCTTACGCAAAACATGCTGGTCGTAAGACTGTCAAAGCTGAAGATGTTAAATTAGCTGTAAACTCTTGCAAGTGCTAAGTTTTAGCACTTAATAGATTTAGCTATTCTAGTTTATTCTAGTATTTAACACTTATTTTTATTTATTTTTACTTTTTACTCTTTTTATATATTTATAATATTCAACAAACTTATTTTCTAAAATATTTACTATTTGTATATATTATAGTTATTTTTCTAAAAATTTCTATATAGCTCTATATAGCTCTATATAGCTCATATAGTTCTTATAGTTTTATATAATTCTAAATAGTTTTCAATAGTTCAATTATTTTATAATTATTTTAATATTTTAAATTATTTTAGATATTTTTAAATAAATTTATAATAAGTTTATAATAATTATTAAATAATTTTATAATAGTTTTATTCTTTTAAACTAAATAAATATTTATCATGATTACATTCTTATATTATTATTATCAAAAATATAAATTAATAGTTAAATAAAATTTATAAAAAATAATTTATTATAATAATTTATATATTAATTATCATAATAATCTTTTTAATTTAATAGGTGAATACTTGAAGTCAAATAACAAATCTCAAAAAACTAGTAATAAATCTTCTTTTACAAAATCTGAATTAAAAAAGGAAGCAGAAACAGTCGTAATCCAAAGTGTAGGATATCCTTTTAGTTTCCCGTTAATGGACGTTCATACATTAGAAATTTCAGATAAGAAATTATTTGAACACTATGCAAAAGAACAATGGTTAAGACTTGAAGTTAAAAAAGGAGATTACTTATTTGATCAAAAAATACTTCCAGATTATGGATTTAAAATTTTAAAAGCCTCTCCTAATGATTCAGTAATTGGAGAAAATACTTCTATTGAATTATCGATTAAAGAAAACATAGCTAATGATATTAAATCTATTTCAACAGATTTAACTCTTGATGATATAATTGGTCAAGAAAAAGCTAAAAATAAATGTAAAATCATCATGAAATACTTAGAAAATCCAGAAAAATTTGGGCAGTGGGCACCTAGAAATATTTTGTTTTTCGGAGTTCCAGGAACTGGTAAAACAATGTTGGCTAAGTCTTTAACTAATGAATTAAATGTTCCATTATATTTACTAAAAGCTACAACTTTGATAGGAGACCATGTTGGGGATGGAGCACGTCAAATTCATGATTTATTTGAAGTGGCTCAAAAAACAGCTCCTTCTGTAATTTTCATCGATGAAATTGATGCAATTGCTTTACATAGAAAATTTCAATCTATTAGGGGTGATGTTTCTGAAATTGTAAATGCTCTTCTTACAGAAATGGATGGAATTCATGAGAATAAAGGAATTGTAACAATTGCCGCTACTAATAATCCTGAACAACTAGATTACGCAATTAGAAGTCGTTTTGAAGATGAATTTGAATTTAAAATTCCTTCAATAACAGAAAGAATTTCAATGATTGAAAAATTCATAGATAATATGCCATTTAATGTACAAGTTTCTTCTAAAAAACTTGCTGAAATGTCTAAAGGAATGTCTGGAAGAGATATTAAAGAAAAATTATTAAAATCAGCTCTTCACAGAACTTTATATGAGGACAAAGAAATAATTGATTTAAACCATTTTGAACATGCTTTAAACACTTATAAATCTTCAAATGAAGGAAGTAAAAACATGTTTGTTTAAAATAATTTATTTTATATATTTTAATTTATCATTGACAATTTTATGATCCTGACATAATCAATTCATATTTACGGAGATAATAGCTATGAATACAAAAAATGTTCATTGATTCTATAAAATATTCTCTCAAAGGAAGATGGGATTTTCTTTTATTAAGATTTGTATTTTGGTTGTTAACTTTCAGTTTACATCTTATTTCTCAAGATATTCTATTAGGAATTTTTTTAATGATTCTCTGGGCTTTATTAGCTTTTATAGAAGAAAGATATCTTGTATCAGTTATTGAAGAAAGTATATTTGGTTCAGAGGTCTGTCCTAAATTTAAAAACATTAAAAAACTAATTATAAGAGGAATAAAAGAAATATTTATATTTGTTATTTATGCATTTATACCATTATCTATATTAATTGTTTTAATATTTGATTTAATGATATTTTCATTTAACTTTTCTGTTTTCTTATTATTTTTATTATCTGCATTCTTTGCAGTTATAATGGTAGAAGGAGCAATTATACATTATGAATACAATCATTCTAAATTTAAAACAGCTTTTGAATTTAGAACTATAATGAGAAAATTAAGAAGCATGAGTAGAAGTAGATTCATAACCTCTTTTTTCATAGTTTTGTTGATTTCATTATTAGTAAGTCCTTTAATATCAGAATTCTCAGAAAGTACTAATCCACTAATCTCAACAATTGTTGAATTTACAATATTGCCCTTTTTAGCTATATTTTCATCTAGGTTTATGGGGTTAATAGGAAGAGATATCATTTTAAAGAAGATTAAAGTTGTTGAATTAAATAGTTTAAATAATTAGTTTAAATAATTAGTTTAAATAAATAACTTAAAACGTATTTAAAAAAGTATTTTAATAAAATTGTTTAATAACGTAGTTAAATTAGTAATTAATAAAATATTTCATGTTTTATTCTTCATTGAATATACATTTTAATGTTTTAATAACATCATAATCTTCTTCTTCAGCTGTTTTTTTCATGTTTGTAGATATATCATGAAATATTTTATTAACAATAGATCTAGACATATTATCAATTATTTTTGTACTACCTTCTACATCAGAAAGCTTTGAAGTAGCTTTTTGGGCTTCTTTCATTCTAATATCTTCCATGGATAATCTGATGTTAGCTAAAAGATTTTCTATTTCTAATAATTTAAATGAGTTGTTAAGAAGTTTAAATTCAGAATCAATTATTTTTTCTGCTTCTGTTACTTCATTTTCTCTTAATTTTTTATTTTTATCAGCTATTCCTCTAAGATCATCTATATTGAATAATTTAACTCCCAGTTCTTCAACATCTTCTTCTATATCTCGTGGGTTAGCTATATCGATCATAATAATGGGGGAGGCTTTTTCTGAGTTTATAATGTTTCCAATTCTTTCTTTAGTTAAAATACTATGTGGTGCTCCAGTAGCACTAATAATAACATCTGCACTTGGTAAATATTGGTTTAATTCATCAAAAAGAATAGTTTTTCCATTAAGTTCTTCAGCTAGTCTAACTGCTCTGTAATAGGTTCTATTAGCAACAAAAATAGCTTTTAAATTTTTTTCTGAAAGAGCTTTAGCTACTAATTTTCCCATTTTCCCAGCACCAATTACCAGAACATGTTTATCTTCAAGATTTCCTAAATTTTCTTCAGCTAAATCAACAGCTGCAGATCCAATGGATACCGATCCTCGATTAATATTAGTTTTTTGTCTAACAACTTGACCTACATGTATGGCTTTTGTAAAAAGAGTTTCTAATATTTTTCCACAATGATTTTCTTCCACACTCTTTTTTTTAGCACTTTTAATTTGACCTAATATTTGATCTTCACCGATTATCATAGATTCTAAACCAGAAGTCATTCTAAAGAGATGGATTATTGCAGTTTCATCGTAATGAATGATTATATTTTCATTTTCAGAGCTTAAATAATCATGTTCATAGCTACAGATATCAGTGTTGATATAATATTCATTTCTATTGCAAGTATCTATTTCAACATATTCTTGAATATCGAACTCTTCTTTTAATTTATTGAACAATTTTTTAAGGTCTTTAGCTGTATTTTCCATTGTTTCAATGTCAGCAATTTTGTGATCCACTCTTAGATTAATTATCAATAATTTTCCTCCTTGATATTTTCTTTGGCATTTTTTACCATATTTTTGATATATATTTTAGCTTCTTCTAGTTTTTCTTCTTTAAGTAGATTTCTAATGTCTTCATTTTCAAGAATTTTATATAAATATTCTTTTCTAATTTTTTGATCTGTAATTTTTTCCTTTAAAATTGTTCTACTGTAATCTTGAAATTTAATTTGAAGTATATCTTCTCTTGAAATGGTATTTTGTATTTTTTTTCGAAGTTCACGACCCATTAAAGGACTTTTTCCATTGGTGAATATTGAAATTTGAATGTCTTCAATATAAAAACTTGTGGGAACAATAAGATCTCCTTTTTCTGGATAATCTGCTCTATTTAATAATTTTTCTCCACTTATGGATGACACATATTCATTTAAATCTTGATCTCCACTAGCTATTATTACAATATCTGCCCATTCAACAAGTTTTTTATAACTAGTTTCAGAGTTGTCTTTTTCCAACATAGCTCCTTTGTCTAAAAGATTTTGAGAAATATTTTTTCCAGATAATATAACATTAGAACCACTTTCAAGGAATTTTTCTGCTCTTCGTGTTGCAACTTCCCCCGTTCCTAATATGAATACATTTTTTCTACTAGTATCTAAGAAAAGTGAAGTCCATTTCATATAAAAACCTCAATGATAATGATTAAATAGCTTATTCATATTTTCTATTATTGATTTAATTATTTTACATTTATTAGATTATATTTATTATATCTTTTTTAATATAATATATGAAAAATAGTAAAAAGAAAAAGTAATTTAATAGTTTATTCAGAATTTTCTAAAGATTTCATTTTAAGTAATTTCATAGTCATTCTTAAATCGTTATCACAATCATGGAGAACTTTAGTTGCTTCTTCATTACTTATTGAAAATGCCTCTGCAAGTGCATTGATATTTTCTTCACTAGCTTCTACACCATTACCTGCTAATAATTCAGATAATTGTTTTTTAAGAGTTAAATATCCGTCTACACTCATATCTATATTTCTTAGCACCCTATCTCTAAGTGGACATGGTTTTGATGTTTTACAACACCAGACTAATGATCCAAAGCAAGTTCCTGCTCCTTCACCTAGTCTTGTTTTTTTTGCAAAGTCCTCTTTGATATCCATATATTCTTGAGGGCTTAATTTCACATCGTCTAGAGCATGTAATATTGGGCAAGGTTTTATTGGTGGGCAACAAAATGTCAATGCTCTACTATCTCCGCCTCTACACACATGTGATGGTGCATCGTCCCATACCATTAATAATCCTCCAATGATAATTATATTTTTAATTTTTAAACTAAATTATAATGATTAATTGTATTAATAATAACAATATCATACAAAAATTTATGCAACAAATAATATGTAATTTTAAGATATTATTGAAGATACTATATTGATAATATATTATATTTATAGTATTGCTTTATTATTTTAATTTTACTCTTTTAAATATTAAATTAATTTAGCTAGTAGATTAATTTAACATTTTTTCTTCTTCTTCAGGAGTTAATTCTTTTACAATATCTTCTGGTTCTCCTATTTTGAGGATTTTTCCTCCTCTCATCAATGCAGTTGTATCACAAACATCGATAACAAAATCCATATCATGAGATATAATAATAAATGTTTGTTCTAATTCTTCTCTTGCTTTTAAAATGGAATCAGTAACTTGAACTCTTGTGATAGGGTCCATTGTACCAGTTGGTTCATCTAATATTACAATATTAGGTTCTTTAATTAAGACCTGTGCAATAGCTACTCTATGTCTTTCTCCACCACTAAGTTCATTAGGTTTTTTATTTAAAATAGTAGCTGCATGTTCATCATCAAATCCCACGGCATTTAATGTGTGAATAGCTTTCATTTTAGCAAATTCTGCAGGAAGATTCAAACTTATAGACTCGGTTAAATTTTCAAGCACTGATCTATATGGATATAGTGAATATTCTTGGTGAAGTAAACTAATATAAGGGATTACTCTTCCTCTACCAATAGGACCTTTCTGTATCATATCTATCCAATCATCACCCAGTTTAATTTTTATTTCTCCGCCACTAGGTTCAGTTAATCCAATTAACATCCGAGATAATGTGGTTTTTCCAGAACCACTAAGTCCTACAATTCCAAAGATTTCACTTTGTTTTATGTTTAAATCCACACCATCAACAGCTTTTATGACTCCTCTTTCAATAGAATAATAATGTTTTTCAACATTTTCTATTTCTATTACTGATCCTCCATATTCCACGTCATCTACTTTTTTAGGTAGTGGAACAGTATCTAAGAAATTTTTCACTACTTGATTAGCTGGACCTTTTTCAATAATTTCTCCTTTATCTAACCATATAACTTGATCAGCAAGTTTATTCATTACTTCTGGCCAGTGAGAAGTAATTACCATAGTAATGCCTTTATTTTTAACTCCATTTATAAGAGTTTGGTGAAGATATTCTGCTGTTTGAGGGTCTAATGTTCCTGTTGGTTCATCAGCTAAAAATAACATAGGTTCTTTAGCCATTTGTCTTGCAAGAACAACTCGTTGTTTTTCCCCTCCACTTAAATCACGAGCAACATGTGTAATCCTATGGCTCATTTGAACCATTTCAAGAAGATCTAAAGCTTTGTAAAGGTTTTCTTTATATTCTCCACCTTCCATTGCTCTTAAAACATTTTCGATTACAGCTTCTCTTTCATAAAGAGCAAAATTTCTCTGTAACATTATAGCAATTCTTTTTCGAATTTCTGCAAAATCCTTTCTATCAGCATTCCAAAAATCTACAGTTTTAACTTCAAGTTTGCCTCCACAATTACAAGATTCTCCTACTTTGGATGGAAGTTCAACATGTAGACAGTTATTACAGACAGCTATGTTAAAAATCATTTCTCCGCTATCTGGTTTGTATTCTTTGGTTCCTCGAAGCATATTTATTAGTACTGATTTTCCAGATCCACTTCTACCAAGAATTCCAAGAACACTTCCTTCTTCAATGTTGACATTCAAATCTTTGAGAACTTCAACCCCATTGAATGTTTTTGTAATATTTTTAAGCTCTATAAAAGACATATATACACCTTAAAGAATTAAATTGATTATTAGATTAGCAATGTATTAATTATATATTTAATATCCAATTTATAAGATTTAATAATATAATTATCGTTATATTTATTTTATTTTCCTGAATTTAATCTTTTTAATCTTAATATTATAATATTCTCATTGTATCATTTAAAACTAATGTTTCTTTCAAATTTTTTTAATAAATTATGATAATTTTATAAATTCATATTAATAATTTCATTTAATCATTGTAATTTTATATATTATTTTTTTAATTTTATTTTAAATTATATTTTTGAAATATCAAAATTTAATTTTCCATTAATAGCTGCTCTTGCAACTGATATTCCAGATGCTCCTGCATCTAACATTTCTTTTCCTCTTTTCACGTCTACAATTGAATTATTTCCTATGATAAATATTTCGGTATTTTCAGAAATTTCTCTGATAATATTCAAATCAGCTTCTAGATGACCTGGTTTGATTGCATCAATATGTAAGTAATCAACACCAGTATTTTCAATTTTTTTAGCAATTTTTAAATCATCTACTCCATTCACGTTAGCTCTCATTTTAACAGAAACTTTTTTATTTGGATTTATTCCATCAACAACTTTTTTAGTAAAATTAGCTAACTTATGAGGAGATTGGAGCATTTGTTGCCCACAATTGATTTTTAAAAGTTCTTCTTGTCTACAGTGGCTATTTATTTCAATTATATCTAGATTAATTATATCACTGATAGCTATGATTGATTCTGGAGAGATAGCACGTAAATTCAGAGAAACTTTAATATGGGGGTATCTCTTTTTAATTATATTAACTTCATTTTCTATGACAGAATATAATTTTTCTAGTTCTATATCAAATTCATTTCTTCCTCTTTCAAGAATTTTTTTACCAGCAGCTATTGTTTCTGAATCTGCATTATACCCTCCAATGCTTACAACATCAAAACCATAAGGTATTAACTTTAATGCAAATTTTCCATCTGTTATTCCTGCCATTGGTGCAAGTACTTTAATAATTTTATCTCCTTCTAATCTAATAAACTCTTAATATATTAAAACTCACTTTAAATATATACTATTAAAATATATTAATTCATTATAAAATTGTTATAATAAACACAGATAATTAATAAATCAATAAAATAAATGAACCTAATAAAATTTAATTATTGGTAACTTTTAATGTATGATAAATAAATAATTAATAATAAAAAGAACAGTAGTGTTTAAGGTGAATAATAATTTATTTAATTATTAATGAATTCAAATAATTATTATATTGAAATATAGTTTAATAAAGTAATATGTTAAATTAATTGATTAACATATTTAACCAATTGTTTTTTTCATCTGTTCTTTAAAATATAAAGTGATTTAGTTTTTTTTTTCTAAAACATAAACCAATTCTTCGTTGTTACCTTCTCTAATTTCTTCTAAACCTAAATCACCCATATAAGCAGCATCTTCGGCGTTATCACTTCGTCCAACACCTGCTTTAAGAGCTATATCTATTTCATCATCGATTTCTTCTAATATTTTCATTAATTCTTCAGTTCCTAATTCATTACAAGGTGACATGAAGTTATCTCCGCCAATGAAAAATAATAATGCTCCTTTTTCGATTAATTTTGTCATAAGATAATGTTGAGCTTTATTTACAAGAAAATTTGTATCAAATGCAGGAATTATATCAGTTAAAGAATCTGTAACTCCATTTATATCAATATGTGCCATTTGAACAAAGCTATCTTCTGGTTTTACTAATGAATCTATAGCTAATATTTCTTTTCTTTCTGCAGCTTGAGCTCCTCCTTTATTTTGAAGAACTTCAGTAGCTATTTTTTGAGCTTCATATGGTGTTTTTGCGGTTCCAACACCCATACTAATTGTTATAGGATATCTATTTCTTATAGACCTTTGAATTCTCATATGATCTTCTTCATTAAGTCCATTAGTCACTGCAAGCATATTATCAAATCTTGTATAAAATACAAGTCCTTTTTTCATAGCTATTTGCCTTTGGACATCTGCAAATAATTCAGCTTGCAAAATCTGCAAATCTGATTCATTACAAGGATTTGGAGTAACTGTCCATGGACCATAGTTATCAATCTGAATTAATGTCATTTGTATCATATTATTTTTCACCTAAATATTTCAAATAAAATATCCTATTAAGCCTTTATCATTGTTACTTAAATATATTTTTATATATTTCTCAATTTATATAAAAATTATATAATTACTACAAAAAATTTTTATAATTATATAAATACTTTATAATCTTTAATAATTTTATATAATTTTTATTTATAATTAATAACTATATAAAACAACTAATTAATCAATAAAATGTATTTTAAATGATTCAAATCAATCTTGATTAACATAGATTAATCTATTAAACAATTAATCTAATATAATCTCAGCTAAATTTATTTTGTCCTCTAAGTTTTTCATATTGGTATTAGTAGGGATTACTTCTTTTACTATTTCTTCTATTTTTTCTTTTAAATTTTTATCAATATCATCTATTATGAATTTATCTAAAAAGTTTTTATATATAGATGCTACACCAAAAGCAGACACTTCATAATTCATCGAGTTCATAAATTTTCCAGCAGGACCACTTACAGGAGTATTTCCAATTATTGGAGAAATAGCTACTACATAATTATTATTTAAAGCTTTTTCAACTCCTTCGAGAGTTATTATTGGGAGAATAGAAGTAATTGGGTTTGAAGGGCCAATGATAATCATTTCTGAATTTTCAATGGTTTCAATGAGATTAGGAGCAGGATTTAGTTTTGTATAAGCAACACTTATTACATCTGGTTTGGTTTGATGTTTTATTAAAAAATCATGAAATTCAAGTTTACCAATATTAGTATTTACAGTTATTTGGGAGTGTTCATCACTCATAGGGATTATTTTTGATTTTACTCCCATTTTTCGCCGTTGAATGTCAACAGCTTTACTAAGTCCATATTTTTCCATAAGAATAGTTTTTTGTATTTTTGTAGCTCTATCCTGATCCCCTATTCTGAGAAGTTCGTGGCAATCTAATTTTGCAAGAGTTTCATTGGTAATAAATGTATCTTCTTTGATTCCATACCATGTTTCATCATTGATTTTATCAGCTAAAGTATAAAGAACAGTATCAATATCAGCAGCTACATAAACACCAGAAAAATAATCATTTTCAACAGTATTAACAATAATATTCAAATCTTCTGGGTCATGAATATTTTTTATACCTTGAATTAATTTTGGAGTCCCAGTTCCTCCAGATAATATACTAATCAAATCAATAACCTTTTTTTATTGATATATTCATTTTTCATTTGTGTTATTTGTTATTTATATATTAATTAACATTATAATACACTATTTTAGGTTGTATTTTTAGGCTTATATAATTTTATATTTGATTTTAACTTTAAATATAATTTTATAATTATAAGAAAATTTTTTACTATCAATATATTTATTATTTTTTCAAATACTCAAAAATTTCTTGATTTAATAAACTATATTATTATCATTAATAATAATTTTTTAAGTATTATTTTTTCAATTATCTTTAAATATTTTTTTCACTGTATATAGTAGAATATATCTAGAATTGAAATAGAAATATTAAAAATTAGATTTAAAAATAGAGATAGAGGTTGCAATGATTATTTTGTTTAGAAAAATAAGTTCTTATCAAACAACCTCCGGCACACTAGCTTTTTACACAATTAATATCTTATTATTCATAAGATATATATTTTTCTATTTTTATTATAATAATATTAATATCTTATAAAAAACATAATATTTTTGCAGTATCACCAACTTGAAACTGTTGATTATTTTATTGGAGAAGGCACACAGCTATTACACTTAGTCAACTGCCCTTCTCACAAATTTTGAGGAATACTTGGTGGTGAACTGCACTTTTATATTTATTTGACGAATTATTGATATTTATGGCTAAAATATAAGTTATTCCAGTAAATTAACTTTCATTCATCATTTTTTGAAAAAATTAAACTCTTCTTTCTTTATTCCTTTTATTAAAAATAAAACTCCGAAGTAAATAGCTACAGCCAATAATATTGTGATTAAAACATTTATAATTCCACTTGGATTCATAATCCACACAAATATTCCCATAATAGCTGCAGAAATAATAGTTTTTATCAATGATTTATATTCAAATGGAAGCTCTAAATATTTTCTACTATGATATCCTGTAATTAAGAAAGCTATAATATAACATATTAATGTAACTAATGAAGCTCCAATTATACCAATATAAGGCACTGCAATAATATTGAATATAACATTTAAAACTCCAACAAGAATCCAAATTTTTCCTAATATTTTTGTTTTTTTCTCTAGAATCAATATATTATTGGTTATTCCATATATTCCCATAAATACTGCTCCTAAACATACAAATGGTGTAATAAGATAACCATTAAGAGCTATTTCAGGAGTTGAAATAATCATCAATAATGATTTTGAAAGAAGAGAAAGTCCAACAGCTGCAGGAATAGTTATTATAAGAAAATATTTCATCGAATATTTAAGAAAACGATTTACTTGATTTAAATCTCCTGCTTCAAAATATTTAGGGAGAACTGCTGGAAGAAGAAGCGCAAAAGGAGATAAAAACATAAGAAGAATACTTCCAAGTGCATAACTTGGGGAATAATATCCTACAGCTGCTGAACCTAAAAATATTCCAATTACATATTTATCACTAGAATCAACTACCCATGATGAAATATTGTTAGGTATTGTAGGCATAGCAAATTCTAATTCTTCTTTAAGATTTTTAAATTTGGGTATAGCGAATCCTAAATATCCTCCAATCATTAGGACCATAATAATGAATACTGCTAGATAACCAACAAGAAGTCCCATCACAACGGTTTCAATACTATGTCCATTTAAAGCTAAATAAGAACTCAAGATAACTCCAATATAACTTTGTAATATTAAAAATAAAGAATATCTTTTGATCTGTTGAAATGTTCTAAAAAAGCTAATAAGCATCAAATTCATACAAGCAAAAAAGGAGGTAATAGCTACAATATAAAGTACATTCATATTTCCTTCAAAAAGAGAATTTGCTATTGGAGTTTTGAAAACAAATAACATCAATGAGATAAGTAAACTTGAAGCAAATACAACAGCTAGCATCGAATAAAAAGACTCTTTAATATTTGATTTATTAGTTTCAGCAGATAAAAATCTCACCATAGTATAAGGGAGTCCAAAATTAGCTATATTTGGTATTAAAGCTATTGTTGTATTAACTTGTGCCCATATTCCATAATCAGCAACTGAAAAGTTTTTAGTTATTATTGGAATAAAAATAAGTCCACTTAGGGAAATAAGTAGGTTTGATATTCCAACAAGTCCAATTCTTTGGACAAAACGTTTATATTCGTTCATTAATTCACCAATAGCTTAAAATTAGTATAGACTTTAAAATTAAATAGATTTACAATATTGTTATAATATTTAAATATAAATTATCATCTATAAATAACAATATGGAGTATTTGATAAATAATATATATATAATATGCATAAATAATTTAATCTTTCTATAATGTTATTTTTTATTCTTTAAGTATTTTTATTCTTATTATTAGTATTGTTACTATTTTTCAGTATTATTATTTTAGTATTACTATTTCAGTATTTATTTTTCAAATATTTTTTTCAAAATATTCTTATCATATTTTTTAAAAAAGAAATCTCTATTATAGCTATTTGTTTTAAAATTAGAAATTGTTTTGATGAATTCATCAACATTATCAATTTTTTTAACATAATTTTTTTCAACTAAGCTATCCATATATTCAATACCAGGTAAATCTACTATAAATGTCTTACAGTTAAATAAAAGCCCCTCATATATAGCTGTTGAAAATACTCCTATTTGATATTCACTTTTTGAAAAAAGTTCATATAAAGAAATGGTATTATCATCAATAATTGTAAAGTTATTTAATTTTTCAGCTTTTACTAGATTTTTATAATTAGTTCTCCAATTTGAATATTCCCCAGGATGTAGTTTATAAATAATATGGTAATTTTCGTTTTCAATTTCTTTATCATGTATTTCATTGTTCAGTTTATTATCTATTTCTTTATTTATTTTTTCATCTATTTTTGGATCTGATTCACTGTTTAAGTTATCATTTATTTTTTCATTTAATTTTTTAGCTAAATTATATGAAAATTTAGCTAATTCTTTACCTATAACACCTTGAGAAATGAATAATATCTGTTTTTTATTCTTTGAATTAGTATTATATTCTTCAATATTTTTTTCGAGATATGGAAAACCCATAGCTATGATATTTTTTTCGTCAATTGGATAGTTAGCTACTTTTTTCCAATATTCTCCAAAGCTTAGTATTTGATCAGGGAAATATTCTAAGTATTTATCTCTAATATTAGGATAATTATAACCTAAATGATATTTACTGATGGTTCCATGCTGTAATTCTATAACTTTTATTCCATTACTATGTGCTGCAGCTAGCAGTGCTTGATTTTCATATGCAACTACAACAAGAACATATTTAGTTTTTCTTTTTTTGAAAAGACTATCATATTTTTTATATTGGTATTTAAAATCAAGTATATGATTTTTAACTATATTTAAAAGATCAATTTCAATATTAAACTGAGAATTAAGCTCTCTTTGAAGATTATCTATTTTATTTTTTTCACAAGTTTTAAGCTTTAAATTAGTTATCTTCTTGTAAAAGTAAGATCCAAGGAAAATTCTATCATTATATTTAATATATTTCTTTTTTTTACCTTCGTGTTTATTTAAATACGGACTTTTAATTACTTCATAGCTATCTTCTATATTTTTTAGATCATCAATTAAAAAATGAGTATAAATATCTTTATAAGTTCCTTCATGTTTTACTTTTCTCGGATGATCAAAAATTAATATTTTTTTTGAATAATTTCCACTGAGTGGATTTGAAAATAAACTATTTTTTATAAAGGGAATAAATGATAATATTTTATCTATTATAGTGACTTTGCCTTGTTGAGGCGAACCAAATACTTCTATTTTTCTAGATATTTCATAATAAACATATATTCTAATTAATTGCCAAATATAAATACCTTGAATTTGAACATGATTTAAATCATATTTTTCTTCAAGTGAAAATAAAATATCACAAATGTCCTTAATAGTTTCACATTTTGCTGTTTTTTGATCTATTTTAGACATATTAATTTTTCACCTTTAGTTTTTAATAAGATTAAATCACTGCAATTATAATAATTATTCTAATATATATTTTATAATTTTATAATATAGTATAGATTATACATTATTTTATAAGATATTTCATAAGATACTTTATAATATACTTTATAAAATATTTTATTAAATACTTTATAAATTATTTAAATTCTTTATTTTTTATAATATTATCTATAATATTTATTCCATAATAATTAATGTTTTAAATTCTATTATTTTTTTTATTAGTTTATTTTCATTTTATTTAACTAGGGATAAATAAATAGAAGCTAAATAAATAGCAGATAATAACTAGGGGATAAATAAAAGTAAAAAAATAATAGAATTTAAAACATTAATTATTATGGAATAAATATTATAGATAATATTATAAAAAATAAAGAATTTAAATAATTTATAAAGTATTTAATGTTTTATATATGGAAAACATTCAAAAAATAAGAAACGTACCTCTTTTAGGAGATAAATTTTCTGATTTAGATGTACAACCAACACATGGTATGATGAAGCTTTCTGATGATTTTAAAGACAAATGGTTTATTCTTTTTAATCACCCTTCAGATTTCACACCAGTATGTACTACAGAATTTGTTTCTTTCCAAAAAAATTATGAGAAATTTAGAGAACTTAATTGTGAATTAATTGGATTAAGTGTAGATCAAATATTTTCCCATATAAAATGGATTGAATGGATAAAAGAAAACTTAGATGTTGAAATAGAATTTCCAGTAATTGCAGATACTGGTGCTGTAGCTAATACTTTAGGAATAATACATCCTGGTAAAGGAACTACTACATTAGGGCTGTTTTTGTTGGTAGATAATAATGGAAAAATAAGAACAATAGTTTACTATCCTCAAGAATTAGGTAGAATATGGCTGAAATTTTAAGAATATTTAAAGGTTTACAAACTGGAGATGAAAACGGAGTAGTTATGACTGCTAATTGGCCAAATAATGAAATCATGGGTGAAAATGTTATTGTTCCAGCAACTCCTACTATGGATGCAATAAAAGAAAGAGCTAAAAAAGCAGAAGACGATGAATTCACCTGTTATGATTGGTAGCTTTGTCATAAAAAATTGTAATTAGCTATAATTTAGTTATAAATTAGCTATCATATTTATTTATAACTTATTTATTATTTTTAGTTTTTTATTTAAATATGTAATTTTATTCTAAATTTTCATATTTTATTAGATCATCTTCTTTTATAGGAGATTTTACTTTTTTTCCAAGAATTTCATTTAAATTTTTTGGAGAGATCCCTGTTCCTGGACGTTTAAATGTTAATAATTCTTCAGTAATTGTTTCTCCAATATTTAAATCTTTTTTTGCCACAATTGATCTTCTAGCTTGTTTTCTAGATTCTGATTCGCAAACTAATGGTTTTTTCTCATATTCTCCATTAAGTTTATCTATGAATTTTATATTTTCTTTGAATTTTTTTATATCTTCAGGATCCATAGCATGATAATGATCATTTCCTTTTAAGTTTTTATCAAGAGTATAATGTTTTTCAATTATATTTGCTCCATATAAGAATGCTGCTGTAAGAACAAGCATTTTATCATCTGGTCGTGTATGATCAGAAAAACCAATATCATAATTATTATAATTATCTTTAAGATACTTAATCATTAAAAGATTTGCATCTTCATATTCTGTTGGATATGATAATACACAGTGCATTAGTCCAATATATTTATTTCCTTCATTTTTTATAGTTTTTATAGCTAAATCTATCTCTTCAATTGTAGCTGCTCCTGTTGATAAAATTACTGGTTTTTGTTTTTTAGCTATTTCTTTAATAAAAGGAATATTGGTTAAATCAGATGAAGAAATCTTATAAATATCTATAATTTCATCTAAATATTCTATAGAATCAAAATCAAAGGGAGTGGATAAAAACAGGATTCCTAAACTACTACAATATTCTGATAACTCTTTATATTCTTCTTTTCCAAAACTATCAAATTTTTTAAATAATTCATATTGTGAGGTAGTAGGTTCTTCAGTATTATCCCAATATGAAGGAGAATTTTTAGAAACTATAGTTTCTGCTTTATAACTTTGAAATTTAACAGCATCAGCTTCAGCTCTTTTTGCTTCTTTTATCATTAATTTAGCTGCATCCATATTGGAAATATTTTCTTTTTCAGCTATATCGTAATAATTTACACCAATTTCAGCTATTAAAAATGGATTATTTTGAAATATATTCATAGGAATCTCCTTTTTTTATTCATGATTAAGTTTAATTAAATTAAATATTGTTTAAAAATTATATTATTTTACTTTATTTTCATGATTTAAGATTTATTATAAATTATATAATGTTTAGAAATTAGCTTGAGATATTAAAAAAATATAATATATTATTATATTTGATTTAGAATATTATTATATTTATTTAGAATTAGAATAAGTATTAATTTTAGTGTTTACTTGTTTCAAATTCTTTGAATTTTTTTTTAACAACTTTCATCATATTTTCAAAGCCATGTTTTAAATCAATATTCAGCATTCTTTTGTTCATATCTCTTCTAAGAATAGTATTATCAATTAATTTTTCTATAATCTTTATTAATTCTTCTTCTTCAATATCTTTTCCTAATCCTAAATTTAAAAAGCCATTTTCAGCATTACCAAAAGTATGTCTGAGTTCACGTTGATTTTGACATAAACAAACACAAGGAACTCCTATACTAGCTATTTCATACATTGTTCTCCCTGCCGATGTGAAAATAAGATCTGATTTATACATATAGCTACTAATGTTCTTTACATTTTCAAAGATTTTTATGTTGTTATAATTTTCAAATTCTTTTTTTATTCCTTTTTTGTCTTTATATCCTAGCCCTAAAATAACAGTTATATTTTCCTCATATTTACTATTAATAATAGCTTTCAATGTTTTACGAGTTAGATCATTAGGATCAGTTCCACCAAATGTTAACAATATCTCATTAATTTCATTATCTTTATTAATTTCTTTTTGATTTTGAAAGAAAAACTCATCCTTTAAAATATAATATCTATGTCCAAAATAGAAGTTCTCTGAAGGAATTTTATTTTCATATAATGCATCAAAAACAATATCTGCAATTTCACTTCCTTTACCAAGATCTTCGAAATTCACTACAAAATAATTATTATTCTTTAATTTTTTTATATATTCATAACTAGTGTTTAAAATATCATTGATTATTATATCGGGATCATAATTTTCTATTTCTTTAATTATTTCTTCATTTAAGATATTTTCATTTGAAGTTTCTTTATGTGGAGTTTTTTCATTCATAATTGAAGAATTTTTATGAGTAATATAAGGATAATTACTATTTTCTATAATTTCTACTCCAAGTTTTTTATTTTCATCTAGAAGAAACAAAACTTCGTGATTAGCTAATTTAGATGCTATGGTCAAACTTCTGTATATATGTCCTGTACCAATATCATTACTTGCATCAGTTTTTATAAGGACTCTTTTTTTATTAATTAATCTCTCAGCTACCCACCAATCTTCATAATTATCAATATCTATACTTTCATGTTTAGATATTTCAATTAAATTAATTTTTTTACCCATTCGGGAGTTTTCTTTTAAAAATTCTCTTTTAGTGGCAAATATGCCTCCTGTTTCTTTAAAAGATTTAGGTAAGTATTGACGATTAACTCTTTTTTTATATAATGGATAAAAAGAGTTTTTTGTTTCAGAAAATCCCCAGTTAAGATGTTTGTCATCTACTACACTAATTATAGTATCATTTTGTTTTTTATATAATTCTTTAATAGTTTTATTCAATGTTTCAGTTTTTAAAAGAGGAGAAGTAGGTTGAATTGTAATTATAAAATCATATTTTTCTTTTAATTTCTTTTCATAAATTTCAACAGCATCATATATCACGGGATCAAGAGGAACATCGTCTTCAGCTAATTTTCCACATCTTTTAATAGTTGAAGCTTTAAATTGTTCAGCTATGAATTTAATTTCGTCATCATCAGTTGTAACCACAACTTTATCTACATAATCAGATTTTAAAGCTGTTTGGATTGAATATCCAATTAATGGTTTATTAGCTAATAATCTTATATTTTTACGAGGAATTCCTTTAGAACCTCCTCTAGCTGGAATAACTACTATAATTTTCTTATTTTTATACATTTTGCTGCCGTTGTTTTATATTGTATGGTTATTTTATATCTTATATTTTATATTCTATATTTATTTTAAATATATAGTTTCAATTATATTTACATTAAATTTTGTTCTTTTTTGTAAATACAAACGCAGATGCAAGTATCATAAGTATTGCAAAGAATAAACTTACTCCTATACTTATTCCCAGTGGTAAAATAGATTGGCCTAATATAATCCCTCTTAATGCATCAACACCATAAGTTAAAGGATCGAGATAAAATATGAAACTTAACCACTCTGGAAGATTAGTTACAGGGAACACTGTTCCACTCAAAAGGAAAACAGGCATTATAACAAAACACATGACTAAATTAAAGCATTCCATACTTATCATAAATGAAGCTATAAATAAACCTAATCCTGAAAATCCTATGGATATAATAATACTCATACCAATTGCTCCAATGAATATTAATGAAGTCATTTGAACTCCTACAACAAAAGATAATAGTAATAATATTATAGCTTGAACAATAACTCCAGTAATTATTCCTAAAGCTTTTCCAAACATACTCGATGCTCTTGAAAGAGGAGCCACCATTATTTCTTTTAGAAAACCATATTGCTTATTCATTATTATTCCTATTCCTGCCATTACACAGGTAAATAATATTATTTGACAAATTATTCCTGGATAAATAAAAAATTGATATCCTCCTGTTGCACCACCAAATTTTATTGCACTCCCAAGCCCATTCCAAAAACTAATAACCAGAGAAGTGGAGTAAAAATAGCTGTAATAATTCTAGATTTACATCGAACATATCTTTTAGCTTCTCTTAACCAAAGTGTATAGATTCCTTCAAATTCACTCCTTTTACCACCCTTATTTTTTTACCCCATCACTAATCTCACGTCCACTATATTTAATGAAAACTTCTTCAAGAATTTGGATGTTTCAATTCAATAGAATTAATATATATATATATAGTTATTTTCTGCAATGTTTACAACTTTTGGAATGAGATTTTCTCCTTTTTTCAACTAACAATGTAATTTCATTATTTGTATTCAATGTATTTTGAACAAATTGTTCTTTTTCCATAACTTCACAAAGTTTTTTTGTTTTAGTAGGATCTAATGTTGTTAATGTTATTGTATCAGCTTTTAATTCAATTTTAAGATTTTTTGGACTATCTGCTTTAACAATTTTTCCTTGATCTATAATAGCTATCTCATCACAAAGACTATCTGCTTCTTCAAGATAGTGGGTTGTTAAAAGTATTGTAATATCAATACTAGTTTTAAGATCTTCAATATAATTCCAAATGCTTTCTCTAGTCTGAATATCCAATCCTAAACTTGGTTCATCTAAAAATAAGAGTTTTGGATGTTGAATTAATCCTCTTATTGTTTCAAGCCGTCTTTTCATTCCTCCAGAGTAATTTTTTGTTTCTTCATCTGCCTTTTTTATTTCTTCATCTGCCTTTTTTCTTAATGCAATTAGTTCAAGAACTTCATCAATTCTTTCTTGTCTTATGTCATGAGGAACTCCGTAAAGAGCAGCATGCATTTTTAAATGTTCAAATCCAGTTAAAATATCATCAAGTGCTTTAGATTGGAAAACAATTCCTATTGATTTTCTAACTTAATTCGCTTCTTTAACAATATCATAACCATTTACCTTCGCTGTTCCCATTGTTGGTGCGAGAATTGTACATAACATAGATATTAAGGTAGTTTTTCCTGCCCCACTAGGTCCTAATACTCCATAAACTTCATTTCTAGGAACTTTTAAATTTACTGAATCTACAACTCGATAATCATCGAAGTCTTTAATTATATTTTTCTGTTTCAATAATATAGTTCATTCTGCACCTCTCACTAGAAAATGATATTTTGATATTTATTATAAA
>NIZT01000029.1 GCA_003315655.1 Candidatus Methanobinarius endosymbioticus
TGGATGAAATAAATGGAATAAAAATGGAAGATCCAAATGAGTCTATTGAACTTGAAAATGATAACTTTTTGATTTATAAACTTGAAAAAGATCATCATGTTACTGTAGCTAAACCAACTAATGGTCTAACCATGAAACACCATGCTGAAGAAATTCAGAGATTGAAAGAAATGAAATATAGAAACTAAAAATTAAATTATATGGGATATGATCACATGACAAAAAAACTGAAACTAGCTTTATGTCAAATGAATGTTGTAGATAATAAAGAAAAAAACATCAAAAAAGCTATAGAAATGATTGAAAATGCAAACAAAGAGGATGTTGATTTAGTTATTTTACCTGAAATGTTTAATTGTCCTTATGAAAATGAAAAATTTGTTGAATATAGTGAATCAAAATATGATAGCTATACATTGAATTCCATTGGAAATATCGCTAATTCAGAGAATATTCATATTTTAACTGGATCTATTCCTGAAAAAGAGTTAGATAAAAAAAATAATTTAGAAAAAATTTATAATACTAGTTTTTTATTGGATAACAATGGTGAAATATTAGGATATCATAGAAAAATGCACCTATTTGATATCGATGTGAAAGATAACATTTATTTCAAAGAGTCAGATACCTTAAGTGCAGGAAATAGAATTACTGTAATTGATACTAAATCTAAGCTAGGTAAAATTGGAATAGGAATTTGTTATGATATTCGTTTTCCTGAACTATCTCGACTAATGGCTCTTGAAGGTGCAAAAATAATAATATTTCCTGGAGCTTTTAATTTAACAACAGGACCTGCTCATTGGGAAATACTTTTTAAAACAAGAGCTTTGGATAATCAAGTTTTTACAATTGGTGTTTCTCCTGCATTAGATAAAAAAGCTAACTATAATGCTTATGGTCATTCATTAATAATTGATCCATGGGGAGAAATCATAAAAGGAGGAAATTTCGAAGAAGAACTAATTTTTGCAGAAATTGACTTAGACAAAATAAAAACTGTAAGAGAAGAGTTACCTCTTCTTAAAAATAGAAGAACAGATATTTATGATCTTGAAAAATTATAATTATACTTTTTTATATTACAAATTTAAATATTTTTTTATAAAAATTACTGTTATAAATTACTCATATACTTTTTATTTTTATAAAAATCATTTTTATTAAAATTAATAATATTAAAACATGTTTTGAGGAATATATGAGAAGAAAAAATAGAGAAGTTAATGATATTAATAAAATAATTGAAATAATTGAAAAATGTGAAATATGTACACTTTCTTTATTAAATAAGGATTATCCCTATACTATTCCTTTAAATTTTGGTTATAATTACGATAAAGTAAAGAAAGAATTATCCTTATTTTTTCATGAAACTAAACTGGTAAAAAGATAGATATTATCACAGGTACAATAAAAACAATGATAAAACTACATTTGAAATGCATTGTTCTACAAATTTAATTATTAATGAAACACCATGTAAATGCACTACAGAATTTAAAAGTGTAGTTGGAAATGGTAAAATAGAAATCTTAAAAAATAACGATGAAATAAATGGTTTAAAATATATAATGAAACAATATTCCGATATAAACCGTAAAAACTCTGACTTTAATGAAAAAATACTCAAAACAACAACTGTTTTAAAATTAAAAGTAAATCAAATATCTGGAAAAGCATTTGAAAAATAATTATTTAGTAATTTTTATTTTTATATAATATTTAAATTGTACTTAATTTTATTTTACTAAGTTCTATAGTACAATTTTTCCTAGTAAATTCATTGGCAGGTATTGATAAAACATTACCATGATAATTTTCTTTTATTTTATAGACTAAAAATTTATCAGTATTTAACTCAATAAAGTTTTTAGGATTTTCTAATTCTAAATTTTCTATTTCATCATGAATATTATGATCTTCTTCTTCAATATCAATTAACCAATCAACATCTTCATTTTTCATGTTGTTGAATGTAATAGCTAAGCCAACCATACCATTGATTTTAGCTCCTTTATAATTAAAACTATAATTCCTTATTTCATCCATTATTCTTATTGATTGATTTTTAGTTAATTTAGTAGCTGGTATCTCATTATCAATTCTTAATAAGTTTACTTTATAGATATTTTTCCAGTTTTCTGGCCTATATATTACATAATTTTCATCATCAAAGAAAACTAGTTTGTTTTCATCTTCATAGAATCTACGAACACATTTACACATAGTTCCACAAGTTCCTCCACATGAACATTGCGAAGATTTTTTCTATTTGATTTCACATTATACATACTTTTAGAAGGTCCAACTGAGTGAAATTTATTATTTATCATTTGATTTTTGTTTTCATTGTTATTTAGTGATTTATTATATATTATACAATCACCCTCCATTAATTTTTAAAAATAATAATTTTAAAAAGATTTAATATAAAATTTAGATATGCCTAAATATTTATTATAAGTATATATAAAGTTATCTCAATACAACAAAAAATTAACTTAATAAATTGAATATAAAATTAAAATAATAAAAAAATAAAATAAAATATGAAAAAATAGGATAAAATAGAATAGAATAATAATAAAGTAGTAAAATTAATATTAAAGAAAAAAATAATTAACTAAAAGTTATTTTTTCTTTTTAAGAGCTTTTTCAATTTTTTTAATTGCTTTGTTAGCTATTTTTTTGAAATCTTTATCTTTTTCTTTTCTTCTAGCTTTTTTAATTGAAGTTATTGCTTCTTCAACTTCCATGTCACCAAGAGCTCTTATGGATGCAAGACGTACACCCCAATCTTCTTCTTCTAACATTAATGTTTCAATTTCATCTATTTTATCAGTAGCTTGTAATTCACCAAGAGCCCTAACAGCTACTTTACGAACACCAAAATCTTCATCATTAATAGCTTCTGAAAAGTAGTCAACAGCTTTTGGACTACCTGTTGTTTTTAATGCAAAGGATGCAAATCGTTTATATTCACCTTCTTCATTATTAACAACTTCAATTAATCTATCAACTGTTAAATCTCCCATTTTACCAAGATTTTCTGCAGCTTTATGTCTTACAGGAGTGTTTGCATCTTTCATAGCTTCGATTAAAGGTTCGATGACAGCTTCATCTTCGATTCCTTCTAAACTATTAACTGCTAATTTTCTTATTTCTACATCAGAATCAGTTAATTTAGTTATAGCTTCATCCATTGGTAATTTTTCTTGATCATTAGTCATAATTTCATCCTCAAAGATAAAAATATTATATAAAAACAATTTTTTATTATTTTAATTTATTGAAATTAATTATTTAATCTATATTAATTTTATAATTTTAAATATTTGTTATATTAAAATTTATTCATTTCATAATTTAAAAATATAATTAACGTATTATTGATTATTTTAAGAATAAATTAAGAATATATTATATAAGAAAATTATAATATAAAAATAACATTATATTATATGAAAAACATGATATTATAAAAATAACAAGTTCAAACAATAAAATTATTTTAATTTAATTAATTTAATAATAAAAACCTTATTATAGATAAATATTTAGTAAAAGAATATTTAATCAAAATATTTGAAAACTAGTAATCATTTAAAACGTATCAATTAATTGAAATATAAAAGATAAAATTATAAATAAACAAACTGAAAGCTATTCTAAAAAAGATATTTATAAAATTCTTCACCCATGGGTTAAAGAATGGTTTGATAATACCTTTAATGATTTTACTCCAGCTCAAAAACAAGCTATAGTATATATACATAAAAGAAACAATGTACTTGTTTCATCTCCGACAGGATCTGGAAAAACATTTACTGCATTTTTATCAGTTCTTAGTGAGCTAACTACACTTGCAGAGAAAAATGAACTAGAAGATAAAGTTTATTGTATCTATATATCTCCTTTAAAGGCATAAGATAATGATATTGAAAAAAATTTATAAACCCCCTAAATGAAATAGAAAAAATAGTTATTGATAATAGAGCAACTTATCAAAAAACTGCTAAAAAAACTGAAAAGGATTAGGAATTAGAAAAGCTGTTAGAACTGGAGATACTAGTCAATAGGAACGGTCAAAGATGCTTAAAAAGCCTCCCCATATTTTAATTACCACTCCTGAAACATTATCAATATTGCTTATAACCCCTAAGTTTAGGGAAAATATCCAATGTAAAATATGTTATAATAGATGAAATTCATTCTTTAGCTGAAAATAAAAGAGGAGTTCATTTGAGTTTATCATTAGAACATCTTCAACATTTAATTGGAGGATATACAAGAATTGGACTTTCAGCTACAGTTTCTCCTCTAGAAAAAATAGCTAATTTCTTAGTAGGTTATGAATATGGAACACCTAGAGATTGTCTTATTGTAGATGTTAACTATTTAAAAGAACTAGATATTGAAGTTCTAAGTCCAGTAGATGATATTGTAGTAGCTTATAGGGAAGAAACAAGATTAGATATGTATAGATTAGTTGATGATTTGATTGTTGAACATGAAACAACACTTATTTTTACAAACACTAGAATAGGAACTGAAAGTCTTGTTTATAACCTTAAGAAAATGTTTCCTGAAAATTATAATTCTAATAATATTATGGCTCACCACTCATCACTTTCTAAGGAACTTCGACTTGAAGCAGAAAACAAACTAAAAGAAGGAAGTTTACGAACTGTTGTTTCATTTACATCATTGGAATTAGGAATAGATATTGGTTATATTGATTTAGTTATATTGATAAACTCTCCAAAATCAGTTTCAAGAACATTACAAAGAATTGGAAGAAGTGGACATAGACTGCATGAAAAATCTAAAGGAAAAATCATCGTTACTGATAGAGACGATCTTGTTGAATGTTCAATTCTTCTTAAAATGCTAAAGAAGGTAGAATTGATAAGATAAAAATTCCACACAATGCTTTAGATGTTTTAGCTCAACATGTTTATGGAATGAGTATTGAAAATCAATGAGACATTGATTATGTTTATGATGTAATTAAAAAAAGTTATTGCTATAAAGACATAAGTCGTGGTGATTATGAAGACGTACTTAGCTATCTTGCTGGGGAATGGTGAATTAAAAGAAAGGTATGTATATGCTAAAATTTGGATTGATTATGATAAAAACCAGTTTGGAAAAAGAGGCAGACTAACTCGAATGTTATATTCAACAAATATTGGAACTATTCCAGACAGCACAGTAGTAGCTGTAAAATGTGATGGAGAAACAATCGGAAGAATCGAACAAATTTTCATGGAAAAACTTAAAAAAGGAGATAGTTTTGTAATAGGAGGAGGCATATATATATTTAACTATGGTAGAGGTATGACTATAAATGTTTCATCAGCTAGTGGACCTCTAATCATCCCTTCTTGGTTTTCACAACAACTTCCATTAGCATTTGATTTAGCTTTAGATATTCGGAGATTTAAAGCATTACTGGATCAAAAATTTGAGTATAAATGATCTAAAGATGAAATTTTAGAGTTTATAAATGAATATCTTTATGTAGATGAATTTGCTGCTAAACTCTATATATGAATTTTTTAAAGAGCAATTCTTATATGCACAAATTCCAAGTAACAAAAAGTTGTTAATTGAATATTATACAGGATTTGGTGGAAGAAAATTTCTTATATTTCATTCTCTATTTGGAAGACAAGTGAATGATGCATTATCAAGAGCTATAGCTTATCTTATAGCAAAAAAAATAACATTGATGTTACAATAACTATTTCAGATAATAGATTTTATCTTAGCTCAGATAAAAGAATGAGTGGACTTGAATCGTTTAAAAGATTAAGTTCAGAAAATCTTAAATTCGTCCTTATAAATGCAATAAATAAAACAGAAACATTAGCTAGTCGTTTTAGGCATTGTGCAGGTAGATCATTAATGACATTACGTCGTTATAAAAGTCAAGATAAATCTGTTGGAAGACAACAAGCTAAAGGAAAAATTCTACTTAAATTTGTTGAAGATATGGACGATAACTTTTCCATTCTCAAAGAAGCTAGAAGAGAAGTTATTGAAGATTTCATGGATATCAAAAATGCAAAAAGAGTTCTCCAATGGATAGAAAGTTGACAATTAGAAATAAAAACAATTGATACTGTAATTCCTTCACCATTTGCATTTAATTTAGTATCAAAAAGCTATTTAGACGTTTTTGCACAAACAAATAAAGCTGAATTTTCAAAAAGAATGCATAAAGCAGTTCTAAAAAAAAATCAAAGACCAATTAAAAGATGAATATTACTAAAATTATTAAAATTATTATATTTTTAAAAAATATCAATAAAGCAATATAATTAAGTTATATAAAATATATAATATTAATATAATAAGTTAAATATCATTTATATAACTGTATTATGACTAAAAAAACATCAATATAATCAAAAAATATTAAAAGTGTTGCATAATTGATATTGAATCAAACGTAAAATATAAATAGAATATTAAATATAAAAAAGAGGAAAAAATGTTTTTAATCCCATTAAACTTTTGGATATTATTTTTTGCTGTATGTTTATTTTTAGAAATAGTTACAACTGGATTTTACCTAATGTCAGTGGGAATTGGATCAGTTGCAGCAGCAATAGCCAACTACTTAGGTTTTGATCCAACAATCCAATTAATCATTTTTGTTATAATTACCATTATTTGTATAATAGCATCTAGACCATTAGCAAATAGATTAACAAGAGAATCACCAGATAAAAAAGTTGCAACTGATAGACTTGTTGGAAAAGAAGGAGTAGTATTTGAAGCTATTGATCCAGAAAATTCAGGAATGCTAAAAATATCTGGAGAATTTTGGAGAGATAGTTATTGTGGAAAACGTTAAAGGAATAAGACTAATAGTTAGGAAAAAATAAACAATTTTTAACTAAGAATTTAATATTTTCTTTAAAATAGTATTTAATATTTAAATTCAACATTTAAAATAAAAAATAAAATAAAAATAATAATAAAAACAATAATATTAAGAATAATATTAATAACACAAATACTAATGTTAATAAAAATAAAAAAAATAAAATAAAAAATAGATATAATGGAGTCTAAAAAATGGATATATTCATATTAACTATCATGTTAATAATCATTGTAATTGTTTTAGCATATAAAGCTATAAAAATACTTAGACCTTATGAAAAAACAGTAGTAGAAAGATTCGGTAAATATCAAAGAACTGTTGAAAGTGGTTTAATATTCATAATTCCTTTTATTGAATCTATTAGAAAAGTAGATCTTCGTGAACAAGTAGTAGATGTGCCTCCACAAGAAGTAATTACTAAAGATAATACTATAGTAGTGGTTGATTGTGTTATCTTTTATGAAGTAACGGATCCTTTTAATGCTGTTTACAATGTTGTAAATTTTTATCAAGCTATAACCAAGTTAGCCCAAACAAATCTTAGAAATATTATAGGTGATTTAGAGCTTGATCAAACTCTCACTTCCAGAGAAATGATTAGTAGTCATCTTCGCAAAGTGCTTGATGAAGCTACTGATAAATGGAGAACAAGAGTTGTTAGAGTAGAAATCCAGAGAATCGAACCACCTAAAGATATTGTAGATGCAATGAGTAAGCAAATGAAAGCTGAAAGAATGACGCGTGCTGCAATACTTGAAGCAGAAGGATATAAAGAATCTGAAATAAAAAGAGCTGAAGGTGACAAACAAGCAGCTATATTAGAATCAGAAGGTCGAGCAAAAGCTATCAAAAAAGTAGCAGATGCTCAAAAATACGAAGAAATATCTATAGCTGAAGGTCAGGCAAAAGCTACAATAGATGTTTATGAAGCTATTCATGCAGGGATCCTACCAATGATTTATTAGCTATAAAATATTTAGAAGCTCTTGAAAAAATAGCTGATGGAAATTCTACCAAAATTTTCCTCCCAACTGAAGTATCTGGAATTCTTGGTTCAATCGGAGGAATAGCAGAATTATTTGATGATGACAACAATCTAAATAAAAAGGAAACACACGAAAATAAAACTAAAACTTCTAAAATAAATGAAGTAATGGGTAAAATAAGTGAAAAAACAAGAAAACTCAATGAATAAAAAAGAACAAAAAATTAAAAAATAAATAAGGATATTAAAATATATTTACAAATCTTATTTATATTCCTTTTTTATTTTTTCTTTTGTTTTTATTTTTATTATTTAACTATCAAAATAATTAAAAAAAGAGAGATTATTATGGGAGAATTAACTAGTTTACCTAATATTGGAAAAGTTATAGAAGAACAATTAAATGAAATTGGAATATTTACCATAGACGATCTAATCGAAACCGGAGCCAAAGAAGCTTGATTAGCTATTCTAGAGATAGATGATTCTGCCTGTTATAATAGACTTTGTGGATTAAAAGGAGCTATCCAAGGCATAAGATGGCATGATTTGTCAGAAAAAGACAAAGAAAATTTAAAAGAATTTTATAAATTAAATAAATAACTTTTAACAATATTTCTAGATTATACAAATTACAATTTTTTACTAATTTTATATAAATTAATAAAATTCTTATTAAAGTTTTATTCTATTAAATTAACTATTCTATAAATTTTTATTTTATTATTTTATATTTATATCATTTTCATTAAAATATAATAATAACAATAACAAGTTTTAAATTTAAATTTAAATAATAATATTATTAAAAATATAATTATACTTTTTTTATAAAATCTATTTTTATTAAAAAGTTTCAACTTATTCTTAAAAAGTGAATAAAAATTAAAAATAATATAAAAAAATATAAAAAATATAGAAATTTATATAAAATTATACAATTTAATAAAAATATGTGAATTGTATAATTTTATATTATAATTTTGCATTAAAAAAGAATTATAATAGATAAATTTAAAATAAAACTCAAAAGGCTTAGATATGAGTTTTAATATAGGAGGGAAAATACTTGACTGAAAAAACTAAAATTGGAATTGTTGGATATGGAAATTTAGGAAAAGGTGTTGAATTAGGTATTGAACAAAATGACGATATGGAATTAATAGCTATATTCACTAGAAGAGATCCAAAATCATTAGATCATCCATTAATGGAAAATATGGAAAATATGGAAAGTTATAAAGATAAAATTGATGTAATGATTTTATGCGGAGGTTCAGCTACTGATCTTCCAGAACAAACACCTGAAATATCTAAGATATTTAATACTGTAGATAGTTTTGATACTCATGCAAATATTCCAGATCATTTTGCTAATGTTGATAAAGTAGGAAAAGAAAATGGAACATTAAGCTTAATATCAACCGGATGGGATCCTGGTTTATTTTCTATGTATAGAATAATGGGAGAAAGTATGCTTCCTGTAGGAAATACCTATACCTTTTGGGGAAAAGGTGTGAGTCAAGGGCACTCTGACGCAATCAGAAGAATTGATGGTGTTTTAAATGCTAAACAATATACCATTCCTATTGAAAAATCTTTAGATAGAGTAAGATCTGGAGAAAATCCTGAATTTACTACTAAAGAAAAACATCTTAGAGTATGCTATGTAGTACTTGAAAGTGGAGCAGATAAAGCTAAAATTGAAGAAAAAATAAAAACTATGCCTAATTACTTTGATGAATATGATACTGAAGTAAATTTCGTCAGTGAAGAAGAATTAGATAAAAATCATAGTGGTATGTCTCATGGAGGATATGTTATAAGAACTGGTGTCTCCCAAAACGAAACAAAACAACGAATGGAATTTGTTTTGGATCTTGGAAGTAATCCTGAATTCACATCTAGTGTACTTATAACTTATGCAAGAGCTGTCCAAAAAATTCATGAAGACGGGAAAAACGGATGTATAACTGTTTTTGACGTTCCTTTAGGTATGCTTTCACCAAAACCTAGTGAAGAATTAATAAAAAAACTCTTATAGAACTTTTTTTAATATTTTATTTTTATATAAATTATTTTTAATAATTAGTAATTGTAATATTTTTTTATATTTAATTTTATACATATTTGATATTGTTATTTCTTATAAATAACAATATAATTATAAATATTTTTATTATCTTTTGATTTTAAAAAAGTTTAGAGTTTATTTTTTCTTTGGACAATTTTTATAAAATATAATCTTTTATAAAAAATAACTTAATAACAAGTGGATTAGTCTATAATAAAATTTATGATTTTAATAATATATAAAAAAATTAGTCTCAATGTTAAAAAAGAATGATAAAGTGATAATTATATAGTTAATTTTAAAAATTATCATTAAAATATAGTATTGTGATTAAAAAATGTTGTATAAAAAATTAATAGAGGTATAGAAAAGTTAATTATTCCTCAAATTTATAAAATTTTGTTTTGTTTATTGGTTTTTATGCTTTTTCCTTCTACCAATTAATCCTATTAAACTGATCAATATTAGTATTATTGTAATTATTGGTATTCCAGTTTCTTTCATAACTACAACTTTAGCAGTAGGTGGATCATTGCTTGTTTTATTTGTATCATTACTAGGAATAGGATCAGGAATAATTGGATCTGGAATTGGAGATATTGGTCTTGGTTTAGGATCAAGTCTCTTTTTAACATTAAAACTAAATGATTTAACTCTTCCTTCAAAAGTACCATTACCAACAAAGTTCACAGAAATATCTATTGTTCTTGGGCTTTTTGGAGTGTATTTTAAGCTCCATCCACTAGTACTATTAGTTGTAACAGTAAATTTTTGACCATCCACAATTATTTCCAATTCTGCATTTGCTATTGGGTTTCCTAATTCATCAGTGATTGTACCAGGGATTATGGTTTCCTCATCAACAACACTATCATTAGCACCACCAGTTATATTAGTGTTTAATTTAGCTACATTGAAGCTTGTAGTATTTGTAAAACTTAAATGAATGTTATTTACCAGCAAAACTAACAATAACATTAAAAACACCGCTATATTGAGGTGTATTTTAAACTCCAGAAACCATCACTATCAGTTAAGGTAGTGAATTTTTCACCATTGATTGTGATAGTGATTTCTGCATTAGCTAAAGGATCACCATTATTATCAGTTATAACACCATTAATATTCACACTTTGTGTAGCATTAGTATCCTGTGCATTGACTGTAGTGTTTGCTGGGATTTTTGAAACAGAAAATACTGAACTATTAGTAAAACCATTATGAATAGAATTACCTCCCCAGATTACAGCTATATTGTAAAGTCCTTCATTTATTGGAATATAAGTTAAAACCCATAAACCAAGACCATCAGTACTTACAATATAAGATATACCATTTACATTTACTGTTATCGGAGTATTAGCTATTGGATCTCCATTGGAATCAAGAACTATACCATTTATATTGTTTTGTTGACCAAGTTGACCATTACTGAATATTATTGTTGAGTTAGTACTTGCTTTTGCAACATTAAATAAAGTAGTATTAGTAAAGTCAAGATGAGTAAGATTATCATTCCAAAACACAGTCACATAGAAACTTCCATCGATATTTGGTGTGAATGTTAATGACCATTTACCGTCACTATTGGTTGCAATGTTGTAAACCCATATGTTTTCATCATTGTTCTCAATGATAATTTGGATATTCACAATACCTATAGGATTACCACTTTCATCAAGTGCAATACCAGATATGGTTATATTTTTTACCACACGAGCATTGTTATAAACATTGATAGTTGAATTAGTTGCATACTGTGTTACTTCAAACTCAGTAATATTTACAAAGATTGTGTGTGTATCATTACCTACTCATTGAACTATAACATCAAAAATACCAGGACTAGTGGCTAAATATGTTAGGTTCCATTGCCCTAGGCTATTGGTTGTTCTAGTAAATTTTTGAGTACCTATAGTAATGTTAACTATGATATTTGCTAGCGGATTTTCATTTTCATCCTAGCTACACCAGAAATATTAATGTTTGTACCGACTTTTGTACTATTTGTAACATTAATAGTTGATTGTGTTGGTATTTTTGTAAGTTCAGTGATATTTAGTTCACCGTTTAAGATGTTGATTGGGTATCCTGTGTGTCCACCATAATCACCAATCACAGGAACAACAGCCGGACGCATAGAATTATTCACACGGAAAATTATCATAGCTTCCCCATCATTATTACTAGTTGCAAAACCAACAAGTGTTCCATTGACATAGAATGATATTTTTTGTCCTGTTATAGTATTACCCATATCATCGGTTAAAAGTGCATAAAGAATAACACTAGCACCATCAACCAAAACAGTACTGTTACTGGCGATATGTTAAATTTAAAATGGCCATACGACCCACATTATAGATCATAGGGCCAAAGATACTTGCAATATTACCAGACATAACATTACAACAATAGACATACTGCCAGAATTACTGATAGCACCACCACTAGCTGCAGTATTGTTGATGAATGTTATTGTTGAGTTTGAGTAGTTGTTGTTAATCGCTCCTCCGTTATTTGTTGTGTATGCGTTTATGAATGTTAGGTTTATGAAGGTTATGTTTCTGTTGTTGCCTATTGTAAAGATTCTGTTGAGTCCTTGTGCGTCGATGATTACCTTATCGGGTGAGCTGTTTCCTTGTATTGTTAAGTTTTTGTTGATTGTGATTCCACGGTTATTGATTTTGTTGTAGATTCCTTATTGTAGTGTTAATGTGTCTCCTTCTCCAGTATTTGTTATTCCTGTACTTATTCCAGTTGAATTATCAATAGTCTGATCAGCTGCACTTACAGCTGAAAAACTAAAAACAAAAAATAATAATAGGAATATTGTTAATATAGTTATTAGCTCTTTTTTCAACGTTTTTCACCTCCTTTATGCTCGATTAAATTTATTTATAACTTGATTTTAATATTTAGTAATATGATTTGATTATATTACTTAAAAAGATAATATCTCATAAAAAAATTGTATGATATATATTCTTTTTATTTTTTATTAATAGAAGAAAATTACACCATAATAAAAATATGCTAATTTTCTTCTAACTAATAAAAACTGTAATTATTCAATATTATGTTTAAAAACTCCATTATTTTTCATACTATTTTTTATAATTTTTATCATATTTCAATAAAACATATTAATTAATAATGAATAAATCTTTTTCTTTCAGTTTTTTCTTTATACAGTGATATAACGAAGTTGAAATATTAAACATATGAATATACAAAATAATAGTGAGGAATCATTCATATTTCAATATACATGATATAGTAAATACTCACTGATAAACGGCTGTAAAGATTTGTGGGTTTATTTTTATTTTTTGATATATGGATTTTTTTCCATGAATAAGTGATATTAATAGAGTGATATTTAAAAATTCATTTTATTATTATTGTCTTATGAGTTATTATAATAATTTTTATTAGCTATTTACATCTAAAATTTTTTACAAAACAAATTTTTTTAGTGAACCTTTAGTCTTTATTAACTATATTTTCATCCCATAAAAATAGAGGAGAAGATAATATAATTTTATTAAATTATTACATTTTTGAGTATATGTGAGAAAAAAATTTTTTGAAAATGATATATTTTCTATGAAGTTATGTTAAATGCCAAAAAAATTTTATTTGAATATAATCATTTATATTATTACAGGCGTCATTAAAAATGTTTTTTCAAAACATCTGAAGAAAAATATAGTGAAATAATACATATAACAAATAAAATAATCGATATGTTTGAAGAAAAAAAATTATATGAAAAATATAAAAATAAAATTATGAATTGGAAACTATAAGAAAATTTTACAGATTATCTCCTACTAAAAACAAAAAAAATTATTTTAAAATCATGAAAAATGATTTTGAAGAGATGGAAAAAGACAGTGTAAAAAACCAAGATTATATTATTAATCTTGAAGGTAGAAACAAGAATTTTTATTTAAATATATTTAGAGCAGATTCATTCCATGAATTAGATGCTTTAAATAGAATTGATGATTTAAAAATCGAAAATCACGACTTTAAAGTCAAAAATAGAGATTATAAGAAAAAAATAAAATCATATGAAAAGGAAACAAGAAAAATTTATTCTTCAAAAAGTTGAAAAATTACTAAGCCACTTAGAAAAGTAATGAATAATGTTAAATAGCCTTGAAAAATTTAAAACTAGTTGGATGATAATTTTGAAAAAATTAGTTAATAATATAATTGAATTAAGTATTGATGAAATCGATAAATTTAATTTTCATTATGGAGAATTTGAAGGTTTAAAAATAATAGAAGATGAAGTAGAATATGAGTTCTTATTTCGTTTTTCTAAAGAAAAGCACGATCTAATTTGTTTTAGATCAGATGCAATTGATAGAAATGGCCCTAATGCTTTAGATCCCCCTATATTTAGTAGACATAGTTGGAACAATCATTTTAAAGAATCTGTTTTATATTATAATGATACAACATTATATAGATGAGAGTATTGGTGTGGGATGGTGTTTAAGAACTGAAGATAACTATTATCTTGAAATAATAGCTAAAATTATAGAAAAAATTGTAAAAAGAATTAATGTTAAAAATGAAGATATTTTGTTTTTTGGTAGCTCTGCTGGAGGTTTTACTTCAGTAATTTTAGGAACAATGTTTAAAAATTCTTATGTAGCAGTAAATAATCCCCAAATAGACTTAAAAAAATATCATCATTATGAAAAAGTTATGAAAGTGTGTATGGTAATAAAGACCCAGAATTAGATGATAATTTGAAATACAGAACTAAGTTAATAGAAATATTGAAAAAGAAAAATATGTTCCTCCAATGAGTTATTATGTAAATGCTGGGTCATGGGATGATATAATAAACATTGCACAACATTTACAAAAGGACTTAAAAGATTAAGTTTCTTAAAAGAAGTGAATATAAACATCTATTTTGATTATAATGGATATGACACTATGAATAATAACGATTCTATACATATTATCAGAACCATGTGTAAAGAACGTTTATATAATTATGGAAAAAATAAAAGACAAATTAATCCAAATGACCTTATTAAACAACAAAAACGGTTGAAAAAGAAAAATAATCAATTGAAAAAAGAATTAAAAGAATATAAATCACGAAAAAGTGTTCGTATATTTGATAAAGTATCAAAAGTTAAAATCAAAATTTTAAATATTTTTAAAATAAATTTATAACAAACCAATAGAAATAATTATAAAGCATAACTTAAAAATAAAATAGTAATATACATAAAAATGAAAATAAGAATAAAAAATTGGATTAAATAATAATAACATGTGAAAAATGTGTTATTTTAATGTATGGGTGTTTAAATGGAATTAAAGGATATTTATGAAAATATAAATCTTAAGTCTCTTATTATTGGGGCAGCTTTATTTGCTTTTATAGTTGTTTTAGCTACAGAATACAACTTAGATATATTACTAATCTTTTCATCAGTAGGTCTTTTATATATTGGATACGGATCACGAAACAAACTTCAGAGTGTTGTATTAGGAGCTATAGGAACATTACCACTATTTATAGCTACAGTATTCTTTGAAAGACTGGGACCAATCACAGGAGAAAATATAACTCTCTTAATATTAATCTCATTTTTAGCTATAGGAGCTTTTTGTGGATTTACAGGATTTTATTTTAGTGAAAATAGGAAAAAAGCTATTGGACAGTAAGAATCCATAGGAAAAGGAAGAAAAAAGAAGGAAAAAAGTAAAAAATAATACTTTATAATTAAAAATTAATTATAATTAATAAAAAAGAAAATAAAAAAATGATTAAAATAATAAAATATAATAAGAAAAAATAAAACATAATGGATAAAAAAAATAAATTTATCCATTAAAAATAAATATTTAAGTTATTTTTTGTAACAATCAATCCTAAACTACTTAATAAAACTAATATTATAGCTAATAATGGAATTCCTGTAGTCTCATTGTTGCATTTGTTTTAGCTAGATTTTTATCAGTAATATTAGAGTTGTTTGTGTTATTAATATTGTTGGTATTATTAGTATGTTTGTGTTATTGTTTTTTGAAATATAAGTTGAAGTAAAATTATTACTGCCAAAATACATCTCATCTTCTTGGAAGGTTACATTAAAAGTATATTGTCCAGTTTTTTCGAATTTATAATTCAACTTAGCTATTCCTTTCTCATTAGTAATGGCACTTCCAATTAAAACTCCATTAACATGAAAATTCACAGTTTTATTTGCAATTAATGCTTCAATTTCTTTATTTATTAATTTAACAACTAAAGTTACAGTTTCATTAATTTTTCCATTTACTTTTTCGATATTAATATTAGTTGGAGTTTTATTTACAACCAAAAAAGCAATACTATTAGAAACAGGATAATCAAGATCTTCTAAAAATTCTGCAAAGATTGAGAAAGTTCCTGAAGCATTTGATTGATATTCAAATTTTGCAATTCCTTGGCTATCAATTATTTCACTACCCACATAAACTCCATTCACATGAAATCTAATGGTTTTATTGTTTAATGGATTGTTTGAATTATCAACTAATTTTGCAGTTAAATTAACTTTTTGTCCAGCTTTAACTGAAGAATTATAAACAGTAGTGTTGGTAATTGCAAAATTTATTCCAATTATTGAGTTCTCATCGTCAGATGATGCATTCATCGAATAAAAGTTATCACTTGTCCATTTAAAACATGTAAAATATTAGTATCCCTAATATCCCCATCCTGAATATTTTCATCAGGTGTTCTTACTGAAACTTCAAAGTAAGGTAAGTTTGTTGGATTATTTATCACAGGACTATTTGTAGATAAAAAATAATTTAATTGAGACTTTGATTATTTTTGTAAGAAAGATTTTTATTTTGACTGAATTTTTGATTGTTTACAGATATCTGTAAAAAGTACCAATAATCAAAGACTAAACCATTCCCAATATCAATAACTTGGGTTGTTGCAATTATTTACACCCCACCAGTTCAAATTAATATTATTACTGTTTCCAGAATTATATAAACCTACTGAGTTTTCTACAATTCTATTATAATTAATATTATTGTTATTTCCAGTTAGATTCAATCCATAACCATCGTTGTTCATAACAGTTGAACTATTAAAGATGTTATTACTACCTTGGATTATTATTCCATTACTATTATTTGCTATAGTAATATTTGTTAAATTATTGCCAACAACTGTAGAATTAATTATTAAACCAGTATCTGTTAAATTTCCAATAGTAATGTTTTTTAATGTATTATTTACACCATTAATTAAAATTCCATTAAAATTACTTCTATTGATAAATCCATTTGATACATTATTCCTATTTCCTTTTATAGCAAAAATATACTGATTGTTATTTACAGTGTTATTTAAAACATCAATATTTAAGTTTATATTTGTATCATCAAAATATATTCCTAAAACACCGAAATTATCAGTGAAACTATTGTTTTTTAATGAATTTAATGGTTGATATGTTTCTACTGCAAAGTTATCATGATTTGTGAAACTATTTTTTTCTATAGTTATATTCCATCCAGTATTATAAATTGCACCACCTCTTGTAGAAGCATGGTTATTGTCAAAGATAGAATTAATTATAGTGACATTATGACTTCCGGCAGAGTTCCATATTGTTCCACCAAATGAAGCATTATTATTTGAAAATAGAGTATTATTAATCAAGATATTTGATCAACTCCATTTATTGCTCCACCACTGCCAAAAACTTTATTATTGGTGAAATTTGAGTTAATTACATTAATTCCTCCACCTAATGAAGAAATTACTCCTCCTCCAGAAGAAGAATTCTGTCCAGATACATTGTTATTTTATTAAATCTTGAAGAAATTATGGAAAAGTTAAATCCTGCATTGTTAAATATTGCTGCTCCTTGATATGCTGAATTGTTAGAGAAAGTAGTATTCATAATTCTTGAATTGCTCCCGTAGTTATTGTATATAGTCCCACCATGAGTAATATTATTTCCTGAAACATAATTACCCATAAAATTAGAATTTAGAATGTTTAAATTGTTACTAGCATTATTATAAATAGTTCCACCATCAATAATTCTAAAATTATCTTGGAAAGAAGAACCAGATATATTTAAATTACCCCTATTAAATATTGCTCCTCCTTGAATAGCACTATTATTAATAAATGTACAATTTACTATTGTGAGCATTCCAGTATTTTTTAATGCTCCACCTTGACCATTATAATATGCATTTATAAAAGTTACATTAATAAGAGTTAATTGACCATTTATAGCATTAAATATCCAGCTATTTCTAGAACCATTCATTATTGTAGAATTATTACCTATAATAATGAGATTTCGAGTATTAAATGTCAAATTAAGATTACCGCCACCAGTATACAGGTTATCATTTAAGTACATAGTTCCATTTCCACCATTAATAGTTTGTAATCGATTTATCCCGTCAATTAAAGTACTATCATTATTTAAAGAAACATTTCCAACCCCATTATTTATAACAACAACAGTAATACTTCCAATAGCTGAAAAAAGCACAAATAACATTAAAATACTTCATCGAAACAAAGTCGTTTTTTGCATAAATTTCATGATTTCACCCCCTATCATGCATTAGAGTTAATAAAATATATCACTTAGTGACATATAAATTTATCATGAAAATATCATGCAAAGATATGGACATATATATAATTATTCATATCCTTATTTTTATTAAAAAATAAATTATTTTAATTTAAAAATAAGAAAAGATATAAATGAAATCTAAAAATATTATAATAAGATCAATATCAGATTATAATTGAAAGTATAAAAAATTTAACTAATTAAAAAAATAAATAAAATAGATAAAATTTAAAACTAAACATATTTAAGGATAGTTTAATTATTTATCCTTATTTTCTTTTTTTAAAATAAATTATACAATTTAAATAAATTAAATTAATAAAAAATTCTTGATAACTTAAAAAATATTTAATAATTATTAGTTAATAATTAACAATTAACAATTAACAATTAACAATTAACAATTTTTTATAATTTAAACAAGTATTTTGATATATAAAATATAGAGAATATTATAATATTATAATTATATATTTATATATTCGAATATAAATTAAATATGATAAATTTTAAAATTAATTTCAAACATAATATTTTATAATTAAAACAATATTTATGAATAAAAATTGTAATTTATGATTAAAAAAATAATTAATTCAATAATAGAGAAGATGAACAGGAATGAAATATAGAAAAATTGGAAATACTGGTATGTCAGCTAGTATTATTGGGCTTGGGACAGAATTTTTAGATGGTAAGCCATATAGTGTAGTAGAAGAAACTATAAATACTGCATTAGAAAATGATATAAATATCTTTGATGTATTCATGCCAGGAGAAGAAGTACGTAAGAATATAGGAAAAGCGATTGGTGACAGACGAAAAAATGTCATCATACAAGGACATATTGGTTCAGTAGATTTAAACCAACAATATGATATTAGTCGAGACTTACATACATGTGAAAAATATTTTGAAGGATTAATGGAAAATCTCGGTACTGATTATATTGATATAGGAATGTTGTTTTTCATGGATACTGAAGAAGAACTTGAAAAACTTCATACAAATGGAATTATAGATTATGCTCTAGAATTAAAAGAAAAAGGAATTATAAAATCTATAGGAACTAGCTCCCACAATCCAAAAGTTGCTAAAAAAGTATTAGAAACAGGAATAGTGGATCTTTTGATGTTTAGTATCAATCCAGCATTTGACATGACATCACCAGATATAAATGTACTAGAAGAAATTGAAGAATTAGGAAAAAAACAACTTTTCACAGTTGACTCTGAACGGAAAGAACTTTATAAATACTGTGAACAACAAAACATTGCCATCACAGCCATGAAAGCTTTTGGAGGAGGAGTAATTTTATCTAAAGATGATTCTCCATTTAAAAAGGAAATGACACCAGTTCAGTGTATTGATTATGTATTATCACGTCCTGGAGCAATAAGTGCAATGGTTGGATGTGAATCTGTTGAACAAGTAGAAGAAAGCATGAAATATCTAAATAGTACACCTGAAGAACGTGATTACATAGATATAATTAGTGAATATCAAGAAGGATTTGATGGTAAGTGTGTTTATTGTAATCATTGTCAACCATGCCCTTCTAATATAGACATAGCTATGGTTAATAAATATCTTGACATTGCAATATTAGATACTAATAAAATTCCTCCAAGCATTATTCAACACTACAAATCATTACCAGTAAATGGTACAGATTGTATTGCTTGTGGAAACTGTGAGGAAAAATGCCCATTTTCTGTCCCGGTGATAAAAAATATGGAAAAAGCAGCAAAATTATTAGAATAATACAAAAATATCACTTTTTAAATTGATAAACATTAAAAAAACATGAATAAAAAATTGAATTAAGGATGAAAAAATAATATCCTTATAAAAACTGTTTTAAATTATTTTTTTCTATATACTACTCCTATGCTGCTAATGATACTAAGATTATAGCTATTATTGGTAATCCCCTATTGATTTTCATATTAGCATTTGTTTTTATATGATTACTAGTGTTTTTATGATTAGGTTTAGGGTTTGGAATTTTATTAATTTCAATAGATAAAGACACGATAATAGCCTGATATAATTCACTACCAATATAATCAGCTGTGATTGTATATCGACCTGTTTTATCAAACGTATATTTAATCACTGCAACATCATTTTCATTAGTTATTCCAGAACCATTAATTTTCCCATTGATATAAAAATTAACACGTTCATTGCTAATTGGATTGCCATTTTCATCAGTTAATGTTCCACTGATAATTACAGTACTACCTGGTTTTTTATCACCAATATCTTCAATAACAAGATTAGTTGAATATTTTTCAATATTGATAGTTTTATTAGAATTACTAATTATAGTAATCAGCGTTTCCTTGGAAATTAGAGTTTATATCATAAGAACCAACACTATTAAATATATGATTTAGAGTTGCAACACCATCTGTATTTGTTATTGCAGAACTATAATTATTTTTCATTGATATAAAAATCGATTTGTTACTTGCTTAATGGATTATTATTGTCATCAGTTAATTTGCTTTCAATAGTGATATTTTTTCCTAGACTAATGTTATTTTTAATTTTATTTGATTTTTAGTAGAAATTTTATCTATTTTCAATAGACCATTATTTAGTATAATAGAAAATCCTTCATGTCCAGAATAATTTCCTGTAACAAGAACTAGTGTATTAGGTTATTAGTAACATTATAGGTAAAATTTGCATAACCTTCTGTTGAAACTACATCTGCTAAATGAGTACTAGTAAGATAAAAAGAAATAATTTGTCTAGTGACTGTATTTCCCATATCATCTGTCAAAGTAGCATAAACAATAATATTTTGACCTTTTTTAGTAGTAATAGTCTCATTATTTAGATAAGTCAAATTAAGAGTCCCTATATTTCCAATATTATAAATCATTTGACCTAAATTAGCAGAATTACCAGTTATCTTATTACCTAAAACTGTCATATTACCTTGATTATATATACTACCACCAAAATTTCTAGCTTTATTATTTACAAAAGTAGAATTTTTTATATTAGAAGTTTTACCATTATTGTAAATAGCACCGCCCTAATAGCATAATTATTCTCAAAATGGAATTAGTCAAATTCATTAAACCATTTTCATTTATAAATATTGCACCACCATCAACAACAACAGCACCATTGTTCATAAATTTAATATTTTTTATATTAGCTGTTTAATTAGGATTAAGAAAAACAGCACCACCATTAACATTAGCAAAATTATCAGAGAATATAGAATCATTAATAGTTAAATCATCACCATTATTAATAAAAATTCCACCACCTTCAGAAGCAATGTTATTAGTGAAATTACTGTTAGAAATATTGGATTTGGAATTTGTATTAAAAAATATAGCTCCACCATGACCTGAAAATCCACCATCACCAATATAGCTTGGACTATTAGAAAAACTGGAATTAATTATATACATATTATTATCACTATTATAAATAACTCATCCTAATCCTCCATAATAACTATTAAGAGTGTTATTAATAAAATTTGTGTTCATAATTTTCATATCATCACCAGTATTATAAATAACACCACCTGCACTAGAAAAATGAGTGGTAGCTGTGTTATTGATAAAATCAAGATTATTTAATGTTATTTTTCCCCCATCATTATAAATAGCACTACCATTATCACTCAAACCATTGATTAAAGTAATATTTATTAATGTAAGTGTTCCATTACTATGCATATTAAAAATTCTACCTAGATTTTGAGCATCAATAATCGTGTTTTTCTTATTTTTTCCTATTATTATGATATTTTTATCTATAGTGATATTAGTAACATTATTTCTATATTTTCCACTATTTAAATGTATAATACTTCCATTAGGAGTATTTTCTATAGTTTGTCCTAAATTATCACCACTAGTTATATTAGTTTCAACAGCACTAACACTTGACAAACTAATAGTAAATAAGATTACCAATAATGCTAATAAAATCATGATTGAAGTAGATTTTGCATTAATTTTCATAAATTTCAGATTTTCACCTCTTTTAATTCAGTATATTAAATTTCTAAATATAATCATTATAATTATATAATTATTAATTATAATTTATTTAATTTATAGTTTTATTGTTAAATATTAATATTTTTTATAAATAATTAATGTAAAATAAAACATGAAATAAATAAATTTTTTGTTGAAAATATAAATAAATTATGAAATAATTTTGATAAAAATATTTTTTATAAGAATTGAATATTATATAGCAAAAATAAAAAAGTTAAATGAAGATAGAAAAACTTTTGAATAAAATTGAAAAATAATGATATAATTTAAAAAATATATATTTAAATATTATATCACTTAAAGAAATAGATAGTAAATATAAAATAATAGAATTTTAAATAAAATATAATGGGGCAATTTATTGAATTGAGAATAAATTTTATTATTAAATTTTATTTAATATTTATTTTTTACTGAATATATTTTTAGTTTATTTTAAAATATTAAAATAAATTATGATATTGTTTTGAATAAATTTAATTTATGGAGTTAATTTTATCGAAGAATATTTGAAAATTATTTTAGGTGGGTAAATAAATGGAAAAAAAATAAGCTTTTTATATGTATTATGATTGTGAGTGCTATTGGAATATTAACTGTGGTGGGAGACGGCTTTTTCACAGGGCCTGATTTATCTTTAAGCAACAAAAATATATTAATATTAGCTAGTGACAAAACTGAACAACCTGGAGGCGGTGTGGACATGGTATTTATGGTTAGATTGGAAAATGGAAGTATAAAAAATATGTTGTTGTATATCCAGGAGGGAGAACACATCCTACCCAACCAGCTCCAGGTAATCTTCAAAGAAAAATGCTTCTTCATGATTATCTATGGAATGGCCCAGAACAAGGAATGCAATATGCAAAAGAAATAGTTGAATCCGGTACTGGAAAAAAGTCACTGCAGTAGTAGTCGTTTATGATGAAGGTTTAGATTCTGTTATAGATTCTATGAGGCCACTTAAAATTGATGGAGAAGAAACTAATCTCAGTTCAACAGATATTGTAAGATAAAATGACAATTATTCTGATTATATTGGTAGAAATAATAGTATTACAGGAAATATGTCAAAAGGAGATTCAGTGATGATACTAGTTAAAGCACTTTCACAAGCCGCCACAGATCCAAGTAAAAGAAATACTATGGTTCAAACAGCTTTAGATGAATATTCCAAAGGAAATATTATGATGAATCCATAAGGATCTTTTATGGGCTTATTAACTATAAAAGGACTTGAAAATCTTACATAGCTAAAAATAAGATTTTACAAATGAGTTAGTATTAAATAGACTAGCTCATTTACATATAAATTTTTAAAAAAATTATTTCTTTTAATTATTTTATTTTTTATCTTTAATTATATTTATTTAACTTTATTTTTTCATTAGCTATTATAATTAAATTAGATAAAAAAATACACCAATTTCTATTTTTAATGCATTACAATTGTTAAACATCAATTAAATCAGTAGGATCGTCCTTTTGGGTGAAAGCTATAATATTAAGAGAATCTGAAAATAAACTGCACTTTTTAGATAAAATATCCTTAACTGATTTTAATGCAATAGATTTATTATTGTGGTCATTACTCATATGAGATAATACAATAGTATGTATATTTTCATTAATACAATTAGATAAAACATTTCCACAGTCTTCATTAGACAAATGTCCAAGTTTACTAAGAATTCTTCGTTTATTAAATTCCGGTCGATTTCCATTTAAAAGTAAATCTACATCATGATTACTTTCAATTAAATAAAGATCAGCGGATTTAAGTATTGACAAAAGTTCGCAGTTTACATGGCCAATATCTGATAAACATACTAATTTTTTATTTTTGTGTTCAATCATGTAAAATTGAGAGTTAACAGAGTCATGACTAGTAGAAAATGCAGTGAACTTTAAATTATCTAAAATAATACTTTCATCAGATTCTATAAAATTTAATGAATCTGGATTTATAGAACCTGTTATTCTTTTAAATTTATCACAGGTCAGTGTATCTTTATTTCCATAGAGCAATGTGTCATGACAACGATTAATAACTCCAACACCCCTTATGTGATCTACATGTTCATGAGAAACAAAAATAGCTTTAATAACACTTAAATTCTTATCAATTTTGTTTAAAAGAATTTCAGTTCGTTTTTTACTTAAACCTACATCTAGTAATATTGGAGTTTCATTGCTTTCTATATAAATAATATTTCCACTAGATCCACTGGCTAAAACAGATGATTTTAAACTCAAATTGACTCATCCTGATTAAATATATGTTTAATAATACATATTTAGAAAAAATACTTTAAAATAAAATAATTTATAATTAATCTTTAAAAAGTTTAAATTAATAATATATATTTAAATTATTAATACCTATTTAATAGGCAATTATTTTTTTATTATTAGTAATATAAATCTGTTAAATATTTAAATAATATTTATTATATAATTTTATAATGAAATATGTAATATTATAATGATCATATAATAAATTGTAATTAATGATGTAATAACTATTAAAACATGATGATATAGAAATATAATTAGTTGATTAATATGTCGAAGGATGAAAAACTCTAAAAAAGAATTAATAGATGAAAAACGTTGTGGTTGGGCAGGATCAGATCCTATTTACATCAAATATCATGATGAAGAATGGGGAAAAGAAGTTACAGACGATCAAAAAATGTTTGAATTTATAGTATTGGAAAGTGCACAGGCAGTATTAAGCTGGATAACAATCCTCAAGAGACGAAATGTTTATAAAAATGCTTTTGCAAATTTTGATCTAGAAAAAGTGTCTAAAATGACTGAAAAGGATGTTGAACGCTTAATAGAAGAAGGAGAAATTATTCACCACAGAGGAAAGATAGAAGCTACAATAATCAATACCCAACATTTTTTAGAAATAAAAAAAGAATTTGGTAGCTTTTGTGATTATTTAAAATCATTTTTACCAGATGATAAGCCTATTGTTTATCATGGGAAAACATTAGATGAAATTCCTGCTTCAACACCTTTATCTGAGACAATAGCTAAAGATATGAAAAAACGAGGCTTTAAATTTTTTGGACCAGTAATCTGTTATGCTCATTTACAAGCAACAGGTTATATAAATGATCATTTAGAAGAATGTCCATTTAAATATGATTAAATTAGTTCAATGTGTCATTTTAATAATAAATAGAATAATAAAAATAGTAAAATTATGATAATTTGAGTTTGATTTAAAATCATTTGATTATTTGATCTTGAGATATTGTAATCATGAGTTAGTGTGATCATTAACTATATTTAAAATATTTATTTAATAAATTAAATAAATATTTTATTTTTATAATGCATTTCTATTGCAAATGATATTATATCATATATTAGGTGCATTATGAATGATACAAAGACGTTTTTAGTTTTTAGATACCCATACATTATAAAAAGAGAAATTAATCCTTGTAGAAGTATTACTGATATGATATTTCCATAAGCAGGTAAATGTAATATTCCAAAAATTAATAGAGTTATGTTGGTTGATATTGTAATACTTAATTTTCTATTTTCAGTTATTTTATAAAATAAAGTTAATAAAATTAAAAATGGTATTATTTTTATTAATTCTTCACCAAATATTTGGAATGGAAATATTAGCCAGAAAAAGAGAGATCCTATTTCAATATCTGCAGAATTAACATGAATATGTAAATTTAATCCTTTAATTAGAATAAAACCTACTACTATAATAAAAATAAATTGTAGAATGACTATAGTAATAATAATTTTAATAATTTTTTTGAAGTTTTTTACAGATTAAATTATATTTCCAGTTTGCTACAAATCCAAATACCAAAAAAGGCATTATGAAATACAAAAGGCTTTCAGCTCTAACCACTAAATGAATAAGGAATTAAAATCAATATCATGGAATTATCACAGATATAGCTAATAAAATCCAATTCCCCATGCTTAATTTAGGATTATTTTTATAAAAAGGAAAATCTAACCCTTTTCTTTCAAATTTAAAAATTCAGATTTCTTATCAGAATTTATGTCTTTCAATTTATCACCTTAAAATATTCTTGCTTATAATAATTAAAATAAACTAAAATTATTTTAATCATTCAATTATAAAATTATAAAGTTTATAAAGTTATTATCTATGTAACAAGTATATTATATTTAATTGGTTAAAAATATATAAAATTAAATTATTCTCATATTAAATTATCCCTTTCAATGAAAGTTTAATTATAGAATTTTATTTATAAATTTACTAAAAAAGAATAAATAAGAATATAATAAGGAATAGATAAGGATAAAATAATTAATTTATCCTAAAACTAAAAATTGTTTATAATTATTGTTTTTTATATGTTAATCCTAAACTAGCTAACAAGACTAAAATAATAGCTAATATATGTATGCTTGTTGGTTTCATACTTGCATTTACATTATTTTCAATTGGATTTTTCTTGGTTTTATTTGTTTCATTTTTATCCGGATTTGGTATTGGTGGAACTGGAGGAACTGGAAGAACAGGAGGTTCTGGTTCTTGAGGCAAGCTAACATTTAATATTATATCTTCATCATCAGATAAAGATTGAATACTGTAAACAACTTTACCTTTAACAAAGTAGCTTAAACTAGTATTACAAATATCAGCAGTTCTTATTTCTCTATTTGGACCAATAATAGTTACCATGAATTCTGGTAGCTGATTTGGATCATGTTCTGTTGGGATATTTGTAGATAATTCGTATTTTAATGTTGCATTGTAACGATTTTGATAATTCTTAGTGGCATTTTTAAGTGTTTCTATTTCTTCAGCTGATAATTTGAGAACATACCATGTTTTAATTGGGTTAAAACCAGTGAAGTTGAAATTTGGAAAATTAAGTCCCCACCAATTTAATTCAGCACTATTGTTAGCTACAGAATCCATTACAATTATTTGATTTTGTATTATTATAAATACGATTATAGGTTATGTTAGTGTTGTTAAGATAGTCAAATAGTCCTTCTAAATATATTCCAATATTATTGTTTATTATATCATTAGATTTGATATTATTATTTTAATGAATTTTGAGAAATACTATTTTTATTAAATTCAGAATAAAAATATGATGAATTGGAGCCTAAACTAATTCTTATTAAATTATTATAAAGAGTGTTATTTTTTATAAAGTTATTATCAGCAATACCATAAATTGAGACATGATATATATTCCACGTTTTATTGTTTGTAATTATATTTTTTTCAATAATATTATTGTTTATTATTGAATATATTGTGTTGTTGTTATTTAAACCAACAGCCAAATAATATTCCATTTTCATCATTATTATCAATAATATTATTTTTTACAGTATTGTTAATTATATATCCTATATAAAAATCTCCACCAACTTTTAAATAAATACCATTATCAGAATTATTTTTTGTAACATTATCTGTTATGGTGTTATTTTTAATATTAGGAAATCCTTTGATATAAATACCATTTCCATCGTTATTATTTCCAGTGTTATTACTTACAGTACTATTTTCAAAAAAGTTACCATTAAAAGAAATTCCACCCCAACTATTATTATTTCCAGTGTTATTTTTTAATATGAAATGATCCATAATATACAGAACCACCTATTCCATAATATTTATTATTATTATTAGCTATATTATTCGATACAATACCATTATTTATCACAGATGCTCCAATTGAAATTCCGTATTCTCCATTATTATTACCAATATTTCGAGATATTATTGTATTTGAACTATCATAAGCATCATATAAGTAAATTCCAGTCCATAAGTTGTTATTTACCGTATTATTCATAATAATAGTATCTGTGAGATTATCTTTATGATAACGGATAGAAGGTATTATATAAATACCATAGGCATTTTTAATTAAATTATTATTTGTTATGGTTGTTTTACTTGAATTAAAAAATATACCACAGTAATAATTTTCAAAATAAAACCCAAAAATATTCACATGGGTACTGTAATGTTTAATAGTGTAGGACATGAATACTTATAACCATCCCATTTTCCAATGCATTTAGTCTGTTTATTTGATTTAATATTCAGTGATTTATTGATTTTAATCTCCCAATCACACTGATCAATGTCAAATATTACTGTAGATCCTTCATCAGCAGCATTCATCCAATTATTCATATTATAATGATCAATTGTTCTATTATCAGTTATTGTATAGTTAGCTGCACTAACTGAGCTTATAAATACTGTTAAAGTTGTTAAGACTAATAAAATAATTAGAATATTTTTTATTTTTTTCAAATTTTCACCTCCCTGTTTTTATCATATAATACTATATAATTAAAACTATAAAAAATATACTATTCAGTCGGTATTCAAATAGATAAAATGAAATTATAAAATAATATATTGAATATAAATAATGATAAAAATTATGAAAAAATGAAAAATGAAAATAAATAAAAATATAATTAATATTTAATTGAGAATAAATTCAATAAATTTTGTTATTAAGATAAGCAAAATTTATCACAGTTATATCATTTTTATCAACAGAAGTAGAACCAATTTTATAGACATTTTGATCTGCTTTTTTATTATAATATTGTCCAATTTTATTCGTAAATACTGCTAATATAGCGAAATAGATAATAACAAAAATAAATGTCCCTATAACACCCATGCCCTCATTGTTTATTGATTCATTAATCCATAGTATAAAATTTAACAATAATGGATTGGTTATAATTATAATCAATAATAAGAAAAATACACTTAATGTAATAGTTAATATTTCAAAATATTCTTATTCATAATTTATGAATCTCCTAATTAAATAATTATGTTATTATTAGCTAAATTAGTATATAAAATTGTATGTTAATCCTCAACTTATATTTTCAATTTTAAGAATTAAAAGAGTAATTATCATCAAATTCTATTTTAATTAAAAATAAATACATTTTAAAGATATTGATGAATAAAATTAAAAAATAATTAATTAAGTAATTATTTTCTCTATTCCACCTTCTTTAAGAGCTGTTTTTATTTCTCTAGAAACTCTTCTACCCATACTCATTGGTTCTCCATAAGTAAGGTAGCTATAAGCAGACCCATTCAGGAAGGTATTTGTTCCACCATCAGTTCTTGCACTGATTTCAAAGACAATGACTTCTAAATCATCGTTAACTAAAGTTTGCATACAGAAAGGTCCATTCATTCCAGGAGAAACTAACTTTGATGCTGCTTCAACTAGCTTATCACCAATTTCAAATACTTGTGGAAGGAGTGATTCTCTCATTACTACTGGATGATTACCTGTTATAACATAAGAAGGATCTAAGTTTACATCTAATTGATCTTTAGCTGGCATTCTTACTAATCCATCAATACTGGATTCATAACGACTATCTATTCCCATAAGTTCTACTTCGTCTTTTAAAGCTGAGTAGAAATAATGTATACAATAATTACATCCTGTCACATATTCTTCAATATGTGCTTGAACTACATCAGAATCTTCAATCCAGTCTCTAGCTTTCATAACTTCTATCTTTTTATCAAATTCTTCAGGTGAAGAAGCTACAAAGTATCCTCGTCCTCCCCTTGCACCAGGGAATTTAACCATAACTGTCCTATCAATGTCTTTTGGACTATCATATTTATAAGGTATTCTTATATCATTTTTAACTAAAAGTTGTCTTTCAAGATCTCTTTCAGCTTCCCATCTTAAGATGTCTCTGTTTCCAAACATTGGTACATTAAAGTCATCTTCAACTCTATCAAGACCTGCATATGCTACAAAAGATCCATGAGGAACAACTATTGCATTCATATCTCTAAGTTTTTGTTGAACATCTTCGTTTACAATGTCTTTAAATTCATCTACCATTATGTATTCATCAGCTACATTGAATCTTTTATAAGGTACATCTCTTCCTTTTTCACAAACTATAGCAGTATTGAACCCTTCTGCTTTAGCTCCATTTAATATGTGGAGTGATGTATGACTTCCAAGTGTAGCTATTGTAATATCATTTTTGTCATATTTATCTAAGATATCTAATATATCTTGTTTTTTTATCTTTCCCATGATTTTTTCTCCTTGTAAGACTATAGCTCTTCATTTTCATTTAAATGCAAATATGATAATTACTATATTTTAATTATTTAATCGCATCACACAATATCTAATTAAAAACTGTAAAAAATTTAAAATAATTAATAATGATAATTCGTATTAATTTATTGCATTTTATACTTTATAATATTATCGATACGTTTCTCAAGAGTATTACCAATGCAAAAAAGGATAGTACCATAGGGCGATCATGAATATAATTAGTATTACTATAATAGTAAACTGAAAGGATACTAATATAAGTCTTAATCAGCTCATAATCCACGTATATGAATTCTTAATAAACAATCAAATTCATAGAATAGCTAAATAAGTAAGTAAAAAACCTTTAAAAATGTCCAATAGAACAAAAATCAATAATTAAAAAACAAATTATTACTAAAAAACATCACAACAATAGAAGAAATTTATAAATACTATTGAAAACAAATATAAGTGTGATAGTTGAATAAAAGAAAGAAAAATAAAGAGATAATATGATAATCGGAGTAATTTCAGACACACATATTCCAGATAGAACAGAACAAATTCCTCCAACTGTTTTAGAAATATTTAAAAATGTTGACCTTATTATGCATGCTGGAGATTTAACTTCAATGGGAGTTAAAGAAGAGTTAGAAAAAATAGCTCCAGTATTAGCTGTTCAAGGAAATATAGATAGAGTACATAATTTAGATCTTCCAGTAAGTTTAAAAACAGAAATCGAAGGAATAACTATTGGAATCAAACATGGTGAAGTGTATCCTAAAGGAAATACACAACAGCTATACTATATAGCTAAAGAACTGGAAGTAAAAGTTTTAGTTAGTGGACATACTCATAAGGCAGCTATTGAACAAATAGATGATGTACTCTTATTAAACCCAGGAAGTCCAACAGCTCCAAGATTAACTGATCCAACTGTAATATTAGTAACAATAGAAGATGGAGAAATTGATGTTGAAATTAAAAAAGTAGGAAAATCAGCCTGTTCAGCACTAAATTTTGAAAAATAATATCATTTACAATAATAATTTTATAATTAAAAATAATTAATTAATTTAATTTATAATACAAAAACAAAACACACGATAAGGAAAGATAGAATGGGAAATAAATGGCAAGTAGAAAAAAAGAAAGATCCTTATTACAAAAGAGCTAAAGGTGAAGACTATAGATCCAGGGCTTCCTTCAAATTATTACAGCTAGATAAAAAATATAAAATAATAAAAAAAGGGAGTGCTGTTTTAGATCTTGGAGCTACTCCTGGTGGTTGGTCACAAATAGCTCTTGAAAAAGTAGATGAAGGAGGAATCGTTTTAGGAGTAGATTTACAAAAAATCAAACCATTTCCTGAACTTAATTTCCATTTTATAAGAGGAAATTTCACCCAAGTTCCTGTTCAACAAAAGATGATTGATATTTTAGATGGAAAAGCTGATGTAATAATTTCAGATGCATCTCCATCTCTCAGCGGCATTAAAGACGTTGATCATTTACGTTCAATTGACCTTGCAAATTGTGTAATAGATATAGCTGATAATATTCTTGAAACAAATGGAAATCTTTTGATCAAAGTATTTCAAGGTGAAGAATTCAAAAACCTCATTGATGGAATGAGAAAAAAGTTCAAAATATTTAAAACAACAAAACCATCTTCTTCAAGAAAAAAAAGCTCAGAAATGTATGTTATAGGATTAAAATATAAAGGATAAATAGATTCTAGATAAATAATAAATAAAAAAAGTAGATCCATATGGCCATTGCCAAAATATTAAATTATGAATATGATTCAGAACTTGATGCTTTATATATTAAAAATAGAGATTATGATAGTCCAAAAGCTACTTCATTAACTGATAATATCATGTTAGATTTAACTGAAAAAGAAGAAGTTGTAGGTTTAGAAATAATAAATATTTCTCATAGCTTAAACACTAGTGTTCAAAATCTTGAAAAATATTAAGAGTATAGATTTAACTATCAAAATTATTAAATATCAAATAATTATTAGTGTGATTTTTACTATAAATATTCTCAAAATCATGACGAGTTTAAAATCATGAATAAGATTGTTTTAAATGATAATAATCTCCCAATAATGGATACAAAATCAGCAACTGTATAATCATATTATTTTTATATTTATTTCAAATTTTCATTAATGAATAAATTTTATAATATTAATTAATAACAAACTACAAGATCAAAACGTTAATAATATCATGATTATATCTAATTTCTAGGAGAGAGTACTATAGATACTAAAATAAACACTAAATATCAAAGAGCTAAAATAGTAGTTGAAGAATTAAGAAAATTTTACCTACAAATCTTACTTTTTCTTGGTTTATTTATTTTTATTATTTTTAAAAGCTTTTTTAGAGGTAGCTATTCCATAAATGATTTTGCTCCTTCACTTACAAATACTGGTGCTATAGAAGGAAGTATGGAAGGAGGCATGATGGTTCAAAATCCATTGTTCATAATTAGCTATGTAGGATCTGTTTTTTGTATAATTTTATTATATAAATATTTAAAGATATACAGACTAAAGAAACAATTTAAAGATCAAGAAAAAGGGAACAGAAAGCTTAAAAGATATATGAAAACAGATGAACTTCCTAAAAAAGAGGAAGTTTATAATAATTTTCTTGGAGATAAAAAAATATTAGGGAAGGGTTTTTATCTTAGAATAGCTTATTTAATTTCTGTAGTTGGTCTTTTAATAATTATAAATACTTATTATTTTAAATTAGTATTTTTAGATATTTTAATAATTTTTGTTATTTTAAACTTAATTTATAGATACATATTCTTAACTCACTTAGATAAAAAAATATTCAATGAAAGGTGGGAAAAAGAAAAAATAAAAAAGTATATGGATGAATATATATTTAATGAAACAAATGAATGATATAATTAGCTAAAAAAGAGAACAACAGGTAAAAATAGATAAAAAATATAAAAAATAATATAATTAGCTAAAAATAAAAAAGTATAGTGAAATTAAATAAAAATAATATTAAATTTAGATAATTAAATAATAATAAAATAAATAAAATAATTATAATAAAGAATAAAAAATTAGATAGTAATTAAACTATCTTAAGATATCCATTGCTTGGTTCAAACACAATACCTTTATGTTTTAATTGTTTTATTATTTCTTCGACTTTTTCTTCACTCATATCATATTGATCTATGAGGTTAAATGTTAAAACATTTACTGGTGCTTGATCACCGTATTCTTCTTGAAGTTCTCTGATTTCGTCTACAACTTTTTGTAACTTGTCTCTTTCTGATTTAGGAGTTCTTCCTTCAACCATATCAACATCGATTTTACCTGTTTCTGGATCATAACCGACTTCTTTTAGACATGTCATCTGTAAAGCTATAGCTCTTTTAGCATCTTCTTTTTCAACAAAGTCTTTTAATTTAATTTTAGCACTAGCTTCAGCTAATCGAATGATAGCTTCTAATTGCCTTGCTGTGATTGGAACTGGAGCATCTTCATCCACTGCACCACTTCTCATGTCAACATAAAAGTCTTCTAAGACTTTATTAGATTCATCAGTAAGTTTTGGGCTGATATTTTTTCTTGCATAAGCTATGTATTTTCTAAGAAGATCTGGTTCAATTTCATAGTTAACTGAATCCTCTTGATGTATCTTAAGAATATGTTGAGCTAATTCCCTATCATTATCTACATTTGGTTTATCTTCAACAACAAAAGTTAAATCAAACCTAGATAGAATTGGAGAAGGTAGATCAATTTGTTCTGCTACAGATTTATATCTATCAAATCTTCCGAATTTAGGGTTAGCTGCTGCAAGAACAGAACAACGAGAGTTAAGAGTTGCCATGATTCCAGCTTTAGCTATACTTATTGTTTGCTGTTCTAAAGCTTCGTGAAGTGCAGATCTATCTTCAGATCTCATTTTGTCTAGCTCGTCAACACAAACATTACCTTTATCCCCAAGTACTAAAGCACCGGCTTCTAAGGACCATCCACCTAATTCGTCTCTAACAGCCGCAGCTGTTAATCCTGCTCCTGTTGTACCTTTACCACTGGTGTAAATACTTCTTGGAGCTAATTTAGATACATATTTTAACATTTGAGATTTACCAATACCAGGATCCCCTACAATCAAAATATGAATATCTCCCCTAAGACGTGTTTTATCTTCCAGTTCTTTAGCTGCTCCACCAAATAATTGGAGAGCTATAGCTTCTTTAACTTGACGATAACCTTTAATAGAAGGAGCAGTAGACTTAATTATTTTTTCATGAATATTAGGATCTTTAGAAAGTTCGATGATCTTTTCTTCATCTTCTTGACTAATTTCAAGTTCTTCAAACTCTTCCTCTTGAGGTTTGATAAAATTTGCATAGATATAATTTTTAAATTTACCACTACGTTCTTCTCTGAATGTTTTTAAAGTTCCTGTAATAACAACATTATCACCAGGATTTAAAATATCTACTAAATCATCTTCAAGAATTATTAGTATTTGTTTAGGTTCAGTTCCTCCAGAAAGGTTTTCAAGGGGTTCTTGAACTCTAGCTGTTTGTGTGTCAACATATTTAGATTCTTCCTGTAGTAATCTAAATGACCTTCCACCACATTCAGTACATAATGAAGGTTCAACAATAGTGTTACTGTTAGTTTGTTCAACCTCATGTAATCTCATACATCCTCTACATTCGAAAACACCTGTTTCGATTCTAGGACGGATTTCATCAGTTTTACGGACTATTCCTTCTACTGATACAAATTTACCAATATATTTACTAAGTAAATGCTTGAGTTGAACAATATTTGTTAGATTTTCCAATCTTATGTTCAAATCTGCATCTTTCATTAATGGATCAATGTTTTTCACAGCTTTAGATGAAGCTAGAAGAACATCATCTGGTTTTTCAATTAAAAGATCGGCTAAATCTGGATCAAACATTTCCAAATCAATATAATCAACAACTAACGATCTATCGTCAGGATATTTTTCTAAAATTCCAAAAACATCATCTTTATACTTTGTTGAGAAAAATTCCTCAAATTTAGTAATAGATGTTTGTGATTTATCACTTCCACTCATTGTAATTACATTGATTTTTCTTCTTAATATAATCTTCAGTTTTCCTATTTTACAATATTTTTTTATTAATTAATTATTTATATATTCATATAAATTTTCATATAAACTCACATAATTTTTATCATTATTTATTTCATAATTATTTTTATAATCCTATTATTCATATGTTATATTAAAATATAAAGAATTATATTAATAAAAGAAAAAAAATAAAAAAATATTTAAAGAAAAAATATGATTGACAAAATAAAAATTAAAGAAAAATAAAAAATAAAATAATAAAAATAAAATAAAAATTAAAGAAAAAATTTATTGAAAAAATAATAAATAATAAAAATTCTAAGGAAAACTATTTAATATATAAAAAGAAAAATATAAATTATAATAATAAAGATAATATAATAAAAAATATTAGTATAAAAAACATTTTACGAAAATCATATTTTTACTATATAGATCATTTTTTTTACTACAGACATATTTGAGAGAATTATAAATTTTAATTTAATTAGAGGTCATGATTATGAAAAAATCCCGATTAAGTTTGTTTAAATCAACTTCAATGCTAATATCTGTATTAGGAGTATTGATGATAGTTTCAAGCATGATAGTTGCGGCTTATATTGGTTTTAATGTGATTTCATCAGAAATTTCATCAGAAATTTCATCAGGATCTCAATATGAAATATTAAATTCACTTAAAGCTAATTATACAGAATTAAAAGCTAAATTTAATTCTACTAAACCAACAATATTCACTGGATCTAATAAAACAAAAGAAAAACAATATATTGATGCTGAATTAGAATTATTAAGGGCTGATTCGGCAATCAGTGATGTTGAAAGTGTTTTGAATTCTGGAAAACCATCTAGTGATGTGGATGCTAGAATCAAAACAGCTAAAGAAAAATTAAGTATAGCTAGTAAAGCATATAATGAGCTATAGAATTTTATTATGAATATATCATCCACATAGTATTTGTATATATTATGAAAACTTATATAAAAAATAAAATAAATACATTACAATAATATAAGAGATTAGTTTATACTATATATTAATTTATTAAATTTACCATTTATTATTCCTTATTATTTTTAATACTCAATTAACTAATTTACATAAATTAATTAATATAATATTGATAATATACTATTAATAAATTTAATTACTTATATTCTTATTAAATATAACCTTTAGATAACATATTTAAGATATCATTATAAGGAGGAGAGACCATGGAAAAATACAAAGATTTATTGAATAGAGCTATTGATCAGCTCCCACCAGAAGTTTTTGAAACAAAAAGATTTAGTGTTCCAAAAGCTTATTCAGTTATACAAGGAAATAGAACTTTTGTTCAAAATTTTAAAGAAATAGCTGAAGCTTTAAATAGAGATCCTCAACATTTATTAAAATTCTTACTTAGGGAATTAGGTACTGCTGGGAATTTAGAAGGTGGAAGAGTTATTTTACAAGGTAAATTCACTCATTTTTTAATAAATGAAAGAATAGATGAATATGTTGAAAAATTCGTTATGTGTCAAGAATGTAATAGACCAGATACAAGAATTATCAGAGAAGATAGAATATTCATCTTAAAATGTGCGGCTTGTGGTGCTAAAGCTCCACTAAAAACATTATAATCCACATATTGTAGCTATTATAGCTACTCTTTTTTTATTTATTAAATAAATTATTGAATAAATAATCAAATTCAATAGATTTAAATACAGAATATATTTGAATAAAATTATTGAATAAAAAATTCAAGTAAATATTACTTAAAAATCAATTTTAACTATATTTTTATATTATCTAATTAAGATAAAGAGTGTTGTAGATGTTTTGTCCAGAATGTGGTAGTACAGATACTCCAATGGTTGGAGGAATTTGCCAAAACTGTTTTTTAAAGAAGTTTTCTATTTTAGAAATTCCTGAAAATATAGAACTTACTATCTGTGCCCATTGTAATGCAAAATTTGAAGAAGGAAAATGGGAAGAATTAGAAATTCCTGAAGAAGAAATCATTTACAGAGCTTTAGAAAAAAGTATTAAAGTGGATCCCCAAGTAGATGAAGATAAACTACATGTTGAGCTCGAAATTGTTCAGATGAGAGGAATCATAGCTGAATGTCATATTGAAGCCAAAACAGAAATCTTTAATGAAACTTTAGAACAATCATTTGACACAGAAGTCAGATTGATGAAAAGTGTGTGTCCTACCTGTAGTAAACAGCGATCAAGTTATTATGAAGCAGTTATTCAATTTAGGGTCGATAATCGTGAATTAACCTCAGAAGAAGTTGAAAAAGCTGATGAAATTGTTGTTAAAGTCTTGAACAACCGATTTGAAAGAGATAGGTTAGCTTATTTAGTTCAAAAAGCTAAATTAAAAGAAGGTAATGACTATTACATTGGATCTTATAAATCTGGAAAAAAGGTAGTAGAAGCTATACAAGAAGAATTTGGCGGAATAATCAAAGAGTCTCCTAGATTAATAAGTCAAGATAAATCTACTGGAAAAGGTTTGTATAGAATATGGATCTCTATACGTCTTCCAAACTTTAAAAAAGGAGATTTTATAAGATACAATAATGTTGATAATGAGATATTAGCTATCGATGGTAAACGAATTCTCATGAAAAACTTAAAAACTTTTAAAAAAGTTCCTGTTCAATGGAAAGAATATGATTCAATAGAATATTTAAAAAACTATGAAGATATTCAAACTACTACTCTAATATCAATTTCACCTTCTACAATACAGCTATTAGATCCTGATGATTATAGTGTAGTAGACATAGAAGTAAATAATAATTTTAAAAGTCTTGAAATTGGTGAAGAAGTAAATGTTATAAAAATTGAAAACAATATTTATTTACTTGAATTCAATGAAGAATAAACTAATTATAATTAACAAAAATGTAATATTTATTAAAAAATAATAGATATATTTAATAATATATCCTTAATATATCCTTAAAAAATAAATAAATAAAATATTATTAAAATTATTAGTAAAAAAATACTATAAATAATAAATAATATATATTAGATAATCCTAGAAGTGATTAAATGGATATTAAAGCAAAATTAGACCTAATAGAGAAAGGAACATTAGAAATGATTAATACAGAAGAGCTAGAAGAAAAACTCAAAAAAGAGAAAGCTGTTGCTTATACTGGTTATGAACCTTCTGGGAAAATTCATTTAGGTCATACAATTACTGTTATGAAATTAAAACAAATGCAAGATTTAGGTTTTAAAATAAAAATACTTTTAGCTGATTATCATGCTTATTTAAATGGAAAAGGAACTATTGAAGAAATAGAAGAAACAGCTAAATACAATGAAAAATGTTTCAAAGCTTTAGGATTAAGTGATGATACTGATTTTGTTTTAGGTTCTACTTTCCAAACTAAACCAGAATATACTGATGAAGTTTATAAATTAGCTACACTTACCACTATTGTAAGAGCAAAAAGAAGTATGGATCAAGTAAGTAGGCATAGTGAACATCCAAAAGTAGCTAATGTCATATATCCGTTAATGCAAGTAGCAGATATGAGTTCTTTAGAAGTAGATGTAGCTCTTGGTGGAATGGAACAAAGGAAAATCCAAGTTTTAGCTAGAGAAAATCTTCCTAAAATTGATAAAGAAGCTCCTGTTTGTATTCACACCCCACTTTTACATGGTTTAGATGGTGATGAAAAAATGTCCAGTAGTAAAGGTAACTTCATAGCTATAGATGATGAGGAATCAGAAATTAAAACTAAAATAAACAAAAGTTTCTGTCCAATGAAAGAAATAGAAGGAAATCCAATTATAGAAATAGCTACTCACTTTGTTTTTCCAAATCAAGCTAAATTATTAATAGAAAGACCAGAGAAATTTGGTGGAAATTTAGAATTATCTGAAAAAGAATTAATAGAAACTTATAGTTCTGGTGAACTTCATCCAATGGACCTAAAAAATGCTATAGCTACATTTTTGATCGATTATTTAGCTAAAGTTAGAGATTATATGACTAATAATTAAAAATATATTTAACTATATTATTAATACATTGAAAAAAATTAATTAGATTAAATAATTAAAATTATATTATATTAATTAAGAATATATTTAAATTAAAAAATTGCTAAAAAGAAAATATAATTAAATAAATCACGTGATTATTATGGATTATGAAATGAAATTACCTCTTGGTGTTGGAGAACAAATATTAGCACATACCATAGAAAAATTTGAAGTTAAATTAAAACATACTGATTATGGACCAGTTCTTATTGGAACAGCTGAAGAATTAGAAAATGCAAAAGATTATATTGTAAAATCCATAAATGAAAGATTAAGCGAACTCTCAAATAAATATGATGAGAGTGAAAAAGAAGAAGAATAAAAATAAATAAAAATTAATAAAAAAGAAAAAGGAATACTAAACATTCATTTAGTCTAGTTCACTAACACAAAATCCTAAAAGAGGTGCAACTACTTTTCGAATATCAGATTGAACTTTTTTAGGACCATTATTAGCATTTATTATAGTAAATTTATTTTTATTATCATTAATATTTTCATTATTATTTTTAAATTTGTTTTTATTTCCATTAAATTCTTTAGCTAACTCCAAATAATTATTCTTTACTTCAGTTAAAAAAGACTTTTTTTCAAATTCATCTTCACCAGAACAACGTTCTATAGCTAAATCAACATCTAAATCTAAAAGAAGAACTAAATCAGGTTGTTTTGCAAATTTGTTTATTTCAGTTATCCAATCTTTAGGTTTTTGATATACTAAGCTTGAATAAAAAGACCTATCACTTATGATTACTTTATTACAGTATTCTTCATTATCTATTTTATCCATAAGCATTAAACGATCAGCTGCAAATAAAAGTCCCAATGCTTTTTGAAAATTTTCTTTTGTAGCATTTGGATCTTGAAGCATTTTCCTAATTAAAACACCTACATCGGAATCAGTAGGTTCAAGAATAGTTTCCACTTCAATTCCAGAATCTTCTAACCATTGTTTAAGAACTGTTATTTGAGTGGATTTTCCAGCTCCATCAATTCCTTCTAAAACAATATACATATAAGAATACCTTAGTTTTTAAATTATATAAAAATAATGTTATTTAAATAAATAATATAGTTAAAAAGTAAATAATATGATTGAATTTGTTAAATTATATTATCTAAAATAAATTATTACTAAAACAATTTACTAATAAAATTATATTTTATTATTATAAAAATATTTATAAAAATTTATATAATAATATTATGTTTTCATATGATAAAAAAATTAAAATAAAAAAAATAATTATAAAGTATTAAAATCTTATTAGTAAAACTACTCAAATTTCTTAAGTATTTCCCCATAAACTTCTTTTAATGTACCTTCAGAGTTTTCATATATTCTTTTTAAGATAAATTCTGGAGTACTTCTAGCTAAACAATTCATTTTAGGAGTTCTATCCACGATCAAATTGTATTTTTCATCTAATCCTTTTGCTTCTATACCATCTACTCGAACATCAGAATAATTCATTAATTCTTTAGCCATATGAGTTACGATAATAGCATAAGAATTAGAATCTTTAATCATTTCAATAAAGCTAGATATTATCTTTACTGCAGCTTCTAACTCAGTAATTCCCTCTAATTCATCAAGTAGTATTAATTTTTCTGTATCAGTTGTAACTATAGGCATGAAAACATTGAGGAAAGATTCAAAAGCACCTGCATCTAAAGATCTCTTTTTTGAGAAATGATAAATTTCATCCAATAATTTAACTTCTGCTTCTTTTACACAAACAGGAAGTCCCATATGAGTCATTATAGATATTTGAGCTATTGTTTCAAGAAGTGTTGTTTTACCACCACTATTAGCTCCAGTAAGAAGAGCTACATTATCAGGACGACTTAAATCATAATCAATTCTTTGAATATAATCTCCTTTTTCAAGTCTTAATTCTAAGTGCAAAGCTCCTTTAAGTTTAAAATCATCAGCTAATTTTGCAGGCATTAAATCATATTCATAAGCAAAACTACCTAAAGTAAATTCATAATCAAACTCTAATGTTTCTTTTACCTCATCTATAGCTTGAGTCTTGATACTAGCTAAATAGTTAGCAGCTGTAATTTTTTTATCAAATAGATTATTTTCTTTTTCAATGCTCTGCATTAGTTTTATCCGTTCTAATTCATTTTCATCAATTTCAAGAGGATATTGTCTTAAAAATGGATCAAAATCCATCCCAGTTTCTTCCTTAATTATTACCTTACCTTTACCAATGATTTCATCAAATATTTTAGCTATTTTAGGAGGCATGTCATTGTTTAAAAGATCTAGTACTTCATTTCCCTCGAGATCAATTTCTTTAATAGCTACTTTAAGTTCTTCATCAAGATCAGATCTTACAGAATTAACCACTTTTTCTACATCAACATCTCGTTTTTTAAGAGAATTAACTTCATCCAACATAGGACCTATATCTTCAAGAATGGTTTTTTCATTGAGAATTCTTCTGATTTCAGCTACTCTATTAAAAAGATCAGAATTTTCATTAAAATAATCTAAAATTAATTCAGGAATAATTTTATGCTCAGGAGCTTCTTTACTAATCATGATATAATTATTCATTTCACCTACTTCAAGGAATCCTTCTGTATAAACATAATATATCAATTCATAGCTACGAATTTCTTCTTCAAGCATGGTTGAAGAGGAAGCATTTATTATAGGATAATATTGATTAAATCCCAAATCTAATAAATAATCACTGTCTTCATCAGTTTCCACAAGTATGGCTTTACTAGGATCATAATCAGGACGAACTTTTTTAGGAAGCTGAAGCTTCTTCATCAGCCCTTTTAATTTAATGATAGGAAGCTTTGAAACTTTTTCTTTAGCATCCATTACAAAATCAATTTGTTTTTTTATAGTTGTTTTGTCTTTAGAGGGAGATAAAAGAAGTATTCTGTTTTCAGCGTAATTTGTATTAGAATAAGATATAATCTTTTCAATAATTTCTTCATATAATTGAAATGCTCTTTCACTTTTTAAAAATTCTTGGCTAGGATTTTCAAGTAGCTGATTCATAATTTCTACAGCTTTTCTTTGACTTATACCTTCGATAGCTATCAATCGTTTAAGGTCGAGATCTTTAACAATTTTTTCTAATTCTTCTCTTCCACCAACAGCTTTCAATATTTTTTCAGATAATTTATCCCCAACCCCATTCACTTCATTTAGATTCATTTTTAAGCTCCTAATTAGTATTACTTAAATATTTAAAGTTTTTTGTTAATAACTGTTATTTTTTACTGTATTTATAAAATATTTTTAAAATTCATTAGAATATTTTAGAATATTAATTAATATATTTATTCAATCAATTAATTATTCAATCCAATTATACTGAAATATTTATAAAATAAATATCATTATACTACCATAGTTTACAATATTCTAAATATCATTTAGACATATATATAATAGAATTTAACCTACAAAAATGTGGAAAAGTAATATATTATTATATAATTGTTTAAAATAATGATTAAATTAGACCATAATATTGTACTAAAAAGATTAGCTAAAATAATTAAAATATTATAAATTATTATAAATAATATTATATTATAAATTAAATTTGAATAGAATAGATTGGTTGAATAGATATATTATTAAAATATTATAAAGTATAATTAGAAATAATTAGAGATAATACATTATAAATTAAAAACATAATTTTTAGATCTCCATCGAGCATCAATAGCAAAATTATTAAGGTTTGATGAAATAAAATCAGGAATATTCTCCATTAAATTATTTTCAGTACTATTTAATAGTAAATTTCCACCTTCAACTTTTTTAATAGAATAATTATTATTTTTAAAATCATTTAAATAAATATTGAAATCATTACTTGATTCATTAATAAACTTAATATGTTTTTTTGTAAGTATTGGATTTCGACTTATCAAAGATTCAATTTTACCTTTAACAATAATTTCAAGTTCTGGAGAACTAAAATTTCCTATATCATTTTTGTAATGTTTCATTAATGTTTCTAGATTTTCTTTAGATAATTCTGGAGATGTGATATTAATAGATTAAAATCGTTTAATTTTGATGGCGTTTTTGAGTTAAATACATTTAAAGGATAAGCCCCATAAACATCAACATTATAATTATTAATCAGAAAATCCTAATGAACTAGTCATTACATCTATCTTAATTTATAATTTTTTAATATACCAATAATTTTTATTAAATTCTCTTTAATGTTTTTATGAATTATATCTGGCCATTTCCATATCAATTTATAATTTTGATTTTTTGATAAAAGAATAGATTCTTTTAAGAAATTTAAATAATAGTTAATATCAACAGGTTTATCTGTTGAATTAAATGTATCTTGAACAAGAACCTCTAAATATATTCTATTATATTTATTAGCAATATCTTTATTATTTCCAATGTCTTTTAATAATTCTAAATCATTTATATATAATGATAATGAATATTTTTTAGGATTATCTTCATAATTATCTTTAGAATTATTTTGATGATCAATATTCTTTTTGAAGATTTTATATTATCATAGCTAGGTTTATAGCTATTTACAATAGTTTTTTCTAATTTATTAAAATGATCGCCTAAATTCATTAATTTGACTTATTAGAGCAAATAAATTTCCAGGATAATTAATAGAAATATTTTCAAAATAAAAAGGAAGATTTCCAATTTTTACTAGCTGTTTTTTCAATTGTTCAAAATTAATTGGTTTATTTTTAACTTTTTTCCAGGAATGTTCTCCTTTTTCAACTATATTAATAATCTTACCATTGTCTAAGTTTACAGTTCCCTCTAAGACTGGAATTTTTCCATCATTTTTATTAGAAGAATCTATAGAAAAATTGATAGAAATAGGAGTCTTTTTGAAGATTTATTCTGCTTCAGCATGTAAAATAGCTTTAGTAAAATCAGATATTTATTTTCTTTTAGTTAAATAAACTTTATTTCCTTTTTTAACATCTATATGAACATTTTTATTTTCTTTTACTAAATTAATAGAAATAATAACATTATTATCATAGTATACTTATTATCTTTATTTTTTTACTAAATTTATTATTTTTATTAATTTCAGTATTGTGATTTTTATAATTATTATAGATTTTTATGGTTTCTCTTATTTTTATTATAATTATCATTAGGATTATTATTAGATTTATTATAATTATTAATATATTAATTATTTAATATTTCAAATCCATAACTACCATTATTAGATTATATTAACAAAACATCTCCTTTTTCAGGAATATTTTGTATATTAGAATTTAATGAATCAATAGTTCATTATGATTATTATTAGATTTATTAAAATCAATTATTTTACCAATGAATAAACCAAAATGACCTGGTTTCTTTCTACTCATAATAAATTCTTTAAAAACATTATAATAATTATCATTTATATTTTTTATATTCCCAAAAATATCTTTATTTTTATTATTATTAAGGTTCTTATTAGTTTTATTATTATGATTAAATAATAAAAATGTCCCGATGTAAATCCTCGATTAAAAACTAGTTTTAAATTTTCATTTTCATTAATATTGTTTTTAGCTATATTTTTATATTTTTTATTTTTAGATTTTTTTGGATTTTTATTTTTATATTGATTTTTTACATTATTTGAAATAAAATTAAGATTAGAATCTTTGAATTTATTTAATTTCTTCCTATATTGATTAACAACATTAGTTACATACTCTGTATTTCTCATTCGACCTTTTATTTTTAAACTAGCTACACCTAATTCAATCAATTGAGAAATATTGTTGTATAATGAAAGATCTTTTGTAGAAATAAGATAATCTTCATTTTTATGATTAGGAATTACTAATTTTTTTCCTTTTTTTTCCATCTTTCTCTTCTAAAAGTATTTGATATTTTTGACGACAAGCTTGAGCACAAATTCCTCTATTACCACTTCGACCTCCGATTAAAGAAGAAAATAAACATCTTCCAGAGTAAGAAAAACATATTGCCCCATGGACAAATATTTCTGTTTCAATATTTAATAAATAGCATGATCAGTCATTTCTTTAATTTCATCATATTTTAATTCCCTAGAAAGAACAATTCTAGAAATACCATTATCTTTAGTCCAGTTGATTCCTTCAATATTTTGAATATTCATTTGAGTAAAAGCATGAATTGGAATATTGGGAATCATATTTTTCAATGATAAAAGCCCAATATCTTGAATTAAAATAGCATCTACACCAATTTTATATAATTCAAAAATATATTCTATAACTTCTAATAACTCATAATCTTTTATTAATATGTTAACTGTGATATAAACTTTAACATTATATAAATGTGCAAATTCAACAGCTTTCTTTTATTTCAGAAAGTTTAAAATTTAGAGCATGTTTTCTTGCACCAAATTTTTTCCCAGATAAATAAATAGAACTTGTTCCTGAAAAAACAGCTAATTTTAAATGTTCCATAGAACCACCTGGAGCTAATAATTCTGGTAGTTTCATTTTTACGCCTACGTTATAAATAATCAAAATATAAATAATAGAAAATCGATGATAATTTGAATAATAATCATGTTGAATTGAATAATATTAATAATAATGTAATGGAAGTAACTAAAAAAAGTTAAATCTATTTATGTTAAGTATTTATATCTTGCCTGTATACTAACTCTCTTGGATCATGGGTAGCTTAACCTTTCCTCCCCGAGTAACCCTCGAAACAGGCAGTCTATCTAATGCTGGGTTTCTTCTAGTCATAGACAGCTAACACTTTCCTCTTTAGAAGGACCGTAGGCATCAGTCAAAAAAGATACGACAATATAAATATATCCGAGATAGTATTTATATTTTTTTAATAACATTAAAACTAACAATATAAATTGTAATCTTAAATAAATAATAAATTAATTAGTATATACTTAATTTGATAAAAAAAATCTAATAAAAATTCTGATAAAAAATAAATGATAATTATAAAAAGTAATAAATAAATTATATTAAAATTAGTAAAAAAGTAATTAATAGATAAG
>NIZT01000030.1 GCA_003315655.1 Candidatus Methanobinarius endosymbioticus
ATTGTGGGGAAATGTTATTAGAAGATGTGTTATCACTAATAAGTGAACAAAGTGAATTTTTCTTAAATTTAACAATTGAACATTAGAAATATCTTTGATAGCAATAATAATTGGATTAACCATAGGGATTATTGTAAGTGAATATCAGAAAAATAAATGGATATTGAGTTTAATCAATTTTATTTACACCATACCGGCCATTACATTATTTGGTTTTTTAATACCTTTTACTGGAATAGGAGATATTAGTGCAATAATCGCTCTTACAATATACGTATTATTACCTATGGTAAGATATACACATAGTGGAATTGTTAATATTGATAAAAATATAATCAAAGCTGCTAAAGGTATGGAAAATACAAAATTACAAATATTATACAAAATTAAACTCCCTCTTGCTTTACCACGTATAATGTCTGCAATTCGTACAATGGTTGTTATGACTATAGCACTTACTGGTATTGCTACTTTTATTGGTGCAGAAAGACTTAGTGTAGCTATTTATAGAGAAATAACTACCAACAATATTGTTATGACAGCGGCAGGGAGTATTTTAATAGCTATATTAGTTATAATAGTTGATTTTATACTTGGGCAAATCAAAAAGTTAACTCAATATGAAAGACACCGATCCAACTTTGAAATTAAAGTAAGATCCATATTTTTCAATAAAAAAACTGTATTAAGGACTTTTCTTATTATTATTTGTGTATTTGCTGGAGGACAGCTATTAGCAAATTCTACAGAAGACATTATAAACATTGCAACAAAGCCAATGCCAGAACAATACATTATTGGAGCCATGTTAGAAGAACTAATTGAACAAGATAGTAATCTAAATATTGAGCTAAGAACTGGAGTTGGTGGTGGAACAAGTACTATCCAACCCGGAATGGAAAAAGAAGAATTTGATATGTATCCAGAATATACTGGTACTGATTGGATGGAAGTGTTAAAAGAAAAAGGAGTATATAATGAAAGTTCCTTTTCTCAATTACAATTTAAATATAATCAAAAATATTATTTTACATGGGAGGGATGTATGGTTTTGATGATACTTATGGATAGCTGTAACTAAAGAAGTCGCAGCTAAATATAATTTATCAACTTACTCAGATTTAGCGAAAGTTTCTGATCAATTAGCTTTTTGGTGCAGAATATGATTTTTATGAAAGAGAAGATGGATATGAAGCAATATCTGAAGAATATGGATTTAATTTCAAAAGTACAACTGATTTAGATATTAGATTAAAGTACAATGCTCTTAAAGAAAATAAAATCGATGTAATGAATATTTTTACTACTGATGGCCAGTTGAATAATCCAAACATTGTTGTTTTAGAAGATGATAAAGAATTTTATCCATCATATCAATGTGGTAATGTAGTTAGAGAAGATGTTTTAGAAAAACACCCTTAATTGAAGGAAATATTATTAAAACTAGAAGGATTAATTTCAGCTACAGATATGGCTCTGTGAATTATGAAGTTGAAATTAATAAAAAAGACCCTAAAGACGTTACTCATGAATTTTTAAAAGAAAAGGAACTAGTTAATGATTAGTGATTAGAAAATTAGGAAGTGAAAAAATGGTAGTTGCAATTGAATTTGAAGATGTTAAAAAATCATATGATGATAAAACTATATTAGAAAATTTTAATTTGAAAATTGATAAAGGAGAATTTGTAACCATTATTGGAAGTTCAGGAAGTGGAAAAACTACTGCTTTGAAAATGATTAATGAACTAATCAAACCAAATGAAGGTAAAATTTTCATATCAGGAAATGATATTTCCAAAGAAGATGGAGTAAATTTAAGGAGAAATATTGGTTATGTTATTCAAGGAAATGTATTGTTTCCTCATTTAACAGTAGAAAAAAACATTGCATATGTTCCAAATTTATTAAATAAAAAAAATTATGAAAAAACAGAACATGCAGTTAAAAAGTGGATTAAAGTGGTTGATTTAGACAAAAGTTTATTAAAAAAATACCCTTTCGAACTTTCTGGTGGGCAACAACAGAGAGTTGGAATTGCAAGAGCTTTAGCTGCCTCTCCTGAAATTCTTTTAATGGATGAACCATTTGGGTCTGTAGATGCAATAACACGAAATCAATTGCAAAAAGAAATTAAAAGAATTCATGACGAAACTAATATCACCATAGTTTTTGTAACTCATGATATTAATGAAGCATTGCTTTTAGGAGATAAAATACTGATTATAAATGATGGTGAAATTGAACAATATGGTACTCCTGAACAGATCAAAAATGAACCAAAAACAGATTTTGCAAAAAAATTAATAGGAAATAACTTATATTAACCATATTATTAAAATAAGTTATATTGATTTATTTAGATGAATAGTAGTTGAAAGAATATCAGTAGTTTCTAGTTTAAATAGTACTGGTCTTAATCCATCATTACAACATACTATAGCTACACTCGGTTTTTTTATCCAATCTTCATGATAAAATAAAGTATCTTCAGCTCCATGAGCTAATGCAAAAACATGCTGATAGATAGCTTTCCATGCTTCATCACAAAAACCTTCGGGTTTCCTATAATCCCCATAAAATATTTCCCCTTTTTTATGTATAGGACAGGTGCTTAATCCATCAATATCATGCTCTTTTGAAAGTTCTTCTTCAAATGTAGTTTTCAAAACTGTTATTTTAACTTTTTTCATTTTTTTGGATTCATAAATATTACCATCTACACTTTTATATATTATACCCTATATTTTTATTTTTACTTATTTTGCAAAAAGTTTTATATACTTTTAAAATAAGATTTTATTTATCAATATATTTGATTACTTATAAAACTAAATTGAAATATTTATATAATAGTAAAATAATAAAAAATTAACGAAATTATATTTAATGGATTATTTCCCTACTAATTTAATTTTTTTAATGATATTATGAATGTGATTACTATTCATCCTACAATATATACAATTTATTATATTATTCTAATATTATTTGCACTATTATTTAATAATATATATTATTTAGTAGCATTTTTAGTATTTATAGTAATACTATTGTTTTTACAGAAAAGTAAAAAAGAAATAAAACCCACATTAAAATATTTTATTCCTATGTCACTAATTATTATAATCTTAAATCCATTATTTTCTCATGTAGGAACTACAAAAATTTTTTTAATGGGAAATTATTTTATTACATTAGAATCATTAGCATATGGTTTTTTAATGGATTTTTCACTATTAATAATTTTATTATTATTTGTATCGTTTAATAAATATGTAGATTATCAAAAACTTCTTTATTTAACTTCAAATCATTTTCCTAATGTTTCGATGATTGTAGTGATGGTTATGCGTTTTATTCCATTATTAAATTATCGTTTAGGTGAAGTTAATAAGATATTCGATTTTGAACATGGAAATTCCGATGAATCAAAGATAGATAAAATAAAAAAAATGGGATCTATATTAGCTGTAGTAATATTTTGGTCTTTAGAAGAATCAATGCTAACAGCTAAATCTATGAAAGCTAGAGGATATGGTATTTTTAAAAGAAGCAGTTATTTAAGGTACAAAATTAATAGAATAGACATTATTTTAATTGGAATTATAATGTTATGTGCTATAATAAGCTTATTGGGACTATATTATGGAATAGGTAATGTGGAGATTTATCCTACATTAACTCCATCCTTTTTCAATTTTCCACTAGATTTTCCTTTAAATGTATTTTATTTAACTTTTTTGGTTTTATTGTCACCATTAATATTTTTAGAATTAAAAGAAAGAGTTATTTGGAAACTTAGGAGTAAAACATATGGATTTAATTAAATTTGAAAATTTTAATTTTTCTTATTCTCCTAATGAAAAAATTTTTTCTGAACTTAATTTAACTATAAAACGAGGAGATTTTGTTTTATTCTGTGGACCTTCAGGATGTGGTAAAACAACATTAATCATGAATTTAAAAAATGAAATCAGACCAATAGGTGAAGAAGAGGGAATTATTTATTATGACGGAGAAAATATTCGTGAAATAGATAAAGAGAAATCTGCAAGAGAAATAGGATTTTTGTTTCAAAATCCTGAAAATCAATTTGTTTCTGATACAGTGATTCAGGAAATTAGTTTTTCTTTAGAAAATATGGGCGTATCTACCGAAGAAATAAGAACCAGAATAGCAGAAATGTCAACTTTTTTTGGATTAGATAAAATTCTCTATAAAAAAATAGATGAACTCTCAGGTGGACAAAAACAGCTTGTTAATTTATGCTCTCTTCTTATATTAAAACCTAAAGCACTACTTCTAGATGAACCAACTTCTCAGTTAGACCCAATAGCATCCTATGATTTTTTAGCCATGCTTCGTAGATTAAATGAAGAATTTTCTATGACTATACTCATGACAGAACATAGGATAAATAATGTATTTCCATTTATTGATCAAGCGGTTTTTATAGAAAATGGAGAAATAAAATACAATAATTCACCTCAAAATATATGTTTAGAAACTTGGAATAATGATATATTTTCCAACTATCTTCCAGCTACTGCATTAGTTCATTTTTTATTTAAAAATTATTATTCTTTCATTAAAAATAAAACAATTCCAATAAGTATCAGAGATGGATTAAATAGTATGTATGATATGAATGAAGAAATAGGAGTTAAAACTGATAATACTTTTTATGATGAATACTTAAGATTAAAAAAAAATGAAAATATTAAAAATAATGAAAATATTGAAGATAATAAAACTATTGAAAATAATGAAGTTAAAAGTAATGAAAGTAATGATTATTCCGTTTTTGAATGTAAAGATCTTTGGTTTGGCTATGAAAAAAATAATTTAGTAATAAAAGATATTTCTTTTAAAATTATCAAAGGCGAGTTTATTAGTATTTTAGGAGGAAATGGTACGGGTAAAAGTACTTTATTACAACTTTTAGCTAAAATCCTAAAACCAATTAAAGGAAAGTTAAAAATTGACAAAGAAATACAGTTAGCTTATGTTCATCAAAATCCTATGATTCATTTTAGACATGAAACTGTTGCAGAAGAGCTAAAAATTGATATTGAGTCACATGATAAATACTTAGAAAATCGAGATATAGACAATTCTAATTTTAATAATAATACTAAAGATATTAATGATACTAACGATATTTTATCAGATAAAATAAAATTAATAAATTTTTTTGAAATAGAAACTTTGTTAGAAAAACATCCTTATGATTGTAGTAGTGGAGAACAGCAAAAAATAGTTATCATGAAAGCATTATTAAAAAAACCAGATATTTTATTTTTAGATGAACCTACTAAAGGATTAGATCCGATGTTTAAAAAGAATCTTGGAGAAAAATTTAAAGAATTGCAAAAAAATGGCTTATCCATAGTAATGGTTACACATGATATTGATTTTGCTGCAGATTATACTGATAGAAGTTTTTTAATATTTGATGGGAATATTCAAGTTGATAGTACTCCTAAAGAACTTTTTTATAGTAATAATTTTTACACAACTTTTGTAAATAGAATGGTGAAAAATTATATACCTAAATGTATAACTCTCAATGATTTGAAAAAGATATGGAATAAAAATATAGAAAAAATATAAAAATAGATTAATATAATCAAATAACTCAAATTAATTAAAAATTATTAAGTATATTATTAAGTATAATAAGTGGTGAAAAAATGGAAATCATGACATTAACATATTGGATAATATTATTTGTGTTGATAATTGGCGTGTTTGTAGCATTTTTCAAAATGTTTGAAAAATCTAAGCCAACAGTTGAAAATATTGTTATAATAGCTATTTTAGTGGCCATAGCTGCATTAGGAACATTACCTACAGCTGCAATTCCTGGAGTCCAAGCAGCCTCATTTATTATAATCATGACAGGTATTGTTTTTGGTAAACAAACTGGATTTATAACTGGTACATTAACACCATTAGTGACAGGCTTATTTTTAGGTTTAGGATTTTGGACTGTATTGCAAATGGTTGGTTGGAGCCTTATGGGACTAACTGCCAGAATTTTAAGTAAAAATTTAAAAAACAATGATCTTTCAAGAGCTATTTTCGGATTAGGATGGGGATTTTTGTATGGATGGATAAGTAATATTGGAATGTTACCATTTTTAGGAACAATATCATTAGGGGGAGTATTAGGAGTATATGCTGCTAGTTTTACCTTTGATCTTGTTCATGGTATTGTAAATGTAGTATTGTTAGTTCTATTGTTTGGAACTTTTGAAAAAATCTTTCTGAGAGCTAAACAAAAGTATTTTTCAAATAATGAGACATTATTTCAAAATTAATAATTCAATTAAAATTAATAGATAAGGTGTATTTTTATGAAAATAGGAGTTTCTTCATCATCATGTATGGGGAAAAATATTCAAGAAAGTTTAGAATTTGCTGAAAGCATAAATATTGAATATTTTGAAATATTAAATGAATATCCAAATGATATAATTGATATTGAATTAATGAATTCCTATAATCTTAAATATACCATACATTCACCTATCACAGATTTGAATTTAGCTTCATTGAATAAATCAATGAAAAAAGCTTCTATAAATGAAGTCAAAATGTCTATAGATCTAGCGAATAAATTAGATAGTAATATTGTAGTAGTTCATCCATCAGGCTTCACACTTTTAGGTTATCCCTGTGAAGAGAAAATATTATCAAAATGTAAAGACTCCATGAAAAAATGTGGAGACTATGGAAAAGAAAATGAAGTAATGGTTACTATTGAAAATATGTCTAATATAGAAGGGGTTCTCTATCAAAATATAGATAAATTGAATGAATTACTCATAGAACTAGATATGTATATGACATTAGATGTTGGGCATGCATGTACAGCAGGATTTCAAGAAAAAGATTTATTTTTTGAATCTATAAAACATGTTCATTTAGCAGATAACTTTCATGACAATGATCTCCACTTAGGTTTAGGTGAAGGAAATATTAATTTCAAAGAAGTTTTTGAAATTTTTAAAAAAAATAAATATGATGGAAAATATGTAATTGAAGTTATTGATAAGAAATCAGTGCTTAATAGTCTTGATTATTTAAATAAAATATAATAAAATAATAATAAATGAAATAAATCAATAATACCAAAATAATTAAAATAATAAACTTAATTTACTAAAAAATGAAAATAAGGAGGTATTATAATGGATATGGTGTCAATACTTTGACAAATTGGAATTTTATCTGTAATTTTAGTTTTTGGAATCAGAATAGGATTATCTAATCTAAAAAAGAGATATGTATTTGCAATAACTATTGCTTATGGTCTAGGAATCCAAGTATTTATTGAAATTGCTGAAAATTCTTCTACACACCTTACAGACCTTATTTATACATATAATACATGGTTTTTCTTAATTATGGCAGCAATAAGGATCATGTCCGGATTATATAGTATTAGAGAATGGAAAGTTCATGAGAAAAATACAAGTATTGCCACATGTTTGGGAGTTGTAGCTCCATGTCCACGTTGTTTTGGATCTATAATAGCAAGTGTGTTTTTTGGGCCCCAACAGTAGGACTTGGAACTTTTGTACTTAGTCAATATGTTGCATTAGCTTTAATGATAATAATTTTAGCAACATATTTTGCATCAAATCTAATCGTGAAAGTTATAAAGAAACCATATCCCATTATTCTTGGGAATTTTATGTTATTTTTAGGTTTATACTTTTTAGCTTCTTCGGTAATTTTACCTAATATTATGAGTATTTTAGGTCAAAGCATTGAAGAAATAACTATAGAATCGGTTTCATCATTGGTAACTATTACCATTGTGTTTATAGCTATAATTATATTAGGTATTTTCATTAATAAAAAAAAGTAGTATATTGAATGAATGACTAAGTAAATGAATGAGATTATAATAATTGAAAAATTATTAAATATCCTTAAATTAATAAAAAATTAAATGAAAATTATTTTAAACCAAATAATTAGCTTAAAAATTAATTAAATAACTAAATAAAAGAAATTTAAATAAAATGGATCATGATATATGTGGTTGCAAGTATTCCTGGAAGTGAAATTTTAACGTCAGCTTTGAATGTAATTTCTCAAAGTCTATTTAATACCTGTTATAGTAATATTACTTATTTTCGTATTTTATGCATTAATAACACTAGAAGGATTAATATCAGAATTTATTAGCAGAAAAAATACCAGTCTCAGAAATTAAAGAATTAATATTTTCAATCTCAACATCAAATGATGTAAAAACAACAAAAAATACAATAGACAATTCTATTATACCTAAATCACAAAAAGAAATTTTAAATGAACTTTTATCAGCAAATTCTCTAAATAAAGGAACAGGAAAAGCATTAGCTAGAAAATTAATTGAAAGTGAAGAAGATAGAATTGAACAAATATTAGAAAAAACAGATGTCATCACTAGAATCGGCCCAACATTAGGTTTAATGGGAACATTAATTCCAATGGAACTTGGTTTAGCAGCGCTAGGAAGTGGAGATGTAACAGCACTTGCACAAGCTATAATAGTAGCTTTTGACACAACTGTTGTAGGTATTGGTTCAGGAGCTGTTGCTTACTTAACTTCTAAAATACGAAGAAGATGGTACGACAATTATCTCTCAAACCTAGATGCACTATCAGATGCAATCCTTGAAAACAAAAATCATATGAAAGACAATATTATTGCAAGTGAAACTATTGAAAATGAATAAGATAATATTGGAAATAACAATATTGAAAGTAGTATTGAGAATAATAATATTGAAAGTAATAAATTATAAATAATAACAACAATTGTATGGAGAATTAAAATAGTTAGAAAAAAACCTATTCGATGAAGATCACAAAAAACTGAAGAAGATCCGACGACAAGGACTACTAATCTTGTTGACACAATGTTAGTCATGTCAGTTGGACTTTTAGTATTTGTTGTCCTATCATGGAATATGCAAGACGTTGTTTTCAGTGATATGACACGAGAAGAAAAACAAGAAACAATGGAAGTCATGAAAAACGTGATAGAATTAAATAAGGGTAATGAAATTAATGATACTCCTGATGTTTCTAATGGATCCGATGATGGATACACTGAAATGGGAAAAGTATACAAAGATCCTTCGACGGGAAAATTGATAATGGTTGAAGAATAATATTCTTTATATATTTTTTAATAATAATATTATTATTTTATCTTTTTTTATTTTTTAAAGGCTTTTTTATATTTAAATTTATCATATATGTAATTATTTGATATATTTATTGATATTGTGTTTTTATTTCAAATATAACAAAAAATACATTCATTCTATACAAATAAAAAAATAACTATTTTATCAAATATAATTGAATTTTTATATTAAATAGATAATTTTATATTATTTAAATTTTATAATATAACTCATAAAATTCAAATAATCATGCTTATTTATGGGGATATACATTAAATGGTCAATATTTTAAAGAAAAAAAATAATATAATATTTTTTAGTATTTATAAGTATAATGGTACTTTTAAGTCTATCAATAGTTATAAATGAAGAATATTCTATTAGTGGTGATAAAACAGCCCATAATATAGAATTGAACAAGGCATCCGCAGGTAGTGTATTAGTAAATATTAAAGATTCAGGTAAAAAAATCAGGAGCAAAATCTCATCAACTAAATATAATGAAAATGGAAAAGCTCTGAAAGATGCAACTGTTAAAATTTATAAAAACAATGTCGAAGTTAAAAATGGAAATACAAACTCATCTGGTCAATATAAAACACAATTAGAGGATGGAAATTATACTTTTAGGATATCATATTCCACTTATAAAACTCATGTGAAAAACTATGAAATTATAGAAAATAAAACAATTAATCATTATTCCAGCCCAAGATTATTTGTTTCATAGTTAATTATGGTGGAAACAACCAAAAATTGATAAATTAATGAGTATGAGTAAGAAAATATATTATATTAATTCTGATCCTATTTATGAATCCTATGAAGAATGGTTACTTGAAGAATCTAGTTTTGTATTTCTTTTTATGTATGGTCCAAGCTATAAATTTGATGCAAATAACATATTAAACAATACCAAAGCAAACAATGATTTTAAGGTGACTTATTGTTTTGGAACTTATGATGATTTTTTAGATGATTTAAATATAAATTTTTTAGGAGCAAATAGAACTAACAACACTCCCCATACATTTGAAAATACTGTTGTAGGTTCTTATTTTAAAGCTGATTATGGTGAAAATGTAGATGCTTCTATTTTAAATGAAAATATGAAAAATTTATTTAGTTATATTTTATATTTATTGGAAGAAACAAGTACAAATCAATTAAATGATATAAAGAAAGCATCAAAAATGGATCCATCTTGGGAATATGTCATTCAGGACGTTCATGGGATTTTAGACCTACTCAAAACGATGTAATTTACTATAAGTCATGATTGAAATAATAATTAAATTTTAAGAGGTGAAAATATGAATAAAGGAAAAATTGCAATACTTTTTACTATTTCTATTTTTTTATCAATAGGAATGGTTAGTGCAGCTCAATATGATGTTAATGAGACGACTTATTCATATTACTTTGATGATGATGGATCTCTTAAGAACAATGTTCTAGATGATGATACATTAGTATTCAATGGAGAAATTTCTAAAAAAAATTTCAAATTGATAAAAGACTTAATTTAGAAGGTAGAAATACTACTAAAATAATCAATGGAACATTTAACTTTTATGGTAGTTCATCAGGATCTGTGATAAAGGGTATCACCATTATGAATACTGATAAAAATGGCATATATTTAACAGAAAATGTTTCAAATTTGGAAATAGTGGTACTGGTAATTTATATGGAATTGTTGTACAAGATATGTATATGGCAGATTATATGGTTCTAGAACCTATAAGTGGCATGATTGTTGATGAAAATGAAATTATTGCTAATGCTAAAGTAACTTATTTAATTGAATTATATATGATTGGTGCTTCTAGTAATAGACAAGTTAATAATATTTCAAATAATGTACTATATGGTGAAGGAACATCTGTTTATGGAATAGCAGCATATGTTGGTAAATATCTAAATATAACTAATAATGATATTACTACTATAGTAATATAAATTATAAAAAATTAAATATTATAGCTTTAATTATCAAAAAATAGTATTTTAAATATAAAATAATTAAAATGAGTTAATAAAATTAAAATATTAGATAATATCATTTAAAATAAGATATTATATTAAAAAATGAATTTAAGATTTTTGAGCTATTAAACAGATCCAATCAGTTTTTCTTTTCTAAATGAAGTAATACCTGTAAAACCTGTCCCAATTGAAGCTGATTCTAGATCTTCTTCAGAATATATTTTCATGTCTAATAATTCTATATGTTCTTTCATTTTTTTCAATGATTTCCTCATCTCTAACAGCTTCATTGCATATGAAAAATGCCCGCCTTTTTTTAAAACTCTCATTACTTCTTTTAAATCTTCACTGAAAATTGGCCAAAAATATATAGTTTCAAATCCAGTGACAAGATCAAAAGTTTCATTTTCAAAAGGAAGTTCAGATACAGATCCTTGAACAATTTCAACAGTTCCATTTTTTTATAGCAGTTTTGTTTAATTCAATTGATTTTTCAACACTAACTTCAGAATAATCTATACCATGAATTTTTCCATTTAGAGACATGTCATTGAATCTTTTAACATTTATCCCACCTATCACAACCAATATCTAAAATGATTTCATCATCATAAGTATTTAAATGACTAACACTCCATTTAGCTAATTTTTCATGAGATTCATTCATTCGTTCAAGTATTTTAGAACCTAATTCCCCTTTTGGTTTACGTGCGTTAATAATTAATTTTTCATCCATAATAATACCTTCAAATTTTATATTTTATTTATGCTAAATTATATGTTAAATTAGAGACTATTTTATGATTTATACTCTAATAATTTTCTTTTATTAATTTTTATTAGTTTAAATACATTTAATAATTAAATTATATATAATAATTTTATTATTCAAAATATAAAAAAAACTTTGAAAATAAAAATAAGCTTTATAATAAAATTTATAATAAATATAAAAATATTTTTTATATAAAAATAAATGAATAAAAATAATAAAACTAATAAAACAAATAATACTAATACTTATTATTAATACTATATTACTGACTAATAATAATAGATGTAATAATTATAATATAATTAGTTATAAGATAATTTTTTAATAAATTAATTTATATATAAATAATAATTTTAATATATAATAATATATAAATAATATAAAAAATTATTAAAATTAATATTATTTAATAATAAAGATAAACAGTTGAAAAAAATGGGAATGGGAAGTTTTATTTTAGGAATTGTTGTAGGAATTATTATCGCGTTTATACTATTATTAGCATATATTGTAGCAACATTTGGATGGGATTTTCTACCAATATTAATGAATTTTATGGACGAAAATATTAGTTATCAAGACATAATGAATTTAGGACAATATTATGTCCATGTTTAGTTTAATTAAGAATCTAGTTCTTTTTGATATCTTATTTGTTTAGCTAAAAGAAATATTAGATCTTTTTATGTTGAATTTTTTAAAAATTATAATGTATTAATCAGAGAAAAACTTTTTATTAGTACAAAAATAAGGATATAGGAAATAATAAAACTATTTTAATAAAATTAAAGTTGAATATTATAGTTGAATTTTCTATTATAACTTAATTTAAGTTTTTCTCTGATTAATAATTAAACGAATTTTGTTAAAACGTTGTTTTTTGTTAGTCAAAGGAAAATAAGGATATAAATTAGATATATTTTAATTTATATTACATTGAAGGGGTGAAATGAATGAATTTAAAAACTACATTAGTTTTCTTTAGTTTTCGCGCATTCTAAGTATAATATAGGTTCAGTCTCTGCTTATGATTATAATGAAACTGACGGAGTTATGAATATTAACCAACATGACTCTAGTCAATATGAAAACGTAAAAGGAAACTTAAGTTCAGGTAAAGTTAAAGAACTCAGTATAGAATCTGGCAATTATGATTGGCTTGGAGATTTATCAATCAATGATTCTATAACAATTAATTTTAAAGATAAATCAAAAATTAGTAATGGACAAGGCTATTCTTCATTATTTAATTTCCAATGCCAATATGATAACAATGATAATATTAAGGTTGAAGTAAATGGCTATAAAGACAGTGATGATAAATATGGCGTGAAAATATATGGTTTTCAAAGAGCTATCCATGCTGACTTTTTAAAATCATTTACCATGAATAACTTTGAATTTTCAGATGAAGATAAAAGGGTATTTGAGGCACTTTACATTAGTAATGTTCTTAACATTAATATTAATGAAATCAAATTTTCTGATGGAAGTAATGAAAGTCAAGCTAGTGGTATACGTATTGATACTTACATTGATAATATAGAATCTATAAGCTACAATATAAATATCTCTAATTGTATGTTCGATCGTTGACTTGGGGGAGGAAATATCTTCGATGGAATATACAGTAGTAATATCAACAACTATGTTTCAAATATTTATATGAACAACCTTCGATTCAGCTCTGTTGTAAGAGGAATTGAAATCTCTACATTGACAGGAAATGTTTATTTAAAGAACTGTAAAGTTTCTGGTGGAAAATACATGTTAGAGGAAGATCATGGTTACTTTACTACAGATTCAGCATTTACAATATTTGTTAATAAAATGATATCTTTAGTAAATTGTTCTGTATCAGGTTATGAAATGCCAGTAATACTTCAATCTCAAGATTTAATTATTAAAGATTTAATTTTCTTTAATTCCTAACATGGATTAAGTATAAACTTAGTTGATGGTTATACTAATATAAACAACGTAACAGTCCAAAATATTAGCTGTGAAAGATGTCCTCAAGGAGGAATGCATTTCATTTTATGGAATTCAAGCCTTTTAATGAATAATTCCAACTTTGATAACATTAAGGTTTTTGGAATATATGTAGATGCAAGTATGTGTCCACCATACTACCCACAAAATTATCCAGAATACTGTGATCCATACCAAGTAACTAGTTCAATAGTCATTCAAAGTTCTAAATTTACTAACAACGGCCATAGTAATGATCCATGCATAATTTGTCCAGTTTTTGGTGGTGGAGTATATAGTACTGTAAAAACTACAATCGAAAACTCTAATTTTACTAAAAATAAAAATATTATTGTTTTAGAAACCATTTGTGATGCATGTTATCCATATCCACAAGTATGTCGATAACAATTCAATGGAATTAGTAGTCCGCAAGGTATTATAAAAGGTTGTAATTTTTTAAACAATACCAATTTTGGTGTAGCTTTATTAAGATCTAACACAACTGTTAACTTTAATAGATTTGTTAACAATGGACATGTAATTGGTCTTGGAGTAGGGACAATAAACAACAGCTTAAATTCTAACTGGTCAAATTTTCGAACAAACTTATAATAAAGATGATATGGCATGTGAAGAAGGTGACAAAGCACAATATATACTGATAATTGGTTTATCACTACATTGACTGTAGCTAAAGATGAAGTTAATTCCAATGAAGTTAATTCCATAATTTATTATAATATGGGATTATCCAGAGATGGAGTAAGTATATATAATTTAACAAAAACTAAATTGTTACCTTATTTCACATCTACACTAGAAATCTTTAGAAATGGTGAAAGTTATTCAAACCATATTTTTGTTGGAGGAGTTTCTGAATATACTGTAACTAAAATATTTGAAGTAGGAACTTATACAGCTAAAGACACTACAGACTATCAAGTAAATAACGTGAGTTTTGAAGTAATAAAAGCAAAAAAACTAAAATAAGAACCTAATAAGGCAAATAAACCAAATTACCCTAACAATCCAATAATAAACGAAAATCCAACTCCTAAAATAATGGCTTGAATCATATGAAAGCAGGTATGAAACAAACTGGAATGCCAATAATTGCTTTAATAATGTTATTATTAGTTAATTTAGGTTGATTGCTAGAAAAGATAATTAAATTTTTTAAAGGATATTTATTTTTATATCCTTTTTACTTTTTTTATTAATATTTTATATCCATATTTAATATAATAGATTATTAATATTATTATTAATGTTATTATGATTATTATAAAGTTTATTTTTAAATTAAATATAATTTATATTAAATTATTTAGTATATAGATATTTATATTAGATTTAGTTAGTAATGTTGATTGTTTTATAGTTAAAAACAATAATTTAAAAATAAATTTAATTTTATTGTTATTTTTCAATATTTTTAACAATTTACTTTTTTATAATTTTAATTATTTTTCTGAGATTAAATTAGTTATAATCTTTTAAAAAATATATACAAACAAGTCAGTATACGGACATATATTTATAAAAGAAAACATAACAAATAACTCAAAAAATTTATTTAAAAAGTTATATAAAATTTACATGATAATTTTAAGATAATATTTTAGATAGTTATAAGCCATTTATATAAATAAAAGTAAAATAGGGAAAAAATGATTACAGTAATAGATTATGGGAGTGGGAATCTTAGAAGTATTTCCAATAGCTTTTCACATATTAATGTAGAGTCAACAATAACAAATGATCCTGAAGAAGTAGCTGAAGCAGAATATTTAGTTTTACCAGGAGTTGGAGCATTTGGACAGATTATGAAAAGTATTGAACCTTATAAAAAAGTTATTAAGGAACATGTAGACGATGGAAAACCTTTTTTAGGAGTATGTCTAGGACTTCAAGCTCTTTTATCCAGTAGTGAAGAAGCTCCTGGAGTTAAAGGATTGAGTATTTTTAAAGGAGAAGTTAAAAAGCTTCCAAATGATAACAGAATGTTAAAAATGCCCCATATGGGTTGGAATCGTCTAGACATGACATTATGTGAACCAAAAAAAACTTGTGCTATAATAGATGGGATTGTTCAAGACTATTTTTATTTTGTTCATTCATATTATGCAGCTCCAGATGATGAAGAAGTAATAGCCGGTACAGTAAAATATGGTTTTGATGTTACAGCAGTTTTACATGAAAACAATGTATATGCAACTCAATTTCACCCAGAAAAAAGCGGAGTTTCTGGATTAAAAATGCTTAAAAACTTCGTTACAATGAGCATCTAAAAAATAATAACCAGACAATCAGATAATAACTAATAAACTACTAAAAAATTGATGAATAGTGATTTTTATGCATGATAAAAATAAAAAATGAATAACTAAACAATGAAATAAAAAAAAATTAGCTAATGAAAAAATTAGCTAAAAAAATATTATCTACTAAAAATACCAATAAAAAATGACATAATAACTAATCACAATCTAGAATAACTATAATAACCAGTTATATCAGTATTTTTATCTATAAAATCAGTACTTTCATCTAATTTACAATCAATTAAAATTTTACCTTGATCCAATTCTACATGAAATACTCCATGGTCAAGTAACTTAAAATAATCTTCTTTTTCCTTAAAATTTAAAACAAATGGAAGATTATCAAAAGCAGGTTTTAAAATATCCTCTTTATTAATCCTAACATTTAAAACAGTTATTTGTTCTAAATCAGTTTCTGCATGACCATTTCCTAAATTCATGTCCATAATTACTACCTTCTTTTTTATTTAATTAGTTTTATAATAATTAATTTTATAATAATTATTTTTAATCTATTGAATATGATTGTTAATAATCTCATGATTAAATTTATTGTACTAATTTTTATAAATTTTAGTAGTTAAATATCTAATCACTAATTTATTAGTAATTTTTTATTAAAGTTATTTTTATTATAATTATTAAATTTTATAAAAAATTTTATAATATAAAAATTCTATTTATAAATCAATTTTTGTAAATTTTTTGTATATTAATTATTTTTTATATAAATAATATTATCATTATAATTGATGAAAATAAAAAATAGTAAAAATAATTAAAGATAAAATTATAATCAAAAAGTTATATATTTTATAAAGATAATAATAATAATATTATATTAATGAATATTTTTTACATAAAAACTATTCATTTTTTAAATTATTTTTAAAACAATTTAGAAATAATTTAAATTAATTATTGATTAATTATTAACCAATTGGTGATTAATATAGCAAAAGAAAAAAGATATGCAACAAATAAGGGAATTCCTGTTCCTTAATGATCAATCATCTATTACTACAGGTAAAGGATCTAACTATACAATGATGGAAGATGCCCATTTAATGGAAAATCTAGCACATTTTGGAAGGGAAAGAATATCTGAAAGGATTGTCCATGTGAAAGGTTCAGGAGCTTATGGATATTTTGAAGTGACAAATGATCTTTCAAAACATACAAGGGCTAAATTTTTATCTGAAGTTGGTAAAAAACAGACGTATTTGTTAGATTTTCAACAGTTGGTGGGAAAAGAGGGTCAGCTGATGCAAAAAGAGATCCTCGTGGAACAGCAATGAAATTTTACACAGAAGAAGGAAATTATGATTTAGTTGGAAATAATACCCTGATATTTTTCATACGAGATGTGATAAAATTCCCTGATTTCATCCATACTCAAAAAAGAAATCCAAAAAGTAATTTATCTGATGCAGATATGTTTCGGGACTTTATGTCACTTACTCCAGAAAGTTTTCACCAAGCAACATTCTTATTTACTGATATAGGAACACCATTAAATTTCAGACATATGCATTGTTTTGGAAGTCACACATTCATGTGGTATAATGAAGATAATGACTATGCTTGGGTAAAATATCATTTCAAAACAGTTCAAGGAATAAAAAATTTAACTGTTGATGAAGCTGAGAAAATGTGTGGTGAAAATCCAGACTATACTACTGAAGACCTTTTTAAAGCAATTGAAGAAGGAAATTATCCTGAGTGGAATGTTTATGTACAAATTATGACTCCAGAGGAAGCAGAAAAATACAAGTTTGATCCATTTGATGTAACAAAAGTATGGTTCCATGATGATTATCCTTTCATGCCTTTAAGAAAATTAGTTTTAAATAAAAATCCTGAAAACTTTTTTAATGAAACTGAACAAGTAGCATTTGCACCATCTAATTTTGTACCAGGAATAGGTCCTTCACCTGACAGATTACTTCAAGGAAGATTATTCTCTTATGAAGATACTCAAAGACACAGATTAGGTGCAAATCATCATCAAATCCCTATCAATAGAGCTAAAAATGCAGAAATTAATAGTTATCAAAGAGATGGGCCAATTAATGTTGATGAAAATATTGGTGGTGGTCCAAACTACTATCCTAATTCCTTTGGAGGAAAAAAACCAGATGAATCATTTACTCCTCCAACAGTTGAAGTAAACGCTAAAATCAGTAGACATGCCATGCCGATTGAAGACGTGGACTTTTTCCAAACTGGGGAATTATGGAGAAGAGTGTTAAGTGATGAAGATAAAGACCACCTAGTAAGCAATATTGTTAGACATATAGGAAATGCTCAAGAAAAAATCCAATACAGACAATGTTCCCTTTTCTATAAAGCAGACCCAGAATATGGAACTCATGTAGCTGATGGACTTAATCTTGATATTTCAAGAGTTAAAGAACTTTCTGAAATGTCTTTAGAAGAAAGAACAGAAGCTATGAAACAATGATCAAAATATAAAAAGACTGAAAAACTATGAAGCCATATAGAGCATTCTTTTTTAGTTTAGGGTGTTATTTGTAGGTGTAGGGGCCGTTGGAGTAGCTCTTCCAGCACTACCTACAACTCCTTTTATTTTAATCGCAGCTTTTTGCTTTGGAAAAAGTTCAAAAAGAGCTGAAAAATGGATTTCTAATAATAGATATTTTAGTAGTTATATAGAAAACTATAGAAATGAAAACGGAGTCCCCTATGGAAGTTAAAAGAAATAGTCTTATATTTCTATGGGTTATGCTTATTATTTCAGCTATTATTATAAATAAACTAATTATAGGAGTCGTTTTAGCTATTGTTGGAATTTGTGTTAGTGTACATATCATGCTTTTAAAAACTAAAAAAAGATTAATTTTTAAAGGTTTAATTTTTTAATAATATTTATAATATAATATTTTTATTATTAACTTTAATTATTATTTCTATAACATTTACTTTAATATTAATCCTAATAATATCTCTTTTTTATAATTCGATGAATTTACTACTATATTTACAAAAAATATTAAATATTTAAAAAACCTATCTATTATATATAAAGATAAAATAAAAAAGTTTTAAAGAGGAATAAATAATGATGGACAAAAATAAATTTTGGGAATTAATTCAAACATCTTATAAGGAAGCTGATTGGGTAACAGATAAAGAAATGGGATTATTAATCAATAAATTAGCTGAATATTCTCAAGAAGAAATATTAAAATTCGGCAAAATTTATGAGATCTATGCAAATGAATCATACAAAAGTAAATTATGGGCAGCTGCATGTGTAATGAATAAAGGTTGTTCAGATGATTGTTTTGATTATTTCAGAGGATGGTTAATTTCAAGAGGAAAAGAACCATACTTAAATGCACTTTTGGATCCTGATTCTATAGTTGATTTAGACATACCTTATGAAGATGATTATTATGAAAATGAAGCAATGTTATCTGTTGCATTAGAAGCATTTAATAAAAAAATAGGTACAGATGATATTAATGTCTATTTCGAAAGAATTAAAGAATTCGAATTAGATTCTGAAGAAACTTTTGATATTGTTGATGAAATAGCTTTTGGTGAAGATATAGATGCTAAATGGGATGATGATGACGAAGAAAGTTTAAGAAAAATAGTTCCAAAATTATATGAACAATTTTGGTAATTTAAAAGTATTATATTCAATTATATTAATTGATAATTTTTATTAAATGAAGTCTTACAATAAAACAGATATTTAAAAATCTGAAATTGAATATAAACTAAGGAAATTTAATGAAAATGATATAAATACTGTAACCAAATATGTCAACAATGAAAATATAGCTAAATGGCTTACAAATGAATTTTCACATCCTTATTCAGAAAAAGATGTAGAATCGTTTATAGATATAGTTTCAAATGAAAATCCTATAAAAACTTTCACAATAGAAATTAATAATGAAGCTTGTGGAGATATAGCTGTAAACTCAATAGAAAATAAAAATTGCATTACAGAATCAAATTAAACTATAGATACAAATATTTGTAATAAACCAACAGAATTAGGATATTGGTTAGGTGAAAAATATTGGAATAAGGGAATTATAAGTTCACCTATTAAAGAAATCGTTAATTATGGGTTTAAAAAATTTGATATCAATTGTAATTTGCAACACCATTTGTAGAAAATATAGTCTCCCCAAAGGTCTTAAAAAAGCAGGTTTTAATACTGATCTTAAAAAGAGAAAAATTATTAAAAATAATTAATCTTATGCTGTTATCATATTTATATTAATAATTTACAAATATAAAACAAACGATGAAAGATAATAAATGAATAAATAGATAAATAAAACAAAATAAATAAAATATTATTATTAAAAGATATTTCTATGATGATTCCAGGTTATATATTAGCAGGTTTATGGGGAGCTACTGGAAGTTGTGCTCTACTTATAGGAGGATTTTTTGGATATAAATACAATATATCTAAAAGAGTGATAGTCGTAATAAAGGCATTTAGTTCTGGAATATTAATATCAGCTGTTTGTTTTGAGCTTCTATTTGAGGCATGTGCTTATGGTGATCTTATATAATAGTAATTGGATTTACAATTGATATGATTGGATTCACATTAATAGATAACATAATTAGCAAATTTAGTATTGAAAACACAAAGAAATCTATAATATAGATCTAGAGACAAAAATAAAGATTATATAGATAAATATTCTACTCCAGATCAAAAAAAGGTATTGAAAAGGCAAAAAATAAAAAAATGATTCTAATTTTATTACAAATAAATATAATCACTATTTTAATAAATATCAAGTTGAAGGATTAACTACATTTGCAAGTGCATTATTAGATGAAATTCCAGAATCACTAGCTATTGGTTTGATTTTTTTCATTGGAGGACCAATAAGTGTAGCACTATTGATTGCTGTATTTACTGCAAATCTATTTGAAGGACTTTCAGCATCATTACATATGAAGCTTGGAGTATGGAAAAGTAAAAGAGTATTGGGAATGTGGGTTTCTATAGTAATATTGACTGGCCTATCTGCAATGTTGAGTTATATAATATTTTCATCTACAGATCGTCACATTTTATCTGGAGCATTGTCTATTTCAGCTGGAGGAATTTTAGCTATGCTATCAAGTACAATGTTGCCTGAGGCATTCAAGGAAACAGAAGAATATACTGGATTTATAATGGCTATGAGATTTTTAATATCTTTTGTTTTATCTCATCTTGCAGTACATTAAAAAAATATTCAAAATAAATAAAATAAAATAATTTTAACAAATATATACGTTTTAAAATAAATTATATAGATAAGGGGATGATTAAATAGAAAATGTAAGTAAACAATTTAATAAAGTAGCTAAAAAATATGATTCACAAAGAAAAGATTTTAATTCCTGTTTTTGATGATTTTTATGGTATGGCTATAGATAGTATTAAACTTGAAAAATCAGCCCCCATGTATTTTACAAATTGGAACTGGAACTGAAATATTTACAGAAATGTTTCTTGAAAAATATCCAAATGCAAAAATGGATTTAGTTGATATATCTGAGGAAATGTTTGACATAGCTAAAAAACGTTTTGAAGGAAATGAAAATCTTAATTTTTATCGGAAAATATAGTAGATTTTAAACCAAAAGAAGATAAACAATATGATGCCATTATTTCTTCATTATCTATACATCATCTATATCTACAGGAAAAAATAGAATTATATAATAACATGAAAAATGGATAAAACCTGAAGGAATATTTGTTAACGCTAAGATGATAGCTGGAGAAACAGAATATTTAGAAAAAATGTATCAAGATTGGCAAATAAGTTTAGCTAAAGATTCTAATTTGAAACAGGAAGAAAAAAGAAAAGCATTTGAAAGAATGCATCTTGATATGAAAGTGCCAGTTAGTAAACAACTAAAATGGTTAGAAGAAGCAGGTTTCTCTCACGTTGATTGTATTTATAAAGCCTATTGTTTTGGAGCCCTATGGGCTAAAAAATGATAAATTAGCAAGAATATTAGAAATATAAATAGAAATTAAAATAATAAAAATATAAATAACGATATTTTAGCTAGTTATTATACTAATAATATCCCCATCACATAATTCATAGTCACTAGCTACTCTCATATTTTTCCTTGCATTAACAGCATGCAAAAATTTATCACCAATATCAGTGTGAATAATATATGCCAAATCACGAGGAACAGAACTTATTCTAATTAAAATTGGATCTGGAAGTATATTTCCATTATTATCTGTAAATTTATGTTCATCTTCAACAGGATAAACAACAATCATCTTGAGTAAATTAAATACAGTATTGTTTAAAGCTTTTTGAACACCAGTAGTACCATATTTATTTAAAACATTTGCTTTAATATAATTTAAAGCGTTTAATTGATTTTTGTTCAATTTTTCTTCATTAATTATTTTAAAATCTGTATCTCCTGAATTATATTCAATTAATCCTGCTTTAGCTGCATTAATAAGAGCTAGTTCAGAGTCAGCAGATGCTGGAATAACATCAGAATATTTTTCTTTGATTCTTTTTATATTTTCTTCAGAACTTGGAAAGTCAGCTTTATTTGCAATAATCAACATAGGTTTAGCTATTCTTCTAAGATTTTTAACTAATTCAATCAAATCTTCTTTTTCCCATTTTTGATAATCAGAATTAACCGTTCTTTTAGCTTCTATAACATCTTCAAGATTAATACCAGTTCCAGACATTTGTTCATATATAACTTTAGCTACATCCAATTTTTCAGCTTCTATTTTTCTAATAAGTCTATCCCAATTTTTGTTTAAAATCCCATACATCCACATAACAATTTCATGTTCAAGAAATTCAATATCATTAAGAGGATCATGAGTTCCAGGTTCAACTGGTCTTCCTTCCTCATCAGTAGATCCTGAAGCATCGATAACATGAATAAATACTTTAGCTTGTCTTAAATCATTTAAAAATTTATTTCCTAAACCTCTACCTTCATGAGCTCCTGGGACGAGTCCTGCAACATCTATGAGTTCAACATGAACATATCTCTTTCCTTCAATACATTCTGAATTCCTAGGATTGCATGTAAGATCTAATTCAACACAAGGACAAGGTTTTACAACACTAGCTACTGCCTTATTTGCATCGATTGTTGTGAATGGGTAATCAGCCATTTCTACAGTTGATTTTGTAGCTGAGTTAAAAAATGATGATTTACCAACGTTTGGTTTTCCTGTAACTGCAATTTGAAGCATAATATCACTAAAATTCTATAAAATGTAAATAAAATTAAATCAAACAATATAATATAAAATAGAATATAATTTTATTGAATTATTCCATGCTTATCTTATCATACTTATATTATAATTATATTATAATCATAATATCAAATTATTGAATAAAATATATTAATAACAATAACCGAAACATTATTAATAATAATATAATAATTAAATATATTTAATAAAATAACATCAATTAATAAATATATTACAAATAATTAATAAATATATTATTAAATGATATAACAATAAAATATATCATTCTTTTAGTTAATTAATCTTAGTTAATTAAAGATTATTATAAATTGTTATTATAGATTATTATAATACTTTTATTATAAAATATTATTGTACTGTATTATTAATAAATAATTTAAATTAAGGGTTAATTAAAATATATTAATAATTTATCTAGAAAAATATTGAATGATGGGAAATATTTATTAAGAACCGCGATTGTTTGGATAGGAAAAATTTTAACTTTTTATTTGATGGGCAATATGTCTCTTAGACTAAGAGTTGATAGTTTAGCTACAGCTGCAATAGCCATAATAATGTTAGAACTTATCAATAGTATTTTTTGGCCAATCATTGCAAGAATATTTCTTCCTTTCCTAGTTTATACAATAGGAATTGGATCCTTACTTTTAAATGCTGCAATAATATGGATAATAAGTTATTTTATTCCAACAATGAGTATTGGAGGATATGCTGTGATTGTTGTTCCATTAGGAATAGCAGCTATTCACACAATATTGACAACACTTTTAACACTTGGAAATGAAGATGAATATTATAATTTTATAATAAGAAGGAAAAAAAGAAGAATTTTAGATGGGACCATAGCTATAAAAGAAGAAAAAGAAGATAGTAAGCTTGAAAAGGATCGTTTCCTTATAATTATAGAAATAGATGGATTAGCTAAAGATATTTTAGAAGAAGCTATTGAAAAAGATTATATGCCAACATTAGCAAAATGGAAAAAAGAAACTCATAAAATAAAAGAATGGGAAACAGACCTATCTAGTCAAACTGGGTCTAGTCAGGCAGAAATTTTACATTGTAATAATGAAGACATTATAGCATTTAGATGGGTTGAAAAAGAAAATAATAATAAAATAATGGTTTCAACTGGTTTTTTAGATGCTCCTAAAATAGAAGAACGAATATCAGATGGAAATGGTTTATTACATAAAAATGGTTCAAGTCGTGCTAATCTTTTTTCTGGAGATACAGACAATGTTTTATTCACCTATAGTAAGATGTATGATATAAGAAAGTTTTATAATAGAACATGGTATTATGTTTACTCAAATCCTGCTAATTTTGGACGTATTCTATTGTTATGTGCAGCTGACATTGTAAAAGAACTATCATCACAAATAACTCATAAAATAAAAAATATTAGACCACGTTTAAGAAAAAGCTTTATTTATTTGTTAGAGCTTGTGCAACTGTTTACATAAGAGAAATCAATACACAATCTATTATTGGTGATATGGTTAAAGGAGAAACGGATATAATATACTCTACTTATTTAGGATATGATGAAATCATCCACCATTCAGGAATTAGGGATAATGATTCATTTAATTCGTTTAAAGGATTAAATAGACAAATTAATAGGATTGAAGGAGCAGATAGATACTCTAAAAGAATATATGATATTGTTATCCAATCGGATCATGGACAAAGTAATGGAACCACATTTAAACAACGATATGGACTAAATCTAAAAGATTTAGTATACAATTTACTTCCAGAAGATATGAAAATTTACAGTGAATTGTCTTCAAATGAAGACCATTTTTCTCAAGCTATAACATTTCCTATTAAAGATATTAAAAATCGTGTGAAAGATAAAACTAGTATTGCAAAAGACAAATATAATGAAGTATCAACAAAAATTATATAAAAAAGGCATGATATTTTAAAATATGTAAGCAAATATAAAATTCCTAAATTCAAATCAAGAAAAAATCCAATACTAATATAGATGATGCAGAAGTTATAGTTCTTGCTTCTGGAAATCTAGGTCTTATATACTTAACTCAGTGGGAAGAAAGACTTTATTATGAAACAATTAAAACCTTGTTTCCAGAATTAATTCCAGATCTTGTTCAACATGAAGGAATTGGATTTATTTTAATGGAATCTGATCAATATGGCCCATCAGCTATTGGTAATAGTGGAGTGCATTATTTAAAAGATGACAAAATTGAAGGAAAAGATCCTTTAGCTGATTTTGGAAAAAATGCAGCTAAACATCTCTTAAGATCAAATAGCTTTAAACATGCCCCAGATATTTTAGTAAATAGTTTTTTTGATGAAAAAACGACAAAATAGGTGCTTTTGAAGAAGTGGTAGGGAGTTCATGGTGGCCTAGATGAAACACAAACTAAACCATTTATTATGTATCCTTCTGATTGGAAACTAAATGATGAAGAAATTGTTGGTGCTGAAAGCATTCATAAAATCCTAAAAGAAAACCTTAAAGAAATAAATAAACTAAATGAATAAACTAAATAAATACTAAACGAATAGAGTAATGATAAATAAAGTAAATAAATATTAAATGAATAGACTAACTAATAAACTAAATAAACAAATAATGAAAAGAAAAATTAACTATGGCTAAATTATTCATTATGGGCATAGGACCTGGTTCTAAAGAATACCTTACACAAATAGCGATTAAAGCTGTTAAAGATGATGATATAACAATTGGGAGTTTAAAAGCTATTGAAATCTTTGATGATGTTAAAAAAACTATTGTTTTAAATATAAAAGACCTACAGGAAAAATTAGAACTTGTAGTTGATTTAAATATAGAAGGAAATAATGTTTCTGTACTTTCAACAGGAGATCCAGGATTTTCTGGAGTTTTAAAGACTATAATGAAAATAAATAAGAATAAAAACTTTGATGAAAATAATATAGAAGTAATGCCAGGAATTAGCTCATTACAATTAGCTGCAGCGAAAAATAGAATTTCATGGGATGAAGCTAATATAATGACATTTCATGGACGAGAAAATATATCTGATATTTTAAAGGTTATTAATAATGGATTACCTACAATTGCTCTTCCATCAAAAAGTGTTAAAGATATGGTAGAATTTTTACTTAATAATGGAGTAAATGAAAAAAGAAAAGTAACCATATGCTATATGTGTTTTATGATCATTTATCCAGATGATGAATAAATAAAAAATAAATTATTTTTTAATACATTAAATAATATTAATGATATTATTTCCATACTAAACAATATCAAATTAATTATTATAAATTAGAATGAATTTTATTATTTTAAACACATAATAACTTTAAAAGACGATTTTTATATCCAATAGTTAATAATTTTATATGTTTTCCCCCTTAATAATCTTGATTTGTTAGGGGTTTTTTATTTAAGATGTATTTATACAAACAATAATTACTTTGTTTTTTGAGTATTGCCTTGTTTTATATAATAGGTATTTTAATACAATAGAATAAGCATGTCTGCATATAGTATTTACTTATCATTAAATATTAACTAGTAACGTTTATATATTAAGTTTATCCATAACTATCTTTTATATAAGTGTTATATTGTCAGATGATTTAATAATTAAATATTAAAATTATTTGCTATTGATTATTATTATATAAATTTTTTATTTTTTTATAAATTTTTATTAATAATAATTAATATTTTGAAAATTAAGGGATTGATCTCTATGTAGCAATTATCATTGTAAAAAAATTAAATATTGTTTTTTATCAATGTTATTAAATGATCACCCCATGTTTATCTCTTTTTTAAAAAACCTATAAAAACCATTTTTATAGTGTTTAGCACTTATATCACTAAAATAAAAGTATTTATAAAATATTTGTTAAAAAAAATTATATATTAAGCTAGAGGAAAAAACTATGAAAAATAAGAGGCTAATTATATACATTAGTTTATTTTTTGTTTTTTTAATTTTCAATGTAACATCATCAGTGGTTTTCGCAGCTGATGATTTTGATTTTATACAAAATGAGATAGATTCAGGAACCAACACAATTAATATGGGTGCTAAAACATATACACCCAATAGTGTTAATAGTATTAGTGTCAACAAAAACAATATTACTATCATTGGCCAGTCATCGAGTTCTAAAGCAATTTTAGATGCAAGTAACAGTGGTTTCGAAATATTAAGAATTAATGGTGATAATGTCAGGTTGGAGAATCTGATTTTTAAAAATATGGATACAACCGTTTTTAGTTGAGCAATCACCTCAAATAGTGCAAATTTAACTATAATCAATTGTGATTTTATTAATAACAAAGGAATAGTAGGAGCACTAATAGTAAATGACGATTCAAACAATATATTAATCCAAAATTGTACTTTCACTAATAATACTGCTACTTACTATAATTCTAGTGGAATATGAGGGGAGGCACAGTAGAATCACACACATCCAACCTTAAAATCATCAATAGTGTTTTCACAAACAATAAAGCAGTTTTAAACGGAGGAACGTTATATTTCATGGTTGGAACTGATAATCTAGTTTCAGGTTGTACTTTTAATGACAATAGTGGTCCGAATGGTAGTGCCATTCGAACCATAACAATAGGAACAATATTAAACGTATTGTCTTCTAATTTCACTAATAACAAAGCTACAAATAATGGAGGATCAATTTATTCAGCGAATTAATTAAATATTAGTAATTGTAATTTTGTGAGTAATTTTGCAAATGACAATGGTGGAACCATATATACTGGAACACACGGAACCACAATAAACATCACTTCTTCAAACTTCATCAACAACAAAGCAAATGGCGGTAACGGAGGCGTCATCTATACAACAAACACATTAAACATGAACAACACTAATTTCAAAAATAATCTTGCAAACAACAACGGCCGAGCCATACACTCAACCAACAACACACAAACACAAACTTTAACAACAACACCGCCATAAATGGTGGTGCTATAAGAACCGATGCTCCAACAACAATAAAAGGAACTAATTTCAATTCAAATATTGTTACTAATTTAGGAGGCGGAATTTATGCAAAATCCTCATTAACCCTAACTGAATCTAATTTCATATCCAATATTGGTTTAAATGGAGGAGGAATATACTCCATAAATACACTATCAATAATAAACTCAGCTGGAACTAATAATAAAGACACAAATGGTGGTTTTATATATGGTTCTAGTACAATTACCTTGAACAATGGAAGTTTCAGTGCTAATAATGTCAAAATCGATGAAAGCGTTATATATGGTAGTGGAACAATTAATATACAAAATAATACTAGATTAAACTCTAATACAGCTGCTAATGGTGGTGCAATATATTCAAAAGGAGAGATGATAATAAAAGATAAATCTGTTTTTGGTGTTAATAGTGGGATTAATGGTGGTGCAATATTACAAGTACAGGTACTTATATATTGCTTCTTCAACTTTAAATAGTAATAATGTTAGTTCTAATGGTGGAGCTATTTATAGTATTAATACTTTAAGTTTGGAGTCATCAACTTTAAATAGTAATTCTGCTAATACTGATGCAGCCATATATTCTAATGTAAATAAAGCAGTGACTACTAAAACTACTTTCAGCAATAACAATGCATGCATAGGATTATCACTAAGTGTACAACGTCATGAAACTAGGTAAAAGTACATTAAATGTTAAAATTACAGGATCATGTGGGAATACTGTCACTGTGGGTAAAGATATTCTAATATGGTCTAATAAAATCGATAATGTTAAAATAGATGGTAAAAAAGCAGTGAAATATTCTCTTCCAAATAATAGTAAATTCACTATTAATATTGATGGTCAAAATGTTGTTCTTGATCTCAAGTCTAAAAAACCAGCGAATGTTGAAACTGCAACAAATCCTAATTACAATTGGAAAAACTACACATTCACAGCAACATATAAGGGTAAGAGTGGAATAAACAAAACAACCAAAACACTCAAAGTCAATACAAGAATAGCTAATACCGATGTTTATAATGTTGACATGATTCCTGTTATTAACAAAAAGTACCCAACTAAGGCAAAACTTGCTAAATTTTTATCAAACAAAGCCAACAAAAATCTTTATAATAAATATAAGGCTTATTATATTCTTCATAGGGTTGATATAAGTTAGAAACTATTATTACTGGAAAAACATTTACTAAAATTATTAATCAAACAGCATCAGATAATGCATATCTTTTAGGAGGAGAAAAAATACCAAAAGATTTACAAAAATTTTTATTGGGTTATAAAGGAGTTGTTGATGTTAATGAATCATTGGTAAAACAAAAAAGCCCTGATATTTTAGTTAGTTTAGCTTTAAAATCTAAATCTATAAGTTTTAAGGGTTTATTAACTCAAGAAATTAAAATTAGAGCTATTCAAAATTGGGTGGGACATATACTCGTTATTTAGGAACTGCTCCTCTTGGAGGTCTTACTGTTCTTAAAAAAATATATGCAAATCCTTCTGGTAATCATACAAACTGTGTTGGATACTCTAATCTCTTTGTTTCACTTGCAAGAACTGTAGGAGTTCCAGTTTCTCATATTGAAATAAAAGGACATGTAATTGTAGCTGCATATTTCTATAAAAGTAAAAATTGGAAGGAAGTATTAATTGAACCACAATGGAGTTCAAGTTATCTTAAACATACTGATAATCATTATAATTATAAACATTTCAATATAACCGATAATAAAGGAAAAATAGTGCAAGTTTAATCTATTGAATCAGTGTTTTGGAATGAAAGACAAAGGACTGCTCCTCCCATTATATGATTATGAAAGATATTTAACTTATTCTGAGTTTTGTAATTTTAATTATAAGACAAATGCAATTTATGAACATGTAAAAAGGGAGATGATAATACGAAAAATTTAGAAAAAATTGTTTTTTCATTATATATATTTTAATGCTTTGCACAACAATAAATATGGTATGTGCAACATCTATAACAATAAATAGTACAAATAATATTTTAAAAAATGTGGTAAACAATTATGATACTATTTATCTCGATGATAGAGTATATAATGGTTCAAATAATAAAAATATAACTATTTCAAAAAATACTACTATTATCGATTAAATAAAAATAAAGCCATAATTGATTCAAGTTTATGGTACACTATTTATTTAGTAATAATAGTTCATTGCCTCTAATCAATTTGACTACAAATAGATTATGGTGTTTATTTAATTAAAAATTTTAAATCGATAAATATTGCCAATACAGATTTTGATAATAATCATTATGGAAGTGTAATTTTAGCTAGTGGTGAATTGAATATTTCTGATTCTATTTTTAAGAATTGTTGGGATATTATACAATCTATATCTTTTGAAAATATAACTATTAAGAATACTCAGTTTATTAATAATAGTGCAGGAGGAATATGTGGATAATCCATATTTCAGGGTCTAAAAAAAATTCTAAATTTCATTAATTTAACTTTTGTTAATAATAATGCTTATGATAGTTTGATTAGTGTAATGGCAAATAATATTACATTAAAGTTGTCAAATTCTAGTTTTATTAATAAATACTATTGGTAGCTCTGATTTAATTTATATGAGGGGTGCTTTTGGTTCATCTGGTATTAATAATAAGAATTATCTCGTGAATATTGTGGAGGTTGGTACAAAGGTTAATATTGATTCATATATTGATTTGATGCATTCATTCATAAAGGGGGAAATGGATTAGGAATATATCTAAAAAAAATAATTTAATTGTTTTTAAAGCTAGTTTGAGTAAGTTTGGAGAAGTTTATGCTAATAAAAGATTGTATTTTTATGTTGATGTTAAGCTTGTTGGATCTGCTTTAACAAGTAAAAATGGTAAGCTACTTTCACTCTTAAAAGATCTAATTTAGATTTCAATTTCAAATTTATTTTTGAAGGAACCAATGAAAAAACCACTACCCCAACAACTAAGATTAATAAAGCCTCACTTGTGGAAACACTTCTAAATATGTCGTAGACACATCAAATATCATTACTAAACTAAAAATTACTAAAAAGAAAGGTAAATTAGTTTTTAAAAGTACCTTATTTATAATAAAGGCAATTTTTTTGGTTCTAAAAACTTTAAAAAAAAATTGGTTCTAATATTGACTTAGTTAAATACAAGTACAAAAATATAAATTTCAAATATAATAAATCTAAAAATCCTTTTCAATCAAAACAAAGAATCTATTACCGTATAAATTCAATGAAAAGAACTTAGAAATATTAGTATTAGTTTATAATAAAAAATAACTAATATTTTTTTTCTATTTATTGAATTTTCGATTTTAATTGATAAATTATGAATAATAATAATTTATATAAAAATAATGTTTATTTCATTTAAAATAAAAATTAATTTAAATATTATTAAATAATTAATAAAATAGCTAAAATAATATATTTTAAAACTAGATAAAAATAAAATAAAAGGAATAATTATCAATTATTCCATAAATATAGCTGGTTTATATGGCATTGCATTTTTTGCCTTATTTTGAGGATCATAGCTATCATCTTTATGAATAATAACTTCAGAATTAACTTCCTCAGATATGAAATCTAATGCATCAGATAATACATCATATTCATCTATTTTTCCAATATAACGTGTTTTAGTCATTTCACGACCTATTTTTTTAGCACAATCAGCTATTTCTTTTTTATCATCATAGATGTTTTGTCCAATAGCTTTTCCCATGATTTGTCCAATATCTGGTTTTCCAATATCAGCAGCTATTTTATATATTTCCCATTTCCAATTTGGAGCTAAATAAACATGAATCTTTTTTGGGTCAACCTCAACTATCTTTTTTATTTCATTTATATCTTTAACAATTGATTGAACCATATCTTCTGATTTTTCAATGATTTCACTAGGAATACAGCTATCTGTTTTAAGATTTAAAGTTGGAGTGCATTTCATTGGGAAGTATTGATAAGTAATAGGCCATTTAGCTTCTGATACAAATCCTTCTCCACCATATTTATTCCAAAGTTCTTCACTACTATGAGGAGTAAATGGAGCTAAAATTCTTATCCATGATTCAAGTATTGAAGAAAAAACAAATATAATTGCTTCATCAGGATCATCTAGTAAGTGTTTAATACGATACATATAATGATCAACATCTTTTTTAAGAAGGAAAAGAGAATCTTGAAGTGTTTTTCTTGTTTGGAATCCTTCAAGTGCAGTTGTAGCATCATTTATCCGTATATATAACTGGTTCATCATCCAAAGATCAATTCTTCTAGTTAAATCTATTCTTTTAATGTTATTTAGATTTAAAGGTGATTTTTTAATAGATTCTATTTTTTCTGCAAATTCAAAGAACCATTCTAAACGTCTTTTTGTTCCAATAACTTCTTTTTCTCTCCAATCAAAATCTTGCCATGGTTCAGCGGAAGACATTAAAAATAATCGAACAACATCAGCACCATATTCTTCTATTGCATCATTAAGAAGAATAACATTACCTTTTGATGAAGACATTTTATTACCTTCAAGTAACCCCATACCAAATACAACCATACCTTGTGGCCAATTTTCTTGAGGGAAAATAGCAGCATGATGAAACATGTGGAAACTAAGATGATTTCCTACTAAATCTTTAGCTGAAAGTCTCCAATCAAGAGGATACCAATAGCTAAATTCATTTTGAATTTCATTAACAATATCTTGGCTTACTTTAAGTTCCCAATTATCAGGAGATGCACCATCTTCAAGTTCATAATTTTTATTCATCTTATTAGAATCCATATCATTATCAAAGAATATTTTTTCAAAGAATGCATCATTTAAATCTTCAGGATCCATGTCTTTTAAATATTTAGCTATAGTATAATAGGACATATAAATAGTAGAATCAGTTAATGGTTCAATTAACCATTGTTTATCCCACGGAAGTTTAGTTCCTAACCCTATTTTTCTAGAACAAGCCCAACCTTCAAGCCATCCTATATAATATTCTAAATTTGATCTGACTTCACTTGGAACTATAGTTTCATTTCTAAGTAAGTATCTTGTTTCTTCTTTCCAGTCTTCATCAGAATATTCAAGGAACCATTGATTATCCATTATTTTTACTACACATTTTGTTCCACATCTACAAATTACTGGATGTTCTGCAAAATCATACATTATTGTAGCTTGATTTTTTTCAATCATGCCCTTTTTTATATGTTCTCTAGCTACAGCAACTTTTTCACCTGCATAAATTGGAATATGTTCACTGATTATTCCTTTAGAATGTTCCACTTTATATAACTCATTAGTAGCTTCTTCAAGTTTAGGATCTTCTTGACTTTGAACATTTAATCGTTCTATTATATCTTTAGCTGGAATTTCACTATATTTTTTAAGAGTAACAACATTTAATGGTTCAACATTATTAACTATCTCTTTTAAATCATATTCTTCAATTAAATCTTTGTTATTTTTTAGATCTTGAAGTGCAATATAATCAGCAGGAGCATGACCAGGAACAGAAAATACAGACCCACTCCCATATTCTGGATCTACAAAACTAGCAGGAAGTATTGGATGAAGCTTTTGAGTTACAGGATTTATTATATTTGCTCCGATTAATGGTTTTGGATCAATATCGCCTAAAATTTCCAAATCTTTTATTTGATTAGAAATATTGTAATATGAATCTTTACTAATTATCCAAGTTTCACCATTAGTACTATTTTCTCCATCAAAATTACTTTTTACTTTAATATATTCAACATCAGGATTTAGCCAAAGATTTGTTGCACCATAAATTGTTTCAGGCCTAAATGTAGCTGAAACTAAATATAAATCGTCATTATTTTCTTCAATTTTAAACTTCAGAAGAGTTAATTCATTTACAGCTACCCCTTCTCCTTCTAAAAGATCATGATCTCCTACAGGATTATCATCTTCAGGACAATGTTTAACTGGATGGTTTCCCTTTCTAACTAAACCTTTATCTTTTAATTTTCTTATTTGCCATTCAATGAATTTATTATAACTTGGATCAGTTGTTTTGAATTCTCTTCTCCAATCAATTGAATAACCCATGCTTGACATTACATTATGATATTCAGTACTGAAATATTTTACAATGTATTCAGGATCAGCTAACTTTGGAAGTTCTTCTTTTGGAACTTTATGAACTTTTTCATATAAGTCTAATGTCCAAGGATCCTTATTTTTTATCCTACTAGCTATTCCTATAACAGGAGCTCCAGTTACATGCCACCCCATTGGAAATAACACATTATATCCTTGCATTCTTTTAAATCTAGCATAAACATCAGGAACTGTATATGTTCGCCCATGTCCTATATGCATAGCCCCACTTGGGTAAGGATAAGCTACTGTTAAAAAAATCTTTTTTTTTTCACCATGATCTGCTTGAAATAGCTTTGATTTTTCCCATTTTTCCTGCCATTTCTTTTCCATCTCTTTACTCACTAAATCACCAATATTGAGTTATAAATATAAATTATACAAATTATTATAATAATTATAAATAATTATTAATAAAGTTTAAAAATTAAATCAGTTGCAAATTTATCTATTGATTATATATTAATTCTGTCTTTTTTATTTATTATATTTTTATTATTTATAATTATTTTTTTAATTGTTTATAAAAAAATTTCAATAATCAAGAATAAAAATAAATATACTAATTATTATTCAATTGTCTCATTTTTTATCCATTTTAAATAAGAATCATAGCCATTAGATATAGGAATCAGATAATACAAAGATTATCATAGCTATGAATTTCTTTTATTTTAGCCATAACAGCACCAAGATTTTCATCAATTGTTTTTAAAATAAGAATAGGTTCATTATCTTTTTCTAAATTTCCTTCCCACCAATATATTGATTTCATATCTGAAATTATATTAGCACATGCGGTTAATCTTTTTTTGACTATTTTTTCACCAATATACAGTGATTCTTCTTCATTACTTATAGTAACATAAATTAAATTCATTATAATCACCAAATTAAAGCATTCCACATACTAATAAAAAAATAAACATCGAAAAATATATTCAACTATATAAGAAATCTAATAAATAGAAAAGGTTAATAAAAGCTATTAAAACAATTTTTTATCCTCAAACGGAGTTGGAGGACATTGTAATTTATGTTGATTATTAGCTATCTTTTTTCTAATATTATCAATTTCTGATGAATTAATTTTCATTTTTTCTGATATATCTAATATATCTTCATTGTTTAATTTTTTATCTACAATTAAATATAATAATTCATCTAAAACTTCATAACTTAAACCAATTTCATCTTCATCAGTTTGATTTGTCCATAAACCTGCTCTTGGAGGTTTATTAATTATTTCATCAGGAATATTCCAATCTTTAGCTAATTTTTTTAATTGTGTTTTATAAATATCTCCTATTGGCTCAAAATCACAAGCCCCATCACCATGTTTAGTAAAGTATCCAATTAATAGCTCACTTCTATTACCAGTTCCAGCAACCAGACAATTTCTCAAATTTGCAAAATAATATAAAATTATCATCCTAATTCTAGCTTTAACATTTCCTTCTGCTGTTTTATTTTCAGAAAGATTTATACCAATATCCTCATTAGATTTAAAATGAGAATTGAAATTAGAACTAAGTTTAGAACTCAAATTAGAATTAAGACTAGAATTAAAATCAGGGTTAGAAGAATTCAAACTTAAATTTAAAAATTCATCAGTTAAATTGTCAATAGATATTTCATCATAATGCAAATCGAATAAATTAGCTATCAACCTTGCATGTTCAGTGTCTTCTTTTGGAGTAGTTGAACTGAATAAATGATAAGAATATACTTTATCATTATCCACTGCTTCCTTTAAAAGATAAGCAACTACAGTTGAATCAATTCCCCCACTTAAACCAATAATGAATCCATCAGTGCCTGTTTTATTATAAATTTCTTTAATAAAATCGATAATTTTCTGTTTAACAAATTCTGAATCAATTTTAGCTAACATATATAATCACGATAATGAATATTTATATCATAACTTATTTTTCATAATTTAAATTTTATCTAAATTATGTATTTCAATATAAATTTATAATATTTTTATATGATATTTTAGTTATATTTTATAATAAGTTTAATTATGTTATATTAAGAATATTTTATAATAAGCTCATCAACATATATTTTTATTAATCATATTTTAATAAATTCAAAATATTTAATAATGAGCAAGTATATTATACTAAATCAGATAAATTTATAAATTATAATTTTAATTTATAATTTTAAGAATTTTTACAAAATAATTAAAAAATAAATCACATTGGAGGTATTACATGGGATTTAGAGATTTATTCAAATTTCAAGATGGTAAAACTACATTTGTACTTGTAGGAGGAAAAGGAGGTGTTGGAAAAACTTCTGTATCTGCAGCTACAGCTATTTGGATGGCTAAGGAAGGGAAAAAAACATTAGTAGTCTCTACAGATCCAGCTCATTCACTTTCAGATTCATTAGAAGCACCTATTGGTCATACTCCAACACTTATAATGTCTAATCTTTATGCAGTTGAAATTGATCCTAAAATGGCTATGGAACAACAACAAACAGAACTTGAAAGCAAAAAAAGCTTAGCTACGAGTGAACAAGCTATGGGGCTTGATTTATTAGGAGATCAATTAGATCTTGCATCTTCATCTCCTGGTGCTGATGAAGCAGCTGCTTTTGAAGTTTTTCTTCAAGTAATGACTACTAATGAATATGACATGGTTGTATTTGATACAGCACCTACTGGACATACATTAAGACTTCTTTCATTTCCTGATTTAATGGATTCATGGGTTGGAAAAATGATAAAAGTTAGATCCAAACTTGGAGGAATGGCTAATAACTTGAAAAATTTAGTTCCATTTATGGGTAACTATGATGACGAAAATGACATTCAATCTACTGCAGAGTTAGAAGAAACTAAAAAGAAAATAGATGAAGCTAAGAAAGTAATGTCAGATCCTGAAAGAACTACATTTAAAATGGTTGTAATTCCAGAAGAAATGTCAATATATGAATCTGATAGAGCTATGGAATCTTTAATGAAAAATCATATGACTGTTGATGGAGTAATTGTTAATCAAGTTATGCCAGATATTGAAAATTGTGATTTCTGTCAATCCCGTCATAAAGTACAACAAAAAAGAATTGCATTGATTAGGCAAAAATTTTCACATCAAACTATATCTGAAATACCGTTATTTAAAGAAGAAGTAAAAGGTGTAGATAAACTAGAAGAAGTAGCTGCAATACTTTATGAAGGAAAAACTCCTGAGGAAGTTGAAAAAGACGCAATACTTCTTTAAAAAAAACTAGGTTTATTATATTTTATTATTAGTTTTAAACTATTTTTTTATATTTTTATTATTTTTATTATTTTTTATATTCTTTATATATCATTTATATATTCTTTTTATATTCAATGTAAATTTATATTTCATTTACAAAACATATTATTTATAAAATTTTATTCAATGAAATTCTCACTTATTTATAAAATATAGACATGAAATTTAGAATAATAATTTTATAGAAACTTTATATATACTAAACTATATATCATAATACTCAGCGTGCATTTATAATTATAATCAACTTTCAAAAATAAATATAATTCTATATGTTAATAAAAATATTTTAAAATATTAGAAATATAATGTTAAATAATATTAGGAATAATTAGAAATTTTTTAGAAATATATTAGAAAATGAGGAATATTGGGGTGATAATGATGAAAAAAACTGAAAAGGGAATTATGTTTTTTTCAATCGTTTTTGGAATACTAATCTTGTCAATGAGGTTTGTATGTGCTGAAAATGTAGGAAACAATAATCAGACTTTTGAAAAGGAAAATTCAACAATAGATAATTCAAACACTTCTATTAAAACACCAGATAATCAACCAAAGTTTCACAAAATAGTGTTATAAGTGCAGCTAAAAAGTTAAAAAAGAAGTTGATAAGACTAAAAATTACCTGACTATGTGACTATTGGTAAATGTAAATATTCAATGCCTGAATTTTATTACATGATGTCTAAGACAATTAGTTATAAAAAAATAATAGCAAGTCAGCTATTAAAATCAAATACGACATTCAAAATCCTAATAAATCCTCTGGTACCTGGGTAAAAGGCAAAATTTACTCATATTATTATTCTATATATGCTAGCAAAATAGCTAGTTATATAGAGAAAATAATAAAGCACCTAACTCTGTAGTTACTGCTGGTAAAAACAAAAGGTTTTACCAAACTAATATATTTATTTGCTAATGCATTAAGTAAAACTAAAAACGTTTCCATATTATGTTAATCTTAATATAAAAGCAGGCAATCCTATAAACAAATATATGCCTAACTATGATAGAAACAAATCTTCAGTTAAGCTTATAGGAAATGGAAGTCTTGGTTTTGTTCAACTTTTAGGACCATATGACAATCCTAATTCAAAAATTAAAATAGCTTATATTATAGGAATGCATCCATTAGAAGGTCCTACTCACAACACACTTTATAACAGATTAATAGCAACTAAAAATTTGAATTATACATATTACATCTACAGAATAACTGTTACCAAAAATCCTAAAGATTATTCTCAAGGAAGAATGAACGGACAGTTACTAGCTCAAAAGTATGTACTTTCAAATATTAAATTAATAAATGTAATTTAGTTGTAGATACCCACTCTAATTTAGGAACTGTTGGAGGAAATTATGAAAAAACTAACTTCATCTTTGCTCCATTAAATAGTGCTGCTTCAAAAAATATAGCTAACAAAATCATTGCTAAAATTCCAGGACTCACTTATTATTATTCTGCATCTCAAACAAGCCCTCCATACTGTACAGAGCCATTGGTAAAAGCAAGGATAAAAACAATAATTTATGAAACGTATCTCCATGAGTCTGCAGCTACAACTTTAAAATATATAAAACAATTAATAACTGAAGTAGATAAGTTAAAAGTTTAATTAGTTTAGATTAAATTAATTAAACTTTATTAAATTTTATTAAATTTATTTTTAATTTCTTATTTTTAAATTATGATTTATTCACAAAATAAGTTTGTCTATAAATTATATTTATCTATAAATTATAATTATATCATGATTATTTTTATGATTTTATTTAGTATTTCTTATTTATTTTGCATTTAATTCAATAGATTCATTTTTTAACTTTTCAGACTAATCTTTTTTAAATATAGACCTACTTTACCTTTTTCAAAATTAAATTTTATTTCTAACGGTCTTAAAACAAGTCTTTCAATATTTGTATCAACAAGTACCTTCAATTTGTTTAGAAATTAAATCCCTTATAGCTTTAAAGTTGTTTTCTGTTGTTGATTTATACATTATATAACAATCACTCATTGTACTAACCCCTCAATTAATATTCAATTATCAAATAAGAATATTGAATAATTTAAATATAAATTTTAAATTATAGATTTATAATATAAACTTTATAATCTACATTTATAAAATAAATTTAATGATATAAATTTATTAAAATAATTAGAATAAAAAATTACAATAAATATAGTAAATATCAATAAATATAGCGAATATTTAAAATATAATAAAGTATAATAAAATATAATTAAATGGATTTAAATAGATTTAAAATGGACTTCTTCTGTTAAAAAAGCCTCTTCATCTGAAATGAGCTTCGAAAAAAGCAGAATCCGTTGAATTTCCATCATGATGACAATTTATTTTTGAATGATGCATTCTTCTTTTATCGGAAAATCTATCCCCATATTTTGCTTTTTTCCATGGAAATCAAAGTCAAACATATGATTTAACATTTTTCCTATCATTTTTTAGATCTTGAAATTTTAGCTTAATCAGTAGATATATTTTCTTCTTTATTATTTTTAAGTGAAAGTAATAGCTAAATCTTTTAAATTTTTCAAGATTTCGTCTTTATCAGTAGAATCTAAATTTTTATAAATGAGATTTTCCCATTCTTTATTATTTTTTTAATTTTTGAAGCTATATCTTCCCTTTTTGTAGTTAAATGAACTTCATTTTTTCTTCTGTTATCTCCAGCAATATTTCGTTCAATAATATCTTTTTCATCTACCTTTCTAAGAGTTTTAACTGTTACAACTCTGCTTAAAACTAATTTTTCAGTTAAATCAGTTTGATAAGTGGATTTAGAATCCATTGAAGCTAAAATAAAAGGTACTTGACCTGGAGTAACATCTAATTCAGCTAATTGATGAATTAAATAATGTTTATATGATTTGTAAATCATAGTGATTAAGTCACTAATTAAAAATCATCCATTGATCTCTCATTGCTTTTTTTGTCGTGCTCCATCCAATTCCTCTTTAATTCTTTTTAAATTATATATTAGTTAATTACTCTATAAAAATTTATTTTTTAATGTTCCAATACTTTCAATGGAAACTTCAATAAGATCTCCTTTTTTCATCTGTCCAACTCCAGAGGGAGTTTTTGTAGCTATAATATCACCGGGTAAAGAGTCATAATATTAGAAAGAAATTCAACAAGATCAAAAAGAGAAAATATCATGTTTTTTGTATTAGATTCTTGTTTAATTTCACCGTTAAGTGATAAAGAAATATTTTGATCCAGTGGATCCATATCTGTTTCAATACAAGGACCTATAGGAGCGAATGTATCAAAACTTTTAGCTCTTGTCCATTGTTAATCTTTTCTTTGGAGGTCTCTAGTTGTAACATTATTTAAGATAGTGTATCATCCAATTTATAACAATTAGCTATATCAGGAGAAATATTTTTAGCTTTTTTGGAAATCACAACCCCTAATTCTGCTTCATATTCCACTTCAGATGAGCTATTATGAGCTATTTGGATATATAATATTATCAAGATGACGAATAACAGAAGAAAGAGGTTTTAAAAATATTTTTGGTTCATCAGGGAAATTCATATTAAGTTCTTCAGCATGATCTTTATAATTTAAACCAATACAAATAATTTTAGAAGGTTTTACAGGAGAAAAAGAAAACATCTCTTAATGAATGACTGGCTATAATATTATTTTCTATATAGCCCTTATTTTCCCAATTATTTAAAACAACATCAATAGGATCAGCTAATTCAATTATTTTTTCACTACCCCAAAAACCTATTTTTATATCAGTAATTTTTGTATTAGAAGAATCATCAGTTTCAAACTCTTTTTCTTCAGTGAAAAATCTTAAAAATTTCAATTATATCCCTTCATTATGAAATAATCTTAAATTATCTATTAGCTAATAATTAAATATTCATAATTTTTTTATAAAACTTTTTATAAAATTTTTATAATTATTTTTAATAACTATTTTTTGATAAATATTTTTTAATATTAAATAATTCTTTCAATTGGTACAACTAAAATATCTCTAGCTCCTGCATTTTTAAGTTTATTTACTAGATCAAAGACTTCTTCGTCATCTACAACAGCTTGAACAGCCACTGTTTCTTCTTGATCAGATAGAACTTCAGAAACTGTAGGACCAGTCATTGAAGGCATTAAACTTTTAATTGATTGTAAATTATCTTTTGAAACATTCATCATAAGAAGTTTTTTTCTTTCTGCATCAATAACTCCTTTAATACTAGTTGAAACTGTTTCTATTAAATTTTTATACTTATTATTATATGCATTTTTATTAGCTATAAGCTTAATAGAACTATCTAAAACTTTATCAATGATCTTTAAACGATTCAGTTTTAAAGTAGTTCCTGTACTAGTTAAATCAGCTATAATATCAGCTAAACCTATAAATGGAGCTATTTCAGTTGATCCTGTAAGTTCAACAATTTTTGCATCGATACCCTTTTCCTTTAAATAAGATTCTGTTAAGTTAGGAAATTCTGTAGCTACAATTATTCCTGAATCAATATCATTTAAAGAATTTATATCTGAATCTTCAGGAGAAGCAAGAACTAAACTAGTTTGACCAAATTTAAGATCTGTGAGAATTTCAACTTCAGAATCACTTTCTTTAATCAAATCTAAACCAGTGATTCCCATATCAACTACACCATCAGCTACAAATCCAGGAATATCAGCTGCACGAGCAAACATCACACTAATATCAGGATTGTGAGTGTCTGAAAACAATTTCCTATTAGATGCATCTTTAAGTCCAAGTCCAGCTTTTTCTAAAATAGCTACTGCAGGATCACTGATTCGTCCTTTTGAAGGTATTGAAATTTTAATTTTCATCATTTCTCCTTTATTCATATATCAATAATAAAATAATATTAATTTTTATGGATATTATATCATATTTTATAGATATTAGTTCTATATATTTATTAAATAGTATTATTTATTAAATATTATATTATTATAAAAAGTATGTTATTATAAAATGCATATTACTATAAAATTATTATCTAATTTATTATTTAATAAATATAAGTTTAATATATAATATGTCAATAAGGTTTAAAGATTTTCTTAAATAGGTGCTACCAATGGAAACTGAAAATATTTTAATTAAAAATACAATTATATTAAATCCAAAAGAAAATAAAATTGTTGAAGGTTTTAAAGGAGATATATTAATTGAAAACAATGAAATATCCCAAATAGCTAAAAAAGATGAAGAATCTATATCAGAAAATGGTATTGATAAAATTATTGATGGAAAAAGCAAAATATTGATGCCTGGATTAATCAATACCCATACTCACATATCCATGAATTTATTTAGAGGTTTAGCTGATGATATGGCACTTGATGAATGGTTAAACGACAATATTTGGCCAGTTGAATCAGGATTGTGTGTAGAATATTGCCATGCTGGAGCTTCATTAGCACTTATAGAAATGATTAAATCAGGGACTACAACATTTAATGATATGTATTTTTATATGGAAAATGTGGCTGAAGCAACAACTGAATCAGGAATAAGAGGATGTTTATCCTATGGGATGATTGATTTTGGAGACAAAGAAAAGCGTGAAAAAGAATTTAAGGAAAATATAAACCTTATTAAAAAGTATAATAATTCAGCTAATGGTAGAATTAAAACAAGGTTTGGACCTCATTCTACATTTACAACTTCAAAAGAATTGTTAGAAAGAGTTAGAAAAGAAGCTAATAAATATAATGTGGGAATCCATATTCACATGAATGAAACCAAAAAAGAGATTGATGATGTTGTAGAAGCTACTGGAAAAAGACCTTTTGAATATTTAGAAGAATTAGATTTTTTAAAAAACGATGTTTTAGCTGCACATGGAGTTTGGTTATCCAAAAAAGAAATAGAAATTATAAAACAAAAAAATGTTAACATATCTCACAACCCCTGCAGTAATATGAAATTATCATCTGGAGTAGCCTCTATACAAGATTTATTATCAAAAAATATATGCGTTGGTCTTGGAACTGATAGTGTTGCATCTAATAATAACTTAGACCTCTTTGAAGAAATGAAATTTGCTTCTCTTCTTCAAAAAGTAGATACCATGAACCCAACAGATTTAACATCAGACGAAACTATTAAAATGGCAACTATAAATGGTGCAAAAGCTTTAAATCTAGAAAAAGAAATAGGGTCTATTGAAGTGGGTAAAAAAGCAGATATGATTTTAATTGATAAAAATTCAGTTAATTTAAATCCAATGAGTAAGATAGTTAGCTCTAATTTAGTTTATGCAGCTAATGGATCAAATGTAAATACAACTATTTGTGATGGAAAAATTCTCATGGAAAATAAAAACTTAACAAATTTAGATGAAAAATCCATTATAGAAAAAGCAAATAAAGCTATTAAAGAGTTGAAAAACTAAAATAATAGAAAATAGTGAATAATAGAATAGTGAATAATAGAAATATTAAATAATAGACATATTGAACAACATGAGGAAGATAAAATGGAATATGATAATTTTTTTATTCCTGTGGACAATCTAAAAGAATCTAAAGAATATTATGAAAATGTTAGGACTTGAACTTAAATTTGACTTTAGTGAAAAGGGAATGGTAGATTATAATGTTGGTGAATCTGAAACAGGAATTATACTAAAAGATAAAAATGTATTTAAAGATATGAAACCTACAATAGGGTTTGTTGTTGATGATGTTAAAAAAGAATATGAAAAAATAAGTAAAAAAGGAATAAAATTTTTATCTGAATCTTTTGAAATAGGAACTGGAACTTCAGTAGAATTTGAAGATCCTTATGGAAATAGATTTGGAATAACAGATTATGATAAATAAAATAAATAAAAGATAGTAAATAGCTATCTAGGAATGAATTTAACTTCATGGTCTTTATTCATGACAATACTCTTTTTCCATTCTTCTTTTGTTTCTGGAAAATCTTCTCTGAAGTGGGCACCGCGACTTTCTTTTCTTATTAAAGCTGATTTTACAATTAAAATAGATATTTCAATCATATTAATAACTTCTAAAGCTTCTTGAAGTCCTTTATTATAATGAGAATCAGTTTTAACATCCATGTCCTGTGTTCTTTCTTTTAGTTTATTCAATTCAGATAATGCCTCATTTAAATCTTTTTTATTTCTTATTATAGCTACTTTATTCCACATGAGCCCTTGAAGATCTTTTTTAATTTCAAAGGGAAGATTTTTTCCTGTTTTAATAAGCTCATGTATTCTTTTTTCTTCTTTTTCAATGTCTTTTTCATTGATCTCAAAATTAGAATTTTTAGAAGCAATTGAGGCAGATATACCTGCTCTTTTTCCAAAGACTTGAGTATCAGCTAAAGCATTTCCTCCCAATCTATTAGCTCCATGAACCCCCCCAGTTACTTCTCCTGCAGCAAAAAGGTTTTTCACTGTTGATTGAGCATTCTCATCGATCTTAATTCCTCCCATAGAATGATGAGCAGTTGGAGCAACTTCCATTGGCTGTTTTCTTATATCTATACCCACATCTAAAAATTGGAAAAGCATTGTTTCAAGTTTTTCTTTAATGACTTCATCATCAAGATGAGTAACATCTAAATAAACTCCACCATTTTCATTCCCTCTGCCTTCTCTTATTTCATTATAAATAGCTCGTGAAACAACATCTCTAGTAGCTAATTCTTGTCTATCATCATAATTAACCATGAATCTTTCATTATCTTTATTGAGAAGAATTCCTCCTTCTCCACGAACTGCTTCTGTAACAAGAATTCCTTTTCTAGAATCAGGATAGAGCATTCCAGTTGGATGGAATTGAATTTCTTCCATATCAATTAGATCAGCTCCAGCATTGTAGCCAATAGCAAATCCATCTCCATTTTTTTGGAATGTATTTGAAGTTACTGGATACAATTGTCCAGCCCCTCCACTAGCTAATATAACTGATTTTGCTTGGAAAAATATAGTTTCAGCATTATTCAATGAAAAACCAATAGCCCCAATAACTTTTTGTTTTTTGTCTTTGTTGTTATCAGATTCATCATTAGAAGGAATTAATGAAGTTATCATTATTTCATCCATAGTAGAAATCTTAAACTTTATAATTTCCTCTTTTAATGCCATCATTATCTCATGACCAGTTCGATCTCCTTGAAAACAAGTTCTTCTGAATGTTTGTCCACCAAAAGATCTTTGATCTAGTTCACCAGAGTCTTGTCTATCAAATAAAGCCCCATAATATTCAAGGTCAATTAATCTATCTGTAGCCTCATCAACTAATATTTTAGCTAATTTATGATCATTTAAATAGCTTCCTCCTTTCAAAGTGTCATTAAAATGAACATCTTTTGTATCATCCTTATCAACAAAGGCAAAAACTGCATTATAACCTCCTTCAGCCATTCCAGTACATCCAGATCTAAAAGATAATCCTTTAGATACTATTAAAGGTTCAAGTCCATTTTTTGAAACTTCAATTGCAGCACGACATCCAGCGCCCCCTGAACCAATGATCAATACATCAGATTTTATAACCTTAGATTTCATGTTAATAATATTAAACTTAATTTTATAAATATTTTATAGTAATAATAACTTTTTAAAAAATTATGAAAAAAAATTAATATAATATATAAGATATAGATTATTAATGTACAATTACTAAATATAATATTTGATAATCAAATTATTAAATTTAGAAATAATCATCTAATTTATAATAATCAGAAAAATAAAAATATCAGTCAGGAGGAAATGGATTGAATAAAAAAAAGATAATAAAATTAGCTAAAAAAGATTTTGAAAAAGCTTGGATTGAATCTGAAAAGCTAGTAAAAAAACCACATCCTGATTATGAGTATCCTCGATTAAAATATGAAATAGGAGAATCTCATATTTTATACGATACTGTTGCAAAATTACGTGAAGCTTATCTTAGACTTGGATTTAATGAAGCTGTTAATACATTATTCATTGATAAAAACGATGTTTATAAACAATTTGGACCAGAAGCTCCAGCTGTTTTAGATAGATGTTTTTATTTAGCTGGCCTTCCTCGACCAGATATTGGTATTGGAATGGATAAAATAGAGAATATTAAAAAATTAGATAATAATATTGATGATAATGACATAGTTAACCTTCAAGAAGTTTTTAGAAGATATAAAAAAGGAGAGCTTGATGGAGATGATTTAGTTTTAGAAGTAGCTGAAGCCTTAAAAGTCAGCAATGAAGAAGGTTTATTGATTCTTGAAAAAGTATTTCCAGAAATTAAAGATTTAGTTCCAGTAGCTAGTAACACCACCCTTAGATCACATATGACTTCAGGATGGTTTATATCTCTTGAAAGTATGGTTAAAAAATCTAATTTACCTATTAAAATGTTTTCTATTGATAGATGTTTCCGTAGAGAACAAAAAGAAGATTCTAGTCATTTGATGACTTATCATTCAGCTTCTTGTGTTATTGTTGATGAAAATGTAAGTCTTGACACAGGAAAAGCTATCTCAGAAGCACAACTTAAATACTTTGGATTTTCTAAATTCAAATTTGTTTCTGATGAGAAAAAATCTAAATATTATATCCCAGAAACTCAAACAGAAGTTTATGGATACCATCCTAAATTAAATGAATGGGTAGAAATAGCTACATTTGGACTTTATTCTCCTATTGCTCTTTCAAAATATGGCATTGATAAAGAAGTAATGAATTTAGGTCTTGGTGTTGAAAGAATAGCTATGGTATTAAATCAGATAAATGATGTTAGAGAACTGGTCTATCCTCAACTATATAAAAAATTAGAAATTAGTGATAATGATATAGCTACCATGCTTAATTATAATTATTATCCTGTTACTGATGAAGGAATAAAGTTAATGGAATCTATTTTAAATGTTTGGGAAAATAAAAAGGATAAAACTTCTCCATGTGAGTTTATAATCTTTGATGGAGAATTTTTAAATAAAATAATAGTAGTTAAAGCTATAGAAGAAGAACAAAATACAAATCTTCTTGGTCCTGCTTCCACTAACAATATTTACATTTATGATGGAAATATATTAGGAATTCCTGAAAATATTGAATTAGCTGTTAAAAAGGTAGAATCTTCTCCTGAAGAATATAAAAAAGAAGACATAGTTAAAGAAATACCAAAAGATACTAAAATCATATATGATGCTGTTGAAAAAGGAATTTCAACTAATATAAGATATATAGATGCATTAGCTGCGAAAACAGCTTATAAAATAGAAGAAGCTCTTCTTACTGGGCTTGATGAATTAATACTTCGAAATACAATAGCTAGAACTTTATCTGATGTTAATCTAAAATTAAATGACATAGCTATGAATTATATCAATAATGAAAATAAGTTAATTGATATTAGAGGACCACTCTTTTCTACAATAAAAATGGAATTGAAATAATACATTGTTAAATTAAACTAAATAATAAAATTAATTAAATTATTTTAATAATTAAATAATTCAGATAATTAAATATTTAAATGAAAATAAAAATTGAAATATATAAATAAAAATTATTTATGATGATCATAATGGAAATTGAAGGAAAAATTTCAACTGGTTATGGAAAAGGAGCTTATTTTCTAGGTCAAGACTTTTATAAATCAAAATTTAATGAAAAATTAGGTTTTACTCCATATCCTGGAACTCTTAATATAACTGTTCCAAAGAACTATTTAGATGATATAAAAAATATAAAAAATAGCCATGCTAATATAATTAAACCTAAAGAAGATTTTGGTGGAGTTAAATATATAAAAGCTAAATTAAACGATGAAATTATAGGAGCAATCATATTTCCAGACAAAACCACTCATTATGAAAATTATTTAGAATTTATAGCAGAAGAAAATCTTAGAAAAAAACTTAAATTAAAAGACGGAAATAAAGTAAACCTTAAAATCTCTGTATAATATTATTCTTTAGAAGGTGAAATCGTGTTAAAAAAGGCATTAAAAGCATTAGAAAATGGTGGATTCGTTCTTATGTATGATGACGAAAAGAGGGAAAGTGAAACAGACATGATTATTGGAGCTGAATTTGTAGGAGCTAAAGAAGTAGCTACAATGAGACAAGATGCTGGAGGGTTAATCTGTTGTTGTATTCACCCAGAATACTGTGATAAATTAGGATTACCATTTATGAATGATATTATGGATGCGGCTAAAGAAGAATATCCTATTCTTGGAGAATTAACTCCAAATGACATTCCTTATGATGAAAGATCTTCATTTTCTGTCTGGGCAAATCATCGAAAAACCTTTACTGGTATTACTGATAATGACAGATGTTTAACTGTTAAAAGTATGGCAAAAATGTGTAAAGAAGAGAGATTTGATGACTTTGGTAAAGAATTTAGATCTCCAGGACATGTTTCCCTACTTAGAGGAGCAGATAATCTTTTGAAAAAAAGACAAGGCCATACTGAAATAAGTTTAGCTATGGGAGAAATGGCAAACATGACCCCAGTAACTGTTGTATGTGAAATGATGGATGCTAATACTGGAAAAGCTAGATCTGTGTCTGATGCTGAAGATTATGCAAAAGAACATGGTTTAATATTCATGGATGGAAATATTGTAATTGAAGAATATTTAAAATAAATATTTAAAATAAATTAAACTTTTACATTCAATAAACAAAAATCAATTAAAAATTCCCTTTAACTTTAACTAATATTTTTTTAAATATAGGAAATAAACATGAAAATCCTAAGGAAATATTTTATGGTAGAAAATATCGAAGAATACATTTCTGAATATCCCAAAGATACTCAAAAAATCTTAAAGAAATACAAAAAGTGATTAAGGAATCAGCTCCTAAATCAGAAGAAAGAATAAGATATGGTATGCCTACTTTATATCAAAAGGAAAATTTAGTTCATTTTGCAGCTAATAAAAAACATATAAGATTTTATCCAAGTCCAAGTGGAGTAGAAAACTTCAAAAAAGAATTAGCTGATTACAAAACATCAAAAGGAGCTATACAATTCCCCTATACTAAAACTATTCCTTATGATCTTATAAAAAAGATTACCCAATTTAGAGTTAAGAAGTCGAAAATAAATAGTTAATACAATGAATATTTAAACTATAACAAATAATTAATATATTATTAAAATAGTGATTAAGATGAAAAAAGCTATTAATTCCATTAATTTTCATTTTACTTTCTTTTTTAGTAATTAGTTCATTATTTATATTTATTTTTTCTACACTCCTACTTATAATTGTAGGAATTATTTTATTTTTTACAGTTATAGGAATAAGTATAGAAATTCATGACATGTTATCTAATAAAGAAGTTTATGATGATGATATTCAAAAAGAATTTATTAAATCACCGAATTATACTAGAAGATTAGAAAAAAGATATATTAAAAATAAATATAAGAAAGATAGAATAAAATATCATGAAAAAAGAGTTTCTAAACGATATAGACACCATGAAGGATTGATTAGCAAAAAAGAATATTATACAAAAAAAGGTTCTGCTGCAGCCTATAAATATGGCGGATGGTATCTATTTCCCCCATAATATTTAATTAATCAACTTTAAAAAAAATTATAGATATTATTTAAATTAACACTTAGAAAAGATTTTTTATCTCATCAAAAGATAAATAGCCTTTAAAATAAGGAATATTACTCATTTTAACTATTTTTTCCAGATCAAGATGTTTTTCAATTGTATCTAATGTGTTTTTTGAAAATTCTTCTAATTTAATTTCAAGTTCTGGAGTTGAACCTCTTTTATCCATTTTTATCTTTGGAATAGACATAATATTAGGGAGGTCTAATCCAATTTGATTAGAAATAAAATTAGATACATTCTTAAAAATATTTTCATCATAAACTTTGTTTAATATGATTCCATTAACAGAAACATTCATTTTTTTAGTATTTTTGCATGTGAAACAATATCAACTGTTGCTGATTCAATTCCACCTTTATTAACACCAGATACAAGTATCATAGGAATGTCTGAAGAAGCAGCTATTTCAGCACCAGAATAAGGTATTTTTTCATTTAAAATTCCTGTAAATACACTCATTACCCCTTCAACAATAACACAGTCATAATTAGAAGATTTTAATCTTTTTAATGTTCTTTCAATATTCATCCATCCAAGATGGCCTATTTTAATAGAAGCATATTCTTCCATTTTATTTTTTGTAAGATAAAGAGAAGGTTCAGTGTCTCTAACGTCTGGTCCTACTTTTAAAACCAACACATTTAAACCTCTTTTTGTTAAAGCTCCAGCAATTCCAGTAGTTATAAATGTTTTTCCAGAATCAGATCTTGTACTTCCAAGCATTATCATTGGAGGGATAATATGTTTAAGAGATTCTAAATCCAATTTTTCGTCGTTTTTATTAGTTTTAATAATTTTTTTATCTTTTTTATTTTTGTTAATATTGTTATTTTTATTATTTTTAGTATTTAAAGAATTTAAAATGATATTTTTAAACTCATTACATTTTTTAATATTTTTAATATTGATTCCAGTATTGATAGCTAATTCAGAATGAATTTTTTTCTTAAGATCTTCATTTTTCATGAAAATTTTATCTATATCATTGAAATCTGCACCTAAAAAATCAAAAATATTTTCAACAATACTAGGATTTTCATCTAAGACACCATGAATTAAAGTTCCAATTACATTTCCTTCATCATTTTTAACACCTGATAAAACAGTCCCAGATTTATCAGAATAATTCATTCGTTTAATAGATGATTCAAAAATAGGTAAAACAATCTGATCCACAAATTTCGATTTTACCATATGTATGGCAATGAAATCCTGTGATAGTTTCAGAAAAAATATTGTCATTAGTATCATTAGACAATTTTTTTGTTAAAAAAGAATCGTTAACAATTTTAGCTTCAACACGGTCATTGCTAATAAGAAGAGAAAAATTAACATCCAAGTAGGCCTAAACCTTCTTTAATAATAGGACAAGGCAAATTTTTACCAATGTTAGTTTGATTAACTAATGCTTGAAAACCAGAACAAATACCAATAACAGGTTTACCATCACTGGCCATAGTTTTAATTTCATTAGCTAAATCATTAGAAATCGAATTAGACTCAAGGATAGAACCTCCAGGAATGATTATTCCAACAAGTTCTTTACTTGCTTTAATCCCATTAGTTCCATTTATAGTCCCATTTGATTTAACAAGATCTGTTGGAATATTTCCAAAATCTTCAAATCCAGGAAGAGATCCTTTAATATAAGCTAATCCAATTTTCATGTTTTATCATATCAGATGTGTTTATAAAAAAATGAATAGAAAATAAAATAAAATTTAATTATCTAATGATTTAAGGCTGCCATGGCTTTGATGATTTTAACATCGCCATTAGGTTTTGCTTGGAGTTGTAATCCTACTGGAATTCCATTATATTCACCTGCTTTCATACTTCCAGCAGGTATACCAGCTAAATTAGCTATAACAGTTAAAACATCGTAAGCATACATTTCCATTGGTTCAAGTTTTTCTCCAATCTTATGAGGAAGTTTAGGAACAGTTGGGCCAAGAATAAGATCAGCATCGGATAATAGCTTATTAATCTCATTTCTAATAAGAGATCTTGCTTGTAGTGCTTTTTTATAATATTTTCCACTAAATTCTTGTTGTGAAATATATGATCCCATTTCTATTCTTCTAAGAACTTCTTCACCACAAACATCCTCAATCTTATAACCATATTTTCTCCCATCATATTTTCTAGTAGCTGAGAAAAATTCAACATAATTTATAAGGTAATATGTAGGTAAACATAAATCAATATAATTAAAGCTTGAGTCTACTACTTCAGCACCCATATTTTTTATTTTAGCTACAGAATCATCGATTATGTTATTAATATGATCATCAGTAACATCACTAAATTGATTAATGCACAGTACTTTCATATCTTTCATATAATCTTGTAATTTTTCCGAATTTTGATTAATTACTTCTGTAAATACTGGAAATTCTTGATTTAAGCTAGTACATTCTGTTTTATCATAACCAACAATAGTATCAAGAGCTACTGCCATTCCAGAAACATCATCTGCAAGAGGCCCAATTTGATCAAGACTCATTGATAAATCAAGAAGTCCTTGTCTTGAAACTGCCCCATAAGTAGGTTTAAATCCAAAAACACCACAATGAGATGCAGGATTTCTTATAGATCCGCCAGTATCAGAGCCAAGAGTGATGTCACACATTTCAGCCGCAATAGCTGCTGCACTTCCTCCACTAGAACCACCAGGAATATGTCCAGGTGCTGCAGGGTTATCAGTGGCCCCAAAATAAGAACTTTCTGTAGAACTTCCTGCTGCAAATTCATCCATATTACACATTCCAATAATTATTCCATCTTGTTCTTTAATTCTTTTTATTACAGTAGCATCATAGCTACTTTGATAGTCTTCCAATGTTTTAGAAGCAGCAGATATTATTTCATCTTCTACATTTATGTTAGCTTTTATTCCAAATACTAAACCAGCTAATGAACCCACATTAGCTCCTTTTGCAATTTTATCATCGATTTCTTTAGCTTTATTCCTTGCAGAATCTTTATTTATAGTTAAAAAAGCATTGATAGAAGAATTGTTGTTTTCAATTTTTTTTAAAAAACTTTCTAAATTATCAGTAGCTTTCAAATCTTGGTTCTTTATTGCTTGTAATTTTTCAAAAGTATTCATTAAAACACCCTATTTGGCAATGTATAACAAATTATAGTAATATTTAATAATATTAAACAATATTTAATAATTAAATTATATAAATTATAGATTTTTTATTCTTACAATTTTTTTATTCTTGCTATAATTTTATTAGATTAATATAAAGTTTACATAAAATTCTATAAGTTTCTATATATTTATGAAATATTTAAATAAAATATTTTTATGAAATTTATATTAGTAAAAATTCAATAATATTATAAGTATATTTTTAAAGCTTAAATAATTTAATGTAAACAAAAATTAATTTTATTATTAGTGAATTTAATTATTTTATATAAAATAACTTTTATAATAATTTTAATTTGTAGATAAATATGAATAAAATAATGAAAATAATGAGCTTTATAAAATAACTTTAAAATAATGATAAACTCTATTTACTAATAAAATATAATATATTATAAAATACATATTATAATCAATAATAATATGATTAAAATTATAATAAAAAATTATTTTAAAAAAATAATAATTATCAACTATATCCGGTAAATAAATAACGATATATTTCAAATTTATCATAATAAGGTTAAAATATGGAAAAAAAAGCTGTTGTCTTTGATAATGCAGGAACTCTTATAAAAAGATGTAGAGTTGTTAGAAATATCAAAACAGGAGAAAGAGAAGATAATAGTTCTCTAGACATGATAGATGAAATAGGAAATAGTGCACTTGTTGTCATACAAACAGATACTAAAAAATGTATCATGCTAGCTAATCCAAACAAGAAGCTATATGATTTCATTAAAGATACTAATATTTCATTAGATATTAGCTATTCATCTTCTGATATAAAAGAAAAAGATATTCTCCCTATGATAAAAGATAGCGAAGTTACAGTAAAAGATTTTCAAGAAACAGCTCGTGAATTGAATTCAAAAAATAGTTTTATAGAGCTATGTAGTGGATCTGCATTCCTCTTAAATACATTAAATAAAGAAATAGAATATGTTATAACAGCTGGAGGAGAAATTTTCCCACATGTTAAAGATGTTATTGAAACACTACATAATAGAGGAATTAATGTATATATAGCTTCTGGAGATAGAATAGGGTCTTTATATGAACTAGCTAATATTATAAACTTGGATAAAAGAAATGTATTTGAAACAGCTAGTACAAAAAGAAAAGAAGAAATTGTAACAGAACTACAAAATAAAGGAAACAAAGTCATGATGGTTGGAAATGGACCAAATGACATTTTAGCTTTTAAAAAATCAGACCTTGCAGTTTTAACTCTTGAACAAAAAGAAAAAGTGTCCCAAAAAGTATATGACGCTGCAAATATTGTAATCAATCAAATCTATGAAGTATTAGATATCGATTTTTAGATGATTATATATGGTACACTAAGCTCCATGGACCCTCACTAACTATATAATTTAATTAAGAGGTTAGTAATACAAATAATTGATATCATTATAGCTTTTATTAAAATTACGTTTATATTATCTGACATACTATCACCTTCTCATATATTATAGAGAGAAGTCTTGGATATGAGGTTTCTCTAAAACTATTCAACAACAAGGTAGCTTAGTAATACCATGTCATTAATATGTAATACATTATATATAAGTATTATAAAAATTATAAGAAGTAATAAAAATGAAAAAATTTAAATATTAAAAAAAATAATATAATAATTGGATACGAGACTTAGAGATTCATTGAAAATGAATCCTCACTCAACTTTTTTAAGATTATTATTACATTATTTATATAGATTTCAGCTATTTTTAGATAATTATAATTAATTACATAAAAAAAATAAATTATCAATATAAAATAATCAAAAAAAGTATTATATTAATTTATTTATTAATTGTAGATAAAAATTGTTTAGATCTTAAAACATCTTCATATCTATTTAATTCAATGATTCCTTTTTTTACATGTTTTAAGAAATTAGGACTGAAATCTGCAGATCCTTCACCAAGTGGAAGATGAGAATCTTTTTCACCCATATTGTCATTTAAATGAAAGTAATTGATTTTATGAACATTTAAATATTCACTTGGATTTTTATATGTATTAGCATGACCCCAATCAATAGTAGCTGAAGATCCAACTGGTTCAACTATCTTTTTATGTTCTATTGGAGAATTAGCTAAATAATTTGGTTTATTTGGCATATTTTCTACAGAAAATATTACCCCTACTTCTTCAGCATGTTTTTGGCAATCATTTAAAGTATCTATTGAAAATTCAATAGTTAAATTCCGTATTCTTTCTTCTTTTCGATGAACTACACCTGGATGAGTGGTAATAGCTGTTGCTCCAATTTTAACTGCTAAATCTAATGCTTCTTTTGTTTGTTTAGAAGTTTCGTTTCTTATTCCTTCATTCATACTGGCTGGATTTAAGTCAATAGTAGGACTATGAAGCATTAATTCAATATCATATGATTCAAATATATCTAGATCCATTTTATTTAATCTATCATCATAGTCAGAAATATTATTATTATTAGAAAAATGTTTATTTTCTAGATTAAGAAGATTTCTTGGCCAATAAGGTCCTTCACATAATAGTTCAAGTAAATCAAATCCATCTTTAGTAGCTATTTCAAGCATCTCTTCTAAAGACTTCATGAAAAGTGCTAGTGAAGAAAATCCTAATTTCATTATTATTCCTCCAATATTAGCTTATATACAATTATATCATGTTAAATTCTATTATATACACAAAATTTCTTTTGTTTTTGGATATTTTAATCTATTATATATTATTATCTATTATTTTTATTTGTTTTTTATTTTCTTCTTTTGTTTTTTAATTTTATGTGTTTTTATAATCCCATCTACTTTATCAAAATCACTATCAAAACTAATTATTTCAATTATATTATTTTTTTTCATCAGTTCTACAATTAAACTATCTGTTAAAGATAATTTATGATATTTAATTAATATATTCATAGATTCTGTGTATAAATTAATATTTTCTTCTAAAATAGTGAAATTATCTAAAATTATTTCATAAGCTTTAGCACTAGCATTTACTCGTATTTTTTATTAATTAATGTTATAGATTCATTTATCACAGACATACAAGTTATTTTTTCTTTTTTATCAATATATCAAATAAGTCTTTAGCTGGTTTATGCCATTTATCATTATTAACCAACAATCCTATGATATAATTGGCATCAATGAATATTTTATTATTCATGGTATCCGTTTCTTATTTTTTTAATCTTTTTTACACTGTCAATTGGTTTTGGCGGTGTAAATATCCCTATACTCTCTTTTAAAGATTTTTTTCTTTGTTTAATTCTGGTTCATTTTTTATGCCTTGTTTTAAATACTCATTTACAATTTCTGTTTGAGTAGTATCTCTATTTAAAGCTATCTATTTAATTATTTTAGCTATATTTTTATCTAATGCAAATGTTTTTTTTTTATTGTGTTGCCCTTTTCATAAACTCCATAAATTATGTTTAATAGACTATTTTTAAGATATTAATCATATTATCATGATTTATATTTCAATAATTTAATTGAGTAATTATATTTAATGATAAATTTATTTTTATATTAATATATTGTTATATTGCTATATGGTTATATTATACTGTTTTCAACTTTATATTTAAATATTTTATTATTTAATTTATTATTAATTTATATTAAATAATTTTAAATAGTTCTAAATACAATTATTTTTATGAAAATATTAGCTATTGATATCGGTGCAGGAACCCAAGATATTTTATTTTATAATAGTGATAAAGAACTTGAAAATTCTATAAAACTAGTTTTACCATCTCCCCCAGTTATTATTGTTGAAAAAATCAAAAAACAAACAGCTAAAGGAAAAGATCTATACTTTGATGGAACAATAATGGGAGGAGGGAAAATTAAAGGCACTATTGTTGAACACGTGGAAAAAGGATATAACGTAGCTATGGAAAAACAAGCTGCTAGAACCATCAAAGACAATCTCAAAGTTGTGGAAAATCTTGGTGTTGAAATAGTAGAAGACAATTCTTATGACTATGATCCCAAATATCATAATTATTCAAAAATAACTTTAAATGATATTAATATAGCCGATTTAAGTTCAACTATATCTAAATATGATATAAACTTTAATTTTGATAAAATAGCTGTTGCTGCTCAAGATCATGGTTTTAGTGATCATATGGGAGATAGAGATTTTAGATTTGAAAAAATAAGAGAAAGATTAATAAAGCCAATGAATGTTGAAGAATTTGCTTTTGATAAAAATGTTCCTAATTATTTTTCACGAATGGAAGCTATTGAAGAAACTTTATCTAATTATGATCCCATCATAATGGATTCTAAATTTGCTTCTGTATGTGGTGCTTGTCAAGATCGAGAAATAGCTAAATTAAACAGTTTTGTTGTTATGGACATTGGTAATGGTCATACTATGGCAGCATCAATTGAAAACAATAAAATTCAAGGTGTCTTTGAACATCACAGTTCTAGTTTAAACCCAAAAAAGATCGAATACCTCATAAAAAAACTTGTAAATGGAACTATAACTCATGAAGAAGTTCATGGAGATAATGGACATGGAGCCCATGTAATTAATCCTATATCAAAACTAGAAAAAGTAGTGGTTACAGGACCAAGAAGAGAAATTATTAAAAAAACAAATCTAGATTATTACAATGCTTCTCCAGGCGGAGATGTTATGATGACTGGCCCTGTTGGTCTTATTAAATCTGTTGAATATTTAAATAATAAAAACTAATAAAAATTAGTAAATTTAATAGAAAATAGAAGAATAGAAGTAAATACAAAAATAGATGTAGATATTATGAAACTAGATCCTCATATTCATAGCTCTTATTCAGGAGATGCAAGATCAACTCCTAAGGAAATAATAGAAAGAGCAAAATTAATAGGATTAGATATCATAGCGTTAAGTGATCACAATACTGTTAAAGGTTCCAAAGTAGCTATTGAATTATCAAAAAATTTAGATGACCTTTTAGTTGTTCCTTCTATTGAAATTAGCTCTAGTGAAGGACATATTCTCGGTTTTGGTATAGAGTCTGCTATTCCTAGAGATCTTTCTCCAGAAGAAACTGTGGAAAGAGTTCATGATGAAGGAGGAATTGCTATTATTCCACACCCATTTTCATCATATAGAAGGGGACTATTTTTCAATAATAAAAAAACCATGGAAAAAACCATAAAGAAAAAAATTAGAGGTGTTGAAGTTCTTAATGCTAGATGTATCATAGGTTATTCCAATCATGAATCAAATAAATTAGCTGATAAACATTCTTTAGCTAAAATTGGTTCTAGTGACTCTCATTTTGTTGAAGCTGTTGGTAATTGTTATACTGAAATTGAAATAGATAATGAACCTAGTGTTCATGATGTTATTCAAGCTATTAAATCTCGAAAAGCTAAAGTTAGAGGTAAACGAACATCTAATTATTTAATAGCTAGAGAAGTAGTTAATAAGAAAATAAGAAGAATATATTAAAAAATTATTATTGAAGTATTTTTAATATATGAAATAATTAAATTCTTAATCACTAAAATAAAAGGACTTTTTAAATGCCATTTGAATCATCTATTATTGATTTTTTATTTCAATACTTTTTTCAGGATATACATTTTTTAATACCATTGTATATGGAATAATATTAGTTGTAGCTATTTTTGGTATTATAAAAATGTTTAAACATTTTAAAATAAATCCAACAGATCTTATTTTTCCTTTAATTCCATTCATTCTTTTAGGTTCATCAATGGGAACTTTAGTTGATATAGGAACCTACCCATACAATTGGTTTTTAATAAGTCCATGAATTTATTTTATTGTAGGAGGATTAACAATATTTTCTCTTCTTTTAGGATTGTTTATTCAAAAAAAGAAAAGTATCGATTACAGATATTTAGTTTTTAGTGTTGGTATTATCTTAGCCATTATTAATCTTTTAAATCTCTCTCAAATAAATTTAGTTGTTATGGGTCAAGTTATTTTAATTTGGTTATTTCTAACATGTATATTTAGGATTGGAAAATTTTGGGATCTTCTAAATATTAGATCTGAAAATGGAAAAACTAATCTCTCTATTATTTCAGCTCATTTATTTGATACTTCTACAACATTTATAGCTGTTGACTATTATGGATATTTTGAACAATATTGTACTACCTGGTTCAATTTATAATATCACAGGAACAGGTATTATCATGCTTCCACTCAAAATTATCGTTATATGTTTAGCATTATATCTACTTGATAAATATATTGATGATAAAATAATGCATGGAACAGTAAAATTAGCTATTTTCATTTTAGGTCTTGTTCCGGGAATTAGAAACTTTTTTAGCTTGGCTCTAGGAACAATGATTTAAAAATATACTTAATTAATATAATATTTAATAAATTATATCTGATTGATTAATATACTAATTAATTATATTTTAAATTTCAATTTTATATTTTTAAAAAATTGTATACTTCTATAATTTATTGATTTTATATAATTTTCACCAACATATCTAAAATTAATATAAAATTTTTTATACTACTTAAAGCGAATATTTTAATGTTATATTCTATAAATATTTTAAAAATAAATAAAAAAATAAAATGAAAGATATAATATAACTATTTGATATAGAGGAATAAAAGTGGAAAAAAATAATTTAAAAATCGCAACAAGCGAAATTAACCTTCCAAATAAGGTTAAAATTTTTGATACAACACTCCGAGATGGAGAACAAGCCCCAGGAGTAGCTCTAACTGTTGATGAAAAAATACAAATTGCTCAGAAGTTAGACAATATTGGAGTAAATACGATTGAATATGGATTTCCAGCTGTTTCTGAAGGAGATAGAGAATCTGCTAGACTAATCAATGATTTGAGTTTGAATGCGAATATTTGTGGTTTAGCTAGAGTATTGAAAAATGATATAGATGCTTTGTTGGATTGTAATTTAAATTGTGTTCACACTTTCATTGGAACTTCATCACTTCATAGAGAGTATAAACTTAAAATGTCTAAAGAAGAAGTAATGGATAAAGCAGTTTCAGCTGTTGAATATGCAAAAGATCATGATATGACAGTAGAATTTTCTGCTGAAGATTCAACAAGAACTGAAGAAGATTATCTCATAGATATTTATAAAGCAGTAGAATCAGCTGGAGCTGATGTAATCAATGTGCCAGATACTGTAGGAGTTTTAGTTCCAAGTACTTCTAAAAACCTTATTACTAAACTTAAAAAAGAATTATCATTACCTATCAGTGTTCATTTCCATAATGATTTTGGATTAGCTTTAGCAAATTCTCTCGTAGCTATTGAAGCTGGAACAGAACAATCCCATGTAACTGTAAATGGTATAGGTGAAAGAGGAGGAAATGCTTCTCTTGAAGAATTGGTGGTAACATTGAAAGTTGTTTATGGAATGGATCTAGATATTGATACCACACAGCTATACAATTTATCTGATTTTGTTGCAAGAGTTACAGGTATAAAAATGCCTCCAAATAAGCCAATTGTTGGAGAAAACGCATTTGCCCATGAATCTGGAATTCATGTTCAGGGAATTTTCGAAAATGCTGCAACTTATGAACCAATAGCTCCTGAACTTGTTGGACATAGCAGAAAAATAGCTCTTGGAAAACATACTGGGGCTAATGCACTTAAAGCAAAACTTAAAGAATATGATATTAAAATGAATGAATATCAATTCTGTAATGTTTACGACCAGATGAAAGATTTAGGGACAAATGCAAATCTATAACAGATGCTGATTTAAAAGCTCTTGCTATTACAGTTCTTGGAAAAGCTAAAAAAGAAGCAGTAAAACTTATAGGATTATCCGTCAATTCTGGATCTGGAAAAACTGTTTCACCTACAGCCACCGTTAAATTAGAAATTAATGGAAAAGAAAAAGAAACCTCATCTATTGGAGTAGGGCCAGTTGATGCTGCACTAAATGCAATCCAGGAATTAGTTAAGGGAACAACTAATATAGAACTCGAAGAATGCCATATTTAAGCTATTACTGGAGGAACTGATGCTTTAGCTGAAGTTTTTGTTATAACTTCTGATGAAAATGGAAACAAAGCTACAGGCAGAGCTACCGTGATGATGTTATAATGGCAAGTGTAGATGCTATTTTAAATTCAATAAATAAAATGTTATTAATAAAAGAAAGTACATAAACAAGTTTTTAAAAAAATTATTATATTATTTTTTATTTATTTTCTATTTACTCTTTAATTTATTTTACCTCATATAGATTATTCTTTATATTTCATTTACTATAATTAATTTTATTTTATCTGTTAATATTTACTTAATAACAGTTTTTATTATTTAATAAAATTATTTAATAAAGTGATTCTTATTAATTATTTACAAATGAGTGAAGTTGTTTAAAAAAAAACATGACCGATTGAATGTTCTATAATGAAATATTAGTTATATATCAAATTGTAAATAAGAAGAAAATATAATGATATAAAACGTATATACAAAAATAAAAATAAAATAACCATAGTTTGTATTGAATAAAGTTAAATCGATGAGAATATAGGCGAAAAATACTATAAAAATCCTGACTTATATAAAAGGTGGGTCACATATATAAAAGTGTAGTGTCGGAGGTCATTAATATGCCAGAAGAAAATATCGTATACATTGGAAGCAAACCAGTAATGAATTATGTCCTTGCAGTAGTAACTCAGATGAACAGTGGCGTATCCGAAGTTGTCTTAAAAGCAAGGGGAAGAGCTATTACCCGTGCAGTTGATGTGGCTGAAATAGTTAAAAACCGTTTCATCCCAGGTATGGGCGTAGAAAATATAGATATATGTACTGAAGAAATTGTTGGAAACAGTGGTGTTTCAACTAATGTTTCTACTATAGAGATACAACTTAAAAAAGATAAATAAGCTTAGGCTTTTTTTATCTTAGATTGCATATATTCAATTAATTATCTTTAATTAATTGAATAAATTTTAAATATTTTTTATTTTTAATTATTTACCTTTAATTTATTCTTATTTTGTTTCTAATTAATTTTAATATATTAGATTTACTATTTATTAAATCAATTATTTATTTTTATTGATTTTTAATGGTTTATAATGGTTTATATAAAAATATTACTTTTAATTGAATTATCTATATATAAAAAACTTAACAATCCTCCCAAGAAGCTTATAATACCACCTATCCATTGATTTACTAACATTTTCTAATTCTTCCATAATTGGTATTTCTTGAGGACATTTTGGTTCACATACTCTCCACACTGAGTACATTTATATGCAGCAGATTTATCTCCTGTAGCATTTACATGCATCGTTTGTGGTTTAAATCCTCCAAACATTGATTTATCATTGTATGATGAAAAACAAGTGGGAATATCTACACCTTTTGGACAAGGCATACAATATGCACAATTAGTACATTCAACTTTTATTTTACTTTTAAATTCTTTTTTAACTTTTTCAAGCATCTCTTTTTCTTCTAAGCTAAGTGAATTAGGTAAATCTGAGGCAGCTTTTATATTTTCTTCTATATGTTTTCTTCATTCATACCAGATAATACAAGTTTGACTGCTGGATTATTCCAAACCCATCTAAAAGTCCATTCACTAGGAGGTTTTTTGATTTTAAAATTATAAATTAAATTTCAAACATTGTTTGGTAGTTTATCAACTAACATTCCACCTCTTAGGGGTTCCATTACTATTACACCAAAATTTTTTGAGAAAGCATATTCTAATCCTTCAGTTCCTGCTTGATACTTTTCATCCACATAGTTATACTGTATCATGTGAAATTCCCAATCATAATCATCTATGACCCTTTAAATACATTTAAATTACCATGAAAAGAAAATCCAAAGTTTATAATTATTCCTTTCTTTTTTTCAGTCAAAACAAACTCAATTATTCCAAGTTTTTTTAAGTTTTCCCAATCTTCAAAGTTAATAATATTATGAATCATATAATAATCAATATAATCTGTTTTTAATCGTTCTAGCTGTTTTTCAAAGATTTCATCCATTTTTTCTCTTGTTTTAATACTTTGAGCAGACATTTTTGTAGCTATTTTAAAATTTTTCCTAATGTTTTTTCACTTACAGGATACAGAATATGTAGTATCAAAATAATTAACTCCATTTTCTATTGCTGTGATTATTTGTTTCTCTGTTCTATTATAATCAATTGAACCATTTTTTCTAGGAAACCTCATACATCCATGACCTAATATAGACAATTCATCCCCACTTTTTTCTATTTTCCTATAAATCATTGTTTAATCCCCTATTATATCCATTATTACTAATTATTACTACTAATTACTGTTGATGTTACTAAATTAGTTATTATACAAGATTATATAATTGTTTTTTATTTTATCAAAATTCTATATGGATTAATATATCTTTTCCTTTTTATTGTGGAATTGTCATATTCAATTGCATTTGAAGGACAACGATTGATACACGCAGTACAATAGCTACATTTTTTTAAAATCCATTTTGGTTTCTTATTTTTCATTTTTATAAGTTTTGAAGGACATATATTTTCACATAATCCACATGCAGTACATTTTTGATTTACATGAAACTTTTTGGTTTTACGAAATGAATTATAAAAATTAATTATCTTTTTTATTGGTTAAAGGATTTAATATTGAAAATGGCCCACGTTTTACAGAACATTCTTTTTTATTATTTGTTATTCCTTAAATTATTTTTTCCAAAGTTTTTTCAGCATCATCAATTTTTTGATTTATATCTTTTTTGTTGGAGTATCATAGATCATGATATAATTACTAGGCATATCAATTGAATAGTTACTATTTAATTCCAGATCTTTAGAGTTTAATAGTTTTTTAAGTTTTTATTTGCATTTCCACTAGATGAATCCTGTGTAATAACTGTATATATAAAAAATTTAAGTATGTATATAAATTTTTATAAAAAATATTTTCCTTATAACTTTTTTAGTAAAATTTAATTTATATAAAAAGTATAAATTTTTTAGATAAGAATTATTTATTGATTTACTTTTAAATTGCAATTTTAATAATAAAATAAAAGATAATACAAGCTAAAACGATCAAAAAAGAGAAATATTAAATTAAACTAACAAATTAAAGATAATGGGTTAAGATAATAAATTAGATAATAAGAAAAAAATAAAAATTTTATTTAAATATAAATATATGATTATAAGGCATATTTATTAAAATATTATATCCTTAAATCCTTAATATTTATTTTTACGTACAACAATTCCTAATATAGACAACAACATCGATAATAATGGGATAATATGAATTCCTGATTTTTTCATTGATGCAGTAGTAGTTGAATTATTGTTTTCTTTAGCTTCAGTTCTGTCATTGTTAGGGTTGAATCTAAACTCAGTTTCAACACCATTAAAAATATCATCTCCAGCAAAACTTGCTTTAAGATATAAATCATTTCCATTATATACAAATATTACTTGGCCTTTCTTTGTTTGTAATGGCTAATCCTAAAACTCTACCGTTAGAGTCTTTAAAAGTATTTTTTTACCAACAATAGGTTTACCATTTTCATCTACAATATTTATAGTGATTTTATCCCCATCAAGATCCACGTTCATGTCAGAATCAATTTTTATAACTTTAGTTTTATTATTTGTTGAACTTTGCATATAAGTTTGATTACCAGAATATTTAGTTGAGATATCATAGTTTCCTACAGTTTTAAAAGTATATTTTAATGTAGCTATTCCATTTTTATCTGTTACAGCAGAACCAATTTTTTACCATTTGCATAAAAGTTAATAGTTGCTCCAGCAATAGGATTTCCATTATCATCAATTAATTTACTTTTAATAGTTACTGTTTTACATGTTAAGATTAAATCATCTAGATTAACAGAATTATTAGTATTTAGGAAATCTAATTCCAAATATCCATTTTTAAGGATAATTGAATTTCATTGGCGCCCATAAGTTCCTGAAACAGGCACAATACCGGGATTATTATTAACTCTGTAAGTTAGATTTACTTTTCCTTCAATAACAGTACCATTACCAATGAAAATTCCGTTAACATAGAATGAAATATTTTGACCAGTGATAAGATTTCCAATATCATCTGTTAAATTAACAAATAAAAGTATGTTATTTCCGTTTTTAACTTTAATAGTAGTGTTAGCTAAGTAAGTCAAATTAAGAACAGTAATATTTCCCATATTATAAACTTCATTACCTAATCCTGCGCGGTTACCATTCATAACATTGCTTGAAATAGACATGTTATCAATATTATAGGTACCGTTTACTCCATTAAAAATACTTCCTCCATAATTATATGCAGTATTATTAGTAAAAATTGAATTAACGATATTCATTTTCCTACCATAGTACTAACAGCACCACCATTATTTGCATAGTTTTTAGTGAAATTACAACTAGTAACATTAATAATATCACGATTAGGTATAGTTCCACCATAATATGCAGTGTTATTTATAAAATTAGAATTAATAACACTAAGATCAATACCACCATTATATATAGCACCACCAGAACCGTTTACTAGATTATCATTAAACTTAGAATTATTAATAATCACGATTTGGCCCCCAGAACTAGAAATAACTCCACCATCAGCAGCACTATTGTTATTGAAGTTACAGTTAGTAATATTGGTATTATATCTACCCATTAGTAATGGCTCCATCACTAGATAACGCTTTATTATTAGTAAAATTAGAACCATTAATAACCATATTAGCTCTAAAAAGTGAATCAATAGTGAATATGGCCCCGCCAGTAATAGTCACACTATTATTATTAAAATTTGAATTAATAATAGTTACATTGATAGCAGTTTGATCTATATAAATAGCACCACCACCATAAGCTACTTTATTGCTAGTAAAGTTAGAATTATAGACAATTAAATTACCCTCATTAACTATGGCTCCACCACCATTACTTACACCTTCCATAGTAATGTTATTAATAAATTGAGAATCATTAATATTCAAAATTGAAGCACAATTATTATAAATAGCACCACCATTACCCCCAGTAGCATGCGTAGAAGAACCTGCAATATTATTTACAAAATTTGAATCGATAATGGTTATATCAGTCCCAAAATTATAAATAACACCACCATAACGTCTAAAATTACTAATAAAGTCTGAATTAATAATAGTTATTTTAGTATCTGCATATCCATTATATATTGCTCCTCCTTGTACAGTAGTATTTCCTTTAAAGAAAGTTAGGTTAATAAATATTACATTGAGTCCTGAATTTAATGCAAATGTTCTTCTGACATTTTGAGCATCAATAACTACATTTTCTTTTGATTCACTGCCTATGAATATAAGATTTTTATTGATAGTTAAACCAGTCTTATTTGTTCCTCTATATGTTCCTTCTTGTAAATAAATTGTATCTCCATTGTTAGCACTGGAAATGGCATCCTTAATGCTTCCTGTAGTATTATTACCTATTGAATGATCAGCTGCACTAACAGTGGTTAAACTGCAAATAAAAAATAAGCTTAAAATTATTATAAGTAAACTTGATCTATATGAATTTTTATATTTTTTGCCAAATTTTCACCCTCTTTTACAATTTATATAGATAATAAACATCTTAATAATTATCTTAATACATCTCTTGGGGTGGTGAAAGTTTTTGAGAATAAGTAAAAACATTGTCAAAAGATTTATTAAGTATATTTATTATCAGTATTTCATATTTGATTAATAAAAGAAGAATCAATAATTCATTTTCAAAGATCTACATTGTTTAATGAAATATTTTTTCTTTGTTATTAATCAGAAAAGAATTACACCAAAACAATTATAAATATATTGTATTTAGAAATATATTTTTAATGAAATATATTTTAAATTTTATTTATTTTTATATATTTATTTT
>NIZT01000031.1 GCA_003315655.1 Candidatus Methanobinarius endosymbioticus
TATAAAAGTTTTTTATCCTTATTTTCATTATTTAAATATAAATATTTATATAAAATATATAATTAGTATTACTAATATAATAATTAATATTAATTATACTATAATTTTTATATTTTATACATTAATTTTTTATATATTAATTATTTTTTTGTAATTTTCTTTAAATAATTGTATAAAAAGTTATCAGATGATATAACAGAATATTAGAAATATATAACTATATATAAATGCAATGTAAAAAAAACCTCATTATTATAAATAATATGGGGTACATATATTAACATGATTAAAAGAAGTCAAAGTCATATTGAGATTCATAACAAAATTATTTATAGGACTGAAACAACAACGGGATGGTCAATATTAATAATGCCTGATGGAATATTACTAGATAATTATCATCATGGATATATTCATATACATCCAAATCCTAATAAACATAATATTAAAGAGAAAATAAAAGATAATAATCGAGATAAAATATATATGGTTGTATGTAATCATATTAATCATCACATGGATTTAGCTCTGAAAACTTTGATCATGGAGTTGAAAAAAATGATAATATCTTTGATAAAAGAACAAAAAGGAAGTGAACTTGTTCAAGAAATGGAAAAAACTTATGGTTCCTTAGAAGAAGCTAAAAAATTATTCAAAAGAACTCCTAGAAACATGATTGTGGTTGATATCGAAAATTGGAAATATTATAGAAAGCATCCTAATGAATATATAAAAAAACTACCAGTATTGTCACAAAACATTTAACAATTGGTGAAGATGAATTTGAAATGTTGAATACAATTAAACAGGAAAAACCTCAATCAATAAGAGAATTACCTAAAATACTTCATAAAGATATTAGTTCAGTCCAACCTAAAGTAAAAAATTTGGCAAATGAAGGATTAATTAAAATTAAAGATGGAAATAAAAATAGCAAAATTCCATATTTAAATTATGATGAAATTAATCTAGTTATTTAATTTCTAAAAATAAAATTTTAATAAAATAAAAATCCATTAATTTAAATGTTTTATCATTAAAATTTTCATGTTTATTTTTATATGCATAACTAATATATTATCAATAATTAGTTTTACTATTTATAAATTAAATATTTAATATAAAATTTAATATTGTATTTAGTTTATAATATAACAATAAATATTAAAGATATTAATAATAACTAAATATAATAGTTATAAAAATAATTTAATCACATGGTTTTAATTTTATAATTTAATGATTATCATGATTCACAATATAAGATACAGAATATTTGTTTATGAAGATGAAAATGAAGAAGAACTAATTGAAGGTTTAAAAAACATTCTTCCTACAGCTAAAATTGAACGTGAAGTAGCTGAAGGTATGTTGGAGGATAAAATTGTAATTTTATCTGGAAAAATTGATAAAAAAAAAGAAATAAAAGAATTTTTAAAAACTCTTTTAGCTATGGATAAAGATTTTTTAGAAAAATTATCCAAAGATCTTAATAGGAAAACAGATGAAAACGGAAATCTTTTCCTTCGATTTTCAAAAGACTCGGCTTGTAATGAGAAATGGGAAATTTGTGATACTGGTGATTCTATACATCTTAAAGTTAAAATAGCTGCATATCCTGCTAAAAAAGAAGTAGCTATAAAATTACTAAATGAGGTTCTTGATGAAGTGTTATGATTTAAATATTAAAGGAAATAGTTATAACTGTAATAAAGAACTTATTTTAGAAGCTCATAGATTAGGTTGGGATTATTTTAATCTTTTATTTTCTCCTGAAAGTTATGAAAAAGCAATTAAATATAAAAATAATTTAAGGGATGAAATAGAAGATATAATTATTAATAATCTACGAAATAAAATAGGATTAGAATTTGGAATTGAAATTCATCCTAAAAACCAAAATGAATTATATAAACTCACTAAAAAATATAGAAATAAAACTAAATTTATTTCTGTTTTAGGTGGGGATTTAGGAGTAAATCGTGGAGTTTGTGAAAATATACAAGTTGATGTACTTTCAAGACCTTATCTTAATCTTCCTTCCTGCGGAATTAATCATGTATTAGCGAAAGAAGCTGTTAAAAATTATGTAGCTATTGAACTGTGTTTTAATGACATTCTTTCTAGTTATTTAAGTTATAGGTCAAAAATAATGGCTCACTTTAGAGAAATTATTAAACTTCATAAAAAATTTAAATTTCCTTTAATAATAACAAGTGGTGCTTCTTCAATATGGGAAATTCGCTCTCCTCGTGATATTTCAGCTATTTTTAAATATCTTGATCTTTTTGAAGATGAATTTAATAATACCATTCAAAATTATCCTCAAAAAATAATTGAATTTAATAATGAAAGAGAAAACATGATTATTTTAGGTGTTAAAAAAATATGATGTTAATTAAATTATCTAATTAACCTAATGGATTAGCTATATTAATAAAACTAAAGAAAAATTAATTGAATGATGCTGGATATAATATAATAATCAAGATTAATTTTAAAATTATTATTTATTTTAAATGATTTGATATTATGAAACTTAAAATATTACCTCCAACTTTACGAATCAATAAACGATATTTAGTATTGGATGTTAAATCAGAGGTAAAATTATCAAAAGATGAATTAGTTTCAGCGATTTGGTATGGTTGTTTAAGATTGTATGGGGAATCTGAAACCAGTGCATTTAATTTATGGTTAATAAAATTTTATGATATTGCAGATAATAACTCTAATAATCATGATATTAATAATAAAATCATAAATAATGATAAAAAATCAATAAATGGAAAAAATAGTCAATATTATCATTTTAAAGCTGTTCTTAGATGCCAAAGAGGATATGAGGATAAAATTAGAGGAAGTTTATCTATGTTGTCAAATCATAATAATAAAAAAATAGCTATCTCTACTATTGGTATATCTGGAACTATTGCATCATCAATAGAAAACTTTATTAACTAAGTTGCATATAAATATGTAAGTATAAATAAAAAATATCTATCACTAAATCATGGAGGTTTAGTTTAATTTTAATGTGGATTTTTAATTTAAACTTATGAATTAATATTTGATTTGTAGTATAAATACAATATATAAATAAATATTAATTAATATTTTATTAATTATATTTATTATTAATGCATATTATTAATATATTTTATATAAATATTATTTATATAATGTTATAGTATTTATTCTGCTTAATGACTTATTATTACATATTAATAATTAATTATTGTTTATAGCAATTAAAATGTTATATTTGTCGATTTATATTCTTTATATTAAAAATTATTATATGTGATTATTATATGATTGGGATGTTTTTATAACATCTTTGATAATTTAAACGATAAATAAAATCAATACATTGAATTAAGGGGTTATTTAAAAATTATATTATAATTAAACTTTATAATCTATTGGATATAAATAAATTAATAAAAAAAATAATTTAAATCACATTTAAAATAATGAAAATAAGATTATTAATTAAAAATAATTTTAATTATCAACAAACGCGAGGTATAATATTATGCAAACTTTACAAAATTCTGGATATGATAGGGCTATTACTGTCTTCAGCCCAGATGGAAGACTTTTCCAAGTAGAATACGCAAGAGAAGCAGTGAAAAGAGGAACAACTTCTTTAGGCGTAAAATCAAAGGAAGGAATAGTTCTTTTAGTTGATAAAAGAACTACAAGTAAACTTGTAGAATATAAATCCATTGAAAAGATCTTTCAAATAGATGATCATATTGGGGCTGCTACTTCTGGTTTAGTAGCTGATGCAAGAGCATTGATCGAAAGAGCTAGAATGGAATCTCAAATTAACAAAATTACTTATAATGAGCCAATTAGAGTTGAAACTTTAGCTAAAAAAATCTGTGATATGAAACAGATGTATACTCAAAATGGAGGGGTACGTCCATTTGGTTCTGCTCTTATTATTGGAGGAGTAACTGATAGTGGTTGTAAACTTTTTGAAACTGATCCAAGTGGAGCTTTAATTGAATATAAAGCAACTGCAATTGGTTCTGGAAGAAGTGCAGCTATGGATGTATTTGAAGAAAACTATAAAGAAGATTTAACTATTAATGAAGCTATTGATTTAGCTTTAGATGCTGTTTATGAAGCCCCAGAAGGTAAAACTACTGCTGAAAGCGTTGAAATAGCTATTATCGATAAAGATTCTAAAAAATATAGAAAAATTTCTGATGAAGAAGTAGTAAATCATGTTGATGCTCTTCTTGCAAGAAATGATACTAAAAATGATCTTGATGAAGAAGAAATAGATGAAGAAGAATAAATTATTAGAAGAATAAATTAATTTTTAATTTATCCCTCTTTATTTATTTTTAATTTTATTTCTTTAATTTTATCATTTAATATATGTATTATTAATATATCCATTATTTAATATATCGAAGTATTATTTAATATCTGGAATATTTATTATTCTTGAATAGTTATAATATTCAATTTTATTATTGATTTATTTGATAATGAATATATTAAGTTAATAATTTATTATATAAGTTTGATAAGGATTTACTTAAAAGAGGAAATACAATGGTTAACATTGATGAAGCTATAATAGCTAGATTAGAATCTCATGGTGAAAAATTTGAGATTTTGGTTGATCCTGATTTGGCAGCTGACTTTAAAAATCCTGATAAAGAAAATATTGCTATTGAATATGTTTTAGCTGTTGAAGATATTTTTAAAGATGCTAAAAAAGGGAATACTTCTTCTGATGAAGCTATGGAAAAAGTATTTAACAAAACTGATGTTTTAGAAGTTGCAACTGAGATAATTAATAAAGGACATATACAACTTACTGCTCAACAAAAGAGAAATATGCAGGAAGAGAAAAGATTAATGGTTATTAATAAAATAGCTAGAAAATCTATAAATCCTCAAACTGGACTTCCTCATCCAACAACAAGAATTGAAAATGCTATGGAAGAAACTAAAGTTAAAATAGATCCATTCAAACCCGTTGATGAACAAGTTCAAGTTGTTTTAAAAGCTATTAAAATTAAAATCCCTATTCGTTTTGAACATGTAAAAGTTGCAGTGAGACTTCCTGGCTCAGTAGCAGGAAATGTTTTTTCAACTATATCTAAATATGGTAAAATTCTTAATGAAGAATGGCAACAAGATGGTTCTTGGATAGCTATGGTTGAAATACCTGGTGGAATCCAAGAAGAATTTAACTTAAAAATGAATGAGATTTCTGGTGGAGATGGTGAAACTAAAGTTATCAAATAATTACATTTTCTATTAAATTTTTTATTAAATAGTATTTATTAATTATTTATTCGGTATATAATAATTAATTAATAATAATAGTATTTAGTAGACTTAATTGAATTTATCTATATGTAATATTTAAAAATAATTAAATAGTATTTCATCGATTTTGATAAGATTTAATGGAATTTTATAAGATTTTATATAATTTTATAGAGTTTAATGGAAATAAATATTGTTAATATTTTTTAATCTTATTTAATAGTATTTAGTTTAATTAATTAATAGTTTACTTGATTATATTCATAAAATTTTACCCTATGGGGGCATATTGTACATGATACACGTAGAAGATAAAGAATTAGTTGTCCCAGGACAAATATTAGCTGAAGAGGACTATTATTCTGGAAGAGGAACTTTTAAAGATGGAGATTCAATTTGTTCATCTTTAATGGGTTTAGTTTCTCTCAGAAACAAAAAAATTAATGTTATTCCTCTCAAAAGTAAATATGTTCCAAAAAAAGGTGATGTGGTAATTGGAGAAATTGATGACGTTCGTTTTTCAATGTGGGGTGTGGATCTTAACTCCCCTTACTCTGGAATTTTACCTGCATCAGAAGTTTTTGGTAGAGAAAAAAAAGAACTAAGTAAAGTGTTTAATGTTGGTGATGTTCTTTTTTTAAGAGTTGTAGATGTTGATGAAGTCAAAAAAGTTAAATTAGGTTTAAAAGGCCGTGGAATGGGTAAGTTTAAAGGAGGAATACTAGTTAATATTACTCCTACTAAAGTTCCAAGACTTATTGGTAAAAAAGGCTCCATGATTAATATGATTAAAGATAAAACTAAATGTAAAATAGTTGTTGGTCAAAATGGTCTTGTTTGGGTCAAAGGTGAAAAAGGAATGGAGCAAATCACTAAAAATATTATAAATATTATTGAAGCTGAAGCTCATACATCTGGCCTTACTAACAGAATTGGAGACAAACTATTTTTATTAGTTGATGGAAAATTACCTGAAAAGCAAGAAGAAGAATTTGAAATTACTCCTGATGATTTAGAATCTATTGAAGATGATGATGGATCTAATAATGAAAATGGTAATGATTCTAAAATCAATGATAATAATGAAAGTACTGATGCTAGTACTGAAGAAGATGAATTGGAAAAACCAAAACTTGAAAATATTAAAGAAGAAATTGAGTCTGATTTAAAGTTTAATTCTGAAAAAGAAGATAAAAATGAAAAAACTAGTTATTTAGATACTTTTAATCATTTAAAAGCTAAAAATAATAATAGTCATGGTTTAGGTGAAATAAATAAAGAAGATGTTAGTTCTCCTACTCTAAATATTCAAAATTCTTCTAAAAGCGAAGACGATAATAAGATAAAACCAGTTACTAGTTGGAAAAAGAAAAATTAGAATTATTTAAATATTTTTTGAATATAACTATTATAAAAATCTATAATGATTTTACTATAAAAATTATATAATAAATAAAAATAATATTATTAAGAGGTGATTTCTATCACTAAAAATGACAAAAGGGATGATGGGCGAAAATTTGATGAAATTCGTCCTTTAAAAATAGAAGCAGGTGTATTAGAAAGAGCAGATGGATCTGCTTACTTGGAAGTTGGTGGAAATAAGATTTTAGTGGCTGTTTATGGTCCAAGAGAATCTTATATTAGAAGATTATTAAAACCAAATACTGGTGTTATACGATGTAGATATAATATGGCACCATTTTCAGTAGATGACAGAAAAAGACCTGGTCCTGACAGAAGATCAACAGAAATATCAAAAATTGCTGCTGAAGCACTTAGGCCTTCTTTAATGTTAGAAGGATTCCCAAGATCTATGGTTGATGTTTTCATAGAAATTATCGAAGCTGAAGGTGGAACTAGATGTGCAGGTATAACTGCTGCTTCTGTTGCCTTAGCTGATGCTGGAATTCCAATGAAAGATCTTGTTGTTGGTTGTGCTGCAGGTAAAGTTAATGATGAGATTGTTCTTGATTTATCTGAAAAAGAAGATAAAGAAGGTCAAGCTGATGTTCCAATAGCTATGATGTCAAGAACTGAAGAAATCACTTTACTTCAAAGTGATGGAAATTTATCTGAAGATGAATTTAAAAAAGCACTTGACTTAGCCATGGAAGGTTGTAGACAAGTAAATAAGGTCCAAATAGAAGCTCTTAAGACAAAACATGCTCAAGATGTTGAGTCTGAGAGCTAGTTATAAGTATTTATATGTTATGTGAGGAATTATCATGAATATTATACCTGAAATTACTAGAGAATGTATTACTGACCTTATTAATAATAATCAACGAGAGGATGGAAGAAATCTTGATGAATATAGGGACATCGGTATTGAAACAGGAATTATATCCAAAGCAGCAGGTTCTGCAAGAGTTAAAATAGGAAATAGTCAAGTTATTGTGGGAATTAAACCTCAACTTGGTGAACCTTTCCCAGACACTCCTGATGTTGGAGTTTTAATGACAAATGGTGAAATGTTACCTATGGCAGATCCAAAATTTGAAGCAGGTCCTCCAAGTGAAGCATCTGTTGAACTTGCACGTGTTGTAGATAGAGGAATACGTGAAATTGTTGATCTTGAAAAATTATGTATTGAACCTGGAAAAAAAGTATGGATGTTGTTTATTGATTTGCATATAATTGATTTTGATGGAAATCTTTTTGATACTGCAACACTTGCTGTACTGAGTGCTCTTAAGAATACTAAATTACCAGTAGCTAAAATGGTTGATGATGAAAGTGTCATTAATGAAGAAACTACTATGGACCTACCTTTAAGAGGTACTGAAGCAATGTGTACTTTTGTTAAAATTGGAGAAAATGTTGTCTTAGATCCTTCTTTAGATGAAGAAGCTATTTTAGATGCGAGACTTTCCATTGGAATAACAGATGCTGGTAGTATTTGTGCTATGCAAAAAGGTGGAGACAAACCATTAACTAAAGATGATATTTTAGAAGCTGTTTCAACAGCATATTCTAAAGTTCCAACTTTAATAGAAAAAGTTAAAAATGCTTAATAATAGATTATTTAGCTATTATCACATTTTTATATATTAAATTTTTATATAACTTTTATTTATATTTATTTATAAATAATTATTATTACTTAATTTATTATTTAATTATTTATTTATATTAAACAATTATTTAATTTTTTAATAAATTTTTTAATAATTTTATTAAATCATATTATTAATAAAATATTATAACTTTTTCAATAAATTTTAATTTATTTACAATAAAATTACTTAATTTCAATTAATTATCTATCTTTAAATGAATTAAATTGATTATTTATTTTTTTTAAAATTTTCAATTATTATATTTTTATTTAATATTCAATTTATAAATTGATGATAGTGGAATGATGATGAATAGGATAAAAAACATTAACTTTATATAGTATTTACGACCAATTTATTATATCATATGAATTTTACTAACTAAGGGAAATAAGAATTTATATCGATTGATTTCTTATAATATTATAGTTTTATACATATTCATAATGGTTAATTTTAAATAATAATTTATTTCAAGTTTATAAAAGTGATATTATGCCAAGAACAAAAAAAGTGGGAATTACAGGAAGATTTGGAGCAAGACACGGAAGAAAAGCTAAAAGATCTGTAAAATCCATTGAAGAAAACATGAAAAAGAAACATGTTTGTCCTAAATGTGATAGACCTTATGTTAAAAGAACTGCTGTGGGAATTTGGAAATGTAGTAAATGTGGTGTTGTATTCACTGGTGGAGCTTATGTTCCTGAAACTCCAATGGTCAAAACAGCTAATAAAAACATAAAAAGAGTAGTCGGAGGGGACTAATTGTATAAATGTTCTGAATGTGGAACTGAAATTGATCCAAAAAGCTATATGGAAAATAAATGTCCTAAATGTAGATATAGGATTCTTTTCAAAAAAGTTCCTACAGTAAAAAGAAATATTAAAGCAAGATAATATTCTTATCTTTTTTAGATTTTTATATTAAATCTTATAATATTTTTCTATTTATTTTATCAATAGCTTATATATAGCTATTTTTTATTTTTTATAAAATTTTTATTGAAGATATATAAATTTCATTATTTTTATATATTTTTAATGACTTATATTTGTTGATTTAAAATTTATAGCATATAAAAAAAAAGAGATGGGTTATTTATTAGATTAAAATGATATTTGATATTATTTAATATATTGTTATATTATTTACAGATATTATTGGATTATTTATTAGTTATTTATTAGATTATTTTTTTAAATATTTTAGAAGGATTTTCATGTTAATATCAACTTCAAGAAAACCATCATCTAAAACTCGAGCGTTTTGTAAAAATTTATCTCATGCTCTTGGCACTGATTATATCAATCGGGGTAAAATGAGTATGAGAGAATTACAATTAAAATCTGCAGATATGGGTTCTAAATCAATAGCTTTGGTATACGAAATGAAAGGAAATCCTAGTAAAATTACTTTTTTTTCTAATGTTGGTGAAGAGTTACTAGTTATTATGGGATCTGTAAACACAACTAAACAGCATTTACATATAAAAACAGTTGAATTATCATTTACTTCTGAAGTTCCTGAATTAGATGTTTTAAAAGATATATTTCCCATTGTTAAATATAATAATCTAAATAATGGTTCTAGTAAGGAATCAAACAACAATTCTAGCAAGTCTAATAATTATAATAATTCTAAAAACTATAATAATTATAATAATCCTAATAAATCAGATAAAGAAAATAATAATTTTTTAGCTAATAACTCTATGAAAAATCATATTCATATTGAAAAAATAGATGATTATTTTGATGATGAAGTAGATGATTTTAATAAAAAAATTGCTGCTATTCGTTTTTACAATAGAGATGGTGAAGACACAGGACTTAAAATCAATATTAGAAAATTTATTGTTAAATAGTATAAATGAGGTTTTAATATTTCAGAAGAATCATTTAATGCTTTAAAATCAGTCAATACTAGAATAAATATTGATTTTGAAGATTATAATTTAGCTAAAATTGTTCATGGTTCTGTTTTATTAGAATTCAAAACATCTCCAGATTATAGGTCTAATATGGGCATTGATCTATTTGATTCTACTATTATTATTAATATTGAAGCTAAAGATGCTACTTCATTTAGAGCGTCATTAAATTCAGCTATTAAATGGATATCTTTATCAGTAGAAATTGCTGAATTAGCTATTAATAGAAATAATAAATAAACTATTATATAATATAAATCAAATATTTCATAGTATAATATTCATTTATAAAATATTTTATTATTGTTTATTAGTAAAGAGTATATTATCAAATTATTATTATTAGTCCCTATTAATATTATATTACTATTCTTAAATTATGTTTTTTAGATAATAATAAATACTATAAGAAAGATATTTTTTAATGATAGATGTCTTAGATAAATATAAAGTTTTTATGATATTAATTGTTAAAGTTTTTTATAATCTCATTATTTATTATAATAAATATTAAGATATTTTTCATGATAATTTTATATCATTTATTAAATAATTAAAGAATAAAGGTGAAAAAATGGAAGTACCTCAAAATATACAACATCAATTAAATCAATTACAACAATTACAACAACAAGCTCAAACTGTAACTGTACAAAAAAAAAATGTAGATATTCAAATTCAAGAAACCGAAAGTGCTCTTGATGAATTAAAAAAAACTGATGCTAACACTGAAGTTTTTAAAACAGCTGGAAAATTACTTATTAAAGTTAAACATGATGAAATTAACGACGAACTTGAAGAAAAATTAGAAACTCTTAAACTTAGAGAAAAAACTATGGCTCGTCAAGAAGAAAGAGTTATGAAAAAACTTGAAGAAATGCAATTTTCTATTCAAGAAGCTATGCAAAATCAAGCACAATAAACATTAATTTATTGTTTTTATAAAATGTATAATTTAATTCATATATTTTAATATTTTAATTTTATATTTTTAATTTTCATTATTAATGTTATATTTGATTTAAAATATAATATTTTATAATCAAAATTTTACAACACAATAGTTTATAAGCAATAATTTTAACACATATAATCTGAAGTTATAATCTTTTTTTATAATTCAACTTTTTATATTTTGATATATTATATTTTAATTTATTATTTTTAATATTATTAAATTATACTTTAAAAGATATGGTGTTACTTTGGATAAACTTAAAAAATTAACTCAAAAAGACTTAGATGATATTTCTCAATATTTTTCTGATATAGCTAATGATACTATTTTAGATAAAATTTCATCAAAAGAAATTTTAGATCTTGATATTGATATTGAAACTACTTATGAAAATGAAAAATTGGATATTAACATTGATATTGATATAAATCTTGATGAACTTTCTAAAATTACCAATGATGATATTGAACTAGCTATTGAAGAATCTTATCATAAATTAGATGAATTAATTGATGAAAAGTATAGGGAATAAAATATTAAATATAATTACTTATCCATTATTTTTCATATTAATTTAAATTAGTTAGTATTTAATCTGGTTATTTTGGCCAATTTTTTCTTTAATAGATATTATATATCTTATTATTTATTTTTCAAATTTATTATTTTATTATTTATTTTCAATTTTATTTTAATTTTTTCAAGTGTATTTTATAAAAAATCAAATAAACTTTATATACTATGAAGTTAATATCATGTTTAAGGGTCCATACCTTAGTTTATCATTTGAGTGAATTAATTAATTATTGTAGATAAAGATTATAATCCCTTTTCTATTATTAATTGACTATTTTTTTACATATTTTATTGTATATTTTCGTTTATTGGATATATTGGGAATTTTTAATATATAATTTAAACTAAATATTAACTATATAATATTAGATATATCTATGATTCTCTTGATTTTGATATAATTTTTTATTTCTAATTTTAATAATTTGATAATATTTGTATTTTTATTATATTCCATTGATTATTTTTAATTTTGATGTTTTATTATTCATTGAATTTTTTATTTTTTTATTTTTTTTATATATTATAATAATTTATTTTTATAATAAAAATTTACTTTTAAGAATTTTATTTCTTAAAAGTAAATTAAAAAATTATTATTTATAAAACATTTTTACACAAAATATAAATAGAATAAATTTAAAAATAAAGACTATAATAATATTATATTAATTTAAGTGGTTTTATAAGCATTAATATGAATATAATATTTTTATCTTTATTATAATTGAATATTTCATTGTTATTTTGATAAATTAGAATACTGAAATATAGAAAAATATAAAAAATATAATTTTTTTATTCTAATTTTAATTAATATATGATAAAATGAAAAGATCTACTTTAATCACAATCATAATGGCTATTATCCTTATTTTTGGAGCTTATTTGTGGCTCATGTCTCAAATTAGTTTAATTGAACCTGTAGGACGGCTTAGTGTAACAAAACTTGGTAATCCTGACATGTTTCCTAATCATGGGAATGCTGCAGTTTTAGGTGAATATGCAGCTAAAACAGGTTCAAAATGTGTTTTGGTTGTACATTATGGTGGTGACTCTAACTATCGCCAATTCCATCAAGAAAGCTTTTTATCTGCTTCGGGGGAGGTTAAAGTACTTGAATTAGCTTTTATTGATCCTTCGACATATAAAACTTACGTTGATTGGGGAGAAGTCATTTATAGTTTTTTATTTGGAGTACCTGAAGATAGATATACATATCGTGCTGATGGGATTTTTTTTGAAACTTTTGATGAAGCTTTGATGTACATTGATACTGAAGCTCAAAATTATGGTCAAGAAGGTCCAATTCCTATGTTTTATCATGGAACTGTTAGAACAGGAGGTCCTTATCTTAATCCAGGATGTGGATTCCCATTGTATACTCAAATTTCATGGAAAGAATATGGTAGATTTGGGGCTTATTATTATATTGCCAAAGGTTTAATATGGCCTTATTTATCTAATAAGTATTATCCTTATGAAATCAGCCATTTATCTGACCTACAAAAGTTATATAATGAGGGTAAATTGGATTATACAATTACATAATTTTTACTTTACTTTATTTTACTTTAATTTAATTTTTATCTAATTTACGTTAAATTATGTCTTTTAATTTAGCTTTTAATTTTTAACACTTAATTTTATTCCTTAATTTATATTTTTATTCATTTTATTGATTTGTTTAATTGTTTAAAGTATAAAATTTTCTTTTAAATAATAAATTTTAAATATTAATTTATATAATCATATTATATTTTAAATTTTTTAAATATTAAGAGTATGATTTACAGCTTATTCTTCACATTATTTTGGTGAACCTAAACCTTTATATATGATAAACTGATTATATTATTTTAGATTTAGGCATTCCTAAATTCATTTGAATAATTTTTGTTCACCTAAGTTTTACCTAAAAATTTATATACTAATTATTAGTAATATAAACATGTGTTTAGGTGCTCCTAAATATAAACTTATATTTAGGCATTACTAAATTAACTTCATGTTATATCTTCTTATTAAATTAATAAAAAACTGTAGGTGAAAATATGGAGGAGAAAAAAATTAACTCAATTAAAACTTTAAACGAACTTAAAAATGGGGAAAAAGGAACTATTGTTTCTTTTTCTGATGAGGGGGATGTTGAATTAAAAAGACATCTTTTAGGTATGGGTTTTGTTAAAGGTTCTGAAATTACTTTAGAAAAAGTTGCTCCTTTGGGAGATCCTATTAAACTTCGGTTAAAAGGATATTCTGTATGTCTTCGTAAAAACGAAGCAGAAAATATCAAAGTTCAAATATAAGTTTATATTTTAGTTTATAAATTAAATATATAAATATGTTTTGTTTTGTTCAATAGGTTATATTAATTATTAAAGCATAAAATTAATTTATACTTGATTGTCCATAATTTATTTTGCTATTAATTATTTAAGGTGGAAAATTAATGAATAATATTAAAATAGGGTTGGCTGGAAATCCTAACGTGGGTAAAACTACTTTATTTAATCAGTTAACTGGTCTTAGACAACATGTCGGGAACTGGCCAGGGAAAACTGTAGAAAAAGCAGAAGGTCATTTAAATTTCGATAATTCGAGAATTGATGTTATTGATCTTCCAGGTAACTATGCTCTCAGTGCCCATTCTATTGAAGAAATTGTTTCTAGAGATTTTATTGTTGATGAAGAATCAGATGTTATTGTAAATGTCATTGATGCAGCAAATCTTGAAAGAAACTTATATTTAACAACTCAAATGATGGAGCTTGGTGCAAATTTAGTCATTGCTCTTAATATGAATAAATTCGCTAAAAAGAGAGAATATGAAATTAATGTAAAAGAACTATCAGAACTTTTAGGAGTGCCTGTTGTAGAAATTGAAGCTACAGACAGTACTAGTAAAGAAGAATTATTAAAAGTTGTTGAAAAAGCTGCTAATAATCCTATAGACAGTAGTAAAAAGTTAGTTTATGGTGCAGAATTAGATGAACATATAAAAGATTTAGAAAATCTTATTGAAGAAAATAATCAATTATCGGATGTTCCATCTTCATGGACTGTTATAAAACTTCTAGAAAATGATGATATTGTTGTTGAAAAAGTTAAAACTCTTCCTAATTTCATTGAAATATTTAATGAAGTAGATAAAGTAAAAAAACATCTCAAAAATGTTTATAATGAAAATAGTGAAGAGGTCATTGCAAATTATAGATATTCATTTATTGATGGATTGATCAAAGAATCAGTTGTTAAACCTGATGTTGAAAAACCATCATTTACAGAAAAATTAGATAAATTTATAACTAATAGAATTTTAGGTATTCCTATATTCTTAGTAATCTTATGGGTTATATTTCAAATAACCTTTACTATTGGGGTTCCGTTCCAAAATTTAATTGATGAAGGATTTACACTCCTTGGGGAAGGTATATTAGCCGTACTCGGTGAAACATGGCTTTCATCATTATTAGTTGATGGTATCATCGGCGGAGTTGGTGGGGTACTGACGTTCTTGCCTGTTATATTTTTAATGTTTCTGGGAATCAGTATCCTTGAAGATTCAGGATATCTTGCAAGAGCTGCATTTGTAATGGATAAAGTAATGCATAAATTAGTTGGATTGCATGGTAAAGCATTTATACCGATGATTTTGGGATTTGGTTGTGGTGTTCCTGCAATAATGGCTACAAGAACCATGGAATATGAAAGAGATAGACTTTTAACTATGATGATTGTCCCATTCATGTCTTGTACTGCTCGATTACCTGTTTATGCTTTATTTGTAGCTGCTTTCTTTACTGCTTATCAAGGAGAAATCACATTATCTTTGTATATTTTAGGAATAATTGTTGCTATAATTGTAGCAGCTATACTAAAACGTACAACTTTTAAAGGTGTAAGCACTCCATTTGTTATGGAATTACCTTCTTATAAGGTTCCTTCTGTAAAAGGTGTATTGATACACAGTTGGGAAAAAGGATACAGTTTCATAAAAAAAGCAGGGACAATTATTCTTTTAGCTTCTGTTGTCATATGGGCATTAAGTAGTTTGCCTGTCGGAGTTGAATACGGAACACAAGAGAGTGTCATTGGACAAATTGGTACAACAATCTCTCCAATACTCGCCCCACTCGGTTTCGGCGAATGGCAAGCTTTAGTATCTTTGATATTTGGTGTTGTAGCTAAGGAGTTGGTTGTAGGAACTTTCAGTTCCTTGTTCGGAGGAGCCGAGGAAGGAGCCGGCATAGAGTCGGCGATACATGAACTGTTCACACCACTTTCAGCATATGCTTTTATGGCATTTGTATTGTTATATGTCCCATGTTTCGCAGCTATTGGTGCTGTAAGACAGGAAACAAACTCTTGGAAGTGGCCTTTGGCTATGGTAGCTATTACTACAATAACAGCATATATCGTGTCATTCATTATTTACCAAGGTGGAATGCTTATTGGTATTGGATGACATAACTCAATACCTTTGTCAAACATAACTAGATTAATTAAAATTTGATTAAGATTACTATGATTATATTATTAATTAAGCTTTAATCCATATTGTTTTAATCTAGTTATTATTTTTTATTTTTATATTATTTTTTTATTCTTTATTTTAATTTTAAAATTTTGATATTATTTGAATAATAATTTTTTAATAATAAATACAATAATAAAAAATATTAATTAATTATTTAATTATTAAATTTGAAGATTTAAATTAAGTTTTTTTGTTTTTAGGATAAATTTATTAATATAGATAAACAATGGATAATTTAAAATAATTACTGAGTTGAATAAGAAATAAAGAATAAAAATATTTTTATAAAAACATTTCATAAATAAAATATAGGTGAAAAATTGCAATGCAGAATGTGTGGTCATGAATTTGATGAAGAAAAGATAGGTAAGAGTTGCCAAGGATGTGGAAAAAAAGATTGTGAAACTGTGCACTGTCCTAATTGTGGACATGGTAATTCAACAGAATTTGAAACTGAATTTAAATTCATTACTTCTTTAAAAAATAAATTTTCTTCAAAAAATAAGAAATAATTAAATTATTCCATTTAATTAGTTAATTTAATTATTTTAATTAGTTAGTTAATTAAACATTATTGTCCATTTATAAATTAATTGATATTAATTCTAATAAATACTCTCATAATAATCATAATAATATGTTTCATAAATAATAACTATTATAATAATTTTCATGTATTCAATTAAATTTTCCTATCTTTAGTATATTCATATATTTAATCATATAAATTATCTAATGAAATAAAAAGTGTTCATAATAAATTTGATAGCATGAATGTTCTAGAAAAATATCAATCAATAATTATTCTTTTTGCTATAATTTTTGGATTAATTTTTGGTCACTTCACTATAATAATTAATGAAAATGCAATTTATTTAATAACTCCTTTTTTATTTTTAATCCTTTTTGACATATTTTTAACTATATCTTTTAAAGACTTTAGAAGAAGTTTTTCCAATTTAAAATTCACAAAATTAACTCTTTTAATGAATTTTATTTGGACTCCTTTGTTTGCTTACTTTCTTGGAGCAATTTTTTTATATTAACATGTTGATATTTGGATCGGATTTATAATGTTGATGGTAACTCCTTGCACTGATTGGTATCTTATTTTCACAGATATAGCTAAAGGAAATTTACCACTTTCAGCATCTATTCTTCCTTTAAATTTAATATTACAACTTACACTGCTTCCTGTTTATTTATTGCTATTTTTAGGAGTTTCAGGTTCTTTTGATTTTGGAATTCTTATTGAAAGTATTTTGTTTATTGTTGTTCTACCATTTTTGCTTGTTCGATTCTTTAGATATATATTGTCTAGAAATAAAACTAATAATAATGATAATTATAATAATTATAATAATTCTGAAAATTTAAGAACTAAAATTTTTAACTTTTTTAGTTCTACTCAAATAATATTTTTAGCTTTAGCTATTTTTTGCATGTTTGCTTCTCAAGGAAATATTTTGCTAAATAATTTATGGGTTCTTCTTATACTACTTATTCCAATGGCATTGTTTTTTATAATAAATTTTATTATAGGTAAATTTATAAGTAAATCATTTAACTTAAATTATGAAGATTCTGCTAGCTTATCATTAACTATACTTGCAAGAAATTCTCCAATAGCATTAGCTATTGCTGTAACTGCTTTTTTAAATCAAGCTTTAGTTGTTTTGGCTTTAGTCATTAGTCTTTTAATTGAACTTCCTGTTTTAGCTATAATTTCTCAAATTTTACTATGGATAAGAAAAAAAGAATATAAGAATTAATATTTTATTTATAATTTTTTATTTATATTAATAAAATATTTTTAATAAAAATAGTTATATATCTTTTTTTAATTGAATATTATTTAATATTTTTTATTATTTTATATATTAAATTAATATATTGAATAATAATATATTATATAATTATAATAATTATAATAATATAATGAATTACAATAAAAATTATATTATATATTACATTGAATTAATCATAATTAATTAAGTAATTAAGTAATTATTTGTTAGATATAGATCATGGTTTAATGATTTTATATTTAATGATTTTTTAATAACAAATAGGTGATTTAAATCAATTATCAAGTCAAAAATACTTTAGGAAATATATTTCAAGCAACATTAACTATTTTTTTATTTTTAATTATTGCAGATATAATTCTTTTAGCTATGGAATCTATATTTCTTTTTCAACCCGTTAATCGCTTTGCTGTAGCTAAATTTGATTTGATAATATCTATTCTATTGGTTTTTTTTATCATTGCAAATTTTATTTTATTTGAAAAAACAAAAAGACTTTTATCTAATTCAATATTAGTCATTGTTTTTGCTGTTATTCCATTTGAATTTATATTTCTATCTGTTTTTGGGCATGAATTGAGTTTTATAATATCTTTAGTATTATATATTTTAACAATTGTACATTTAATTGCTTTAATTATTACTTTCAGATTTTTAGGATCTAAATTCGTTTCTTTTTCTAAAGAAAATGGATTAGGATATGGAATAATAGCTATTACTATAATTTTTATTGTGGGATCAATTTTATTCTTTATTTTTGAAGGAAATTCTAACCCTGGTGTAACTGTTTTTGAAGATTCTATTTGGGTTTCTCTAGTTTTTATTACAACTACGGGTTATGGGGATATTACTCCAATAACTATTCCTGGAAAAATTGTTAGTGGGGTTTTAATGATAAGTGGAGTTTCTTTTGCTACTTTTGCTACTGCATCATTAGCAGGTTCTATATTTGTTCGTTTACGTAAAGAAAGGATTTCAAGAGAAAAGAAAATGGAAGAATATAACAAAAAACTTGTAGAAACATCAGAAAAAATAAAAAAGAATTGGCTGAAATTAAATAAATGATCAAAAATTTAGAAAAATAATAATAGAGGAAAATCATGTTAGAAATAATACCTGTTTTAGATTTAATGAATTCTATAGCTGTATCTGGAAAATCTGGAGATAGAGACACATATACTCCACTCAGCACTATTTTTGCAAATAATAATGATCCTATGACTATAACAAACAATCTAAAAATGAATGGTGCAAAACAAATATATATTGCTGATTTAGATTTAATAGAAAAAAGAGGACATAGTTTAGATACTGTTAAAATGGTCAATACTATTTTACCAGTTATATTAGATAGTGGGATAAGAAATTTGAAATCTTTTGATTTTTATCTTGATTATGCAAATAAATTGATAGTAGCTACAGAAACTCTTGAATCTATTGAAGAATTATATAAAATGTTTGATAAATATCCTAAAGAAAGAATTATAGTTAGTTTAGATATTAAAAATAATGAACTCCTTACTAACAATCTTGATATGAATTTAAATGATTTTAAAAAAGAGATGATCAATTTAAATCCTAATGAAATCATATTTTTAGACATTTCTAGAGTAGGAACTAAAACAGGTTTCAATAAAGAATTATTAAATGAATTTTCTTACTTTAAAGATAAATTGATTTTAGGAGGAGGAATAACAGGTGAAGAAATTTCTGAACTAAATAATTATGGAATTAAAAAAGCATTAGTAGGTTCTTCTCTTCATAAAGGTGAGATAAACATTAATTATTAAATTAAAAAATTATATTAAAATAAGAATAATAAATAAATTATAAATTTAAATTGTAAAATCAAATCATTAGATTTAGGGCTAAAAATGGACTTATAACAGCTATTATAACTAAAGCTACTCCTATAATAGTTATTTTTCTTTCATCGTCCATGATTCCTGTTATTAGGAGAAGTACTCCAAAAAATCCCAGTATCGCTGGAATGATATGTGAAAATATTAGTGTTCCTGTTGCCATTCTACCACATTATTGATTAAAATTATTAATATCATTATATATCAATATTTATTAATATAATTATTCTATTTATTAATAAAATTATTTATTTAAATAATTAATATTATAAATAAATCTATTCGTTATCATTATTAAGTCTTTTCTAACTTTAATTTTTTAGGTTAATTTTTTAGAAAGTTTTATTATTAATAAGGAAAAAACTCTATATTGATTAAAGGTATTTATTGTATAAAGATTTTTAATTAATATAATTGAAGTTATGAAATGATATTTTATAAACATTATAATTTATAGATCATGATTTATAGATTTAGACGTGATTCACAGATTATAATTTATTTTGTTATAATTATTTTATTATAATTTAATGATTTATGATTAACAATTTATATATAATATTCATGTATTTTTAAGAATATAAGGAGATTAATTTCATGAAAAAAGGAACTGATGTTTTAAAAGAAGGTTTTGCCAAAATGACAAAAGGCGGGGTCATTATGGATGTTGTGAATGCTAATGAAGCACGTATTGCAGAAGATGCAGGTGCAGTTGCTGTTATGGCTCTAGAAAAGGTTCCAGCTGATATTCGTGCTAGTGGTGGAGTGGCTAGAATGGCAGACCCAAATAAAGTTCAAGAAATATTAGAGGCTGTTTCAATTCCAGTAATGGCTAAAGCAAGAATAGGTCATATAGCTGAAGCTCAAATCTTAGAAACTCTTGGCGTGGATATGATTGATGAAAGTGAAGTTCTCACACCTGCTGATGAAGAATATCATATCAATAAAAAAGAATTTACTATTCCTTTTGTATGTGGAGCTAGAAATTTAGGAGAAGCTTTGCGTAGAATTGATGAAGGTGCAGCTATGATTCGTACCAAAGGAGAACCGGGCACTGGAAATATTGTAGAAGCAGTTCGTCATATGAGAATGGTTACTTCTGAAATAAGAGAAATTCAAGCTAAAAATGAAGAAGAATTAAGAAATTTTGCAAGATTTATTGAAGCTCCTTTCCCATTGGTAAAAGAAGTCGCAAAAACTGGTAAATTGCCTGTTGTAAATTTTGCTGCTGGTGGGGTAGCTACTCCTGCCGATGCTTCTCTCATGATGCAATTAAGTTCTGATGGTGTATTTGTTGGATCTGGTATATTTAAATCAGAAAATCCTACAGAATTTGCAAAAGCTATTGTAGAAGCTACTGCTAATTATGATAAACCTGAAGTTTTAGCTGATATTTCAAGAGGTCTAGGTGAAGCTATGAAAGGAGTCAAAATCTCTGAAATAGCTGAAAATGATCGTATGCAAGAAAGAGGTTGGTAAATAGTTTATTAATAACTATTTTCTTTTTTTATTTTAACATTTATTATTATTGTTATTATATATTTTAGCTGTTTTTTAATTATATTATTTTTAAAAATATAATATCATTTTAATTTTTTTAAAAACATTTTTTAATAGTATTCTATTAATTTTATTATTTAAAATTCCTATAATTTTATTTTATACAAGTTTTAATATAAAAATTTATTTTAATATTTATTTTTTATATATAATATATTTTAAATAAATTATTAAAAATCTTAGATAATTATATATGCTAGATAAATTAAAATATTCTATGCATATTATGCATTCAATATCTTAATTCAAGGTTTGTTAATTTCAGAAATTAAGGAAAAGTAACAATTCAGTGACAAATAGGATTAAAACCTTGAATAATGAATTAAAGATATTTCTAAAATTAAAAGGTTTGACGAGAATATTATAATTATAATGTAGTTATACTTTCTTTCTCAATTATAAATATGATTAATTTAATATATTCTCTAAAAACTGAAACTAAAGATTATTTTGATATAATATTTTAAAATTAAATTATTTTATAATTATGATATTATAAGATTATTACAATATTATTAAAAATTATTATTCTTATTATTATTAAATAATTATTAGATAATTATTGTATTACTTATAAATAGATTATTTTATAAAAATTTTATTTATAAATTTAATTATAATTAACCTCTTTCTATATTTTTAATCAAGTTATTAGCTATTTTTGAAAATTTTTTTTCAGAAAATGCATTAGATATCCTTTTTATAGCTTCTAGATTTCTTACAAAATTATCTAGCCATGAAAATAGATCTCCAGGATAAGTCTGGATTTGATAAATTTTAAGTAATTTTCTTGATATTTCAATAGGATCTTTATTTTTTAATCTTTCTTCAATTATAAAATTAGATATTCCTCTTTGTATACAGTCACAAAATGGTTTATCTTTACATTCACATCTTAAGAAATCTAGTTGTATTTTTAGAAGAGCTTCTTGAAACTTCTTATCAAGTTTATCAATAGTTTCCCCAGACGATATAATGTCTAAAGTAGAATTTGAAAATAATCTTGTTGAAAAATTTGTTTTTAAAGCATTAACAATTTGTTTATGAACAACAGGTGAGAGGTATGCATTTTCAAAGTATCCTAATTCACTTACTATAGTAATTATTTCTGTGTTTAAATCAATTTTTCTATTTTCATTGTTTTTATTTTTAATTATATTGTGTTTATTATTTTTTTCATTCTTATTTTTAGATATTTTATTTATTTTAGCTCTGTTTGACTTTTTATTCTTTTTATGGATATTCTTTTTTATTTTTTGAAATGATTTTTTAATGAAATCTCCATCAGCAATTGACAAAAACGACATTGAAACGGCTTTACCATATTTTGTAGCTATAACATCATCATTATTATTTATTTTTATTAATTTTCTATCATATAATTCATTAATACCCATTTCTAAATCAATAAGAATGTTTATACTTTTATAAAATTCATGAATGTCCTCAATTTTTTTAAGTGAATATGCACAGATATCTGCAAGTATTTGTTCTAATAAATCCTTTTCATCATATTCAATATGTACATTATCAACATCACTTTCAAGTAATGAAATAACAACAGATTCTTCACTTTCATTATCGAATTTATTAGCTATTTTTGGAAGAAGATACACAATTCCTCTATCGTGGTAGCTAGGTCTTCCAGCTCTTCCTAACATTTGTGAAAATTCATTTGGAGAAATCCATTTATTACCCATTATAAGTGTTTCAAAAATTACTTGAGATGCAGGAAAATCCACACCAGCTGCAAGAGCTGCAGTAGTAACTACTACAGAAATTTTTCCATTAGCAAAATCTCTCTCAATTTTTTCTTTTTTAAAATAAGATAATCCAGCATGATAAGCATTAGCTTTAATTCTTTTTTTAACTAAATAATCAGCTATTTGATGAGTTTTTCGTCTAGAATTAGTAAATATTATGGTTTGACCAGAATATCCTTTTGAAGATTTAATTGAATATTCTTTCAAAACTAGCTTTTTAATTAAGTTTTTTTTCTCTACATCACTTTTTACAAAAACTAAATGCCTTTCAAGTGGAACAGGACGTTGATCATATTCCACTAATTTCATATTAAATTTTTGAGCTAATTGTTTAGGATTTTTAACAGTAGCTGATAAACCTATAATTTGAGTTTCAGGAAATATATTTTCTATTCTTTTTATCATTCCATTTAATCGAATTCCTCTTTCTTCATCATCTAATGTATGGATTTCATCGATTAACACGGTTCCAAGTTCATTTAATTCATCTGACTTTCCAGATCTAAGTAAAAAATCAATTTTTTCATAAGTTCCCACGATAATATCTGCATCAGATACATTTGATTTTGAAAACTTTAACTTTTCTTTAGTTTTTATTCTATTCATTCCAACTTTTATAGCCACTTTTAACCCTATTGGTTCGTATTTTTTCTTGAAATCTCTATATTTTTGATTAGCTAATGCAACAAGAGGAGTTAAAAATATAAATTTTTTTCCTTTCATAGCCTTAGGAATCCCTGCCAATTCCCCTACTAATGTTTTCCCACTAGCTGTAGCTGATACAACAAGGAGATTATCATCTCTCATAAGACCTGCTTTAATAGCTAGATATTGTACAGGAAGTAGTACATCATCGTTATCTTTATCAAGAACTTTTTTGAATTCTTTTGGAATTTTAAGTCTTTTAATTTCTATTTCAGGAATTTTAGTTTTTCTTGTTTTAATTTTATCAAACAAAGTTAAGTCTGAATTGGATAATGGAACAAATTTTGGATTCATTACTTTTAATACTTCGTTTAAATCTCCTGTTTTTTTTAATAATCTTTTGAAAATTTTATAAGATCTTTTATCATAACCTTGTAGCTTAAGTTCTCTCTTTATAGTGTCTTCAGCACATGTTTTACAAATATTTTGCTCATGATAATTGTAACTAAAATTAGAATTGATAATGGTGATATTTCCATCATATATGCAATGATTACATATTTTTGTAAAACGAACTTTTATATCATTTGATTTAAGAAAATCTTCGATTTTTTCATCTCTTGATGCTAAAAATACCACTTGTTTTTTAAGTAATTTAATAGCTTCGCTAGGAGGAAGTAATTTATCTTCTTCATCAGGATATTTAGCTATAAATTTATTTATAGACAAACCATCAGAACCATTTTTAAATTTTATAGTTCCTATAAATTCAGGAGTTCTTTGTGTATTCAAAACTCCTTTAGGACTTCCAATAGGATACATCTCTAATGAGTTTTTCGTCTTTTTAAGTATTATCATTAATTATATTTTTATTTTTAAAATATATAAAATAAACACTATTATAATTAGGAAATTATCATATGAAATATTTATAAATAGAAAAATCCGTTGGATATTAATGATTATAATCTACTATTATAAATGAAAATATAAAATATTAAAATATAAGAATTTAAGAATATAGAATATAATATAAGAAATAATTAAATATAAAATAATAAATATTAATTTTTAGTTTTTCTCTTCAGTGATTGACTTTTCTTTTGTGTTTTTAATATTTATAACAATCGATGATATAACAGCATTATTAATAAAACTGCATTATCTACATATATTGGTTCCAAATCTTTCTTCAATTCCTATTATAATATTTGAATATATGATCCACTTTTATCATTTAGTGAATCCTAGTTCATAATTTCTTTATTTTGTTTTAATTTCATTCAAATAACAGTTCGGTCATTTTCACCGGTTTTTATTCTTATAAATTCTTCTTTTACTCTAAGACCGATAGTTTTATCGATAACTTTAGCAATTACAAATGTTAATACAAGTGCATAAATTATAGTTGCTATAACAGCTATTATTTGAACAATTACTTGCCATGGGTTTCCATAAAATAATCCTGCAATACCATTAATTGCTGGAACTGCAAATATTCCAGACATTCCATGAATTCCAAATACATCTAATGCATCATCATATCCTAATTTTGGTTTTAAATAAGTAATAGCTAAATAAGAAACAATTGAAACCCCTATACCTATAACTATAGCACCTCCGATATCTACAAATCCTGCAGCCGGAGTTATTCTTATAAGGCCTGCTATGGCACCAGAAATCGCATCCAGTATTGTTGGTCTTCCTTCTTTCATAGCATCTATACAAACCCATGTAATAAATCCAACTGCTGCTGCAACATTACTCACAAGTAATGCAGAAGCTGTAAGACCACTTGCACTTAAAGCAGATCCTCCGTTGAATCCCATCCATCCAAACCATAAAAATGCTGCACCAAAGCTGGAATAACCTAAGTTATGTGGTAGTAATTTTTTATTTTTTATACTTCCAATGATCAATACTAAGCTAATGCAAAAACACCTGAATAAATATGAACAACAGTTCCTCTTGCAAAATCAAGGGTTTGCATTTACATTAACCATCCTCCGCCCCATACCCAATGAGCTATAGGGATATATACTGCAGTTATCTAAACCACTATAAATGCTATCCATGCAGAAAATTTCATTCTTCCAACAACCGCTCCTGAAATAAGTGCTGCTGTTAAACCTGCAAATGTTAACTGAAATGCAACATATAATAATGATGAAATTGAACCATTTAATGAATCTGTTTCCAATCCACTTAGTAATAAGTGGGTAGGATATCGTATAAGTCTATTTATTGATTCACCAAATGCAAATTGGTAACCATAACACACCCATATTATACTTGCAATTGCAAACGCAATTAAAGTTAAAAAGATGCTGTTTAAACGTTTTTCTTCTTAGCGAGTCTATCATAAAAAAGGCAATACCTAGAATACTCCTTAATAAAACTAAAATTGTTGAAATAAGTATCCAAGTTGTATCTCCTGAATTTAATATACTTTCCATTTTATCTTTTTCTCTTATGATTTCTGGTTTAATAACCTTTATTAAAACTAAATTTTTTTATTAAATTTATTTTAAAATTTTTAATTTTATTAATATTTTTAATTTATAATATTCTTCATTTTTTAATATTTGATTTTATTTAGAAAAATGATAGATAAAATGATTAAAAAGAAGTTAATTGTATGAAAATGTTATTATATCAAACATATATCCAATAGAATAAATATTAAGAACACTTGTGAATAAAATTATGTAGGGTATTAAATTTTTTCATATGTAAATAAAAGCTTTATTTACAATTTTTCATTTTAATTTATCTATTCAATAAATTTTTTATCTCAAAATATGCTCTAATATATTTTTTAATATTATATATTTATATTAAAAATTTAACCTTCTAACTTTTGTTTATTTACTGATAGCTAGTAAATTAGTTGAGATTTTTAAAATTTTTAATATTATATATTTATATTAAAAATATACTGAAATAAATTATTTTTAGATATATTTAAATTATATTTAAATTTATTTGATTTTATTATATTGGATTTTCTTTTTAAATAGAAATATTATTTATTAATAGCATTTTTAGTGTTGATCATTAATATTTTTCAATTAATTTTAAACAATTTAATCAATTTTAACTAATATAAATTATTTTAAATTAATTTTAATTAGTTTTTATTAAATACAATTAATTTAGTTAGTTTAATAATTATATTAATATTCCAATTAATGTTTATTTTCATATTAAAATTTTTTCTATAGGAAGTAGGAAACCTTTTTCTTATAATAATCTTTTTTATATATAAAGCTTTTGGTTATAAACATGAAATAGAAACAGAACTATGTATATTTTTTTGAAGAGTATTTTAAAAAATATTTAAAAATAGTGAAAATTATTGACCATAAACGAAATTTATAATAAATGATTTTTGATTTTCTTGTACATTTCTTATTTTATTAATCTTTATTAATTTTATTGAAATTAAATTGATTAATTAAACTATTATTAAAATGGGGATACTAAACAAATATAAATATTAATATATACATAGATAATATTGTAATTTTATGAATTAATTGTGAAAAATTAATTAGAAATAATTATTAAATGAATAGAATAATTATTTAAAATGAAATAATTAAGATAATGTTAAAATTAAACTAATAAATAAACAATTAAATATAATTATATATATATAATATGATGTCGTATTTTAATAATAATTATAAAAAAATTCTAAAATATTATAAAAAATACTATAAAAATATTATATATATATTAATATAATACATAAAAATGAAATTGTATTGTTTTATATTTTATTTGTTAATTCTTATTAATTTATTCTGTATTGTGTGGTGATCTAATGAATCCTATTAAAAAAGGTAATCTATTGGTTATAATGGTTATAGCTCTTTTAGCATTTGGTTTAAGTACCGTAATGGCATCTATTAACAATGATGATGCTATTTTGGAAATGTTAAACATTACTAAATCTAGTGAAGGTAATGAGATGATAGCCGTTGGGGATGGAAATTTCACTGCAGTGATTGGAAGTCAAGTTGTTATTCCAGTAAAAAATAATACTACAAACAATACAAAAAATACTAATACTACAAACCATACAAATAATACTAATATAACTAATTATACTTCTAAAAGCTATTGATTATATTACTAATATTTAATATTTATTTCTATTAGTATTTTTTATATTAATATTCTGTTATATTAAACATTAGATATATTATGAACAATTTATATTTAAGAATTATTTAAACAATTAATAATATTCAATTTTTTTTTTAAATTGTTTAGTTGTTCATTTATTTAATTGTTAATAATTTAATAATTGGTATATGGTAAATTACATTTATAGTAATCTATTTAATTAATATATTTAAAAATATGATATTATTAATAATCATCAAAAAATTTACTTTAATGTTATAAAGAGGATAAAAAATGGTAAATAAGAATGAAATTGGGGCTAAAATAAAAACTTTAAGAGAGTCTCGTGATATTAGAGAAGAGGAATTATCTAAAGAAACTAATGTTAGTTTAGAGCTTATAAATAGTATAGAAAAAGGTGATGTTGTTCCTTCTTTAACTCCTCTTACAAAAATAGCTAAAGCTCTGGGAGTTCGTTTAGGAACTTTTCTTGATGATGCTCCTCAAAATAGCCCTGTCATTGTTAAAAATGGAGAAACTAATAGTGTTGTTTATTTTTCTGGTGAAGAAAATCAAACTGATGTCAGTACGTTAGAATTCCATTCTTTAGGAGCAGGAAAAAATGATCGTCATATGGAACCTTTTATAATTGATGTTCATACTGAAGATGGAGATTTCAATTTGTCTTCTCATGAAGGAGAGGAGTTTATCTATGTTCTTGAAGGAGAAATTGAGATAAAATATGGTCAAGATTCATTTATTGTAGAAAAAGGTGATAGTATATACTATGATTCAATAATTCCTCATCATCTTCATTCTTATAATAATGGAGTCTCTAAAATATTAGCTGTTATTTATACTCCATTTTAAAGGATTATGATATAAATTAAAGTCAAATAAATAATTTAAATAGAAAAAATCAATAGAAAATTGATAATAAATTGATAAATAAAATAATAAATAATATAATAATTATATAGAAATAGTAATAAAAATATAGTTTATTATAATTTTGTTATAAATTTATTATAATTAATTAAATAGTGATATTAATGTTTAAAGATTATGTAACTCCTCGTTTTGGTAATATTGATGGTTTAAAACATGTTAATAATACAGTTGTAGCTGATTGGTTTGAAATGGGAAGAAATGGTATTTTTAGGTACTTTAATCCTAATCTAGATCTTAGTTATGAGAACTGGAAATTAATCATGGTTAGAACCGAATTTGATTTTGTTTCTCAAATGTATTATGGAATTGATGTAGAAATAAGAACATATGTTCTTAAAATCGGAAATTCTTCTTTTACTACAGGACATGAAGCATGGCAAAATGGAGAACTTAAATCCAAAGGAAAAGCTGTCATTGTTCATTATGATTTTATTGAAAAAAAATCCAAATCAATACCTGATGAAATTAGAGAAAAATTAATTGAACATCTAATCAGTGAAGAAGATATTGGGAATGAATGATTTATCGAGTGTGATTTAATGGTATTTTCTGAAGAAACCATTGGAGAATTTTTTGAGAGACAGGTTAAAGCTCAAGAAGATCGTGAGTTTCTAATTTTTCCTGATAGAGATTTAAGATTTACCTATAGGGAATTTAATGAAAGAGTTAATATGTTAGCTAAAGGTCTCCTTTCAATTGGCATCGAAAAAGGAGATCATGTTGGTATTTGGGCAAAAAATGTTCCAGATTGGTTAACATTTCTTTTTGCAACAGCTAAAATTGGAGCTGTGCTTGTAACTGTAAACACTGCTTATAAAAGTCATGAATTAGATTATATTTTGAAACAATCTGATATGAAGGCATTAGCTATTATAGATGGTTTTCAAGATGTTAATTACATAAAAACTGTTTATGATTTAGTTCCAGAATTAAAAAAACACCCTAGAGGGCATTTAAAATCTAAAGATTATCCTCATCTTAAATCTGTTATTTATATTGGTCAAGAAAAGCATAGGGGAATGTATAATACAAATGAATTAATGTTATTAGGTGAACATCAGAATGATGAAAACTTAAATAAGATTAAAGCTTCTCTAGATAATAATAATGTTATAAATATGCAATATACTTCTGGAACTACTGGTTTTCCTAAAGGAGTTATGTTAACTCATAGAAATATACTAAACAATGGTTATGGTATTGGACATAGAATGAATTTCACTGAAGAAGATCGTCTTTGCATTCCTGTTCCTCTTTTTCATTGTTTTGGCATAGTCTTAGGAGTTTTAGCTATTTTAACTCATGGTGGAACAATTTTAATGGTCGAATTATTTGATCCTCTCTTAGTTTTGTCTGCAATTCAAAAAGAAAAATGTACTGCAGTTCATGGTGTTCCAACTATGTTTATAGCTGAATTAAAACACCCAATGTTTGATATGTTTGATATGTCATCACTTAGAACTGGTATTATGGCAGGATCAACTTGTCCTAGTGAAACTATGAAAGAAATTATGGATAAAATGCACATGACTGAAATTACTAGTGTTTATGGGCTAACAGAATCTTCTCCTGGTATGACTCAATCTAGTGCTGATGATCCTGTTGAAATAAAAGCTAATACTGTTGGAATTGCTTTTGATGATGTTGATGTTAAAATTGTTGATCCTGATACTAATGAAGAGTTACCTCCAGGAAAAATAGGTGAAATCTGTTGTAAAGGTTATAATGTAATGAAAGGTTACTATAAAATGCCTGAAAAAACTGAAGAAGTTATTGATGATCAAGGATGGTTACATAGTGGAGATTTAGCTACTGTAGATGAAAATGGTTATTATACTATTGTTGGACGTAAAAAAGACATGATCATCAGAGGTGGAGAAAATATTTACCCAAGGGAAATTGAAGAATTTTTATATACAATAGATGGAGTTCAAGATGCTCAAGTAGCTGGTATACCTGATGAAAAATATGGAGAAATCGTTGGAGCATTTGTAATTAAAGAAGAAGATTCTGATCTTGAAGAAGAAGATATTCGTGATTATGCGATAGAAAGAATAGCTAGATATAAAGTTCCTAAGCATGTTTTCTTTGTTGATGAGTTTCCTTTAACAGCTAGTGGAAAAGTTCAAAAATTTAAGCTCAGTGAATTAGGTTTAGAACTTGCTAAAAAGAAAGAAGAAGAAATAAGTTATAATAAAGATATCTTTTTATAGTATATTAACATTATAGTATAATATAAATTTATTTAGATTAAGATTGTATATATTTTTATTATATTACTTAAATGATTTAATAACAATAGGTGATTGTAATCATATTTACTATTGGCTTTAACATGGGTCCTGAGTTAAACCAAACTAATACAACTCCATCTGTAGATGTTAATAATTCTACTAATGATACTGAAGAAGTTTCAACCCAAAGTTCTGGTGTTAAACAGTCAAGTAGTAGTGGAAACAGTAGTGGAGGATCATCTTCAGGTTCACACAATGAAAAACCTCCTAATGAGGAACCAGAACCTCCGGCTGAAGAAATTAGTTCCAATAATAACAATAAAGCTACTCCAAGTTAATTATATATTTAATAATTTTCAAATGTAATCAAAAATTTTAATAAAAAATATTTCTATATTAAAACTTTTTTTAGTGTATTGAATATTTTATTAATGTTATATTTTATTTTTTTTAATTTCTTTTTATTAATTTTAATAGAATGATTTTTTTATTGATATTTTGTTAATATATTTTTAATTTAATTTTTAATTTTTAAAAATATTTTTTTATTTTTATTCTAAAAATATTTTAGCTATATTCTACTTATTTTTTCAATTTCACTAATTTATTTAATAGAATAATATAGGGTAATATTTATCAATATTGATTATTGATAATAATTTTTAATTTTAATCAATAACATCAATTATCAATTTTTTTCTAATTTTTCTATATTTTACATTCTTATTTTTTGAATGACTATTCGTTTTGTTTATTTTTTTACCTTACTTATTTTCATTGATTAATATATAACCTTTCGTATAAAACATTATAATTCAATTTTTTTCATTTATTTTTTCATGATTATCAAATAATAATGCTTAAATATTACTATTGATATAATTAACAATGTCAGTTGAGTGAATATGTATTATCATAATTTATATCATATAATTATTAAAAATAAATAAGGGAGTTTATAGTTGAAAATTGAAGGTGTCCACTATCATAAGAGAGATCATAAATGGAATGCAAATTTACGAATGGATGGCATGACAGAATATTTAGGCAGTTTTAGAAATAAATTCATGAAAAATACTTAAAATGGTTAGAAAACAAACCTAATGAAGTAATTATTGCAGAAGAAAGAATTGATAAACTAAAAAAATTACAAGAAACTAAAAAGAAATAATATTAAATAATTTTTCATTGTTTTTTTATTCATTATTGTTATTTTTTATTCTTTTATTTTTCATTTTAAATTTCTTTATCATGTTCATTTATACTATATTTTTAAATTATTATTTTAATATATTATATTTAATTTTTATTTGATTTATTATTTTAAATTTATTATTTTAAGTTTATTTTTTTAAAATTAAAAATTTATTTTATATTTAAATAACTATTTTCTTCATTTATAATTTATTTTTTTATATTAATTTATAGTTAATATAATTATTTTCAATGTATTATTAATTTAAATTCAAATAAGAATTATTTAGAAAATTTAATCTTCCTTGATTTTTTATCTTATCTTTAAAAGGATTAATATTCTTTTTATCGAGTATAGCTATTTTATAATAAACTTTAGTTTCAAATTGTTTATCTAGAATATTTAGATTGTAATTTCTGATTTCATTTTCAATAAATTTTATATTTGGATAATCAGTAGATATTTCATATATATTATAATTCTTCATTTCAACTATATTTCCACTATTTATAGCTTCAATAACAGATTTTCCATAAGCTCTGATAAGTCCACCTGCTCCGAGTTTTATTCCACCAAAATATCTAGTGACAATAGCTACTATGTTATTTAATTCATTTTTCTTTAATATATTTAACATAGGCTTTCCAGCAGTTCCACTAGGTTCTCCATCATCATCATAGCTTTCACCATCACTTACTATATAAGTATAACAGTTATGTGTAGCATCTTTATATTTCTTACTAATATTAGATATAATATCTTTAGCTTCTTTGGAATTTTTAGCTGGAAAGATTCTACAGATAAATTGAGACTTTTTTATTTCTAATTCAACTTGATAAGGTTCAGCTATTGTTTTCATATTTATCATAGATTATTAATTATATTTTAATTAATAGATTTGCTTTATTTAATAGGGTAACTTTATTTTTAACATCATGCTTTTAAATTAAGTTATATAATAATATTAATAAAATTTATAAATTACTTATTTTAAACAATTAATTTATTTTTTATTTATATAGATGGTATATATGTAAATTATAGATAATTTTAAATAAAATAAACTATAGATTATCATTAATTATAATTTTCGATACAAAATATCTTTATTTTGATTATTCTAGAAGGTTATATTTATGATATTATAAATATTATTTAATAATTATTTAATTATTATAGTTTATAATTATAAATATTATTGATTATTTTAGAAATAGATATAAAACTAATAAAATAATTATAAAATATTTACTTTATTTATAAATTAGTTATAGAATATAATATAAATTAAAATATATAAAAAGAAAATTATTATTTGTTTAAGGTGATATTGTGAGTGAAAGTCGATCAGCTAAATTAGTAGTTGTATTTATAATAGCTGTTGTAGCTTTTGGATTTGGTTCTATAGCTGCTGTATCCACAGGAGGAATTTTTGGTTTAGATTTATTAGGTTTTTATAATAATTCTTCTGAAGATAATTCTACAAATCCATTTAGTTTAGAGATGACTAATGATTCTTCTGAGTATTACGATTCTTCAAATAATTCTCAATGTTCTAATGATAAAAAAACAGATCAAAATTCTAATAGTTCATCTAACAATAATGATAATTCTCATAATGGGAATAACAATGGGAATAGTGGAAACGACAACCATGATAACAATGATAATGATCAAGGATCAGATGGTCAATCTGAAACTAAATTCACCAAAAACTAAAAAGAGTTGATTTTTTTATTTAATAATATATTTTAATAATAAATTATTTAATAATATTTATTTATATTTTATTTATATTTTATTTATTTTCTATTTAATTTTTTTAATTCAATATATTATACCTCTTTATATATCTTTATAAACATTTTTAGTAATTATTTATTATTTTTAAATTATTATTGTTTATTAATTATCAATAATCTAATAATTTTTCCACGTCTAATAAAACAGAATTTATAGCTAAATTTAAAAGCTGTTTGCCATATGTAACATCAATATGTACTCCATTATTTTCTATTTCTAAAGCACCTTCTTCAATTCCAGGATCATTTTTTCTAGCTTCCGAAAATTCACTTAATCCTACTTCACCAAAAACTTTGAGATTGGTTTGATTGATTATTTCATCTTCATTAAGGATTCCAAGAATTTTTCCCATAGATATTTCTCCAGAACCTCCATGAGGTCCTTCATTTTCAATTACAGCATTATTTAACATGACAATATCCATAGGAACACTATCTTCTATTTTATCTAGATATTGGAATAAAGGAAGATTACCTCCGTGTGCATTAGCTATTACTACTTTTTTTATATTCAAATATTTTTTTGCTGATTTTAAAGTATTTATGATATTATCCACCACTTCTTCTAATGGATAATGTACTCCATGGTTTATTTCTTGAATTTCATGAGCAGGATATATTATTCCGAGAAATTTAGCTCCACTTTCAAGAGATGCTTTAAGAGAAATATATGTTGCTATTTTAGCATCAGTATCAATGGGTAATGCAGGACCGTGATTTTCTAGATGAGACCCTAAAGCGATAATTCCTATTTCATGTACATTTTGATTAAAAACATTCCCTGCACTGTATCTTAAATCCACCAAATTATCTCCTCCAATTATCATTACATAAATATATAATATTTTGATAATTAATTTCTAAAGTTAATCATATTTCTAAGTTCCAAATATCATCACCAATATAGTGAATGTTTTTAATAGCTTTTCCAGAGTTGTTTTGAACCATTTCTTCTCCAGGGATTTCTGCGATACCAATAGCTAATGGTTTTTTATGAATCTCTTCAACTATTACAACTACATCATTTGGTTTAACATTATCGTTTGTAGCTACAATTCCTGGACTCATTATGTCTGCTCCGTTGGTAACAAATTTAACAGCCCCTATATCTACAACTACTTTTTTACCACAAATATCATTTTTTAAAGCAGCTTTTAATGTTGGAAAAGTTTTTCCTTCAATAATTATTACATAAGGATCTCCATTTACCAGAACAAAAGGATTAGGGTCAACTTCTAAAAGTTCAATATTTGCTTTACTTGGAATTATTTCAGAATAATCTCCTAAATCTCTTTTTAATTCTTTTAATTTTTTCTTTTTAAGATGATGTCTTTGTTTAATTTTCAAATTAAGCACCGTTATTATTTTTATTAAGTTATTTATTTATATATATTAAATTCAATACTTAATTACATTGGATTTTTTAAAATTTATGTTAAATTTTGAAATATACTGAATTTTGAAATATCTTTATTACTTTTATTGAATTTAAAGTTATTAATATGGGAATTATTTTATTGGTATTTTTTATAATTATGTTTTTTCTCTTAAATTAATATTGTTATATTAAATTAATTATTATAATGAGTATATTTTTCAGTATTGTTTTTATAGATTAGTACAATTGATATAAATTTTATAAATAATGATACTAAATAATAATATTAATAATAATATTAATATTAAAATCAAAATTAAATTAATATTAAACTTAATAATAAAATTAATAATAATAAATCTAGAAAACAATAAATTTAGAAAAATAAAAATTAAATACATATGGTATATTGAATTTTTTATATGTTAATTTTTCATTGTGTGTTTTAAATAATATGATATTGTGTAAAATACCTTAATTATTATATATAATATATATTTTAAAAATAAATTTTGTATCAAAATACTATTATTAATCTTTTTGCTTATTTTTAATAGAAATATTTTAATTATTTTAATCAAAATCTTTATATATAAGTTAACTACAAAATAAGATTGTTAATAAATAATTAAGATTAAAAGGGTTATATATAAAGCTTTTTTAAAAAATTATAGCATTATCGTTATAAGATAGCTATAGATAAAATAAGATTTTAGCATTTTATAGCTAATAAATAGTTAAATTCAAATATAAATAAATTATAATTACTAAGTATAAATAATAGGTGATTAACGTGAGTGGACAACAAGGTCATGTTCAAAGACCGCTTGATGCATTAGGCAAAGCAACCAATTCTCCAGTTTTAATAAAACTAAAAGGAAATCGTGAATTCAGAGGAATACTAAAAAGTTTCGACTTACACATGAACTTAGTTCTTAACGATGCTGAAGAACTAGAAAAAGGAGAAGTTACAAGAAGACTTGGAACTGTCCTTATTAGAGGAGATAATATAGTTTATATTTCACCTTAGATTTAATCAATCACTATTTTCTAGTTATTTTCAATAACTTAAGATACTTTAAATTATGATAATTTGATATATTTTTATAATTATTTTTATATTATAATTATTCTATATTATAATTATTCTATATTATATATATTAATATTATAAATTTTCATTTTATTTTATAAATTGTTTATATTAATTTTGTTATTGATATATTAACCTTTATATATATTTATAATGATTGTTAGTTTATATAAACAATTGTTTATGTGAATATTTTACATATTTAGAATTATATTGGCATTAGCTATTTATATTTTGCTTTAATTATTCTCATACTTTTTGTAATGATTAATTATAATTTCTTGAGATTGTTTTCATGTTAATTCTATCTTATTCTGATTGTTTAATAATAACATTTAATTTGATTAATAAATGATATATAATAATATTTATAAAAATATTTATAATTTATGTTAATAAATAATTTATATTGATATTTAAGTATATTTATATTATTAAATTTATAATTAAAATTAATATCTAATTATAATCAATAACGAAAATCATTAATAAGGAGGAGATAATAATGAAAGGAACACCTTCAATGGGTAAAAAGAATAAAAAAACCCATATAAGATGTAGAAGATGTGGAAAAAATGCTTACCATGTCCGTAAAAAAGTTTGTGCTGCTTGTGGTTTCGGAAAATCTAAAAAAGTAAGAAGTTACAACTGGCAAAATAAAAAATCAATAACTGGTCAAAGATTAAGATAATATACTTTAGCTGTTATTTTTATTAATTATTTAATATTTTCTAATTACATATTTTTTTACTATATTTATAATATTTTCAATATTTTCATTTTTTCTTATTATTTTTACTTAATTTTCATTATTTTATCATTTTAATTTTAACTTATTGTTTTTGTTTTTTATAATTTAGAGATAATTCAATTTATTTAAATTTAATTGAGTTATTTTTAATTATTTTATAAGTTAATCTAATTATTAATAATCTATTTATATTATGAAATACATAATTTTAATTGAAATTTTATATTCATAAACTATATTTAAAAATTTATAACTATTTTAATTAAAATTTATGGTCGATTAAATGGATTTTAAGAATCTTAATAAGAGTGATGGTCATATAATTCATAATTTTGATTTAGATGAAAAAGAAATATCGAATCATGATAATTTATCTAATACTGATAACTCTATCAATGTTAATAATAAAGATAAGATAAATAATGATATTGCTGATGGCATTAATATTATGAATAATGATAATATTGACGATAACATAAATAAAAATAGTAATAGAAATAATATTAATAGTTTTAATAGAAATTTTCAATCTAAATCTCACAATAATGAACAAAAACCAGTGGATGTTAGAATTATTGGAGATGGTCCTGAAAAATCTGAATTTCTTTCTAAAACTATAAAAAATATAGATCTCTTTGATGATTTTAATATTATTATTTCATCTATAATAACTACAAATAACGTTGAAATAGCTAAAAATAATGTTATTGGTTCTGATATTGTTCTTATAGCTACTAGTTCTGGTGATGAAGGTAAAATTTTATTTTCAAATTTTTATAATTCTTTAAAAACTAATCTAAACTATGTTGAATTTTTAAATTTTCCAAAACTTAGAGATGTTGAGATAACTGATATAAAAAATGTTGAAAATGAAATTAAAAACTCTATTATTAGAGCAGGTCTTTCTTCTATATTTGATATAGCTAATATTAATCAGGTTAGATCAGAACTTTTAAAATTAAATGATAATTTTGACCAATCAAAAGATGAAAATGAAAAAATTACTCTTGAAAATGAAATACTTATTAAAGAAGCTAAACAATTACAAGAAAAAAATAATGATTTAAATAATGAAATTAAAGAACTTCATGAACATATTGATGAAGTAAAATTGAATTTCGCTGATTTCAAGTCTCGTTATTCAAATATTCATTCTAGAAATATAATAGAAATTTTCCCTATAGCTGAACTCTGGATTGAAGTTTTTGATGAAGTTTTAGCTGATGACGAAGTGGATAAAATTGTAATAGCTACTAATAAATTTAAACCAGATAATATTTTAGTTGGTCAGGGTTATATTGGAGCTATTTCAAAAGAAGATGCTATTAATTGGATTAAAATAATTAAAACAGCTCTTATTTTTGTTGAAAATGAAAATGAAGAACTTCAAGAAGAAATACTCAATTATTATAAGAAAAAACATGATAATACTGTCCATAATGAATTAGAAGATAGTTATAATAATGATAGTGCCAATAATCATGATGCTGATTATACAAATTATAGTAATGATAATAAAAATCATTGTAAAAATAATCATGATGGACAGGATAGTGATCAGAGATATTATAATGATTCTAATGATAATAAATATAATAAATATGAAAATAATGAATCAAATAAATCTGATGATGATTATGAAGAGGATTATGATATTACAAATCAATTCCGAAACTTCTGGGATTAATTTAATTTAATTTTTATTTTATTATTCTATTTATTTCTGTTTAAATGTTCATTTATTTGTTTCTTTGATTTAATAATTATTATTGTTAGTTTAAATTGTGTTTATATTGTGTTTATAAATTATAGATTAGATAGTTTCGATAAAAATAATGCAATTTTTAGTTTTCTTGATATATTCTTAAATGAATTATGTAATTTCAAAATAATATTATGTTATGGTTTGATTGATTTAATTAACTTTAAAAATATTTATACTAGAAAATGAAAATATTATTATATAATATTTTATTATATAATATTGAAGAATATAAAATAATTTAATAAATTTTTATATATCATTTTGTTATTCTTTAATATTTTACACTATTTAATATAAATATATGTACTTATACATGTTGTCTATGTATTGAGTGTGTATATAATTTATTTAATCATACATACCTAAATTTATTATTAGGTATATATTGATTAATGAATATATTGGAATTAGTATGCTGAAAATAAAAATTATTTGTATATTTGATTTATATATCAAATATATCATGATTATAAAAAATATTAGATAAAATTATATTAAATAAATTTTAATTGTTTTAATAATTTATCATTTAATTAAATTATGGGGATTGTGATTTGAAAGATAAATGTGGTATTGTGGGTATCCACTCTAAAGACTCTTCTATTGATGTTTCATCTTTTATTTATTATGGCTTGCATGCATTACAGCACAGAGGCCAAGAATCTGCTGGAATAACTACTTTTAACAGCGACGATATGAAAGAAGGCACTAATGGTGATCACAATGGTTTAAATCATCATTGTGGTATGGGACTTTTAGTCGATGCTTTTAAAGGCGATATTATCAATGAATTAAATGGTGAAGTTGGTATTGGTCATGTAAGGTACTCAACTACTGGTCAATCAAAATTTGAAAATTCACAACCTTTTGTTAATATTTTTGATGATTGTACAATAGCAATTGCTCATAATGGAGATATTATTAACTCTGGACAATTAAGAAGAGATTTAATGGCTGAAGGTATAGAATTTATATCAGGCGCTGATTCTGAGATATTGTGTCATTTGATCAAAAAAGAATTTTCTAACAATCATAATATGATTGAAACATTGGGAAATTTGTCTCATATTATTAAAGGGTCTTATTCTTTAGTTATAATGGTCAATGGTGATTTATATGCTATTCGTGATCCAGCGGGGATGAAACCATTGGCTTTAGCTGAAAAAGATGATATTTATATGGTAGCTTCTGAAACTGTTGCTTTTGATGTTATAGGAGCTAAATTTATCCGAGATGTTGAACCTGGAGAAATAATCTATTTTTCTAATAATCAAATTAATTCTCATAAAATTTCAAAAGCATATACTACTGAAAATTCTCATTGTATGTTTGAGTATGTTTATTTTGCAAGACCTGATAGTATAATAGATGGCAAAAATGTTTATCAAGTAAGATTAAATATTGGGCGAGCTTTATATAATGAATTTCAAGTTGATACAGACGTTGTAATGCCTGTTCCTGATTCTTCTATTCCTGCTGCTATTGGATATTCTAGAGCTTCTGGAATTCCTTATGGTGAAGGACTTATTAAAAATAGATACGTGGGTAGGACATTTATTATGCCTACTCAAGAAGAAAGAGAGTTAGCTGTTAAATTAAAAATGAATCCTTTAGTTTCTGAATTAGAAGGGAAAAAAATAGTTCTCATTGATGATAGTATTGTTCGTGGAACTACATCAGAATCTCTTATTGAAGTTTTAAGGGAAGTTGGTGCAAAAGAAATCCATTTAATGATTGGTTGTCCTCCAGTCATAGCTCCATGTTATTATGGCGTAGCTATGGCATCTAAAGATGAACTCATTGCTGCTAATAATTCTGTTGAAGAGATTAAAGAAAAACTTGGTGTGGACTCTTTAGGATACATCAATTTAGATGATCTTGTTGATTCAATTGGAATTCCGGCCACTGAACTTTGCTTAGGATGTGTAAATGAAGAATATCCAACTAAAATTCCTAGTGATTTAGAAGCAGAAAGTTATTATAAATTCTAATTCATTTTATTTAAATTATTTTAATTTTTTCATTATTTTAATAATTTAATATAATTTTAATACTAATTTTTATTCTTTATTTTTGAACTATTTTTTAATATATTATTTTTATTTTCACTTTCTTTATTTTTCACAATTTTTTCAGAGAATACTATTTATTTTCCTTTTTTATAGATATTTCATTAGTTAAGTGAAAAAGTATATGCTTTTTTATCTTTATTTCATAGTTGATTATTGTTATTATTATTTTTATTATTATTTATTTTTTATTTTTAAAAATAATTTAAATAAAAAAATAATTAAAGTGTTAAAATAAAATATTAAAAATTAATAAAAAGAGGGTTGTTAAAAGAAGGAAATGGATAAAAATAACGAACTTTTGGAGGATCCTTTAAAAATAAATCCATTCCTTTGATAACAGTCATTAAATAACAAAAACCATATTTCATGAAGTGTCGTTCATATTTATTATATATTATACAGACCAAATTGTATATTCCATGACTAATTATTATATTGCATCTACATTATATATAAAACTTTTTATTAATAGTCTATATTATAATATAAAATAAAAAATTGTTTCTATTTTGAATCTTAAATTAACAAATAATTCTTTAAAGTTATTTTTATAATATAATTATTAAGTTATTTATCTATTTTTTATTTTTCTATAAAAAATAATTTTTGTATTATTAATTTATTTGAAATTGGTAGTTAAAACAAAAATAACTATTATTCTGTTCTATAATTAAAGAGATATGATTATAAAAACAATACTTATTTATATAACTAAAATTATAATTTATATTAATGATAAATCCATAAACTTTAAATTTTCATTAAATTTTCATTATATAAAAAAATAATTTAAAATGATTTGGATTATCGGTGGGAAAATGTTAACATCTGTACAAAAAGAAATTCTTCAAACACTAATTAACCTGTACCAGATTTCAAATGGTAAATCCATTAAAGGCGAAGATATAGCTGAAGTTATGAATAGAAACCCTGGTACTATTCGTAATCAAATGCAATCTCTTAGAAGTTTAAGTTTGGTTAAAGGAGTTCCAGGTCCTCGCGGAGGATATAAACCTACAATCGAAGCTTACCACACATTAAACATATCTGTAACGGATAATGAATCTAACGTGCCCATGTTTAAAGATGGAAATCCTGTTGAAGGGGTTTCTGTTGCTAAGATAGAATTTACAAGTATTCCTAAGCCTGGAGAATGCGAAGCTGCAATTAAAGTTTTGGGTAGTATAAAAAATTTAAATCTTGGTGACAATATTAGAATTGGTCCAACTCCTGTTAACAATTTAGGAATTATTGGTGAAATTGTTGGTAGAGACGATATGGATAATATTTTACTTTTAGATACAACTACTATTAGAAGTATTCCAAAAAAAACAGTCAAAGAAATTGCAACTCTTGATCTTGTATTCTTAAAACCAAATAGTTCTATTAAGGAAGTTGCCAATATTCTATCTAAAAAAATAATCGATGGAGCACCTGTAATTAAAAATAACAAAATCTTAGGAATTTTAACATTAAGTGATATTGTATGGGCATTAGCTGAATCTAAAGAAGATTTAAATGTTGAAGATGTAATGCAAAAAAATGTAGTTACTATCAATCAAAATATGAAAATAGCTAATGCAGTAGAAGTTATGTATAATGAAAATATTGGACGTTTAATATTAATCGATGATAATCAAGTTCCAAAAGGTATTATCACAAAAACAGATGTTGTAAATTCGATAACTAATTTAGAAGATTTTCCAGTGATTAATACTAATATTTAACTTATTTTATTCTTATTTTAATTAATTTAGTAGTATTATTTATATTTTTATAATTTGTTTTAATATTAATTTATATTATATATAATATATTATCTATTATATAGTATCTATTTTATTTTATATTATATAGTTTATATTTCTAATTTTTTATATTATTTTTATTTTATATCTTATTTTATATTTTTTTATTTTTATTTTAAAATAATATATTAGTAAATATTATTAGTGAAAACTTATTAATATGAAAAAGATGTAACATTATTATATATGACTTTATTAATTTTGCTTTAATGAAAAGGTTTTTAAAATGAAAATTGAAAAAGAAATAAGTGAAATTTTAGAAAATAATAATATTAATCCTGTTTTATCAGGAAATCCTGAATTTTTAGCTATTATAAGAATTTATGAAGAAGGTAAAGCTGATAAAGTAATCAAGGAATTAGAAGTATTTTTTAAAAAATTTAAATCTTATTCTATTAATTCTTCTCATATTAATCCTTGCTGTTCTCCTTCTTTTGATGAAATAAGATATAAACTTGTCATATAATTTTTCACATGGTTTGTTATATAGTTCTTTATAATTTTATATAATAATTTATTCAATTTTCCATTATATTTTCAAATTAAGTAGATTTATTATCAATTTATTTAATTATTATTTTATATTATTAGATTTATTTAAACAAATTTTATAGTGTTATTATGAATGTCAATCAAATGAATATTAAAAAAGATATGAAAATTATTGATATTATTGAAGAATTTTCTTCTTCTGGAGTATTAGGTGCAGGTAAAGTAGGCAGATCTTGTGAACTTTTAGCTGATATGATCTCTAAAGATGATATGAAAGTTTTCATGAGTGTAGCTGGGCCTCTTGTTCCAGGTGGGCTTCGAAATATTATAGCAAATATGATTAAAAATAAAGAGATTGATTTATTAATAACAAGTGGAGCTAATATAACTCATGATCTTTTAGAATCGTTTGGTGGATCACATTATCGAGAATATGGTTTTGATGATGAACAATTAAATGAAGCAGGAATGGGCAGAATTGGGGATATTTATACAAAATCAGAAGATTTTGAAGTATTTGAAAAAGAAATAATTCATATTTTTGATAAAATATCTAAATCACTATCTCAAAATTCTAATAAAAACCCTAATATTGCTTCTAATAATAGTTCGAATGTAATATCTATTAAAGATTTATTATATGAAATTGGTCTTTTAATTGATGATGATGATTCTATTCTCAAATTAGCTGCAGAAAATAATATTCCTATTTTTGCTCCAGGGATCATTGATAGTATGTTTGGATTACAACTTTGGATGTTTACTCAGGAAAATAATTTAATTTTAGATGCTATAGCTGATATGCATGATCTTTCTGATATAGTTTTTGAATCTGAGGCAGTTGGAGCTATACTTCTTGGAGGTGGGCTTCCTAAACATTACACTCTTGCTTCAAATCTCTTAAAAGGAGGGGTGGATGCAGCTATACAAATCACAATGGACAGAAGTGAAACTGGTAGTTTAAGTGGAACACCTCTCGAAGAAGCTAAGTCTTGGTCAAAAGCTAAATGTGGTTCAAATTTAGTTTCTGTAGTTGGAGATGTCACTGTAATATTTCCATTGATCTATGCTGGAGTTTTGGATAAAATAAATAATGATTAAATAATATAATTTTAAGGTTTTTTAATTGAATTCGATTGTAGTAGCTTTTTTATATTCTATTTCAGGATTTTTAATGAAATTTTCTGATGATGAATATGATGAAAAATCAAATAAATTAATTTCAGTTATTTTAGGCATATTTTGTGGAATAGCCATTGTTTATTTAGCCAGTAATAATATTGATGCAGCATATATATTTTTGGGGATACTGATTGGTAATACATTATCATTTAAAATTGATGGAATTCATCATATAGCCACACTTCTTGTATTTTTACTTTTATTTGTATTTTGGGGAATTTTTTCTTCAACTGGAAATATTCTTAGTAGTTTGAGCATGGTAACATTAATTATTTGTATTGTTTCTGCTTTTATTGATGAAATTGGAAATGACAATCTCAATATTTATAAAAAAAGTAATTTTTTAAAGTTTTTCTTTGATTATAGATTTACAATGAAGATAGCTATTTTGGGATTAGGATTATTAGGTCTTTATCAAGGTTTTACAGGATTTACTCTACCATATTTAGATTTTTTAAACTTTGAATCTTTCATATTTTTCATTCTTTTTGAAATTTCTTATGAATTAGCTAACTATGTGTTTAATAAGTATTTTTTATAATACATTCATGCTATAATTAATATTCTATAATATTGTCTATCTATCGTTAGATAGGTTATCAAATAGCTTATCTAAATTAAATTATTATAAATTATGATTATTTTATATTAATGTATGATTATTTTATATTAATTTTATTTTAATATAATTCCTTTAA
>NIZT01000032.1 GCA_003315655.1 Candidatus Methanobinarius endosymbioticus
TTAAAAAAAGATACAATTAATAAGTATGAGAATTGTATTAGCTGGAACTGGTAGTGCCGTAGGCAAAACAACTATTTCAACAGGAATAATGAAAGTATTATCTGAAGAATTAAATGTTCAACCTTTTAAAGTTGGTCCAGATTATATAGATCCTTCTTATCATTCATTAGCTACAAAAAGCCCTCCAAGAAATCTTGATTCTTTTTTCATGGAAAAGGATCAAATTAGATCCTCTTTTGATCGCGGAATGAAAAAAGTCAATGGTGATATTGGTGTTATTGAAGGTGTAAGAGGACTTTATGAGGGAATTAATTCTACTGGAGATGTTGGAACTACTGCTTCAGTGGCTAAAGCACTTGAAGCTCCAGTAATATTAATAATGAATGGTAAAAGCTTGGTTAAAAGCGCGGCTGCCATTGTTCTTGGATTTAAAAACCTTGATCCAGAAGTTAAAATCGAAGGTGTTATTCTAAATAAAGTTAAAGGAAAACGTCACTTTTTAAAAGCTAAAGAGGCTGTTGAAAAACTGACTGATACTAAAGTTATTGGGGCTATTCCAAGAGACTCTGATTTAAAAGTTAAAGAACGTCATCTTGGACTTGTGCCTGCCCTTGAACAAGAAAAAATCAAAAATGATATTAATAAATGGGCTAATGTTGTGAAAGAATACGTTGATTTAGATGCTTTAAAAGATATAGCTAAATCCACATCAAAAATCGAAATAAATAAAAACACTGAATTGTGGAATACAAAGAATAAAAAGCAGACAAAAATTGGTGTTGCATATGATGAAGTGTTTAATTTTTATTATACTGAAAATTTAGAAAGTTTAGAAGAAAATAATGCTAAATTAACATATTTTAGTCCTTATAAAGATGAAGAAATTTCTGATGTAGATGCTCTATATATTGGTGGAGGATATCCTGAAATTTTTGCAAAAGAACTTGAAGCTAATGAATCTATGAGACTAGATATTAAACAATTTCACAATGATAATAAACCTATTTATGGAGAATGTGGAGGTTTAATATATCTTTCTCAATCAATCGAGGGATTTAAAACCTGTGATATATTACCTTATCACTCTATAATGACTGAAAAAGTTCAAGGTCTTAGCTATGTTATAGCTAAATCAAAAAAAGACAATTTAATCTCTAATAAAGATGAAATATTTAGGGGTCATGAATTTCATTACACTAAACTGATCATGGATGCTATAAATGAAAGGAATCATAGTATCAAACCTGAATTTTCTATAGATATTCAAAGAGGAAGAGGTATTCTAAATGGCAAAGATGGAATTTCTCTAGGAAATACATTAGCTAATTATGTTCATCTTCATGCATGTTCTTGCCCTAACTTTGCTTATAACTTTACAAAAAATATTAATGAACTTTAAAAATACTTTATTTTTTATTCTTATTTTTTATAATAATTATTTTTATAATTTATCTAATATTTTTTATTTATATAAGTTTTTATATTATAAAATATATATATAATATAACATTAGAGGTAATAAAATTGCCCTAAATTTGTAGTTAAAGAAGTTTTTTTACTTCTTTAGTCTTCGGGATAGCTATTTTATGCTATCTATCAAGATTTTTCTATTTTTATCCTGTTTTCTATTTTTTCATTATTAACCTTTTATTTGGATTTGTACTAGCTATTATTTTTTATTTTTAGCTATAGTCTTTTTTTAAACTTTTTAACATGTTTTAAAGCATGAAATTTTAAGATTTCTAGGTTATGAAAAACTTATATATAAACTTAATGGTCCAAGTTAAAACATAAAGTACTTATTAAGAAACAATAAATAAAAAAATGGTGATAAAATGGTTGTCAAAATTGGAATTATAAAAAGCGGTAACATTGGTACTTCACCAGTATTAGATTTATTACTTGATGAACGTGCTGATAGACCAAACATAGATGTTCGAGTTATCGGTTGTGGAGCTAAAATGAACCCGAACCAAATAGAAGAAGTAACTCCTAAAGTTAAAGACTTTGACCCAGATTTTGCTATATTCATAAGCCCTAACCCAGGAGCACCTGGCCCAGCTAAAGCAAGAGAATTATTATCTGGATATGACATTCCTGTTGTAATTATAGGTGATGGTCCAGGAGTTGGAAAGAAAGATGAAATGAAAGAACAAGGCTTAGGTTATATCATAGTTAAAGGAGATCCTATGATTGGAGCAAGAAGAGAACTCTTAGATCCAACAGAAATGGCTTCTTTTAATGCAGATGTTATTAAAGTATTAGCTTTAACTGGTGCTTATAGAGTTGTTCAAAACGCTATCGATGATCTTATTGAAGCAGCTGACGCTGGAAAAGAATTAGAATTACCTGAAATTATTTTAACTGCTGAAAAAGCTGTTGAAGCTGCAGGATTCACTAATCCTTATGCAAAAGCAAAAGCTTATGCTGCATATGAAACTGCTGCTAAAGTAGCTGATATTGATACTAAAGGTTGTTTCATGGTTCAAGACGCTACTCAGTACATTACTATTGTAGCTGCTGCTCATGAATTAATTGCAACTGCTGCTAAATTAGCAACTGAAGCAAGAGAACTTGAAAAAGCTAACGATGCTGTTTTAAGAACTCCGCATGGTGGAGACGGCTCTGTTGTTTCCAAAACCAAATTAATGGATAAACCATCTTAAGTTTATTTAGTATTTGATTAAAGCCGTTTTAACGGCTCTTTTTTTATTTTTTATTTTTCATCTTTTCTACTTTTTATTTTCTTAATGTATAACTTTTTTATACAATTGTATAAAATTTGTATACAGAAAAATTTTATTTAGTATTATTATTTATTTTATAATTTATTTT
>NIZT01000033.1 GCA_003315655.1 Candidatus Methanobinarius endosymbioticus
AGGATACACACTAGAAAAATATTTTTTATTCATTTCTTTTGGAATATTTATAAATAATTCAATTTCTTTCTTCCAAAAATTTATTTTAGTTTCAAATGAAGAGTAGCTAACTTTCAGCAAAATATTCAATATTCATTAGAAAACCTCTCTAAATATAATAAATAATTAAAAATAACTAATATATAATTATTGTTAGTTAATTTATATTTTAATAGAAATAGGTTATAAAATTAATATAAAATTAAATAAAAAAGAAATAAAAAGAAAATAAGAGAAAATAAAAATAAAAATTTTCTTGAAATTTTTTTGGTATATATTACTTAAATCCTTTTCTTGTTTTGATTGCTTGGCCTGTACTAAAGTCCATCATCTCATTATGATTTAATAGAGACTTACCAAATGCTAGTAATTCATCACTTTCATTTACAATTAAAACTTCATCATTAGATCGGATATCTTTATCACATTCAATTACAAATTTGGAAAATACAGTTTTACCTTCACGTACAAAAGGTTCAGAATCTGCATTAACCACAACTCTATTTTCAGGACATGGTTTAAATTTATGTAGTCTTTTTGCTCCTTTTTTAGCTAAAACAAAATAAGAATCAGATGCTCTCATATTAACTAGAAGTTCTCCATCTGAATAAATATGTCTGATTTTTCCAGTTTTTTTACTTTTTTCAATTTTAAGATTACCTTCAAAAAGAATTTCCCCTACTCCATTTCCAAATTGATAATCAGCTATAGATTTAATTTTTCTTTTATCATCTCTTTTGAATTTTACTTCATTAGATTGAGGATGTATATTATAAAGTCCAATGCCTAATTCATCCATTATTTTAGAATTAATTAATGATTGATCGTAATATTCAATGAATTCAGAAATAAAACTTTCAATAAATTCAATAGCTTCAATATCTCTTATTTTAGGAGCTTCATTTTGTGATAAAGGATATATTTCATCTATATCTAGAGGTATTAAACAAAAAGGAACATCAAGAACCATAAAATCAGTGTTATTCAAATCTAATTCTCTTTCACTTCCATAAGTGTAAAAATCACCAATATTTGATTTATTAATATATTTAGAATAAGGTTTTCGAGAACTAGGTAATATCACTAAATCTCTTTTTTTATCCATTTTTCGGAGCTTATTCAAGTGTCTAACAACTTCAGCTCTTTTTAATGATTCGGGTCCTGTGTAAAAAAATGCAGATTTTTTAATACGAGGATCATAAACTTCGAGATCTTCAGAGTATTTATCAAGTTGACGACAAGCATCCAAAAGCATAGGATGAGCCCTACATCTTTCTTCAACCAGTTCCATTAAACTTCCATCTATTATAGCTTGATGAACAACTCTTAATTCAGCAAAACTTACACTTAAATTATGTTCAGCTATAAATTTAGTTCTTTCTTCTTTTTCCATACTCCTAAGATCATCAGGAGTATATTTACTACAAACTTCACAAGAACAAGGCATTTCTTGTAAATTTTCTAGTTTATATGTTCCTCTTGTAGTTAAAAATCTATCATCCTCAGCATATAATATATATGCCGCAGAATCAAAAAGATCACAACCCATAGCCACAGCTAAAGAAAAAATCATTGGATGACCAGCACCCATAAGATGACGAGGTACAGAGTCTGGAAGATGAGAAACAGAAGCCATTACAACATCCACAAGGTCTCGATACTTGTAATTTTCCATTAAAGGTACTACTGCCCCTATTGGATATAAATCAGCATTCAACTTTGAAAGCTCATCAGCACAATAAGACCTGAGTTCTGGATAAGTAGATCCCTGAACAACTGAATTTAAAAGCATTTCAATATTATTTTTTTCTTTGTATTCAACAGCTTCTTTAGCTCTTTCTAAAGTTATAGCTAAATCTTTTTCGGTTTTTTCTAATGTTTCATAAGGAGCAGTTGGAATATCAAGAGAAGTACCAATATCAGTTTTGATTAATTCTTGAAATTCTATAACTTCGGTATTGGTGATTTCAACATCTCCATAAACTGAAAGTTGAAATGAACCAGAATCAGTCATAACAGGCCCATCAAAATTGATTAATTTGTGAATTCCTTCAGATAAAGCTTTTTCTTTTAATTTTTCATCTTTATAAACTAAGTAAGCATTTGTAATAACAATTTCTGTTCCGAAATTACTCACATCAATTTTCTGTTTTCTTGGGTGGATAACAGGCATTAAAGCAGGAGTTTTAACATTTCCATGTTTCGTTTTAAGTAAGCCAACTCTTCCCCTATTATCTTTATATTTTATTTCAAAAATGATAATTCCTCCAAATATCTTAGATTCTCATTTATAATAATCTCGTTTATAAACATTTTATTATAATCATATAACAATGAATAATTTCATCAAATTAATTATAATCAATAATTTTATATAGTCAATTTAATTTATTGAATATATTATTATTTAAAATTCTACTATTTTGATAAAGATATTTATCTTAAGAGTATATAAACATGAGTGAAATATGAGAATAATAATTAGTTAAATAACAGAATTTAGACTTTTAAAATAAAAATAAGTTAAAAATATAAATTTTACTTGATATTTATAAATTAGTTTCAATAAATAAAAATAATTTATTTGTAAAAAATATTCTAATAATAAAAAGTTTTCTAATTGTAAAAATATTGTAATTATAAAATATATAAATTTAAAAATTATTATAATTTTGAATTAATAACATTTAAAACTCTTTTTTCCATATCAATAATCCTATCTTTAGAATTGAATTCAATAGAAGGAGTTTTATCATGATTTTTTTGAGGTTCTATGACATAATAAGCATCTTTGGATTTTAAATCAAAAATATTAACTTTATTAAAATTTCTAAGAATTCTTCTTTTTAATTTTGGATCATCAACATCTTCACCAAAAAATATTGGGCTTTGTACAGCTGAAGATATCTTAGTATTATGACGTGCTAAAGATCTTTCTTCAGACCTATTTTTTAAGATTTTATCAGTAGATAAATTTAAATTAGGATCCCTGAAAGGAATACCTGCATCAGATAGCGCTATAGTTCTTTCATCCATAATAGGAATATTTTTAGATATATTACCAATATCAAGAGAAGCTATTGTTCCACCAGATTTTCTACCAAAAATAGGACCTTCACCAATATAAAATCCTGCTTCAACAAAGGCAAACCTAACCCCTGCAGCTAATGTATAAGTAGCTATTATTCCATTATTTTTAATAATTCTTTTTAGTTCTTCAAAAAATTCAACTGTACACAATTCAGGAGCCATAGCTGGAGAATAAGGATCTAAGAATATCGCACCATAGCTATTGTCATCAAGTTGTTGGATAGTTTTACGAGCATCTTCACAAAAGACACTAATATCAATATTTTCAGGGATTGGTGTTTTTTCGAGATTTAATTTAGCAAACTTTTCTTCAATTAATTTAGATTCAATAGCTTTTTTAACAATATCATGACTTTTAATTGGAGAAGGAATAAGAAGTCCTGTAGCTAAAGTTTCAATAGAAATTTCCACCATATCAATTGAAAGTGAATATTTATCACCATTATGGTTTAAAAATTCTTCAATAAGAGCTGAAGAATTATAACCTAAACCACTACAGATATCTAATATAGCTATGTTTTCTTTATAGACATAATCCATATCATTTTTAATTTGGTTATTTTGAATATAACTCCCTTTAAATGGCTTTACAAATTTTTCAAATGATTCAGTGATAGCTCCATTAGAATTATGCATAGTTTCAACTTTACCATCAAAATTAGGAGAATTAATAGTATATGAACCATCATCAGTTTTAATAATGTAATCAAAAAGTATTTTTAAAGTTTTTTTACGAAAAACTTCATTTGAGCTTTCTATTTCTTTTGAAAAATAATAATTTATTTGTTTATGAAAATCTTCAATAGAACCAAACTTTGTAAAACTTAAATGTTTATTCATAATAATAATATATTTTATTCATATAAAAGTGATATAGTTTTTTCATATATTGAAAATAAATAATGATTATGATTAAAAATAAATTATCTTGTAATCTATGTAATCTAAATATTCAAGATATAATTATCAAAAATGTTTTTAATCTATTATATTTTTATAGTTATTTTTTAATAATAAAAAATTAAATAAAGTAAAATAATTTAAATTAAAACTAAATTAAAGTTAAAAATTCAAGAGTACAATAAAAAAATACATAAACTTAAAAAAAGTATTTAAATGTAATTCATATTATTATTTTAATTCATTATTAGATAATTAATTAAATAGGTTTCATTGAAAAAAATAGACAAAATTTTTATTATAAATTCTTTTAAAAATTGAATAAATAATGTAAATATTAATAATTATAAAATAAATTTACTTTGCTTTTTTATAAATAGATACTAAAAATCTAGAAAAAGATTGATTATGAGAAAAAATATACAAAATCTTTCCAAAAAAGATTCTTTCTCCCATTCCATAAACTTGATCTTTCCAAGAAGATTTTGATACATAATCATGGTATATACTTACAAAATCATTACATTTTATTTTAGAACATTTCTTTTTTGCAAGTTTCATTCCATAGTCCAATAATTTACCTCTAAACCATGGACGAGGAACACTATTTGACATTGCAAAATGATAAATTATAGGATTTTCTATAGCATTTTTAATTTCTTTATCTGAATAAGAACTTTTTACTTCAGAATGAATAAAATAATCATGTGAAAATTCAAAAAAGCAGGCGAAATATTATATTGGAGAGAGGGTGTTGATTAAAATTTCATTTAAAATACTATTAAAAACATCTTGATCCATAATCGAGACTCATTATTTTCTAAAAAATTAATAAATCCCTTTTCAACATTATTTTTTCTCCAACTATTTAAATTAATCAGCATTTATATAAACATCTTCATTAGACAACCCAATGACTTTTTAGTTGATGAGAAAATAGATGAAACTGCTAAATCTTCGCAAGCAGCAAAATCATATTTTTCAATATCAGTATTCCATAATTCATATAAAAAACCTAAAACAAGAGAATCAGTATCAATATATAATTTTATTTTATCAATTTTTTCCACGATTGAAGGAATTAATAGTTTAGAAAGAGTATTTATAGATGTTATCATGTTTATTTTATCAAGAGTTTTTTCATTTAATATTTCATTAAATTTAGAATCATTAACATCATAAAAAATAATATTTCTACCATATTTATTACAAAGATGTTCTAACTTCTCCTTATTCTCATTATCTATACCTCTATCAAAAAAAATGTAAAAATATATCCTTAAATGATTTATTATTTTCAAAAAGAGATTCTATTGAAATACCAGTATATGGCATGAAATCATTACCAGAAATATATAAAACATGTAATTCATCAGAGTTCATGATATTATTCCTTATTTATTAAAAATTAATCTTTAAATGCATTTGAATTAGTAATATAATATTCTAATTAATAATCCTATTTTTCATATATTTTCCTATTATTCATATATTTTATTTTTTAATATATTTTTTGATTTGTTTATTTATAAAATCTAGTATATCTGAATCCTTTTCTGAATTATTAAAATAAAATTCTTTATACCAGTCTACAGTCATAGTTATAGAATCTTTAAAATTTAATTTTGGCTTCCAATTTAATTTAGAAGTTGATTTAATTATATCTAATTCTAAAAGATTAGCTTCATGAAATTTATTGTCTTTTTCAACAATATATTCTCTCCAGATCCCCAAATTAATAAAATCACTATCATCATAGTTTTCTAGTAAAAATATTGTACCTTCTGCCATATCATCAACATGCATAAATTCCCTATATTGTTTTCCAGATCCGCAAATTTCTACTTTATCAATATTTTCTTTTTTAGCAACATGTAATTTTCTCATTATTCTTGCAATTACATATGAAGATTCAGGATCAAACTTATCATTTATTCCATAAAGATTAAGAGGAATTACAGTAATATAGTTTAAATTATGTTCTTTATTATAATATTCACAAGCTTTAATTCCAGCAATTTTTACAATTGCATACCCCTAATTAGTAGGTTCGAGAGGACCAGTTAACAAATAATCTTCTTTTAAAGGGTTGTGAAGCATCTTTAGGATAAATACAAGAACTACCCAAAAAACAAGTTTTTTATGTTAAATTTATAAGAAGCATTTATTACATTTGTTTGTATTAATAAATTATCCATTAAAAAGCCAGATAAATCATTCATATTAGCTTTTATTCCTCCTAATTTAGCTGCTGCTAAAATAGCGCAATCAATATCCTTTTTTTAAAAAATTCATTAACTTTTTCTTGATTTCTCAAATCTAATTCAGCTGAAGTTTTTTTTATAATATTGTGATAACCTTTATGTTTTAATATTCTAACAATAGCTGAACCAGCCATTCCCCTATGACCAGCTACATAAATTTTTGAATTTTTATCCATGAAATAATCTCCTATACGCTTAATAACAATTAATTTACTATACAATAAAGGTAAATAAAAAGATAATAGAAAATAACTGATAATGATAATAATATATATTTAGTATAAATAATATCTATTAATTCATATAATATGAGATATATTAATGATAGCTAAATAAATGATAATATGAATTAGGAATTATTAACATAAATCACTTAAAACTTCTTTAAAAGTATTTATAATATAATCAAGTTTTTCATTATCCAAATATGGATGACATCCAATATAAAATCCATTTTGACCAATAAAATTAGCATTAGGTATTTTTTCCATGTATTCGTTTTTTAAATATGAGTATGTAGGTTGTTGAGTTGGTATAAAACCAAATAAAGGCCTAGTTTCTATACCTTCATTTTCTAATTTAGACCACAATTTTTTCTTAGGTATTATTTCTGGTTTTTTTATTACCAAAGGATAAGCCAAATAATTAATATCAGAAGAATATTCTGGTAATTTAATTAAATATGAAAATTCTTTTAAACCTTCATTGAGATATTTTACATTATCATTTCTTGTTTTATAATTTTTTTTACATTCTTTAATTGACAAATTCCTAATGCAGCTTGAAATTCCATAGTTCTGAAATTATATCCAATAACATCATGTGTAAATCTAGGATCCATATCAATTTCATCATTATTAATTTCCTTAACACATTTTCCATTATTTCTATTGCAAATTAAACAACCACAAGTTCTACCATTTGTTTTCATCTTTATACATATTTCTAAAAGATTTTTGTTATTGGTATTAATTGCTCCCATCACACCTACTTGAATATTATGAGCAATATAAAATGAAAAAATAGATAAATCAGACATTGATTCCGTTTTTTACCATCATGAATAGTTCCATGGGCTTGTTGCAGAATCTTTTGCCAAAAAAAGACCATATTTCTTAGAAATTTTTTTTATTTTATTCATATCACATGCATAATCCATTAAATGTGCAGGTAATAATAAAGAATATTTTTCCAAATCATCCACTGATTTTAAGTGTTTTTTAATATTTTCAGGAGTTATAACGAAGTTGGAAGGATATATATCAACAAATATAGGATTCATATTAATTAGTTTAATTGTATTAACAGTTGATGCATAAGTAAGTGGAGTAGTTATAACATTAGAATCTTTTTTAATATTAAAATCATCTGAAGCGATTGATGAATTCAATCCCACCAAAAGTGCTCCAGTACCCGAACTTGTAGCAACCGAATATTTAGTTTCAACGAATTTTGCCCATTTATGCTCAAATTCTTTAACTTTTTCTCCTTCTGAAATTCTTCCAGAATCTAAAACATGATTGATAGCATTTTTCTCATCAGTACCAATCTTTAAATCTCCAACTTGAATCCTTATAGAAAACATCTCCTAAAATAATTATCAAATCCTATTTTTAGTATATTTTATATCTTCAGCTACCATTTCTTCTACCAATTGGTCAAAAGAAATTTTTGGTTTCCAATATAATTCTTTTTTAGATTTGGTAGAGTTTCCTAACAATAAATCTATTTCAGCCAGACCTAAAATATATAAGATCTACCTCAATTACTGTTTTTCCAGTATTTGAATCAATTCCTTTTCCTTCCCATTCTAAATCAATATCTGCTTTTTAAAAAGCTATTTCAGCAAACTCTCTTACACTATCCATTTCACCAGTAGCTATAACAAAATCATCAGATTCATGATGTTGTAAAATTTTCCACATGCATTCTACATAATCTTTGGCATGACCCCAATCTCTTAATGCATCTAAATTTCTCAAATATAGTTTTTCTTGGTTTTTTCATGAGAATTCTTGCAACAGCCAAAGTTATTTTTCTTGTTACAAATGTTTCTCCCCTCCTTGGAGATTCATGATTGAATAGTATTCCATTTGAGGCAAATAAATCATAAACTACCCTATAATTTTTTGTTATCCAAAATCCATACAATTTAGCAACACCATAAGGACTTCGTGGATAAAAAGGAGTTGTTTCAGATTAAAGAGTTTCTTGTACTAGCCCATATAATTCAAAAGTTGAAGCTTGATATATTTTTACATCAGCAAATTTTAATAATCTTATTGCTTCTAAAATACGTAAAGTACCAATTGCATCTGCAGTTGCAGTATATTCAGTTGTTTCAAATGAAACTTTAACATGTGATTGAGCTGCAAGATTATAAATTTCATCAGGTTGAATTTCTTGAATAAGTGAAATAATATTAGTAGAATCAGTCATATCATCATAATGTGAATGAATTTTCTTAGACCTATGCATATCTTCAATTAGATTATCCATATATAAATGTTCAATTCTTCCTGTGTTAAAAGAAAAACTTCTTCTAATTAACCCATGAACTTCATATCTTTTTTCAAGTAAAAATTCTGCAAGATATGAATCATCTTGTCCTGTTATTCCTGTAAATTACTGCTTTCATCATATCTTCCTTTTTATTAGGTCCTTAAAATATTGATAAATGTAATAATTAAATTTATAAAATCCATAAATTTCACATAATTTATAATATTAATACTATTAAAATTTTATTATATAAACACTAATATTTTATCCCAATATATTTTATATTTATTGGAACTTGACTTTCATTGAATACTTCTATACTATTTAATGAAAATTTTTTATCTAAACATATATATCTTTCTGATTTTACATTATAATAACCTATAAATATTGTTTTCTCATTATTAGAAGTTACTTTCAAAATACCTTTTTCTGGAGAATCAATGACCAATTTAAGGAAATTATCTGATTTATAATATTTTTCTTTATTAACAATAGAGCTCAAATTAATGCTTTGACCTTTATTTAAACTATGTTTATCATTAGATTCATAAATTAAATTTTTTAATAGATTAAAAAGTTCAGATCTATCACAATTAATTTTAATCCAATTAGCTGGAACGAATTCATCCATTGAATAAAAATTAAGCCAAGGGTCAGGAGGCAATCACAATTTTATTTTTGTTCTGACTAAGCCATGCACTCCACCAATGAAAAATAATATTTGAGATTATGAAATGTTTACATGTATTCATAAGGCGAAGATCTTCATAATCCTTATCAACACCATTATGAAATATATAATTAGTAAGATAATCTAATAAAATTTTTTTCTGTACCCATTTAGGATCATCATAAAAAACATAAAAAACAGGATCTTCTATCTTTTCTGTTATTATTTTTACTGCATTTTCATGATATTTTAAAGTAGTAAAACCTAGCCTGAGACTTCCCAAAAAGGTTCAAGGTAATCATTACGTCTAACACATAATGCAACAGAATTTTTTGAAGAAAATTCATCAATTAATTATTTGTTTTTTTCAGTTGGAGGAGTTTTTATTTTAAAATCATTTCTAATAATATCTTGGTTATGTAAAAAATATTTTTCATTCTGCCAATTCCCTCTGAGAAAAATTTCACTTTCACAATTTTTAATGTCGAAATTATGGGTAATAAATGACTCAAAAACACTTCCTTCTTGAAAATAGTTAAAATTAGAATCAAATTTTCTCTTAATAGCTGCTTGAAAAAATTTAAATGAAGAAGAAAAGTTTTCATAATATTGAAATGATTTAAATTATATCTTTGATGTTTTTGATTTTTAAATAAAAAATTAGGAGATAGTTTATATTGATATAAATTTAAACAAAAATCTTTTTTCAAATCATATGCAAGAGATCTAGCAATTGCATATTGAAACATTTGATTTCCAGTTCTTCCCCTATTCCTACAGTTATCATGGTAATTCTTCAATATTAATTGATATTCATAATTAATTATATAAAAATATTTATATAAAAACAAAAATAATTTAGAAATTTGTAATTTTTTAATTATATGGTTATTTATTCCACAGTTACACATTTAGCTAAATTTTTGGGTTTATCAGGATCTAATCCTCTCTCAATACTTACATAATATGATAAGAGTTGTAATGGAATAACATAAACTAATGGAGTCATAAGTTCATCTACATCTTCATGAATGCAAAAAAAGCTATTAACTTCTCTTTCAACAAATTTATTACCACATGGGCCAAAAGCAATTACGTCAGCTCCACGAGCTTTGACTTCTTCAAGGTTACTCATAGTTTTATCAAAATTATCTCCTGGAGGAACAACTACAACAACAGGTATTCCTTCATCAATTAATGCTAAAGGACCGTGTTTGAGTTCTCCTGCTGCATATCCTTCACCATGAATATAAGTAATTTCTTTTAATTTAAGTGCTCCTTCTAAAGCTGTTGGATATCCTAATCCTCTTCCAATGAAGAAGAAATCTTGAGCATTTTTATATTTAGAAGCTATATTTTTAATTTCATCTTCTTTATCTAAAATTTCAGAAATATAAATAGGGACTTTTTCCAATTCAGTTAATACATCACTATTATCTGCTAAAATAGCAGCAAAGATATAAATACAAATTAATTGACTAATATACGTTTTTGTAGCAGCAACCCCTATTTCAGGGCCTGCTCTAGTATAAATCACAAAATCAGCTTCACGAGTAGCTGAACTTCCTAGAACATTGACAATAGCTAGTGTTTTTGATGTTTTATTAGCTAATTTTAAAGCTTTAAGGGTATCTGCAGTTTCACCAGATTGACTAATAAATATAACTAAAGTATTTTCATCTAATGCATTTGCAGAATACTTAAATTCTGATGCAAGAATAACATCAGTAGGAATACTTGCCATAGATTCAAGTAAATATTTTCCAGTTAAAGAAGCATGATAAGAAGTACCACAAGCAGCGAAACAAATCCTATTTATATCATCTAAATTAGAAACTAATTCGGTTATCTCTTCTTTTTCAGACAATGTGTCTTTAACAGCTTTTCCTTGTTCATGTATTTCTTTAAGCATGAAAAAGTCATAGCCCTCTTTTTGAGCCATATCTGCAGTCCAATTAATTTCATTAACAGGTTTTTCAACGATATTATTATCACTATCTTTTACAACAACATTATTTTCATTTAAAACAACGGTTTCACCATTTTCAACATAGATAATTTTATTAGTATAATTTAAAATAGCTGGAGCATCAGAAGCTATAAAATATTCTTGATCACCAATACCGATAATCAAAGGACTGTCTTTTCTTGCTGCAACAATTTCATTAGGATTATCTTTTGAAATAACTCCAATCACATAAGATCCTTTTATAATATCAAGAGTTTCAGTTAATGCATTTTCTAGATTATTGCCTTCATCCATAAATTTTTCAATCAAAATTGGAATAACTTCAGTATCGGTTTGAGATTTAAATAAAAAACCTTCTGATTCAAGAGATTCACGGATTTTGTTATGGTTTTCAATAATTCCATTATGTACAACAGCTATATTTCCTGAGTTATCAGTATGAGGATGTGAATTTTCCTTATTTGGAACCCCATGAGTTGCCCATCTAACATGCGCAATACCAATATCTCCTGGTAATTCTCCAAGGTCGATTTTATCATTTACTGCTTTAATTTTACCAGAATCTTTTTTTACATGAATCCCATTTTGATCAACTGTAGCAATTCCTACAGAATCATAGCCCCTATATTCAAGCTTACTAATACATTCTAAAAGAACCGGAGCTGCTTTTCGATTTTTTAGTACACATCCAACAATTCCACACATGATCATACCTTTTTAGATTAAATTTTTTTTATTTATAGTAACTGATCTATTAAATCAATTAATTTTTACTAAATTATTATAAAATAATGATTAAACAATAAATGAATTAATTATTGAATTATGATTAAACTAAAATTATAATAAAATCATTCTCTAATTCATTTTATAAATATATTATTAAATTATAGTGATTTTAAATTAAATAACAATTAAATATACATCTCAATAATTTAATAATTAAATTATTAATTAAAATACAAATCTATATTGTACTATCTATTATTAATATTTATCTTTAATAATATATTTACATCACATCAAATTAATGGATCAATATTATTATTTAAATATTTAAAATCAGAAATGACCTCAATTAAAGTTATTAGTTATAAAATACATAATTCAATATAAATTTTATATAATTATATTAGCTTATAATTATTGCTAATTATACTCTATTATTATTATATATTTTAATAATATATTATTTCAATAATATAATTTTTATAATAATATAATTTTAGTTATAAAAATATAATAAAAATACAATTTTAATAAATTTAATAATTTTAATAAATTTACAAATTATAATATCATATATCCAATAATATATTTAAGTTAAGTTTAAATACACTTAAATTTGAATATAAACTCTTAAAAAATCAAAAATTGTTATAAAATTGTTAAAAACTAATAAAATCCATTTATGAAGATGATTACTATGAGTGACTCTAAAAAATTAATTTATGCAGGAAAAGCTAAAGATGTTTATGAATCTAAAAAAGAAGACGAAGTTATTGTTTCATTTAGAGATGATATTACAGCTGGAGATGGAGAAAAAAAAGATAATCTTCAAGGAAAAGGACATTGTAATTCTTTAATATCTTCAAAACTCTTTGAAATACTTGAAAAAAATGGAATAGATACTCAATATATTAAATTAATTAGTAGTGGATTTATGTTATCTAAAAAATTAGATATGATTCCTCTTGAAGTAATCGCTAGAAATATAGCCACAGGAAGTTTACTCAAAAGATTTCCATTTAAAGAAAGTCAAAAATTAAATCCTCCAATCATACAAATGGATTATAAAAATGATGAATATCATGACCCAATGTTAAATGATGAAATAACCATTGCTCTTGGGATAGCAACACAAGAAGAATTAGATGAAATAAGAGCCATCACTCTAAAAATCAACAAAATATTAAGTGAATTTTTAAAAGAAAAAGGAATATTATTGGTTGATTTTAAATTAGAATTTGGAAAAGATAAAGAAGGAAAAATTGTTTTAGGTGATGAAATTAGTCCAGATACCTGCAGATATTGGGACATAAATACTTTAGAAATTTTAGATAAAGATTCATTTAGACAAGGTCAAGACAATGTTATGGATATCTATGAACAATTGTGTGGAATGATAGTTGAAGAAAAAGATATTAAAAATTGGGGAATTTAATTAATATATAAATAAGTTAATAAAATTAACAAAATTAATAATTTTTTCAATAGAAAATTAAATAAATTGATTTAATTAAATAATTATCAAAATAATTAAATGTTATAAAATAAATTATTAAAAAATAAATTATTAAAAAATAATTAATAGGATAATATCTATAGTGATAAATATGATATTCAATGTTGAAGTTAAGATCTCATTAAAAAAAGGAATGTTAAATCCTGAAAGTTCAACTATAGAACTAGCTTTAGACTTATTAGGATATAAAGTGAAAAATACTGACACAATTGACATTATTACTTTCCAAATGGAAGAAAATAATGAATCAAAAGTATTAGAGGAAGTAGATGATATGTGTCAAAGATTACTTTGTAATCCTGTGATACATGATTATGAAATAGTTATAACTAATTAATTAATGCTTTTTAGAGCTTTTTAAACTATAATATAACTAATTAAAGCTAAAAATAAGAAACCTAAAAAAGAAGAGGTTTAAAATGAAAATAGGAGTAATAAGATTTCCAGGATCCAATTGTGATCGAGATGTTTACCATACAATTGAACTTGCTGGTGGTGAAGCTGAATATATATGGTGGAATAAAGATGATTTTAGCTATTTAGATGCAGTTGTAATACCTGGAGGATTTTCTTATGGAGATTATCTTCGTGCTGGAGCTATAGCTTCTATCACACCAGTTGTAGAAGGAATAAAATCTCTTGTAAAAGAAGAAAAACCTGTCCTTGGAATTTGTAATGGAGCTCAAATATTAGGTGAAATTGGTCTTGTACCAGGAATTTTCACTGTAAATGAAAATCCAAAATTCAACTGTGAGTGGGTTGATTTGAAAGTAACTAATAATAGTACTCCATTTACAAGTAACTTTAAAAAGAATGAAATAATAAAAATGCCTGTAGCTCATGCAGAAGGAAGGTATTTTGTTGAAGATATTGACACTCTCAAAAGTCAAGATCAAATTGTTCTTCAATTTGAAGGAAAAATCCCAAATGGATCATTAGAAGCCATAACTGGAGTTTGTGATGAAAGCGGACTTGTTTGTGCAGTTATGCCTCATCCTGAAAGAGCTTCAGAGGAAATTTTAGGATCTTCAGATGGATTAAACTTTTTTAAAGGAATAGTTAATAGCATATAAAATATAAAAAATTGTTTTTTATAAGGTGAATAAATGCCTGTATATTTGATTGGAGCAGGGCCTGGTGACCCTGAACTCATTACTCTTAAAGCTGTTAATATTTTGAATAAAGCAGATGTAGTCATGTATGATAAATTAGCTAATGAAAAAATATTAGAACATGCCCCTAATGCTAAACTAATTTATGTTGGTAAAAAGGCTGGAGAACATTATAAATCTCAAGATGAAATTAATAAAATAATTGTTAATGAATCAAAAGATAATCCAAATGGCAATATAGTGAGACTGAAAGGAGGAGATCCTTTTGTATTTGGAAGAGGAGGAGAAGAAATTCTAGATTTAATAAAAGAAAACATTTCTTTTAAAATCATCCCTGGTGTAACTTCAGCAATTGGAGCTCCTGCATCAGTAGGACTTCCAATAACTCATAGAGCTGTAGCTACATCATTTACAGTTGTGACTGGTCATGAAGACCCAACAAAAAATAAAAAACAAGTAAAATGGGATTATACTGCAGATACAATTATTGTTTTAATGGGAATTGGAAACATGAAAGAAAACACTACTGAAATGATGAAATATAGAGATCCTAAAACTCCAGCCTGTGTTATTGAAAATGGAACTTTAGAAAATGAAAAAATCATATTTGGAACTTTAGAAAACATAGCTGATAAAAAAATCAACACTCCAGCTATCCTCGTTGTTGGAAATGTTGTAGATGTTTTCAAAGAAATTAAAGATAGAAATTAATAATTAAGGAGATTTAAATATGAAAAAACCAAAAAACCAAAAATTGATAGCAATCACAAGACCGTTTAATAGAATAGATGAAACAGTTTCTATTGTTGAATCCCACAGAGCAAAAGCATTTATAGCGCCAACATTAGAATTAGAATTAACCAATACAGAATCACTTAAATCTCTTATAGAATTATCAGATGATTTAGATTGGCTAATATTTACATCTCCAACATCCATTGAATCAATATTTAAATTTTATCCCGATTTTAAAGAAAAAATTAATGAAAATTGTCAAATTGCAGCTATAGGGCAGAAAACAGAAGAAATAGGGAATGAATATGGATTATTTATTGATTTAACTCCTAAAAATTATACAGCTGAAGGATTACTTGAAAGTTTTGAAAATATCAATATTAAAAACAGTCTTATAGGACTTCCAAGAACATTATCTGCAAGAGATACTCTTCCTGAAGGACTAAAAAAAATGGGTGCTGATGTTATACTAGCTGAAAGTTATAAATCAAAACTTCCTTTAGATACAGTTCGTATAGAAGTTTTAATTGAAAAAATATTAAATTCTGAAATTGATGCAATAACATTTACTAGTCCACTAACAGTGAAAAATCTATTCGAAGTTGCATTAGATGAACAAATGCCGGAAATAGTGAAAAATTTATCAACAAGTATATTAACAGTAGCTATCGGACCAATTACAAATAAAACTCTTAAAAATTATAGTGTAGATGCAATATATCCTAAAAAATATACTGTTAAAGATATGATGGAATTATTATTCGAAACTTTATAAATTTAAAAATAAAAATTGAAGCATGACAATAATTCACATTTAAACTTATATTTATAATAATTTTATTTCTTAATAGCTAGATGAGTCATTCTAGCTATTAAAACTTTTTAAAAGACTTCAAGAGTCATAATTATCTAATCCAAATTATTAAGGCATTGATAATACCAATTACTATCACAAGCATTACTTTGAAAAAAAGAAATTGTTTAATATCTCATTGTTTTTACCTCTTTACTATGTGTAAAGAATCTATTGTCAAGTTGAAAGAGACAAAAATCCTTCAATAGAATTTTCACTTCTTTTTTATTTTTGAATTTTTTTAGATAAATATCGAAATATTTATATATCTAGTAAAACTATTTTTACATAGTGAACAAAAATTTAATAATCTAATAAATATACCAAATATAAAAAAATAAAAAAATTCAAATTATTCCAATCTTAGATTATAAGCTAATTGCCAAATTTTTGCAACTGTTATTTATACAGTATCTATTGAAAATTTTAAGTAATTTATTATACACAGTTTTATTTCTTTATTTTTTATATTATTATATATTAATTTAACAAATTAACAAAATTGTTGATTAATACAAATATAATAATAAGAATAATAAATTCTTAAAAATAATAAAAACTATATAATTAATATATAATAATATAAGGAATTATAATAAAATAATTTATAATTAATTTCATATTTAAGTCAACAAAGAATTATAATAGTCTTCAAGTTTTTTAGCTATATAGCTACCTTGATATTTATTATATTGATCTTTTCCTTCACTTTTTAAATTCTCGTACAATGAATCATCTTCAAGAAGAGTTTTAATCTTTTCTGGTAAATTTTCATGATTTTCTACTTGGAAAAAAACCTCCTTTTTCTCCACTAGCTTCCATAACAGGAGATATATTCGAAGCTACAAATGGAACCTCACAGCCAAGGGCTTCTACAATAACAATTCCAAAACCCTCTCCCTTCTTGGAAGACAGAATATATAAGAAGAATTAATAATTTTTAAAACATCTTCATGTTTTTCAACAAATCCACAAAAAGTAATATTATTTTCTAATTTTTTCTTTTTAACCATGGATTTAAGTTTGTCTTCCATTGGTCCAGCTCCAGCAATTTTGCATTGAATGTTTTTATAATCTTTATCATGATTAACAAGCATATCCATAGCTAAGATAAGATCTTCAATTCTTTTATATTCAACTGATCTAGAAACACAAGAAATATTTTTATCTTCGAATTTTTCACTGTTATCAACATCTCGAGACAAAAAATATCTCTCTAAAATTTCTCAAAATAATCCAAATATACCAATATTTTTTCTCCACTCACTTATCCAAACATCATGATATCTTGCTGCACAAGGGTTATTTAGCTTTTGAGAGAGTTTCCACGCCATTATATATGTAATAAAATTATATCCAACTACAATATCATAATTTACTTTTTTACCTTCATCATAAGTTGCTTTCATGAAAGATAATCTATTTTTAAATGATCCTTTTTGAGTATAATTTCTTTTTTACCACAACCAATAAACTTAATATTTCCTATATTTGCTTCTTTTTTCATTCCTTCTTCATAAGAAGTTAAAACAGTGATTTCATTATTTTTAGACAAATAAAACGCTTCATTAAATGCAGCTACCTCTGCACCGCCTTTAATTTCAAGTCCTCCACTTTTTGGGAAATATTCTGTAACAAAACAAATTTTCATCACTAAAAGCTCCTTTAAAAATAAATATAAAAAATTTGAGTAAATATCTAAAGATTAAAAAATAATAAAAAAATAATAAAATGATTATAAAATAATTATATAAAAATTATATATTGATAATATATAAAATTATTTATTATCATCTTTAAACATTTTCATCAATGCTGCAGCAATATCTATTGAATTATATCCTATTTCAATTAAAGATTCAATCTGATGGATCTCTTTATTGAGATTATTATCTTCAATAGATTTTTTAATTTTTTCTAAAACCAAATTATTTTTAATATCTCTAATATCATCTAAAGAAGGAATCTTTTGTTGTTTAATTTTTGATTTAGTATATTTTTGTATATCTCTTAATTTATATATCTCTTTACCTGCAACAAATGTGAATGCATATCCTGTTTTTCCAGCTCGACCAGTTCTTCCGATCCTATGTACATAATATTCATTATCATTAGGTACATCGTAATTGAATACAGCTTCAACATCAGGAACATCGATTCCCCTTGCAGCTACATCAGTAGCTACTAATATTTCGATATTTCCTTTTCTAAACTTATTCATTACTTTATCTCTTTGACCTTGTCTCATATCTCCATGAATACCATCTACATCATATCCACGACTTTTAAGATTTCTTACAAGACGATCGACTCTTCTTTTTGTATTACAAAATATTAAAACAAGATTTAAGTCGTAAATATCTAATAATCTAGATAATAATTCTAGTTTCATCTTTTCTCTAGCTTCGAAATATATTTGTTCGATTTCTGGAGCAGTGATAAGATGTTGAGCTACTCTTAAGTGTTCAGGATTTTTTTGATACCTATGAGTTAACTTTTTAATAGCTTTAGGCATTGTAGCTGAAAATAATAATGTTTGTCTGTTTTTAGGAGTACGTTTTAATATTTTTTCTATATCCTCTCTAAAACCCATATCTAACATTTCATCAGCTTCATCAAGAACTACAATTGATATTCCTGATAAATCGAGAGTTCCTCTTTCAATATGATCGATTATACGACCAGGAGTACCAATGATAATGTGAACTCCTTTTTTAAGAGCTCTAATCTGCCTACCTATTGGTTGACCACCATATACAGGAAGTATATGTAATTTTTTCATAAAAGAAGATAATTTTCCTAGTTCATCAGCTACTTGTAAACTAAGTTCACGAGTAGGACAGATGATAATAGCTTGAGGTGATTTATCTTCAATGAAAATCTTTTCTAATACTGGAATTCCAAATGCGACAGTTTTTCCAGTTCCAGTCTGAGCTTGACCAATGATATCTTTACCTTCTAATGCTTCAGGTATTGTTAATCCTTGAATAGGTGTTGGTTCTTCAAAACCTATTTCTTTTACAGCTTTTTTGATTTCTTTTGATATATCGAAATCATAAAATGATAATTGTTCCATCTAATCTTCCTTGTAATTAAAATTTGATTGTAAAATTATTAATTTTTAATTAAAAATAATTTTTAAAATATAATTATATAAAATATTTGTATAAAATATAATTGTATAATATATTATTTTATACCATTATTAAAATTATATTTTAATTTATAATTATATTTGAATCATATTACAAATATTATAACTACTATTATAATTTATATTAAATTATATTATATAAATCACTTTATAATAACTAAAAATTCATCATGTCTAATAAAAATAATCTAAATAGAATAAAATAGATATTATTATTTTTTATAAATTAAAAATAGAAAAAATGCTTAAGATAATATTATTAATATGAATATAAAATTAATGATAATTTCTATTAAATATAACAATTTTAATTATGTTTTTAATTGTATTTAAATACTTTTATTTTAAACTACCCTTATTTTATAAAATATTTTTTATAGAACCACAAAAATAAGAATAAAAAAAATTATAAAATAAATATAAATAAATATAAAATAATAATGAAATAATTATAAAATAATTATAAAATTTATAATTAAAATAAACTTTCAAAAAAATTTAAAAATGTTCGCAGTATCTTTGAAATCTACATTTATTACATTTATTATGATTTTTAGTAGGTAAAAATGGTTTTGATCCTTCAAAAAGACCATGCATTCTATTTATTAAAAATTTTATATTATTTTCATTACCTTCATCGAATTCTGTTTTCCAAAATATATTATCAGTGCCTTTTTCTCTTAAAGCTCCGTGGACTTTTCTTTTATCAGGAGTAATAGAAGTTAAAGTTGTTTGTCCTGCTATACTACTATTAAGCATTGATTTGAAAGCGAGACAATATGCTAAAACTTGATTAATACTTGAAGGATAAGGTATTTTTCCTGGTTTATCATCAATAATAATAAATTCATCAGGAGTCATCCAAATTTCATCAATGAATCCTCTAATACCAAATTCAGGAGCAACTACATACATTTCTCTTGAAATAGCTGCTTCATATTTAGAAGTTTCCAAAACATCTTTGAAAGTTGTTGGAACAGCATCTTCTTTAAGTTTATCTTCAAGCTTTTGATGTTCATGTGTACCAGTTATCATAGCTTGAGTAGGAACTGTTTCAATCCCCTTAAGATATTGGAGATATAAACTATATTCACAATACCCTTGTTGATTTAACCAGCTGATAGGAAAATTACTTTTTCCTTCTATGATTTGCATGCCTTTAATTTTAGGGTGTTTTTCAGTATTGTATTGAATATCAGGATTATTAATTAATTTATTTTTCATGAAAATTCACTTAAATATGTTTATGTTAAATTATAATAAAAATATTTATTTAAAAATTAAATCATAATAATACCATATTAATTAAATTGTATTTATTAGATTATATTTTTATTAAATTATATTACATTAATTTTATAATAATTCTATTATTTTTTAAATTGGTATATAATAATTATATTAAATGAATAATATATCATTATAATATATATAACTCATAATAATTATAGTTATTTATTATATGAATTCATTATTATCTAAATTATTATGAAATTGAGGAAAATTTATGAAAAAGCGAAACAAACGAATCATTATAATCGTATTCTTATTATTTACATTATTTAGTATAGGGGGAAAACTTTTAGGTGATTTAGATAATCAAAATATTTCAAATAACAATAACAACTATAATAATCAAAACAACATAAATTATAGTCAAAATCATCCTAATATTACTATAAATACTCAAAATTATGAGAAATATTATGAAACTAAAGGTTTTTGTGATTATGTTGTAGCTGGAGATACATTAGATGTTTCTGGAGTAGGTAAAATAAGATTAGTAGGTATAGATACTCCAGAAAGAGGAGAAGAAGGTTATCAAAATGCAACAGATTTCGTTAAACAAAAATGTCTAGGAAAAACACTCTATTTAGACATTGATGATGCGAAAAATAAGGATAAATATGATAGAACATTAGCTATCATATATGTAGATGGAATAAACCTAAATGAAGAATTATTAAAAAGAGGTTATGCAGAAATATTATTCATACCTCCTTCTGACTTTCAACAAGGATTTGGTTTAAACTAAATTAGAATTATCCTAATAAAAAATTAATTAGTACTAGCATCAATCACATAGTATTTAATGTTTTCATCTTCTAAGCTTCTGATGATTCCTTTGGACATATCTCCCACTACTAAAATTAAAATATTTAATCCTTTTTTTGCAGCAGATATACTAGATTGAGCTAATGCAAATTCAATATCAATAGGAATGTCTAATTTATTAGCTATATACCTAGAAACAGTACCCATAGCTCCAAATTTATCAATTTTATCAATTCCCCATTTTTTAAATCCTGAATCAATTGAAAATTTGATTAGATTAATATCTGCACTACGAGAACCTCCATTTTTTATAGCAGGTAGAGTTATTATTACAACTTGACCTATTTCTAAGTCAATCAGTCCTTCTAAGTCAATTAAAGGAACATCATCGCCTTTTTTTACATCGAGTAAAACTTGAGCACATGCACTTTGTTTAGATTTATTTGCATATAATAATCCATCATCCATGTATAGTCCAACTTTTTCTCCCTCTTTTAAATCCTCAGTAGCTAAAGCAGGCCAGATAGATTTATAATAATTCATTGTTTCTAAAACATCATCAGAATATTTTCTGAGATTAATAGCTTCTTTTTTAACTTTAGCTATTCCCTTTTGAGTTATTCTATAAGGAGCCCTACCATCTTTAAAAATAACATATTCTTCATTAATTAGTGTTTTTATATTTTCAGAAACTGCTTGTACTGTTATTCCAAGTCTTTCAGCTATATCTTTTTGACGTAAATGTGGTTCTTGTTTAGATATCTCACTCAAAATCTGAAAATGTGTCATTTCGCCTCTTTTTTTAAATATTTTCATTTTTACACCTAATAAGTATAATCAATATAAATATAATTGTATTTAATTGATAATAAATATAATGTTTAATAATTTTTAGATAAAAAGTTAAACTAGTCTTTTTAAGCACTATTAAATTAATTTTTAATAAAAAATTTAAACCATTCCTGTTATAGTACTATTAAATTTTGTTAAAAATTCTTCTTTTTTATCATACGGAATATAAGCACCACAAGCCACAGAATGACCTCCACCACTACCTCCAACAGATTGAGATACTTTTCTTATTATATTTCCAAAATGTATTCCATCATATGCAAGAAGTCTTGAACAACGAAGAGAAACTTTTAAAGCTTCATCTTCATCACTAACTTGAGTGAACCCTATCATAGGTTTTCTCCAATCACCATAGCTAAGAATCATTCCTGCAATAGTTCCAACCACTTGACTTTTGATTCCATTTCCATCAAAATATTGAATATTATCCATACTAGTTATCATATCTTCTTCTTCAATTTTATGAATATTTTGAGCCAAATATCTCCTATGTTCTTTAGATACAATTTCAAGCTCATCTAAAGCAGAAATCCGATCTCCTTTTAATATTTCCAGAGCAATATCTTCTCTATTATTACGAGTACATGCATTCATAGCTGTTGAAAATTCTGAAGCATCTCTTAAAAAAGTATGATCATCTTCCATCATAAACTCATATGAATCAGCAGCTACCAATTTGGGCACATGAGGAATATATCGTTTGGGAACCTCTTTTGATAACATTTTAACTAATTCAGAAAAAAGTTTTCCTTTTTCAACATTATCTAAATCACTAAGAGTTCTAGACCTATTGCCTATTTTTCTTGGAATACCTAAATCTTTCATTAAAGCTATAGATTCTGTTCTATTATTAGTTATTGGTAAATTAACATCACTGAAATAGGAAAGAGCTACAAAAAGAGGGCGAGTTTGTCTTCCATATAATGATAAATCATTGATAGATTGAACATGTCCTTGGTCAATACTATCTTTAAGTATGATTGAATTTAATCCTTCTAATTTACCAGTACGGCTATTTTGCATATCTCCAATAGCAGATAAAACACCAATCCAACTTAAGTCATAATATTCAAATTCTCTAGCTAAAAAATAACTTAATCCTCCACCAGAAACATGATATGAACCATCAATTCCATGATGAATAGGATTTATCTCTAAATGATCATGAGAAACATTTTCTTTATAATTTAAATCGTGAAGAGGAGGGTGATGGTCTAAAATAAGTATTTTGGAAGAATTGTTAGCTAATTTATCAACATTTTGACCAGAACCTAAATCTGAAAATAAAGTTAATTCATGTTCAATTTCTAAATCATCGAGTTTATCTAAGCTAACTATTTCAATTTCATGATCTTTTTCATGTCTATCAAGAATAGTAGACAGAATAGCTCCTGCTGAAATACCGTCACAATCATTATGACTATATATTTTAATATCTTGCGAAGATTCAATCATTTCTTTTGCTTTAGAAAATGATTTTTTCATTTTTAAAGGTAATTCTTCCATAATTTCACGTTGAGATAGTGATAATTGATAATAACAGAATAATTAGAGATTTAAAATTCTATCTATTTCTCAAAGACTTAATTGTTTCACTAATATCATTTAATATTTTGTTTTTAGAAATATCTTCTCTTTCAATAATGATTCTTCCAGAACCTTCCCACCAAAATCTAGGGTATGATTTATCATCCTCAGTCTTAGGATTAAGATTTAATTTTCGTGCAGCACGTGCTATTTCAGTTAATTTTGGATCTGAGACTGCATTTTTTTTATTTATTTTCCTTCCATCTTTCCTACTAATATTAGAATTAATATAAACAGGCCACACTATTGTTTCCAAATTATCACCTAGTAAATTATTTTAAACTTAATCAAGATTAAATTATTATTCATTAGTCAGATATGTTATAATTCATCTTTTGAAGATTCAACTTCTTCTAAATTAGTTTCTTCTAATTTATTTTCTTTTAATTCAACTTCTTCCATTTTTTTTTCTTCTGAATTTCTAGCTATTTCTTCTAAAATAACTTTTGTTTTTGCATATCTTCCTAAAATTCTTTCATTAGAAGAACCAACTAATCTACCTATTATTATATCAACTATTATTGGTAACCAATAAATTTTGGATAAATTTCTTATTATTGCTTGTTTATATGGAATTCTTTCATGATAATTATAATCATCAGTTGAAACAACTTCTAAAAATAATAAGTGTTTTCCAACAGTGGTTCCCCATTTATTCTCTAATAAAACAAAATAGATTATTCCAACTATAGGAGTAAGTATTACTAAACATTCATAAACAAATAACCCAGAAAGTGGTAAAATTATAAAATATAATAATTGAGCTGAAATCCATATAATAGCTGAAACAATAAAATAATCAGCTAAATAAGCCAAAATTCTTTTTTTAAATATACTTACCATTATAACACCATTAAATAACCTCAATTAAAATAATTTTCAGCATACCCTCGGAACTGGATCTGCAATTGGAGATTCAAGAATTCTTTGTCCTCCAACAGCTGTTTCTATCAATACATGATTATTTTTATTATCAATAACTTCTCCAATTATAGCTGCATCTTTACCATATTTATCTTTAGATATTGCATCTAATGTTTCTTCAGCTAAATCAGATTTAACACCCAGTAAAACTTTTCCTTCATTAGCAACTTCATAAGGATCTATACCCAGCATATCTGAAACTGCTTTTACTTGTTGTTTAACAGGAATTGCTTCATCTTGAAGAAGGACATTAACATTTGATTTAGTAGTCATTTCATTAATAGCATTAGTTAATCCCCCTCTTGTTGGGTCTTTCATAGCAGTTATCCCTCCAATTTCAAGAGCTTTTTCAACCATTCCCCAAACAGGAGCAACATCCGATTTAAGATCAGTTTCAAATCCAAACCCTTCTCTAAAAGACATCAAAGACATTCCATGATCTCCAACACTTCCAGTAATGATTATTTTATCCCCAAGATTTAACCCAGAATCTGGTATAGCTTTACCTTTTTCTAAAATACCAATACCAGTAGTAACTACAACCATCTCATCAATTTTATCTTGTTCCATTACCTTGGTATCCCCAGCTACCACAGCCACATCAGCCTCAGCACATGTTTTATCCATTGATTTGATTATTTTATCCAAATCTTCAATAGAAAAACCTTCTTTAATTATCATAGCATTAGTAATAGCTAGTGGTTTTGCTCCCATTACAGCCACATCATTGATAGTTCCAGCTGCAGAAATTCTTCCAATATCTCCACCAGGAAAAAAAAGAGGATTTATAGTATGTCCATCAGTAGTTACAACAATTTCATGATCACCTAAAGGAATTGTAGCACCATCATCAAGAGCATCTAAGCCAATCCCTCCATTTACAGATTTCTTTGATAAGTTATTAAGAATGGTTTCAGAGATAAGTTTTCCCATAACCTCTCCACCAGCACCATGTGACATCCCAATTTTCATTGTATTCTCCTTAAATATGATAATTCCGTTTATAAAATATTTTTTAAATATGATAGATAAAATAATACTAAAATAATAATAAATATCACACAAAATTCATGAAAAACTGTTTTATATGATGAATATTTGTAATGATATAGTTAATCTTAGATATATCAATAAACAATTATAATTATTTATTTCATCATCATTATTAAATTTATTTATTGATACTATGGTTATATTTATTAAACTATATTCTATTAAATTTATATTCATTGAATAATTTTTTAAATACTTAATATTTCAAATATAATATGAGGTTTTTATTCTATGATTTAAAAAGAATATTGAATATAATTATTATATAAGAGTTTTATAATTAAAATTTATTGAAATAAAAGAATATTAAATAAAAAAAAGATTAATTAAAAAATAAAAAAACAAAATATATGTAAAAATTAAAAACTAAATTAAATGTAATTAGTCTAAAGTCATAACCAATGATTTATTCTATGACTATTTTAATAAACCACTTTTCATTTTCATATTATTATTTAATTTCAACCTAATAGTGACTTTAATATGGTAAAGATTCTGTACGATGATATATATTTTTTACAATAGTTATATTTCCTTTAATTATTTTAAGCATTTCTGGTTTATAAACATTTGAAAAATATGAATAAGGATCCAGAGAATAATTTACATAATATATTTCAGAGCTATTTCCATTAATATAAACAACTAAGATTTTAAAGAAGTTTTGTTAAATTGTTCAATAGAAGTAGTACTATTTAAAAAGGAATTATCAGTGTAATTTCTAGTTATTACTACTTTACCATTATAATATTTGTTAATTATCCATTCCATTTACCTGAAGAGTTATTAAGAAGAGCAAAAGCAATTTCTTCGTGAATTATTCTTTCTGGATCTATTTGAACTATTCCAACGCAATTATGTGATTGATTAGTTAAATATTTAGTCATTATAGGTTTATAAATCTTTAAATAATAATCTTTTAGATATAATTTAGATTTAACATAAATAACTTTTTTAATAAAACGATTAAGAAATTCTTCAGTTTTATCGTCCCAAACTTTATCATAAGTATATCTAGTTAATTTTAATTTATTCTTACTACCTCTTTCAATGATGGTTTTCATAATTTAAATACCTATTAATACCAGATATATCCTCTTTTATTGAATTTTACCATTATAATATACTTTTGCATTCCAAACTATACTTCCATGAGCAAAATTTGAAAGATATCCATCCCACTATCAAAAGTTTTACTTTTAGCTACCTTTTTAAGCAGTTTTGGCTGATAAATATTCAAATAATAATATTCAAGACTTTGAAAATTCTTTATTTTTATATATTTATTTTTTTAGTAAATTTCCCATTATAATTTTCAATATTAAATAATTTCAATTTACCATTATTAATTCGATTTAAATGTAGTTTTTTTATTTTATAAATAGTATTATTTTTAGAAAAATAAGTATAGCTAATTTATTATTTTTATAAACTTTAGCTGACCAATTTAATTTTATATTATTATGATCTTTAAAAGGAGTTACTCCTTTATTTAAAGTTTTTCCATTAGTTATAAAATTATTAGTTCCATTCACAGCAGAAAGAGAAAG
>NIZT01000034.1 GCA_003315655.1 Candidatus Methanobinarius endosymbioticus
AAATAGTAGAAATAATGTTGTTTTATAGAAAATAATAAAAAATATAAAAATATAAAAAAATAATATTAATTTAAAATAATTTTAGATTAACTAAGGAGTCAATCTACGCCTATCTCTTGGGAATAGAACTGTTTCTCTTATGTTTTCTAGTCCAGTTAAGGTCATGTTAAATCTATCTGCTCCAAGACCCCAACCTGCATGAGGAGGCATTCCATATTCAAATGCTTTTAAATATCCCCCAAATGCATCTGGATTTAAACCTTTTTCGGCTATTTTTTCTCTTAAAAGGTCGTGTTGGTGAACCCTCATAGCTCCTGAAGATATTTCAAGATCTTTATACATTAAATCAAAAGCATGGCTATTTATAGGGTTTTCTTCATTTGGCATTGCATAGAATGGTTTTATTTCAGTTGGCCATTCAGTTAAGAAATAGTAGCCATTCATCATATCTCCGAGTGCTTTTTCAGCAGCTCTAGAAAGATCTTCTCCCCATTCCATAGGAACATCTTTGGAATTTATCATATCTACTGCATCGTCATATTTTACAATTTCAAAGTGCCCTTCTGGCGTTTCTAAATCCACTTCAAGTGTTTTTAGCTCTTCTTTACAGTTTTGTTTAACATTGATGATTACTTTTTGAACTAAATCATTCAATATTTTCATAACATCAACATCATCCATAAATGATGCTTCCATATCAATAGAAATAGCTTCATTTAAGTGACGAAGGGTATCATGTTCTTCTGCTCTAAATATTTGAGCTATTTCATAAACTTTATCAAAACCAGCAGACATCATCATTTGTTTATATAATTGAGGACTTTGGCCAAGAAATGCTTCTTTTTCAAAGTATGTAATAGGAAATAGTTCAGTTCCTCCTTCTGTAGCTGAAGCTACAAGTTTAGGCGTGTTTATTTCTAGAAAATCATTTGATTCAAAGAAAGTTCTAAAAGTATGTAACATTTTACTTTTTATTTTAAAAATTGAACTTACAGAGGATCTCCTAAGATCAAGAAATCTTGAATCTAATCTTGTGTCTATTTCTGCTTTAACTTTATCTGTAGGGTCCATTGGTAATGGTTGATTAGCTAAACTAAAGATTTTTATTTCAGTAGGAATAATTTCTACACCATTAGGTGCTTTTCCACTTTCTTGAACTGTTCCTTTTAGCCCAATTACAGATTCTTTTCTCAATTTTCTTATATCTTCTAATAATTGAGGTTCTGTTTCTTTAGTTGGAGCTGTTAACTGTAGTATTCCTTTTTTATCTCTAATGAGCACAAATACAATTCCTCCAAGATCTCTTATTTCATGAATCCATCCCATAACAGTTACTTCTTTACCAGTTACGCTTTCATTCGCATCTTTAGTATAATGTGTTCTTCTCCAATCATTAGATAATCTTGTCAATTTTTCACCTTTTAATCATTTATGGTTATTTTTATAATTTAAATAAATTTAATATTCTTAAAATATAATTTTTTATAATTATTATTTTTATAATATCTTATTTT
>NIZT01000035.1 GCA_003315655.1 Candidatus Methanobinarius endosymbioticus
AAATACCCACACCTAAAAATAGTGAAGGAAGAAAACAAGTAGAATCTCTTCCTCAAATATTTTCAAAAGGAGTTCTCCAACAAGAATTTTCCACTGAAAGATATATAACTATTCCAAAAGAAGTAAGAGATCTTTACATGAGAATGGGCAGACCAAGTCCACTATTCCGAGCTAAAACTTTGGAAGAAAAATTAAATACTCCAGCTAAAATTTATTATAAAAGAGAAGATTCTTCTCCTACTGGAAGTCATAAATTAAACAGTGCAATTCCACAAGCATACTATGCAAAAAAAGATGGAATCGAAAGACTAACTACTGAAACTGGAGCTGGACAGTGGGGCACTGCTCTTTCATTAGCTTGTTCTCAAATAGGAATGGATTGTACAGTTTATATGGTTAAAGTTTCATTTGATCAAAAACCTTTCAGAAAAGTTACCATGGGGATCTATGGGGGAGAAGTTCATGCTTCACCAAGTAAACATACTGAAGTTGGAAGAAAAGTTTTAGCTGAAAATCCAGATCACCCAGGATCTCTAGGTATAGCTATTTCAGAAGCTATTTCAGAGGCTTTACAGAATCAAAATGTTTATTACTCACTGGGTAGTGTTTTAAACCATGTAATGTTACATCAAACTATCATTGGTCAAGAAACTAAAAAACAATTAGAAATAGCTGAAGAAGAACCAGATATATTAATCGGATGTGTTGGTGGAGGAAGTAACTTTGCAGGTTTCACTTATCCATTTATGAAAGATAAACTTGATGGAAAAAATGATTGTCAATTTATTGGTGTTGAACCTAGTTCTTGTCCTACTTTAACTCAAGGTAAATATGAATTTGATTTTGGAGACACAACTGGATTTACTCCTCTTCTTAAAATGTTTTCATTAGGCCATGATTTTGTAGCTCCTTCCTTACATTCTGGCGGACTCAGATATCATGGAGTATCTCCACAAGTCTCTTTACTTAAAAAAGAAGGATATATTGAAGCAATATCTGCTCATCAAAATGAAGTTTTCGAAGCAGGTATGTTATTTGCTAAATCTGAAGGAATAATACCAGCACCAGAATCTACTCATGCAATTAAAGTAGCTATAGATGAAGCTAAAAAATGTAAAGAAACTGGTGAAGAAAAAACTATTGTATTCAATTTATCAGGTCATGGTTTACTTGATCTGGTTGGTTATGATAAATTTTTATCTAATGAATTACCAACTGATGCAAAATAAGTTAATTATTGGGAAAAAATTATTTAAT
>NIZT01000036.1 GCA_003315655.1 Candidatus Methanobinarius endosymbioticus
TTTTTGCTGCTTTTCCGTATTTTCTTGGCAACATATCACCTTAATTATTTTCAAATTAAATAATTATAATAACATTACAATATTAAACTTAGTAAACTAAGTTTGTACACTGAGAGTAAAAAATTATAATTTTCAAGAAAAATCATTCTTGATTAATTTTTACTTGGAATTTTTCTTCCATAAATTTCATAGTCTCTTCTTTTTTAACCATGTGTCTTTTAGGAACCTTTTTTTGTTGAATTTTTCTTTTTTTAATCCTATATCCAGGTTTTTCAAAAGTAACAGAAATATTCATTCCAAATATACCAATATCAGGATCATAACGAATTCCTGGAATATCAATATGTTCTGCTATACCAAAAGAAACATTACCTTGATCATCGAATTGTTTTTCTTTTAAATTATTACCAATTCCATCTAAAATCATTTTTATTGCATTATCTGCTTTTTTTCCACGTAATGTGACTTTACAAGCAATAGGTTGATTTTTTCTAATACCAAATTCAGGATTAGTGACTTTAGAAAAAGTTTTAACAGGTTTTTGATCCATCAAAGTAGATAAAAGATTCATAGCACGAGATAATCTTTCTCCAGATTCGCCAACACCAATGTTTAAAGTAGCCTTAGCTATAACAACTTCTTCCATAGGATTCATCTATTTACCTCCAGGAAGTGAGATTGCGGGTTTGTCTTCACCTATGACAAATGTGTAATCTTTTAGTGTAAGGAAAGTAGCCTTTTTATCATTTTCAACAACAACAGTATTAGGATTTGATGATTTATTAATATTGACTTCATTTATTTTACCAATTTCACCAATATGTTTACCACCAGTAATAAGAACTAAAGATCCTTCTTCAAATTTGAAATTGTCAGTAATTTCTTGATCTGGAACTTTTATACTAACTACATCCCCAGCAGCAAATGACTTTTCTACAATAACATTCCTACCATCATGAAGATTTAATTGAATTTTACCTTTTTTCAATGTAGTTTTATCAGTAATTTTACATAATTTAAATCCTTCATTTTCTTTTGGAATTGGGTGAAGAGTTAATCTACCGTTTAAATCTGGAAGAACTCTATAAACTTCTTCAGATGCTGGTATTTGAACTACATCCATAAAACCTACTGGATATTTATAATCTTTTCTAGCTCTACCATCAACTAATACTTTTCCAGTATTAATAATTCTTTTAGCTTCTCTTGAGTTATCAGCTAAGCCTAAAATATCTCTAATTACAACGAGTAAAGATAATGAATCTTCAATAGAATGAGGACCCGCTGCAGGTTTAACTGTCCATGTATTTTCTTTTGGGCTTATAGGCCAATTTTTAGGAGCTTTAAATCTTTTGAGATGTTTTCTTGATCCTATTTTTGCCATTTTATCCCTTCCTCTCGATAATTCTGCTTCTTCTTTCGTCTTTTAAATCTGCATCAACAATCATTAAATTAGATGGGTGAATTGGGAAGAATACAGAGTTTCCATCAGGTTTGCTTAAAGTAGCTCCTTCAATAGTTATTTTATAGTTTCTAGAGTCAATACTTTCAATTTTCCCTTCATGCCCTTTAAATTCACCACGCATGATTTGTACAGTATCACCAATTTTAATAGCTAAAGATCTTTTTCCTAAATCTTCTTTTAAATCTTTGCTTAATGTGACACTCATAATATTACGGCGAGCGTGTATAGGTGCATTATAAAGAGCTTTTCTTTGTTTTCTTGGTTTTTTTGACATTTTTTCACCATTATAATCAAATCAAAATGCTTGCAGCACTTCCTACAGTAGGCCATTTATCTGCTGCTTCTTTAGCAACAGGACCTCTAACTTCAGATCCTTTTAATACTCCTTCAGGAGTAATAATAACAGCAGCATTATCTTCAAATTTAACACGAATACCATCTGCACGACGATATTCTTTTTTCTGTCTTACAACAACAGCATTTACAACTTCTCTACGCATATCTGCAGTTCCTTTTTTAACAGAAGCAACTATTAAATCGCCTACGCCAGCTACATCAAGTCTTCTATGTACACCTTTATATCCTTTAACAGATATAATTTCAATTTCACGTGCACCAGTATTATCTACGCATTGAAGACGAGCTCCAATAGGTAATGACTTAGATACATTAGATGTGAGAGTTTTCATTTAGTGGTCTCCTTTTACTTCTACTAAAACAAAATGTTTAGTTTTACTTAAAGGTCTACATTCTGCAATCTTGACTGAATCTCCAATTTTAACATTGAGACAGCCAGGCTTATGAACATTAATTTTTGATTTTCTCTTTTCATATCTTTCATACTTACGTATGAATTTGTAGAAACTACGTTCTACTGTGATTGTCCTTTCTGCTTTATCACTAGTGACAATTCCTTCGAGAATTTGTCCTCTAACTGGTAAAGTTCCGTGAAAAGGACAATTAACATCATCACATTCAGCTTCTACTTGTTGAACATTAAGACCAACCATATTATCACCAATTATAACTTTAAATTATTATATTAATTATAATTTCTTATATTTTTTCTTAATTCTATCTTCAGGACGATTAACCAAAATTTTCCCATCAATTTCGACCCATTCTCCATTTGGGAGTAAAAGGTGAAAAATTGAAACATTTTTTGGGATAATTTTAACCCCTTTTTCAGTTTCAATTGAGATAGTTTTTTTCCTTTCATCTATGATATTTCCATTAATTCCAACTAAAAACTCATTATAGCTTTTTACAACCTTTGAATATAAACCTATTAATTCATGATAAAAAACATTCTTTGAGGTTATCATATTAATCTAATGGTGGACTAAAGGAATTAAATGACAGTTTATTAATTGAAGATATAAATATTATAAAAGATTAATTTCTTCTTCTTTTATTGAATTTCTTATCAGTATCTCTGATTTCAATAGTGTCAGAAGAAAAGCCAATATCAGATAAAACTTCTTTAACTTTTCTTTTATGGTCTCCTTGAAGTTCTATCTGACCTTTTTTAGCTGTACCACCACAGGCACATTTAGCTTTTAATTCTTTAGTGAGCTCTTTAATATCAATATCATGCTCATCTATACCTTCTACAATTGTCATAAGTTTTCCGAATCTTCTCCTAACTGTATAAACTTTTACAGTTTGAACTTCTCTTGCAATTTCTTCACAAACACAAAGTTCTTCAGGAAGACCACATACATCACAGATTTTCATTTAGTTCTCCTTCTGTTTTTGGTTCATAATTGTAAGAACACGAGCAATAGTCCTTTTAAGTTCCCGGATTTTACCAGGATTTTCATTAACCCCAGCAGCAGAACTTTTAGAAATATTTTTAGCTAATTCTGCTTTGAGTTCAGTCAATTTTTTTTGAATGTCCTCAATTTCCATTTCCCAAATTTCTTTACTTCTTAAAATCGCCATTTATTTCAACTCTTAATAAATATTAATTTAAAAAGGATGAATTTAATTATCCTATTCTTCTGAACCCTTTTCTTCATCTTTTTCAACTTCTTCAGTAGATTCTTCTGAATTTTCTTCAGTACTATCTTCAATTTCTGAATCAGTTTTTTCAAGTTCTTCTAATTCTTCTAGTTCTTCTTCATCATTTGCTTCATTATCAGATACATCTACATTATCTGAATTAGAAGTTTCAGAAGTTTCTTCTACATCTTCTTTTGTTTCTTCAACAGTTTCTAATGTTGGAGGAAGAATATCAACTTTATCAGGTAAAACAGCTTCTGGAGGCATTATTCTAACAAAAATACCTAATATACCAGGTTTTAGCTGTACAGTAGCGAAACCTTCTTTAACAAATCTTGTTGATGGTTCACCACATTTTTTAATATATCCTTCTACAAATTTAGCAACAGCAGATCTAGAACCTCTGATTTTACCGGAAATAGTTACTTCTACTCCCTGAGCACCTGCACCCATAATTCTACGGATGGTTGAATAAGCTACTCTTCTAAAATGCATACCTCTTTGTAGCATTGATGCAATTTTATAAGCCATAATTTTTGGATTAAGTTCTGGTACATCTACTTCTTTAACTTCTACTTGAGGATTATCCAAATCAAAGTCATTTTTAAGAGTTTGTGTAATAGCTCTTACAGTTTTTCCACCTCTACCTATAACCATCCCTGGTCTTTCAGCATATACAACTACCATTGTACCTAAAGGAGTGACTTGAACATCCATTCCACCATAACCTGCTCTTTCAAGCTCATTTTCTAAATATTCATCAATTTTAGTCCTTTTAAGACCTTCAGTGACAAAATCTTTTTCAATCATTAATTTAAGCCTCCCCTAAAACAATTTGTACATGGGTTGTTGGTGTGTTAAATGGAGTTACTCTTCCAAAAGCTCTTGGAATTCCTCTTTTAATAACAAAACCTTTGTGGCTAGAGATATGTACAATTTTTAAGTTTTCAGTATCTAAACCCTTATATTCAGCATTAGCTTCAGCATTTTCTAATATTTTTAATATTTCTTTAGCTGCTTTAACTGGGTATCTTCCACTAGGCCAGTCTTCTAATCCTTTTCTATGTCCAACTTTTTTATTGTGTCTTTTGAAAGGAATTGCTTTTTTCATTTCAATTACTTCATTTAAGTAATTTTTTGCTTTTTCTACATTCATTCCTCTTACAGCACTACAAATCTCAATAGAGTGCTTTGGAGAAATTTTTAGAGTTTTACCCATAGCACGGGCTGTTTTAGAACTATCTTCATCATTATGAGCATATTTAATATCAGCCATAAAATAATCTCCTTAACAACTCTATTTAAGTGGTACAAACATAGATGATCTGGTAGCACCCATACCTGGGTCTCCATGTTGAACTCTTTGTCTAGTTGGTGCAAATTCACCGAAGTAACAACCGATCATTTCAGCAGTAAATTTTACTTCAAAAAATTCTTTACCATTATAAATTCCAAAAATAGTACCTACCATTTCAGGTAAAACTATCATATCTCTACAATGAGTTTTAATAACTAGAGGTTTTCCACCTTTTTGTTCTTGTTTTTTCAACTTTCTAAATTTATCCAGCACAATTTGTTGTCTTGGTAAAAATCCTCTTTTTAAAGATCTTCTTTGTTTTGCTGGTAATATTTTCATTAAATCCTCTAAAGACATAGCTTGTAATTCCTCTAGAGTGTAACCTTGATATTTAAATACTTTTCTTGCCAAACAGTCACAACCTTAATATTATCTTCTTTTACCTGTTCTTTTAGCTGCAATAGAACCAACTTTTCTTCCTGGAGGTGTGTGTCTGGAAACTGTAGTAGGTCGTCCAGGATGTTGTCTATTTCCTCCACCATGAGGGTGATCTACTGCGTTCATAGCTACTCCTCTAACAGTCATAGACTTTTTACCCTTAGCTTTAAGAGCATGCCATTTTTTACCTGCTTTAAGGAATGGTTTGTCATTTCTTCCTCCACCAGCTACAACACCAATAGTTGCTCTGCATGATGGATTAAAAGATTTTAACTCACTA
>NIZT01000037.1 GCA_003315655.1 Candidatus Methanobinarius endosymbioticus
CCATATCTTTGTAAGTTTTCTGAAAAATATTTTTGTAAGTGAAAAAATAATGCCTCTTTTTATAAATTCTTTTACCAATATAGACTGTTTATCCATATCACCATAAGTAGATATTATTTCTTCAGCATTTTTCTCTTTTAATTTTACAAACATATAATCCAAATCATCATCTGAAAGAGATTCGAGCGTTTGTTGAACTTTTATTTGATAAGAAAGTTCTTTTGAATATCTCTTTTTAAAATTTTTCTCATATTCTTTCAAAATATCAAAATTAGTTACTTCATTAACTTCATTAACAAGATTATAATTATTATTATCACTAATATTATCCCTATTAATATTTTTACTATTTAAAAATTTGATAATAGTATTTTTAGCTATATCACAGGTATCAAATCCTATGATAAGTCCTCCACCAGTAGTTGGTTTCAATTGAGATGCTGCATCCCCAATTAGAATAACTCTACCATGTGTCAATTTTTTATCTTTATCAAAAATTGGAATTTTACCATTATATTTTTCAATTATTTTACAATTTTTAAATCTATGATTATCTTTATTTAAAAAATTATTTAAGATCTTTTTTTGATCTTTATAACTGTTGTTTGAAAATAATCCAATCCTATAACTATTTTTAGATGTTGGTATACACCATAAGAATCCAGGTAATAATTCTGAGATTGCAAATACATCTACAAAGCCTATTTGATCCTTAAGATCAATATTCTCATTACTGTTATTAATACTATTATTTTCATTAGTAGAATTATTTTTATTGATAACAGTATCTATCTCATTACTATTTGTTTCAACCAGATATTGAGATGCATTAAAATAGTTAAAATCTTTATTGAATAAATTAGATACAAAGGATTCAGATCCATCTGCACCAACAATTACTCTAGCAGATATCTCTTCATTATTTTGACATTTTATTATACCCTTTTCACAATCAATATAATGTGCTTTATATTGATTAAAAAGTTTAACTCCTACATCAATAGCTCTTTTAGACAAAAATTGATCATAAGCTACTCTATCAATTATGAATGCTTCTGGTTCATCTTTTTCAACAGTTAAAATATGATTAGCTGAATGTAAAAATGCACCTTTAGCTTTATTTAATATTAATTCTTCAGGAATTTCATTGAAATTTCTCAATTTTTTACTAACTATTCCTGCACATTGAAGAGGAATACCAATTTTTCTCTTTTTTTCTAATATGCATACATCATACCCCTCTTTAGCTATTCTATAAGCTAATGTAGAACCAATAGGTCCTCCCCCAATAATAGCTACATCATAATTAAATGTCATAATACACCTAAAACAAGTTAAAATTTATTAAATAGTAATATTAAAATTAAATCTACAAAGCATATATTTATAAGAATTATGTGTTTCCATCACTTTCACAATTCATTGCTTTCTAAATTTTATAAAATGTCTCTCTAAAACATCTTTAGAACTATCTTTTTTATTTTTTGATTTATTATTAATA
>NIZT01000038.1 GCA_003315655.1 Candidatus Methanobinarius endosymbioticus
ATTTCTGTTTCTTCCATGTTTACTTCCAAACTCAGAGTAAATCTTTTCATGAATATTTTCTTCACTTAATGATTTTAGTTCTTTAGTAAAAACTTGAGTTTGGTCACCCATAGTGAATTTACCGCGAATTCTATATATTTTTGTTTTCATACTATCACTCATTATAGTAATTATAAATTTTTTAATTTAATCTTCTATTAAATTAATATATTTATAAATTTTATATTTTATTAAATACGTATAAATATTAATTATATAAATATCATTTAAATTTTTGGATTTAAGTTTTGAAATATATTAGCAAACATGTGATAATAAGCTAATTATAATTATTACATAATAATTTTAAAATTGATATTTAAGAAATTTCAGTATCTAAAAATCCTAAAACTTCTTCAATACGAGCCATTTCAGGACCAGTAGTATTTTCAGGAACAATAACACCATATGAATTTGCTATAGAACAAGCACCAACAAGATTTATTCCTTGTCCAACTGTCCCAATATCTGCATCTATCCTGAAAACTTTTTCAATGAAATTAAGTTCTGATTGAGATGTTTCTCTATGAACTAAAGCTCCTTTATTATTAACTGTAAGCAATGAACCAATAATACTAAATCCAGCTATTTTAGATCTTTCAACTCGAACATCCAAAGCTTCTTCAATGATTTCAATAGATTTTTCAGAAAGTAAAGGACTCACAATAGCCCCCTTATCATTTGCTGCAATAATATTACCAACAGCAGTATATTTATCAGGGATTTTAGCTACATTTAATCCAATATCTTCTAATAGATCTATTTCCTTATCAAATGTATATGGAGATACAATAATCCCTTTTGAATTTCCACAAGATAGAGCACCACACAAGTTACTTCCAGAAATAGTAGTCCTAATAACATCAATTTCTAGAGCTTCTTTTATAGAATCTTCCATCATTTCAGGAAAATTGAAAGATACAATAGCTATTTGATCCGTTACTGAAATATATACCCCTATATTAGGATTTCCAGTGAGATTTATTCTTCTAAGCATTGTATCTTCATCTCCATTAGTTTGTTATAATATTCATTTAAATATAAAATATAATTATACTATTATTTATTAATTATATATTAATTGGTACTATATTATTTATATTATTTTTAATCAAAAATATTCAAATCATAATAATTATCATGATTATTCAGCTAGAGTTGCTTCTACAAGCCCATCATCATCTTTAACAGCTTTAACTTTGATTTTTGAAGGAATTTTTTGGATTCCTCTTTCCCAAATTTTTTCATTTACAGACGCATCAATTTTAATATCATCTACTTTCATGTGCTTTTTTAAGAATTCTTGAACTACTCTAACAGCTTTAGCTGCTCTTATAGTTTTTTGTACATTTTTAACATCTCTAAGTGGTATTGTATAAGTTCTTTCCATAATAACACCTATACTTTAAGGTTATTCCTTCTCCAATGTCTTGGTTTAGGCCTATATTTTAATTGACGTTTAGTTTTCGCATAAGCCCATATAGGGACTCTTCTATTTTGTTTATTAGCTTTTGCAAGCCTTAATTTTTTAGCTAATGGTTTATTTCTACTCATTTTCACACCATGTAAATATAAATCATATGAACACTATTATAGCTAAGCATCATCGTTACAATAGAATTAATCTTAATTATACAAGATTAAATTGAATATATGAGTTTTAAAAACTCTTGATTTTTTATTTAAGTATTTTAAATTTTAAATATCAAATGTTCTAAATATTTATTCTAAATATCTAATTTTATTTTGAATATTTAATTTATGAAATATTTAATTTATTATATGAATTATTAGTTTTATTTTATAAACATACTATTATTTATATTAATTTTTATTATAATTTTAATTTTTAGCTTTAAAACCAATTACTCTAGTTTGATAATGTTTTGGAAAAAAATCTTTTAAATCTTCATTTAATTCTTCACTAAACATACAACGAATTTCTACTTCGTAATCAGAACTATTATCAATGTTACTTTCTTCATGAGTAATTACAAATATTTCAGAAACAAGAGATTCAATAGTTTTATATCCAAAACTATCTAAATTGATATATTGGATATTTTTTCTGTGTTCTAAACTCTTTATTTCATCTTTATTTAATTTAGGAGTTCTATCATCTCTTCTTGTTCCATCTGCAACAATTGAATATTGATTTTTTTTAGCTAAACCAGAAATTTCTTCTATCACAGCTTTGTGAAGATAAGAAATTCCATTATTAGGAAAACCATCATTTAATATGATATCTACAGCTTTTTTTAATAATATTTTATCTAAATTTAAAACATTATGTTTAATTCCAAGTGAATTTGCAGAATTTTGAGCTGGAATGAAAGAATCATAGACTCCAAAATTTGCAGTTACAAGTTCAACATCTATTCCTAACTTTTTAAGTAGAAAAGCCATTAATGAACTATCTTTTCCTCCACTATATAAAACATATGCTTTCATTGTATTAATTAAAAATGTGAATAAAACAATCATCTTCTAATGATATTAATATCTCTTTTTTGACCAGACAATTGTTTAAGTAAAACTTTTAATTGTTCATCAGTGATTTTGCCTTGTACTCTACCACTTTGAGCTAGTTGAATCAGTTGAAGTTCAATTTGTTCTACAAACTCTGGTTTAGTTAATCTAAGATTAGCTAACCTACTTCGAGCTTCAGGAGTTAAAATTTGCATTATTAATTGCTTTTTTTTTGCCTCCATTTCTTGTTGCATCTGTTTTTGTTGCATTTGCTGTTGAGTCTGTTGATTTTCATTAGCTTCAGCTTGTTGATGTAACTCTTTCATTCTTTTACGGCGCAATTCATCAAGATCACTCATTTTAAGTCCTCCAATTTTTATATAACTAAAAATTTAAAATTTACACTATTAATAATCAATTTATTAATATTTACAATATAATTACTTACAATATAAATGTAATAATAGTTAAATGTGTATATTAAATGATTAATAATATTAATAATTAATATTAACAATTAATATTTTTCAAGTTCTGGAATATCTTTAATTATTTCAGCAGAATTTTTATCTAAGAAAGATTTACCTTCAGAAGTAGCTATTCTTCCAGCATCAACTTTTTGAATATAGCCTGCTTCTTCAAGTTGTTGTAAAGCTCCTCTAACAATAGCTCCACTACCCTTTCTGAAAGTTTCTGGAGTTACTCCCCTATCTTTCTTTCCACCATAGAAAGTTCTTAAACTATTAATTCCAACTGGTCCATCAATGTAAACTCTTCTCAAAATAGAAGCACATCTTACATACCACCAGTCGATATTTTCAGGTTTTCTTTCTTTGTGAACACCAGTTTTAACTAAACTACTCCAGTCAGGAGCAGTGATTTTATCATTATTTTCATTAAAATCTTTTGCAATTTGATCTATTAATAAATCAGCAGGTACATCATATACAGTAGTCATGTTAATTCTCCTAATAAGTTTTATAATAATTATAACCATTTAATTATAATTCAGAAATATTTAAGCACACAATAATTTCATTGAATTCAAGTTTTATGGTTTTTCTTGTAAATTACAGCAACATTTCCTCTTAGATCAACAAGTTTAGATCTTGTTTTCTCAGTTATTGATGTAATATAAGCTTCTTTATCATTTGCTATGTTCTTAGCAAATCTTAATTTAACAATTTCATTAGCTTTAAGCTGTCTTTTAATCTCTTCAATAACATTATCATTTATTCCAACTTTTCCAATGTTAATTGTCATAGAATTGAGAGCTTTATTCATTATTTCTTTTTTTGATAGAGTAATACTCAATTTTAGCTCTCCTTTTTTCTTTTTGTTCATTTATATAAGGAATTTTCATAATTTCATTACATTGATTACATTTGATATGGATTTTTCCCTGTTTTAGACGAATAGAAGAATTTTTAGAAGGATCTAAAAATTTATAACACTTTTTACAGTAACTACGTCTCCATTTAGTAGGGATTTTAGTATTGTATTTTTTAGATATTTTACGAGCTAAGCTCACATATCTATGTGACCTATCAGGATTAACAGAAAACTCTTTTTTCGCCATAGAAAAGAGGATATTCATACGCTCATTAGCAATATCAATCATCCATTTAGGTCTTCTTCCTCTTCGCAACGTTAAACCTCATAGAATTGAAAAACAAACTATTAAATAAAATATAATAGAATGTAAATTTATTCAAGTAATTGTAATAAGATTTAAGTGATTTAAAACAATATCTTAAAAGTTAGTCTCTACTATTTTTAGGTATTAGAAGAGTAATAATAATCTTTTGTATCTTCTATTTAAAAAGATTTTCTATAAACTTTCATGATGAATTAAATTATATAATTATAATAATATTAAATTTAGTATTTTTATATAAATTTTGTGAAATATATCATAAAAATGAAAATATTATGAATTAATATATAATTTATAATTATATGATTTATACTTATGAAAAAAAATTAATAGGAAAATTCTAGTGAAAAATTTAGTATTATGAAATCTTTTAAAAAAATTATTTTAAAGCAAATAATCTATCCATAAATAATAATATATTTTTTATAGTTTAAAAAGATTACTAATATTTTATTATAAATTTAATAAAACATATTTATTTTAATTGTTATTAATATTATTATATCAATAATAGTATTTTTATAAAATAATATCAATCTATAATCCAATTAATAAAATCAACATCACCAATAGGAAACTCTTTTTTATTATATATTATATCTTTAATAATTGTTAATATAGTTTCAATAGACAAATTAGTAGTATCAATTTCATTAACTTTATTTCCATGATTTTCATAAGCTTCTACAGAACATACTCCTAAAGCTTCGGATTCTAAATTTTCATGGATTTTATTATTATCATAATCTCTTAATTTAAGTCTTTTTTCAAGAAGATCAGGATTTAATCTAAGAACAATAACTTTATTTATTTTTCCATCTAAAGAACAAAAATGAGAAAGATGTCCTTCTATAATTACAATTTTTGAATTACAATCATTACTATTATTATTCATAACCCCATCAATATCATTATTATTAGAATAAGTATTATACTTATTAGTAATAGATTCGTTACAAGAAAAAAATCTATTTATCATTTTATTCAATTTTTTATCAAGTTTAGATAAATTAATGATTTTATAACCTTTTTCTATATCTTCACCATCAATTAAGTCATTTTTTATAGCAAATTCATTTATTTTAATAAGTTTAGAAGTGTATTTTTCAGATAAAATATTATTAAGTTTATCTGCTACTGTAGTTTTTCCAGTACATGGAGTTCCAGTTATTAAAATAACTTTGTTTTGATGAATCATACTATAGATATGTTAATAAATTTGATTATTTTTTAACAATTATTCTTAAAATATCTTTATCTTCTAAAATATGATCTGGACCTGTTTTTTGACCAGGAAATTTAACTGAATCTCCCCAAATCTTTGCATGTCGGAAATTTTTCACAAATTCTCTGTGTAACTTTCCACAAACGTCTATAACAGAAGTTCCTTTTTTAATAATGAGAGGATCTTCAAAATCAACTTTTTTTCCTTGAGGTTTTAGATATACTCTTATTAAATTTAAATTCTCAAATATCTGATCTTTAAGATAATTAATATTAAGATTTTTATCTGCAGAAATTGGAATAAAATCAGGAATAGTTTTCTTTAATTCTTTAATATAAGTATCATCTACAAGATCTACTTTATTTAAAACAATTACAGCAGGAATATAAGCACGATTAGATTCTAAAGCATCTATGAATTGATCCATAGTAACATCTCCTCTAATCAAAACATCGGCATTATGCATTCCATATTCATTAATTATAGATCTAATAGTAGTTTCATCTAAATGAGTTAATTCTTCAGTTGCAGATACTTGAACTCCTCCAAGTTTTTTCCTTCTTACTCTAACATCTGGTTTATCTTCATTGGGGTGAATACCAATATCACGTAATTCTCTTAATATTATATCCAAATGTTGAGGATTGAAAACATCTAAAACAATGAGAATCAAATTTGCTGTTCTAGCTACTGAAAGAATTTCTCTACCTCTTCCTTTTCCACCTGAAGCTCCAGTTATAATTCCTGGAATATCAAATATTTGGATTTTAGCTCCTCTGTATTCCATAATCCCCGGAATAATATCAAGAGTGGTAAATTGATAAGCACCTACTTTAGATTCAGCATTAGTTAATTCATTCAAAAGTGTGGATTTTCCCACAGAAGGAAAACCTACAAGAACTGCTGTTGAATCTCCAGTTTTTTTTACATGAAATCCTTTACCTTTAGTTCCAGAACTTTTCCTTTGTAAAGATTCTTCTTTTAATTTAGATATTTTTGCTTTAAGCTTACCAATATGGTGAGACGTAGCTTTATTATAAGGAGTTTTTTGAATTTCATCCTCAATTTTTTTTATTTTTTCATCAATATCCATAAAACTCACTAATATTCCAAAACATTTTAAAAATATATTATTAGTTCAAAAAATATTCAATTTTTTATTTCAATAATCACAATTATTTAGTATTTTATTATATTTAACATTTAATTAATAAAAAATAATTCTTAATAACTCTCTAATACTTCATGATAATTAACATATAAATAATAATCAAAAATAGTAAAATAATTAATTAAAATTAAATAATAAAAAATTAAATATTAAATTTTTATAATAAGTAAATAATAGAGAGTAATTTCACAAAGAATCATGAAATATACTCAACTATTAACACATTTTTTATTGGTCGATATTTACTACCTCGAAGAGTTAGTTGATCCTGTTTCATTTTTTAATGTATTAATTCCACTAATTTTCCATAATGAAACTCCTTCTTCCATGTGAACTAATTCATAGGCCTTTTGTCCAAATCCTGTCAATATAAATAGTTTTGTAAACATCGCGTTTTCAAGCTCTTTACTCATAATAATAGAAGTATATGTTCCATTTTCACCCATTACAAGTAAAGTATAGTTCCCACTTTCATTAATCGTTTCATTTTTCCAAATAATATTGTCTTCAATAACAATTAATTTATTAATTGAAAATGGATTAAATGTAGTATTATTTTGAGTTTTCACAGGAGTTCCATTTGCAAATACCGTTTTAGTGGTTGCATTAGTAGTATTGTTTTCAGCTCCTTTAGTGATAACTGTTTTATGGAATATACCTTCTTCCTCTAAATTAGTTATATTAGCCTGATATTTACCATTGCCTATACTTTCCATTTTAACAGGTTTTTGTGGCATTAAATATTGGTATCCGGAACTATTTTTGGTATCAAAATCCCAACTTCCAAAGTAAGTCCACCAACCAGCTTTTTGAAGCATATCCGAACTAGCTACAAATATAACTGGAACTGGATTTTCAGGATGGGTTAAATTTACAACATTATCTGCTTGAACCGAAGTTAAACCATATGAATTAACCATTCTATTTTTAGCTTCTTCACTTGTTAGTGTAAGAGTACTTTCAAGAATCTCTACTGATTTTCCACTATCATGAGTATAGTTGTCAAGTAATTCAGTAGCTTCATCACCACTATAAGCTAACATTTCAAATATAGCCGCAGATAAATTCGTATCATTCGTTGCCATCGCCTTACCTGTCCAAAATGCCCTTATACCTGTCTGCGAACCACCATCAAATAGAGTGGGTCTTTCTGATGCTACTTCAAACAAGTAACCGAAATCCCACCAAGAGGTTAACGTGGTAACATTAGTAGTATTTTCCTTAATCCAAGTCATTGAATCCCACATTGGATCACTAGTACTAGGAACTACAGATTCAGATACTTGATAAGCTCCGAAAACTGTTGGAGATACTATAGCAAACATCAATATCAACATAACAGCAGGTTTTGCAAATCTTGAAGATTTAATATCTTTAAATCCATAGATTAAAAGTGCTGAAATTCCAATGCCAGCTACAAGAATAATTATTGGAATGATAAATGACATTGTAGAAGATATTTTGTATAATGGATAAAATACCATGAATGTTTGTATAATAGGATAAAACGTAAGTAATAATCCTGCTACAGCAATAACCATCAATTTATTTTTATCATTTAATTTATCTCTAATATACATAACTGCATATCCAACAAATAAACCAACACAAAGACCTAATGGTATCATTAATACCATGATAAACCTTGAACCTTGTGTAACCGCTATAGCAGATAATAGGATCCAGACTGAAAACAATGTTAAATAAAGTAATGTTTCACGTTTAATTTTATTAACATCAGATAAAGAATCTATATTTGATACTGCATTGCTTATAAATGTTCCGTTAGATTCTTTTACTTTAGAAGCAGATTCTCTTTTACCTTTAGGTGGTTTTTTATTGGCATATTTACCTGTTCTATAAGATCTTAGTTTCAATAAGCTATGTGCAAATAATATTAATATAGTAAATGCACCAAAGACAGCTACTACTCCTCCAACACCGTTTATTATACCTCCAGCATTAGCTGAAAATGCACCTGCAATTCCACCAGATAACAAATTAGGAATTTGCAATTCAGCGATAGATATGGCTACATTAGGGAATGCTGTTGAACTAATGGCTGATTGAAGTTTCGTTAATCCAATCAGTTCAAAAGGAGCATCAATAAGGCTACCGAATCCATTAGTTACTCCTAAACCAATAATTCCTATAATAACAATCATTACTATAGAAAATATTTCTTTTTGATTTACAAACCAAGAAAGTATATTAGAATAGTCTTTTCTCGGTTTTATTAAATCTATGTTTAAAACAAAACTTAATATTAGATATATTATCATGAATATGATTAACATTGCTATGTAAAATATATATCCATCCCATGCTAATGAGAACAATACCATTGAAAGAACAGTCAAAACAATATAGACAATTCTATAAGCCAATTTACTCGATTTTATACTTTCAATAAAGAACAATATCATAAATAGTGGTAAAACTACATTGAACATATCTGTATCAAAAAATCCAGCAAATGTGTGTGAGAAGTAATTTGGAGCTAAAGCTACTATTAAAGCAGCAGTTGTTCCCCCATAATTATTAGTAATCCTTTTAACAATTATAAATGCAGGTATAGGTGCCAAAGGAGCTATTATAGCTGATGCATAAAATGCAACCTTCATCAAAGACATGTTCGAAAACATATTAGCCATATAATACAAGAAAGCTGTTACATAAACAATCATTGGCGGATATTCCGCATTTCTACCTTCAGGAGCATAAGAAAGCGTGTCCCAAGGAGTTCCATTATTAATAGTATCCCCAAGATGCCCATAATCAAGGAAATCCTGTGTCATACGCAAGTTATAGTATGAATCCATTTCAGTGAAATAAGGAAGTCCATTGGAATCTTTGTAATAAGCTTGTTGGTCAGTGGGAAGGGTTGATAGATCTGCAGATTGGAACCTTAAAAAGGAAACAAAACAGACAATAACCAGTATAATAGCTACTGATTTCAATATCGACATTATTTTACTTTTATCCATAAATATCATCTAATAATTTGAGTTGAACATTAACTTATAATTTATATTTAATTAATAATCATTATAAAAATATTATTTGAAATATAATTGAAATATTATTTAATAAATATTTAATAATTATTTATTCAAATATATTTTATATTAAATATATTTTTATTATGAAATTGTTATTATAACATATCCATTATAATATATAAATATAATTTCTATTTAACAATATTATCCTATGTGTAATTCAACCTATTAAATTATACTATTTTTAGAAACATTTTGAATAAATTATAAAATTATCAAAAATATAATTGAATTGAAAAATTAAAAAAATTGAAAATAATTATATTAAAGAAGCAAAATATCAAAAATAGGAAATATTAGAAATAAAAAGATAATCAAGTAGGATAATAATTAAACAAATTAGAAAAAATCAAAATTAATGATTATTAACAATGAATAAATGATAAATTAATAGTATTAATTATAAAATTATTATATTAATTAATATATGATATATTGCAAAAATATAGAATATATAATATAAAATATAAACTATTATAATAATTATATAACAATGAAATTAATCATTATCCATATATAAGATTATATAATGTAATTTATATTATAATTTAATTCTCAGATTTTTCAGCTAGTTTTTCTTCTAAATCTTCCAATGAAGAACTGAATTTACATTGAGGAAATCCACTACAACCAATAAATTCTCCATATCTTCCTTGACGTTTTAGAAGATCTTTACCACAAACAGGACATTGTCCAACTATTTCTGGTTCTTTTATTTTAGAGTGATCTACTCCACATTTGGGATCAAGACAAGCTCTTTGTTTTGATTTACCCCTACCAAATGAAATTGTAGGTAAACCACATTTTTCACACTTTGTTTTTAAAACTTCTGCATTTTTTGGAAGAGAATATATAATATTACAATCTGGATAATTGGAACATCCCACAAAAGAAGATTTTGTTTTTGGAGAAAATCTTACTACTAAATTGCCTCCACATGCACATTTTCCTACTACTCTACTTTCTTGATAAGCAGTATATAATCCTTCACCAATTTTTAAAGTGTTTTTATCAATATCTGATAGTATATCTAAAACTTCTTTTTTAGCATTTTCTATAACTTTATCTTTACTAATAGTATCTCCCATAATTCCCTCAAGTTCTTTTTCAAGACCTCTTGTGAGTTCTTCATTAGTAAGATTTTTACAATATTCTCGTAAATTAGCAATAATATTTAAACCTAATTGATTAACTTCAATTTTTTTACCAGAAATATATTTTCTATCATATAATTTAGCTATAATATCTGCTCTTGTAGTTTTTGTCCCTAATTCTCTTTTTTCTAGTTCTTTAATAAGAGAAGCTTCATTATAACGAGCAGGAGGTTTAGTTTCTTTTTCTTCAGAAAGAATTTCATTAACTTTAATCTTATCTCCTTTTTTAAGAGAGGGAAAACTATCTTCTTCAAGTTTACGGAAAGGATAATGGGCTAACCAACCCATTTCAGAAACTCTTTTTCTTTTAAAGAAAAACTTCTCTTTATCAACATTAATATCTACTCTCAGTGTTTCTAATTTAGAATTTTCTGCAAAAACACTTATAAATCTGTAAGTGATGAGTTCATAAATTTTAACACTATCCACATCTAAATTTTTAGGAATTATTCCCGTTGAATGTATAGCGGGATGTGCTGCATCAGATTTTTTACCTTCATTTGGTTTAGTTTTTTGAGGAAGTTCATCAATGTGTTTTTTAAATGTTGAACTTGCAGATAATTGTTTGAATATTTTATCAAATTCAAGACTTTCAGGTAATTTTTGAGAAGAAGTACGAGGATAAGAAGTATAACCTTCAGTATAAAGATTTTGAGCTATTGTTTGAGTTTTTTTAGGGCTAAATCCAAATATTGTATGAGATTCAGATTGCAATCCTCCTAAATTAAATGGTATAGGTGGTTTTCGAATAGTTTCAGTGATTTTTACTTTATCAACAATTGAATCTGCTCCTTGACAGTTTTCAAATATTTTTTCAGCTCTTTCGCTATCAAAAATCTTACCATCAACATAGTCAGCTATAATATATTCTTTTTCTGATTTAATATCTAGTAATGCTTTAATTAAACAATAAGGTTCTGGAACAAACTTACCTATTTCTTTTTCCCTATCAACTAAAATAGACAAAGTAGGTGTTTGTACTCTTCCTGCTGAAAGTTGTAAATACCTATATTTAGCTTTTCTAACAGCTCCAGTTAATGCCTTAGAAATATTTACACCAAAATAAAAATCAACAATATGTCTAGCTATACCACCATCAACTTGATTAATATCAAGTTCTATTTGATTATTATAAGCTTCAAGTAAATCTTTTTTTGTTAATGTAGAAAATTTCATCCTAGTAGTATTATCTACAGAATTTTCACCACATGCATATTTTAATGCATTGAAACCTATTAAGGTTCCTTCAATATCATAATCACAAGCATGTATATATTTGTCTGCACCTTTACCTAATTTTTTTATAGCGTAAACATAATCCTTTACATAATTCAGATTTTTTTGAGTTTCATATGAAGGAACCCATTTTAAATCAAAATAAACTTTTTCTTTTTGATTTTTTGGAGTTAAAGAATATAAATGACCTACAGCAGATATTATAGTAATTTTTTTATCTTTTCCATCAATTTCCCAATAATTTACCTTTTTACCATATTTCATTTTTGAGGGGTTAGGAGAAAGGGCTTGAGCTATTTTTTCAGCTGATTTAGGTTTTTCGCATATAATTACTTCATGCATTTTATCACTTTGTATTCTATAATAACTATTATTCTATAAGTAAGTATATTATATAAATTTTAATCATGATTAAATTTAACTCTTATTAATTTTTCAACCATATAAACTTATCAAAATATATTAATACTAATATATTTATTAGTATTATTTGAAATGTAATTAATTTAAAGTTTATGATATTAAAAATGATAATAAATAATTAAAAAATTATAAACTTAAAAAATTGCTATAAATTATCAAATTATTATTTATATTAAATCAAAATTATAATTATTATTACTATTCTATAATTTATATACAATAAACAATTATTAATTTATAAATATTAAAAATATTATTTTTAAAAATAGTAAAAAATTTAGATAATAAATATTAAAAAATAAGAAAAAAATAAGAAAAATGAATTAATTAACTATTACTAAATGGATTATTAACAATTTTTTTTATAGAAACCATAGAATCCACTGCAATACGAACACATAGGATATTTATCATAATGATAATGACTATCATCATCTTCATTAATATTAAATTCCTGATGACACATATAACAGACTTCTATTTTTTCATTATCCTTTTTAGATTGATTAGGAGATTTCATATTTTCATCCATTATTTCACCAATAGCAATCAATCCAATAAATATAATAATATAATAACAGATATAAAACTGCTATTAAGTTATTATCAAAATATTTCGATTATTTGACTAAACTTGATTAAACTAGACCTTTGGAAATAAGAATAAATAAGTATATGGAATAAATATTAAAAATTTATAACCTATAGCTAATATTATCCTATATTGTGCTTTTGTAAAAGTAAAAGCTCTTCAGTAGTAAGTTTCTTACCATGTTTGAATTTTTCAAAGATATCTTCAGCTTTTTCTTTTTCTTCACGATTTTTCTTAGTACTAGCTTGTTTTTCAGACTTCCGTCTTTTAGATTTATTAGTTCCAAGTTCTTTGTTAATAATGTGAATTTCACTTAAAACTATTTTGAATTCTTCGTGCTTGGATGATGCAGCTTTTTTAGCTTCTATGAACTTTTTATGAGCTTCATCAGCTTCAGTTCTTATATCATCAGTTTTTCTGAAATAATTAAGCATATTTTCATGGAATTCTTGAGCTTGAGTGGATAATTCAACAACTTTAACATGCTGTTCTTCAGAAACCTTTTTAAGATCTTGAGCTTCATCTTTAACTTTTTCGTCTTCTTGAATTTCCATTAATTGTTTTCTTAAATCATTAGCATTTTTAACTAATTGATTTTCTTTTTTAATGTCTAAAACTCTAGTTTCAATAATTTTATCTATTTTTTTAATTTCAGTTTCGAGTTTTATTCTATCTCGTCTTCCAGAGGACCATTCAAGTTTTTTAAGATCTTCATTTACGTCATCGCGTAATTTTTTAGCTTCTTCAACTGTTTTATTAACTTCATTACGTTTATCTCTTAATTCAATAGCTAATTTTAGATTTTCTTTTAAGCTATCATTGAGTTTATCACGTATTTTACGTTGTTCTTTAGCTACTTTGTTGAATTCTTCTCTTTCATCAGCAATTTTAGCTATTACTTCTTCTTTTTCATCTTTTTGCTTTTTAACTCCTTCTGGAGTTGGAGCAAGATCAAAATCGACTTCAGGTAATGAATCTTTTTTAGATTTTTTACCTTTAGGTTTAGAAGATTTATCAGATATTTCTTTAGAATTTTCAGTTTCAGATCCCTCTTTTTCTTCAACAACAGTATCTTTTTCAACAGATTTTTCAGATTTTTCTTCTTCAGAAGTTTCTTTATCAGTTTCTTTTGAAGAGTCATCAGATTTTTCACTAGTTGAATCATAATCCAAGTCATTGATAACATTGAAAACTTCATTTAAGTCTTTATTTTCTACAATAATATCAGCAACCTCTTTAACTGCGGTTTTTGCATTGAATGCAATTCCTAATTGAGCAATTTCCATCATAGAAATATCATTTGCTCCATCACCAACAGCTATACATTCATCCACAGACATGTCGTTATCTGTAATGATACTGTTTAGAACATCAGATTTAAAACCATCAACTAAAGGACCACTAACTTCTCCTGTGAGTTTTCCATCTTTTTCTTCTAATGTATTAGTAAATAAGTAATCTAAGTTGAATTTTTCTTTTAAAGGTTCAGCTATTAAATCAAAACTACCACTGATAACAGCAACTTTATAACCATTATCTTTTAGAGCTTTAATTGTGTCTTCTGCACCTTTCATTAGTTTCATTTCATTTCCTAATTCTTTAATTTCTTCAACTGAAGCTCCTTTTAAAAGCTTAACTCTTTCTTTTATAGATGTTTCGAAGTCTAAATCACCATTCATTGTTTTTTCGGTGATTTCTGCAATTTGTTTTTGAACGTTTACTAATTTCCCGATCTCATCTATCGCTTCACCATCAATAATAACATTATCTAAGTCAAATACTACAAGTTTAATCAATCATATCACCAATTATATTAAGTCCAACTCGCTAAGCCGGTCGTATGCCCTTTCTACACCGAGTTTAGCGTCATCTTTAGTTTTGGCACCAGTACAAACTACTTTTCCAGAGCCAAATAATAATAAAACAACTTTAGGGTCTTGTGAACGGTAAACTAAACCTGGAAATTGTTCAGGTTCATATTCGGTATTTTCTAATTCTAAGGCAACAGCCTCTAAATTTAATGTTGCTTCCAAGTTGGCAGAAGCTACAATATTCTGAATTTTAATCTCAAATTCATGAGGAATATCTTTATCCACAGTCCTCATCAAATCAACAGTTTTATTTATAGCTAAAATAGAATCATCTATTGATTTAGCTCCAGTACAAACTAATTTACCTGAACTAAAAATAAGTGCGGCAGTTTTAGGTTCTTTAAGTTTAAAAACTAATCCTGGAAACTGTTCTCGATTAAAATCAACTCCTTCTAAAGCTTTGGAAACTTTGGTTAACTTTATATCTTTTCCAATAGCAGCAGAAGCTACAATGTTCTCTATTTTAATATCAACATCGGTCAAGTTAAGATTCCTCCCAATCAAATTTTAAAAAAAAATAGTAATTTATTTACTTTATCTATTTTTTAATTTATATTATATATAAACCTATTTAAAAATTTCAAAATTAAAAACTTTGCAAAAATTGTGTCATATTTCTGATTTATTTAAAAAAACAATACCTCAAATTTAGTAATTAATTTAAAATTTAATAAATCAATTAGTTATAAAATAATTATTAAAATATATTATAATCATAATAGACGCTGAAATGAACAAGTAAATAAATATAAGATAAAATATAATAAATAGAATATACAAAAAATATATCTTTACTATATAATAATATATAGTTTTAATATATAATCTCAATTTTAATATATAAATATATTTGTAGAATAGATAAGTTACTTACTGTGTAACTCTTTATAAAAATATTTATTATATAAATATTTTGATTTTTGAGAATTATATACCAATTAATGAGGATTAATTTTAAAATTAATATATATTGTTATTCTGATAGTATAAATTAACATTTTATATAACCTAAAACCTAAAATAGAAGATGTTCAAAAATTCATTAATTATTTTAAAATTACTATCAGAGCATATAAAAAATATTAATATTTTAAAATTATTATAATTATTATTAATTATTATTAATTAAATGATGTTAATATAATTAACAAAAGAAAGAGATAATATGATTGAAGTAGAAGTTAAAGCTAAAATAAAAAATTTTGATTCAGTTAAAAAAAAATTAAAAAAAATTGGAGCAACAGAAACACATCTTGAACACCAAGAAGATGAATATTTTAATAGTCCGATTAGAGATTTTTCAAAAACAGATGAAGCACTTAGAATAAGGGAAGTGACCATCGATGAATCTTTTGAAACTTTTATAACCTATAAAGGTCCTAAAATAGATCAAAATAGTAAGACTAGAAAAGAAATTGAAGTTAAAATTGAAGATTCTCAAAAGGTGAATGATATATTCCAATCATTAAATTTTATTGAAACAACTAAAGTTATAAAAAACAGGACTCTTTACAAATTAGATCAATATATTATAAGTTTAGATGATGTAAAAGGATTAGAACCTTATATGGAAATCGAAACAGATTTAGAAGAAGGAAGCGAATATAAAGAAGAATTGAATAAAATATTTGATATATTTAAAAAATTGGAAATAGTTAATGGTTTTGAAAGAACTTCATATTTGGAACTTTTAGAAATCAAAAAAGAAAGTGAAGGAAATAAATAAATAGAAAAAAAAGAATAAAAAAAGCATTAGAAATAATATAAGATTATTGTGTTGATTTTTTAATATTATTAAAAATTATTTCTATAATTGAAAATTGAAGAATAAATAAAGGATTAATCAAATGAATGCAATGTCAATTTACAATGATGGGATAATTTCATTTAAATATAGTGAAAATTGGACGAAAACATATCAATCACAGGATCCTTTTCTAATCATAGCTTTATTGTAATAACTTAAGCAAAAAATCGATTATAGATATATCCAGAATTCCTATAAATTATGCTGATGGAAATATTATGATACAAAACTCTATGAAAAATCAGTTGAAAATTATATAGAAAATTTTACTGTATCCAAAATATTAAAAAAAGCAAGTTAAAGTTTTTGATGAAATGGCTTGCGATATATGGATTGAAAAAATTTTTAATGATATTAAAATAGAAGAAAGATTTATTGGATTTATAAAAAATCAATATGTTTATCAATTAAAAATAGTTACTGATAAAAATTTAAATTTACTTTTTGAAGATGTTGAAACTATAATAAATACATTTACTATTTTAGATAACAAAATAAATCCTCTTAATAGATTTAATGATGAAGAAATAAAAGAAATATTAAAAAAATCAGAATTATATGATAAAAAAGCTGTGATAAAAACATCAAAAAAATTATTGAAGATAATTTTGATTTTATTGACTATTTTATTGATATTTTCAATAATAGGAATACTAATTAAATAAAATTAAATAAAACAAATTAATTAGATAAATAAACTTTTGGATAAATAAAATGAATAAAGAGATAAATGAATTAAAAAAAAATAAATTATTCTGATAATATTATATTTTTTGGAGGAGCAGAATTATCTACAGAAAGTGGAATTGCAGATTTTAGAAGTGAAGATGGAATATTAAAATCTATTAAAAAATATGGACATTCTCCAGAAACAATCCTATCTCATGACTATTTTATTAACAAGACAAAAGATTTTTACGAATATTATAAAGAGAATATAATTCATACTTCTACAAAACCAAACTATGAACATTGCAATCACTGAGCTTGAAAAGAATAAAAAGATAAATGCAATTATTACTCAAAATATAGACGGTCTTCACCAAAAATCAGGAAGTAAAAATGTTTTAGAACTTCATGGAAGTATAATGAATAATTATTGTATGGATTGTGGAAGAAATTATGAACTTGATTATATTATAAATGCTGAAAAAGTTCCATTATGTGAAAAATGCCGAGGAATAATAAAACCAGATATCATATTATATCAAGAAATGTTAAATAATGATATAATGAATAAAGCTATCGACTATATATCTAATGCTGAAACACTCATGATTGGAGGAACTTCTCTTGTTGTTTATCCTGCAGCAGGATTATTACAACATTTTAATGGAGAAAATTTAATTTTAATTAATAAAAGTAAAACTTCTATGGATAATTATGCTAATTTAATCATGAATGAACCCAGTTGGAGAAGTTTTCAAGAAAATAATTTAAATTTAAAGGTATTATATTAATTTAATTAATTTAATATACAAATTTATTATACATATAATTTTTAAATAAAATATAGTAATCAAAGAACTAAAGTTGTAATATAGATATAAAAAAATTAATAAATGATAGAATAAATAATTCAAATAGATATCAATTTAAGATAACAAATTTAAATAAATTATATAATTTTATGAATTATCTAATTATTATCAGTGTTTAATAAAAGAAAGTAGTAAATTCCTAATTGTGATAATTATTATATGTATTTTTTCTTTGGGAGCAGTATTATTTGTGGGAACAGGTGTAAGCTTATTCACCCAAGAATCAATGCCTGGAAATCCCAATGCACAAATGATAAATGAAACATTGATGATGTAACTATTGTTGTTCCAGCAACTTCAAATTTTACAATAATTCTGGTTCATATACAGATCAAAGAAGTGGAATTATAATTCAAATAATTAACGAAACAATTCTTGAAAATCAGCTGAAAAGATATGCAAAAGAATTTGAAGAAGAAATGAATGCAACACAGATTAATATGGCTGGTCTCAGCAATAATACTGTACTTTTAAAAGGTCCATCAAATACAACTTTTGCAATCGTTGCTGGAGAAAATAAAACAGTGATAATTATGAGTATGAATCAATGATTAAGTTTAAAAATAGCGAAAAGTGTGAAATTTGATTAATAATTTAAAAATTTTCCATACTTTTTCTAATTTTTATAGTTTGTCTATTTTAATTTATTTAATATATTTATTTTAATTTTTATCCTTCAATTTCTCTTCTTACTTATTTTCTATATTTATATAATAATATAATTTTATTTTACTCATTTTATATAAAAAAGAACAAATTAATAAAAATATAATAAATATTAATATAAAAAATATAATTATAATTTAAAAACTAATATTCGGACTTAAATCGAATTTTAAAGGATTTGGATCAATACTAATATCTTTTAGACTATTTTTACATTTATAAACTAATATTTCTACACCTTCTTTACATGCTTTTAGAAGAGTCTCACTAAATTCTATATCAGTTTTCCAGTTAGGTTTAAAACTGTTTCCATTAGGATGTTGTATCAAGAAAACGACAACAGCGCGATGCCCATTATTTTTTAATAAAATAAGTTCTTCTAAATGTTTTTTTTCCTCTTTCTATAGGTGCATCTGGAAAGATAGCTACTGAATTTTCAACTAGTGTAACACCTTTAACTTCAACATAACAATTTTTTTCTTTATTAGATCCATTAAAATTTTTATTTTTATTAGATAGATATATATCTATTCTAGAATTACCTACTGTTTTTTCTTTTTCAACAAATTCATAACCCTTAAGTGCTTTTATTTCATCATTCAAAATAGAATCATGAACTATTTCATTTGCTTGTTGAGAATATATTGATACCAATACTCCATTATTTTCAACAAATGAAAAGAATATTTAGTTTTTCGATTAGTATTATCACTAGACAATAAATAAACAACTGTTCCATCAATTAATAATTCTTTACATCTTCCAGTATTCGGAACATGCGTAATTTCTAGTTTTCCATCAATCTCAACTTCAGCTATGAAACGATTAGGCCCTTTTTCTAAAAATAGCTTTAACATAACCCATCATATCACTAATTCTCAAAATAGTAATTTAATCTTCCATTAAAATTCCTATAAATTCAGATAGTTGACTTGCTGAAAATCCATTTCCATATGATTCCTTAGCTAAATCACCTGCTTTTCCATTTAAATAAACAGCTAATGCAGCAGCAGCATAGCTATTTAAACCTTGAGATAAAAGACTTGCTGATAGCCCCGCTAATGAATCTCCAGTTCCTCCAACTGTCATTCCAGAATTTCCTGTTTTATTTATTCTTAATTTGTTCTTATTAAAAACTAAATCATATTTACCTTTTAATATCACAGTTCCATTGATATTATTGGTAATTTTTTGAAATTCAGCTATTTTATTATTTAATTTATCATGATTATTTTCATCAGAATCATTTATGAGATTTAGATATTCATTTTCATTAATAAATTTCTTAAAAAAAGATTTAAATTCATTTAAATGAGGAGTTAAAATCAAATTTTCTTTATTTTTAATTAAAATTGGATCAATTAATTTTAATGCATCAGCATCAACAACTAAAGGCAAATCTATTTTTTTAGCTAGTGTATTGAACAATTTTCCAGTCCCATCATTTTGACCTACTCCAGGTCCTAATAAAACTGCATCAATTTTAGCTGTGTCTATAATATTCAATATTTCATCTAGATTATCTAAAGAAAAATAATCTTCATTTCCTTCATTTAATGTTTTAACAATAAGATCTAATGATTTTTGTTTAAGAGCTAAACTTACAGATTTAGGACTGGCTATATAAACTAAATCTGCTCCACTAGATATAGCTGAAATTCCTGCAATAGCTGGAGCTCCATGATAATCTTTACTTCCCCCAACAATCAAAATTTTTCCATTATTACCTTTATGAGAGGAATTTTTTCTATAGTTAAGTCTCAATAAATCACCAGTACCAACAAATAGTTCAGCTTCAATCGGAATGCCAATATCACATATAACTAAACCCCCTATCAATTTTTCATCGGAATTATTTGCTTTTTTAACTCCTGTTTTCACCCTATGAAATGTTACAGTGTATTCTGGTTTAATAGCAATATCTGAAATTTCACCAGTTAGTGGATCCATTCCTGATGGAACATCAATAGCTATTTTTAAAGCATTTGAATTATTTATTATTTCAATTGTTTTTCTAACTTTTTCTTTTAATTTTCCACGAAGTCCAGTTCCTAAAATTCCATCAATTATTATATATTCACTGAAACTCTTTGAATTAGCTATATCTATTTTTTCAACATCTTTAGAATCATTTAATTCCATTATATTTAATCTTGAAATATGAGGAGACATATTATTTAAAATATCATAATTAATTTGCGCATCAATAGATTTTATATCATTCGGAGGAGTTAACATGTAAACTTCTACTTCAAAACCACGGTTTAAAAGATGTCTTGCAGCTACAAAGCCATCCCCTCCATTTTCACTAGACCCGGTGAAAATAGCTATTTTAACTGGTTTTGAAAATGTAAATGTTGATATAGTAGCTACTTCATCGGATAAACATTTACCTGCATTTTCCATTAAACATAGCTTTGATAAGCCTAAATCTTCACAATTAATGTCTGCAACCATCATATCTATAGGATCCATGAAAATTCTCCTTTTTATTATCATTCCAAAAATTTTAAGAATTCTTAATAATTTAATTTATTTAATATTTACTAAAATATTGTTTATTTCATGAATTTTTTTGTTGCTTTTTGGAATGATCCTCTTTTTACTAATATTGATATTTTATTTCCTTTGTTTAATACAATGTCTGGTTGAGGTATGGTTAATTTTCCACCATGATATGTAGATATTATCATATAATCTTTAGTTGGAGAAACTTCAGATACTTTTTTTCCAGATATCTTATCATTTTCTATGATCATATCAAAAATTTCAGCATCTCCTTTTCCAAAAGCAGTTAAATCAGCTACATTAGGTCTTGTTATGATTTTTTCAACAAATCCTGCAGCTGTTATTTCAGGACTTATTACATTATCGATTCCAACTTTTTTAAAAGCTTCTTCATGATCTGGATTACTTACTCTAGCTATTATTTTAGGTATTTCATAATCTTTTACTAAAATACATGAAAGAAGGTTAGCTTCATCATTTCCAGTAGCCGCTACAAAAAAATCTGCTTCTTGAATGTTAGCTTCTTCTAAAGTTTTTGTATCAGTTCCATTTCCACAAATTACTAACCCATCTAGCTCCTCAGCTGCATTATTACATAAATTATCGCTATTTTCAATTAAAGTGATGTCATATCCATCATTTATTAAGAGATCAGCAAGGGTAAGCCCTACACGTCCTCCACCCATTATAATAACATACATTTACTCACCTAAAATTTCTATTGCACTTAAGCCTATCTGCATATTTATATTAAATTGTTTTTAATCATTTTTTATTTATTATATTTATTTTAATTAAGCTTTATTTAATATAAAACCTTAATTTGATATAATTTTTAATTTAATATAATTCATAGATAATTATACATTTATAATGATGGTAATAATCTTGTGTATTTTAACATTAATAAGCTTTTCTAAGTTAATCTTTATAATCTTTTAATATCATTCATAAAATTATATATAAGGATTCTTAGATACTATTCCTTTGAATAATTCAATTATACTTCTTAAAAGAACAAGTACTGGTATTATTTCTAATCTTCCAATCCACATATTAAATATAAACATGATTTTGGCTCCAAAGGGCATTTGTCCATTTACTAATCCTGTACTGAGACCAACATTACCTTGTGCAGAAACTACTTCAAACAATGAATTCATTCCATCAAATCCATAGAATATCATTACTAACCATCCTATTACAATGAATATTAAATAAATAGATATGTATGAACTAGCTTTTCTTATTTGTTTTTCATTTAACTGTTTATTAGACATCTTCATATTCACTATTCTTCCTTCTGGAGAAATTATATTTATTATATTTTTATAAATTCCTCTGATTAAAGTGATTACTCTAACTATCTTAACAGCACCAACAGTTGAACCTGCAGCACCACCTATTACCATTAATATTATTATTATTCCTTTCATAAATGTGGTCCAGGCAGCTATATTTGTTGCACTATTAATACTTGCTCCTGTTGTGGTAACGGCCGATGTAACATGATAAACAACATCCATTGGCATGAAATTCGTGGCTAATGTTAGTATAACACTTGCCAAAATTACTAGTCCAATCATGACTGTGAATTGAATATCTTTAAAAATAGACTTTCCTCTTGTTTTCACTGCTTGATAATGGGATAAAAAGCTTGTTGCTCCTAATATCATTATAAATATGGATATTGTATAATAAACATTATTCTGGTAGAATCTCATATTAGCATTTTTAATAGACATTCCTCCAGTAGATATTGCAGTGAAAGTATTATTAATTGCATCAAAAATAGGCATTCCTGCGATAATAAATAAAACAATTCCTATAAAAGTATAAATTAAATATATTTGAAGAATCTTTTTTAATGTATTCGCAACACTAGGTTTGATTCTTTCTTCTCTTGCTTCGGATTTATAAAGGCAAGAAGTTGCAGTTCCGGAATGGATTAAAATTCCAATCATTATAACTACAATTCCTAAACCACCTATCCATTGTTCTAAACTTCTAAGAAATAGTATTGATCTAGGTAGAATTTCAACATTGGTAAAAACTGTAAATCCGCTTCCAGTCCAAGCAGACATATTTTCAAAAAAAGCATTTATAAAAGAGATCTCTAAACATGTATACATTACTAAAGCACCAATAAGTGCTGCCCAAAGCCAAGCTAAAGATGAAACTATCATTCCATGTTTAAGTCTCACTCTTTTACAAGTTGAGTTTAATTTTCCTAGTAATGTACCAATTATTATAGAAATTAATGAAGGAATAATAAATCCTATGTAATAAATATGTTCTTGATAAATTAAAGCTACAATTAATGGTGATAAAATAGCTATTCCCATTCCTTGCATTATTTTACCAAGATAATTGGCTACTATATATAGGTCTCTTTTATTAATATATCTCATCAATATTCTTATGATTTTTAGATATAAATATATTATTGTTATTTTTAGATTTTGTATTTAAATTAATATGTAAAAATTTTTTAAAATTAGTATTATGAAATTTATTTTTAAATAAATTTAATTTTTATATTATATTTATCTTATTTTATTTTTTATCTTACTTTTATATTCACTTTTTTAATATATAGTATCTATAATATATAATAATTTTTATAATTTTTTTAAAATAAATATATAATATTAAATATATAAGTCATGATAATTTGATTAAAAAATATAGTAAAATATAGGAATGACACAAGTTAAATATATTAAAAACAATGAAAATTAGCTAAAAATATGTAAAATTAATATAATATAATAAAAAATAAAAATATTAATAATTAGTTAGTGTTATAAAACCTTAACTAATATTAATTACGTATTTAGTTGTTAAATCAATGAAGTAATATTATTCTACTATTTCACCGAAAGCGAATTTTCGGCGAGTTGCATTGACTTTTACTTTTAATTCTTGACCGACTTCTGCTCCAGGGATGAATATAACAAACCCATCTACTCTAGCAATACCGTCGCCAGATTTTCCTTGGTCTTCAATTTTAACATCATATTCTTCCCCAACTTCTACAGGGCAAGAGAATTCTTCTTGTTTATTATAACTATCTTCAAACATTTTAATAACACCTAGTTTTGGACTAGATAACTAATCCTTAACTTCAATGCAAAAGTAGTAATAACATAAAAATTTATCATACAACCAATTTAAATTTAAAGTATTAATAATAATTAATTAAAAAAAGTATGAATTTGTATTCAATTTTATTTTTAATATTTTATGTATTATTTTAAATAAATTAATTCGAAAAAAACCTATGTATTTATTATCTATTTTATGCATTATTACTACAATGTTTTTTGACATATATAAACCTAACTGATTTTTTTATTTTTTATATTTTTTATATTTAAAAGAAAAATTAAATCATTAGTAAATTATTAATTATTGATGAATTATTAAAATATAATTATAAATAACAATATTATTATAAAATAATAATTAAAAAATAAAATCAAAATATGATTAAAGATAAAATATAAAAAATAAATATAAAATCTTTAAATTAATAAATATTTTAAATTTAGAAGATATATGAAAAATCAAATTTAAATGAATATATATTTAAAATGAATATAATTATTCAAATGAATATATTCATCAAAAAATATATTTTAAATAGATATGATATTTTTTAGATATATTAAAAACATCAACTTAAAATACTATTAAATTAATTATAACACACTAATTAAATTATAATCTATTATATGACTTATATTATTTGAATTATTTAATTTCTTTTAATAATAAATATATTATAATTTAATTAGTGTGTTATAATTAATTTAAAGATTTTAAATAATTTAGTTCACTGTTTAATTTATTCAATCATTGTGATATCCATGAAACATAAAACAGCTATATTTTTAGTTATTGGTCTGGCAATAGTGGGAGCGATGCTCTATTTTATAGGTATAGATGAAATTATAGATGCATTAAAATTAGCTAATTTCTGGTTTATTTTAGCAGCTGTTATTATTCAAATATTTACTTATTATTTACTTGCTTTACGATGGAATATCATAAATGGTATTGCAAATATCAATACTAGTATTAAAGACTTGCTCCCTATGGTTTTAGTTGGAATGGGTGTAAATAACATAACTCCTAGTGGTCGTGGTGGAGGAGAACCAGTGAGAGCATGCGTACTATCTAAAGATTCTGGGAAACCAACTGAAGAAACATTTGCAACTGTTATAGCTGACAGAGCATTGGATACTTTTCCTTTTCTTGTATTGGCGATTATTACAATTATAGCTATGGTTTTATATTTCTCTTTAAATGATTTAATTGTGGTAATTCTCATTGCTTCAGTGATAATTATTACATTGGCGTTTATTGTCTTAATCTACATGTCAATTAACCAAAAAACAGGAGAAAAAATTACAAAATGGATAGTTAGAATAGTTAGAATATTTTATAAAAAACTTGGTCCTGAAGAATTAGAGGAAAAAGTTTTTAAAGCTATTTCAGGATTTCAAAAAACTATGAAACAGATGCTATCTGATAAAAAAATCCTTTATTATGCTTTACCTTTATCCTTCTTAATATGGGCAACAGAAATTATAAGGGTTTATTTTGTTTTCTTGGCATTTGGAGCAAATGTTGATCCAATTTTGATAGGTGAAGTTTTTATTGTAGCTAGTCTTATTGGTATGATTCCTTTACTTCCAGGAGGTCTTGGTGCAGTTGATGGAGTTATGATATTGTTCTATTCTTCGGCAGGAGTTTCAGCATCTATAAGTGCAGCTGCAACTGTAATAGAAAGAGTCATTTCATTTTGGATGACCACGTTAATAGGGTTTTTAATATTGCCTCGTTATGGTGACTCAGTATTTGATAAAATTAAAAATATTAGTACAAGTGAAGAAGAAACAGGTAAGGAAATTATTGATGAATTAGATTATATTGAGGATTTAGATGAATATAATTTAGAAGATGAAGAAAATAAGTCTTAAACCTTTAGACTTTTTTAAAAAAATTTTTAAATTATAATAAATTATAAAAATTTTAATAAATTTTCAAAATAATTATAAATTATTAATTAACTAAAATATTTTAAAAAATCTTTAAAATATAAATAATTTTATAAATTTTAGATAAAAATTAAATAGAAAACTTTATTTTATAATAAATGAAATTTTAAAATGGTGAAATCATGCAATTAAATGATGTAGATATAAAAGATACTTATGCAGAAGCTTTTGGAATAAAAGTTTCTAGGTTATTAATAACTGCAGCAACTAAAAAATTAGCTCTTGTAGCAGCTACTGAAGCTACAGGATATGGAACTTCTGTAATTGGATGCCCTGCTGAAGCTGGGGTAGATGGATATGTTTCTCCTTTAGAAACCCCTGATGGAAGACCAGGTTACACAATAATGATTTGTAATTCTAGTAAAAAAGAATTAGATCACGAACTTCTTGAAAGAATTGGGATGGGAATATTAACTGCTCCTACTACTGCTGTGTTCAATGCATTAGAAGATACTGAAGAAGTATTAAAAGCAGGATTCAAATTAAAATTCTTCGGTGATGGATATGAGAAAGAAGTGGAAGTAGGTGGAAGAACTGTACATTCAATCCCAATAATGTCCGGAGACTTTTTAGTAGAAGCTGAATTTGGAATAAAAGAAGGTGTAGCTGGTGGAAACTTCTTTATATTAGCTGATAGTCAAATGAATGCACTTATAGCTGCTGAAGCTGCAGTGGATGCAATTCATGAAGTTCCTGGAACAATCACTCCGTTCCCGGGTGGAATTGTAGCTTCTGGTTCTAAAGTAGGTTGTAATGAATACAATTTCTTAAATGCTTCCACAAATGAGAAAATGTGTGTTTCTCTTAAAGATGAAGTTGTAGAAAGTGAAGTAAGAAAAGATGTAAGTGGTATCTATGAAATAGTTATTGATGGTATCGATGAAGAATCTGTAAGAGAAGCTATGAAACAAGGAATAAAAGCTGCTTGTACAATTCCTGGTATTAAAGAAATCAGTGCTGGTAACTATGGTGGAAGCTTAGGTGCTTACAAAATAGACTTACAAGATTTATTATAATCATGTTTATAGATATAAGAAATTATTTCATTAAATATGCATATTTTCTTTTTTTATTTTTAATTATTTTTATTATTATTTTTTCTTAATTTAATTATATTTTTTATATAATTAATTATGCAGTGTTTTTTATTTTTAAATAATATTTTTAAGTAATTAATATTTTAAATTTAAGGATATTCTAAAATTAAATCTTATAAGAAAATTATATAAATTATAACAATATAAATAGATAAAATAAATTTAAATAAACTATAAAATAAAATTATTGGATCGTGCTATAAATATATTATATTAGAATATTAAACATGAATATATTTTATACTAATAATCTACTAATTTTATAATTGTTTTGAAATATAATTTTATTATTATAAAATATATGATTATTTATTATATCCTATTTTTTATTATATATTATTTTTTTATTAATTAATAACCTTGAAACATCTGTTTAGCTAATTCTACATGTCTTTTTCCATTATTAGTCCAAGGCCCATGTCCAGGTAGAAGATATTTTACATCAAGTTTACTTAATTTTTCAAGTGAATTAGCCATTTCTTCAGAGTCCCCTCCAATATCAAGCCTACCAAAACCACCATTAGCAAAAATTGTATCTCCAGAAATCAAAATTTCTCCATCCCATAAAGAAATTCCTCCATGACTATGTCCCGGAGTATGAATAACTTCAAAGTTAGCTATTTTATCATTTTCTTTTAATTTTATATCTACATCATGTCTTTGAATTGATTTTCCAAAAAAAAATCCTACAGACATTGGATCACTTTCAGCTCTAATAATAGGAGCATCTTTTTCATGAATAGCTACTTTAGCATTTGGAAAAATATAATTTCCCCCCACATGATCATAATGGGCATGAGTATTTACAATCATAGTTATATCATCAGTTTTAAGACCTGCTTCTTGAATTTTTTGAGGTAAATAATCTTTATTCAAACCAGTTCCAGTATCAACTAAAATATCATCAATCAAATAACAATTAGAATCAGACCCCAATCCTTCAATACAAAAAACATTTTTTATTTTTTCCATAAAAATCCTCAGTAATTATTTTATAATTTTAAACATAAATATTATTTTAATTATTTAATAAAAAGTTAATGTTTGAACTTTGTTTAATTTAAAAAAAAAATTAGCTATGAATCTTCATAAATTTTATAAAGTTTTTAAAAATTAATAAGATTATTTTAAAATAAGAAAAAAACAAATAAACTAGTCACAGGGACTTGAACCCCTATCCTGAGATTTATCATGTCTCAATACTCCAATTGATACTTTTAATTGAATATTTTTTGATTTAAAGACATTTAAAGCCCTAAATTATTTTTTTATTTTTTGTATTTATAGTATATTATTTATTTTTTTAGCTTATAAATTTTAGTTTTTCAATAATTCTTTGAGATATCATAAGTAGCTTATATTTTAATAGCTATCTTTAATTATTAGTTACAGCTTTTTACAATCTTAAAAAAAGACATGAAAGGATTGTGAAAGATAATGAAATTTTCAGAAACTGATATAAAACTAATGAAATTAAGACAAAGAAGAAATCTAGGTAAAGGAAGTGTCAGAAAATATAATATTGTTTTTAGAGAAATATATGAACTAATTGATAAAACTCTTTCACAGCTAATAGCTGAAGCTAAAAAGAAGAATAACCATTTACCAATGAAAAAGGAAATCCTCAGATATTAGATTTATCTGAAAGAAAAATTAACAAATATCAACTTTTATATAATAATTTTTTAGAAAGTAAAGGAAATTCTGAAGGAGTTAAAAAACACAAAATAGTATATTTCCATGCTATTTTTAAAGAGTATGACATAAAAATGCCTCGGATGATAAAATATAATACTTCAATTAGCAGAACACGAATAAGAGATATACTTACATGGGAAGATGTCAGAAAAAGTTTAGATTTTTGTAAAAGCAATAGAAATAGAAGTTTGATTTGTTTATTGTCCACTTCTGTTATGCAAGGAAGAGATATTGTAAACTTAACAATTCAAGATTTTCTTGAAACAACTTCTATTTATAACCATGAAATGGATTTATATAAATTGTTATCTAAAAACCCTTACGAAATAGTTCCGTGTTATGACTTTTTCCCAAAGAAAACCAAAAAAGAAGGTAATCTATGTATTACTTTTAATACTGGCGAATGTACTCATTTCATTTTTGAACATCTTAAAGAAAGAATTAAAGAAGTAAAAAATGGGGTCAAAGGGATTTGAACCCCTATCCTGGGATTTCTCATGTCTCAGTACTCCGATTGATCATCATACGATACGATATTGATCACCATACTGTCAGTTACGCGTTTTTTTCTTCAAAGACAACTGGAGTCCCAGATGATGCCAGATTACACTATAACCCCAAATACGAATTGATATAGAAATTAAATATTTATATTAATTCTAAAACCAAGGGAGAGATTTGAACTCCCGTGTAATGGATCTGCAGTCCACCGCTTCGCCACTAAGCTACCTTGGCAACATTAAAGTGTTAGATCAATTTAATATTTAAATGTTTGTATAGAGTATATAAATATTAAAAATTTTCAAAAAATTAAAATTATTAATTTTAAATATTATTAAAATTTAATTTGTTTATCTATACCAATAATTTCATCTAATTCTAAGCCATTTTTTAATGCGACTTCTTTTTCTACACGATAATTATTACTTTGAGTTCTTTCGATGTTGTCTGGAGCTAAAAATAACCATTTTGTATATTTAAATTTAATACCTAAATAAGGTAAAGCTCCAAAAATATCACAAAATTCGCACAATGCTTCAATTTGAGGAGAATCAATATATATTTTTTCTTTAGTAGTAGTTTTAACCTCAATTGCTAGATATATATCCCCATTTCCAGCTAAAACATCAGGAAGAGGCCTTTTTGTTGCACCACCAGAAGCTGGAGCTCTCATAGCTGCAAAATTTTTATCCCACAATCTATGAACCAAATCTCTTTCTTCTGCTGAACCTTTTTTAACCATTTTATCCTACCAGAAATTGATTTTTATATATTAATATTTTATATAAAATTAATATAATTTATAATAATTAAATAAATTAACTAATAGCTAATTAATGATAATTATGATAAGTGTTAATGTTACTATCAAATTTTAATTAAATTAATACCATATAATAAAATTTTATCTCATAAATTCTAATAAATTACTCAATAATCAAAAAATATCTTATAAAATATATCATATTAAACAATTTTCATAATTTAACAATATTTATTAATATAATATATACTTTAAGGTTCCCCTAGTTCATGAAAAGTAATATATTAAGATATTTAATTATTCAAAGAAAATAGTAAGAAACTAAAAAAATAAAATAAAATAAAAAAAATATAAAAAATTAATAAATCAGCAAATTAATCCATCTAGTGTTTAAACTAACTTAATTTCAAGGGAATTAGCATTAAATTGAAATTGAATACCATTTAAATCATAAGTTAATGAATATCCTCCAATATAAAATGGATTAGATATAGTTGAATCTTCTCCAAAGTCTTGTTTTACATCTTCTAATGTAGGAATTTTAAGAGAAACTGTATATGATTTTGATTCTCCTGGAGATATTATTCCAAAATTATTAGAATCAGATTGATCAACAGCTGAAACATTGGAAATAGTTTCATTTACGTTGTTTGTTATTTTCCATGTTAATTTTACTGTTTTTCCTTCAGATGAAGATACTGGACCATTTAAAGAATCAGTTACTCCATTTGCATCAGTTGCTCCTTTGTGATTTGTGTTTCCTGTTTCAGGATTAGTTTTATTATTAGTGGTGTTGTTAGTTGAATTGTTTGAACTGTTATATTATTATCTACATCAGTTTCCTGAGTTAATAAAAAAGCAGACATTTCACAAATAGCAACTATAATTACTATTATTAAAGCTATAAACCTATTGTTCATAAAAAAATACCTCCTTAATATCTTATAACTATACAAATATCTATTGAATTATTTAAATTCATCATATTCATTGAAAAAAATAAATTAGATATGAATTAATATTTATTTATAATAGCTAAAAAACATGATAAGATAATAATATATTTATAAAAACTATTTATATAATTATCTTTTTTTATATAAAAACTAAACAATAGCCCATTGATTTTGAAAATAAATTAAAATATGTTTCTAGAACATCAAAGTTTTTAAAATAGATCAATTAGTAAAAATTCATTTTTAAATAAGTAAAAAATTAATTAAAATAAATTAATTAGAAATTACTTAGAAATTAAAAAAATTATAAAAATAGAATATTATTAAAAATAATTGAAATGTAGTTAAGAAATAAATATTAAAACTTATAATATAAATGAAATAATATAAAAATGGGGCCGGGGCCGAGATTCGAACCCGAGTCGCAGGATCCACAGTCCCGTAGGATAACCGCCTACCCCACCCCGGCATTGATAACAAATAAAATTAATTACAAATTATTAATTATAAAATAATTTTAAAGTTAATTTTCTGAAGGTAAATGCGGGAGCAGGGATTCGAACCCTGGTAGACCTGCGTCAACAGGTCCTAAGCCTGTCCCCTTTGGCCGCTCGGGTACCCCCGCTTTTGATCGAAAGAGGTTGGTCCCTTGAACCTTCAAAAGATTAGTGGGATTATAGCACTATAAGACTAAATAATTATAATAATAAATTCATATTATATAAATATAAAAAGTGCTCCGGCCGGGATTTGAACCCGAGTCTTCGGCTCGAAAGGCCGAAATGATTGGCCGGACTACACCACCGGAGCAAATATAAAAATATGATACTTTTAATAATATAATAGTTTTTATTTATAAACATTACTATTATATCATACAAATTTAGTATACTGTCATCTAAATTATATAATTTATTAATAATTAATTCAATATTAGATTTTAATATTAAATAATAAAATAATATTACATTAATTTAATATCTATTTATCTAAAATAGTTAATTTAAGCTTTATCAATGGGCCCAATGGGATTTGAACCCATGGCCGCCCGGTTATGAGCCGGGCGCTCTACCTGGCTAAGCTATGGGCCCAAAAACGCCGTCGACAGGGTTCGAACCTGTGACCAATCGGTTAACAGCCGAACGCTCTACCTACTGAGCTACGACGGCATATGAAAACCCACGTCTATAACGGGCATGATATTTAGCTTATGTCTAAAATTAATCAAACTTTAAACAGCATTACTTAAGTTGATAATTATTATATATAAATCTTTTGATACATACAATTATAAATTCAAAAATTAAAATATTTAGATAAAGCTTTATTTTCCTAAAAAAAATTCATAAAATCTTTAAAAATCTGATTAAAAACTATTTATATACTGAAATATGCTGATATAGCCAATATAGCTAAAACAGCTAAAGGAATTGATTTAAATAAGCTAGATTTTAATTTAATTGCAACAAGAATGAATGCTAAACCAATCAACAAAGATATAAATATTGCAAAGAAAAGGAATAATCTGTGGAGTATTGCAGTTAAAATAATAACTATCAATGCAGTTACTATGACAACATCCCATTCTACTGCAGTTTTATCGATTTCACGATACTCCCTTCTATTTGGAAAATTGTTTTCTCTATCATGACCCATATTTGGGTTGTTGGAATATTTTTGAGTATTTTGGTAGTTTTGAAATGATTGATTTCTCATATTAGGATTAATGTCATTATAATTATTTTCTCTATTTTCTCGAATATTAGAATTATTAGAATTTTGTGGATGAAGAGAATTAGTATTCTTCTGATTCCGAGATTGATGTGGAGGGATATTTAGATTAGAATTATTATTTCTAAATTCATTTAACTTTTGATCCTTTTCTAAATATTTATTTTTAATCGGACTATTTTGATTATTACTATTTCTATTATTATTGTAATTAGATGACCTATTATTGAAATTAGAAGAATTATTTGATCTTGAGCTAGGTCTTGAAGGAGAATTATCTGGGATTAAACTCAAAGGTTTATTACATTGAGTACATCTCAAATCACCATCTCTATTTTTAGCTCCACAATATCTACAATATACCATCAAGATCACTTCATTAAAAATATTCTTAAATAAATATATTATTAACAAATAAAATTAATTAAAATTATATTCATAAGGTTAAACTAATTAAATTAATATTATATTAAAATAAAATTTATCAAAATTTATATTAGAACTTATATTAAAAATATATCAGAATTTATATTAGAGTTTATATTAGAAAAATATAAGATTATAATATAAGAATTTATTAATTTTATCAAATATTTATTGAATTAATTATTTACTAAATACAATAGATTAATTATTGATAATAATTAGTTGATTATAATTAAATAAATTATACTTATTATTAAATTATATATCTATTTTATAATTTATATATTCTTGTAATGATAGAATAAAATATAGAAATTATAGAATTAAAATAGATATTTATTATAAAATTAATAGAAAATGAAACATATAATAAAAGAAATGAAAAAATAAAATATAGAAAAATGATTAAAGGATCTTAATATGAATTATATAGAAGAGATAAATAACTTTGAAATTTTAGATCTAATAGCTAAAGCTAATAAATTAAGTTTAAAAAAAGGATATGATACCATAAGTTTAGAAAGAGCTATATTTCTTTCTTGGTGGTGTGATAAAGGAGATTGTAGTTTTTGTTATATGAGTACACAAAAAAACAAAATAAAAGATCCGAAAAAAGCTAAAAGAAAAATAGAAGGAATTTTAGCTGAAGTAGAACTTTGTAAACGTTTGGGATGGAATATTGAATTTTTATCCGGAGGTTATGATTCATTTGAAACACAAGAAATAAAATCTATAGCTAATAAGATATATGAAATGACAGAAAACAAACTATGGTTAAATATTGGAATAACCGAAGATTTAGAAAGTTATGGTGAGGAAATAATAGGAATAACTGGTGCTGCTGAAACAACTGACCCAAAATTACATGTTAAAATATGTCCTAGTAAATCATTGGATGATATCGGAAATATGTTAAATAAAGCAAAAGATCTTGGATTTAAAAGAGCAATTACCATAATATTAGGTCTTGGAGAAACTCTGCAAGATATTGATTATTTGATCCAATATATTAAAGAATATAATGTTAATAGAGTAATTTTTTACTCGCTTAATCCACATAAAGACACAGAGTTTGAAAACTCATCACAACCTGCATCTTTATATTATTCAGGAGTAGTAGCTACAATAAGATTGACATTTCCAGAAATTGAAATCATATGTGGTACATGGACTGATAATTTAGCTAATATTGGCCCATTAATATTAAGCGGTGCTAATGGAATAACCAAATTCCCACTTTTCAAAATGTTCGGTACAAAATATGGAAAAAGAGTAGAAGAGGAAGTTTACTGGGCTGGAAGAAAATTAAAAGGAACATTTACTAAAGAAAAAATGTTAGGAAGTTTAAACAGCAAATTCGACTCCGATTTAGATCCTTTTATAAAAAGATACATTAAAGAATCTATGAATAATAAATATTAACAAAAAACTTTAAAAAACTTAAATAAAATGCTAATTTTAAGATTAATATTATTAGAAAAATTTATAATGTATAAAAAAGTTAAATAGAATATTATTGAAAATTAATTATAAATTAAATTATAATTATGAAAATTAAAAATAATTGTAAAATAATATAAATTATAATTATCTCATAATTGATTATCATTAAATTATGGTTGTTATTTCTAATTATTGGAGGAATTACTATCGACATGAAATGTGGACTTGAAATTCACGTACAACTAAAAACTGACTCAAAATTATTTTGTGACTGTTCTACTAACTATAAAGAGGCTCCAGCAAACACAAATATTTGTCCAGTTTGCTTAAATCAGCCAGGTACAAAACCATTTCCAACTAATGAAAAAGCTCTCAAAAATGCTTTAACTATTGCACTCATGTTAAATTGTAAAATAGACAAAGATATTACTTATTTCATGAGAAAACATTATGATTATCCTGATTTACCTTCAGGTTATCAGCGAACTTCTGTTCCAATAGGATATGAAGGTGATTTAAATGGAATTAAGATAAGAGAGATTCATATGGAAGAAGATCCTGGGCAATTCAAGCCAGATTTTGGAATAGTTGATTTCAATAGATCAGGAATACCTCTTGTAGAAATTGTTACAGAACCAGATATGCATTCTCCTGAAGAAGCTCGTGAATTCTTAAAAGAATTAATTCGTGTTTTAAATTATAGTGAATGTGCTCGTGGAGAAGGAACCATGAGGGCAGATGTTAATATTTCCCTAGAAGGAGGAAATAGAGCTGAAATCAAAAACATAAACTCTATCAAAGGAGCATATAAGTCATTGAAATTTGAGATGATTAGACAAAAAAATCTCATAAAAAGAGGTGTTGAAGTTAAACAAGAAACTAGGGCCTTTTTAGAATCACAAATGATAACTGTAGCTATGAGAACAAAAGAAGATGCAGATGATTATCGATTTATTCCAGATCCTGATTTACCTCCAATAAAAGTTCAAAAAAAACAGTTAGAAGAAGTTTCCGAAACAATTCCAGAAGCACCTCATAATAAAGTTAAAAGATTCATAGAAGAATATGACATAGATGAAGAAAGTGCAAAAACATTAACTTCTGAATTAAAATTAGCTAATGCTTATGAAATTGTTGTAAAATCCATAGATCCTAAATTTGCTGCAATGTGGATGAGAGATGAGCTTAAAAGAGTTTTGACTTATAATAAATTAGACTTTAAAGAAAGTGAAATAAGTGCAGAAAATATTATAGAACTATTGAATCTCCTTAATGATAAAAAAATTACAACAAAGGTCGGACAAAGAATTATAGAAAAAATGCCTAAAAATAAAAATTCTCCTAAAGAAATAGCTGAAGAATTAGGATTAATTGGTGTTGTTGAAAAAGATGAAGTTTTAGATACTGCTAAAAAAACTATATCTGAAAATGAAGCTGCTGTAAGCGATTATAAAAAAGGGAAAGAAACATCATTAAATTTCTTGGTTGGGCAAGTTATGAAGCTAACTCGTGGAAAAGCAGATCCTGGAGAAACAGTGAAAATATTAAAAGAATTAATTGATAATTAATAAAAAATAAAGGAAGGACGTGTAAAAATATGAGTAAAAAATCTCTAGTAAAAAATTACATGACTAAAGATGTTATCAGTGTTAATCCAGATACTCCTAATGCTGATGTAATAAAATTAATGAAAGAAACTGGACACGATGGTTTTCCAGTTATAAATGATGATAAACAAATTGTCGGAATAGTAACCGCTTTTGACCTTTTATTAAAAGAATGGGAAGAATTAGTAAAAGACATTATGTCAACTGAAGTGGTTGTTGCTCAACAAGCTATGTCAATTAATGATGCATCCAGAGTAATGTTTAGACAAGGAATATCTAGATTACCTGTTATAGGTAAAGATGGTAAACTGAATGGAATAATAACAAATACAGATATGGTTAGATCACATATAGAAAGATCCACTCCAACAAAAGTAAATTATTTCAAAAAAACTTTAGAACAATTATATGGAATTAAAACTAATTTAAGACGTCAAAAAGTAAGTACTGATGATTTAAGGCCTACACAAGATAAAGTTTATGCTGATGAATTAGAAGGGAGAACTTATGAGCTAAAAAGAGGATTAGCTGAACCAGCCATTGTAGTAAAAAGTGGAGATAGATGGATACTTGTTGATGGACACCACAGAGCTGTGGCAGCTAGAAATTTAGGTTGTAATGAAATTGATTCTTATGTTATAAATTTAAATAAAGATTTAGAATTAGGTATGGAAAAAACAGCAAATAAATCTGGAATCCACATATTCGATGATATAGAAGTTATAGATGATGCCCAACATCCATTAATAGCTATAACTGAAAGTCTAAAAAAGAAAATGCCAGAAAAAATGAAACCTGGAAAACATTGGACTAAAGAAGAAGATAATACAGAATAAAATTCAAATATTTTATAAAGAAGGAAAATTAATGACTAATGAACAAATTATCAGAGATGTTTATGAAACACTAGAAAATAGAAAGAACAATCCTATTGATTCATATACCTCAAATATATTGCAAGATAGTAATAAATTAGCTGAAGATAAAATTTTAGAAAAAATAGGTGAAGAAGCTGCTGAAGTCTTAATAGCTTCAAAAAATGATGAAAACCTTGTTCATGAGTCTGCTGATTTAATTTTTCACATTCTTCTACTTTTAGTTTACAAAAAAATTAGTTTAGATGAATTGTTAGACGAATTCCAAAAAAGACATGAATAAATACCGAAACTAAAAAATTATTAATAAAATAGAAACAGTGAAAATAAATATAAAAAAATAGAATTATTAAATTTATTAGAGAATATATTCCATATTGTTCATACCTTTTTCACTATTAATTAATTTTATTTTTCTTTTATTAAAAACTTTAAATTCTAAAGATTCATATAATCTAAAAGCTCCATTATTATTAAAATCAGCATCTAAAACTACTCTTTTAAAATTTTTTTCTCCTGCTTTTTCAATTATTTTTTTTAAAACACATGTTCCTAATCCTTTTCCTCTTTGATTTTCATCAATAGCTAATTCTGCAACATATAAATCATTAGAATTTGTTTTAGCTAAAGTAAAATAATCTAAAAAATATATAAAAGAAAATCTTAATGCATCGGAAATTTTCAATTTTTTAAATACATATAAAATATCTCCAAATAGTCCACTATGTTTACCTTTAACCATTTGTACTAAGCCTATAATGTTTTTGCCATTTTCATTAGTATTTTCACTGTTTTTAATATCATAATCTTCATCTAATATAATATAAAATTCATTGTTGTCTTGATTATCGTTTTTAAGAACAATATTATTATTAGTAAATATACTTCCATTTGGGACAAAATCATCTTTTCCAGATGAAAGAAGTGTTTCAATAGCAAAAATTGCTTTATCTTGCGAACCAAAAAGTTTAAAATAAGTTTTTTGGTCTACAGAATAAACAAGTTTTGCAACTTTATGACAATCATCTTCATTAGGATTGAATTCTTTAAAAAACAAAATATCACATTTTTACTATATTTTAGTATATAAAGACAAATAAGAAACATTGAATGATAATGATAATAATTAAATTATAAACATGAAAGATTATTTTAGGTTTTTAACTATTGTAAGAGCAAAAACACCTGCTCCAAACCCATTATCGATATTTACAACAGCTATTCCAGGAGCACATGATTGTAACATAGCATATAAGGCAGCTTTACCTTCACCACCAATACCATAACCAACTGAAGTTGGAACTCCAATGACTGGAACATCTACCAATCCAGCTACAACAGAAGGAAGAGCCCCTTCCATACCAGCACAAACAATAATTGCACAAACACCCATTTCCACCATTTTAGCTATTTGAGGAAATAGACGATGAATTCCAGCTACTCCAATATCATAAGAAGTAATAGCTTCACATCCTCCTTGTTCAATGATAATTTTTGCTTCTTCTCCCACAGATATATCAGAAGTTCCTGCAGTCAAAATACCTATTCTTTTTAAATTTTCATCTTTATTATTACTAGAATCACTAAATTTTTCAGATTTTAAAGGTTGTTTATTTTTTTCAGATATTATCAATATTTTAGCTTTATTATTATAATCAAAAATAAAATTATCTTTAAGATAGCTTAAATCATGCTTTAACTGATCATAAATATCTTTAGATAATCTACTTATCAAAACAGGATTATTTTTATTGTTATAATTATTTTTATTATTGAAATATACTTTTATAATAGCTAATAAATCAACATATTCTTTTCCTTGAGCAAGGATAGCTTCAGGAAAACCAGTTCTAATTTCTCGATGATGATCAAATTTAGCTATTTCATCTAATTCCAATATACTATTGGCTTTTAAAAGGTTTTCACATGTTTCTATATCAATTTCTCCTTTTAAAAGTTTTTCAAGAACATCTCTCATAATATCACAATCAATATATTAACATTATTAAAACAAACATTATAAAATTATCTTATAATATAAATAAATTATCTTAATATAAATATCTCAATACAAATTATCTTAATATAAATATCTTAATATAAATAATATCGTATTATAATATAAATTATTATAATTATAGAAATATTTACAAATATTATCAATTATTTAAAATAAGTCATTATATTTATTATAAAAATAATTATTATAAAATAATAGAAAAATAAAAAATTTTTAAATAATATAAATGAAAATATAAAGTTTATTATTATATAATTAAAGTTAAGCAAATAGTAATTAGACTAAAAATTAATAAACATAGCAAATTAACTATAATTATATTAAATTTTATAATTAATTAAAAACTATAAATTATTATAAATATTATTATTAAATATTAATATATTAAACTATTTATTATACATAATACTATTAATTATACTATAATGGTGTATCATTGATGAAAATAGCTAAAATATTAGTCCAAGGAATCGTTCAAGGAGTAGGATTTAGGCCAAGTGTTTATAGAATAGTTAATGCTCTAGGTCTGAAAGGATATATTCGAAATCTTGGAAATATTGTTGAAATAATTTTATTTGAAGATGAAAAACAAGTGAATGATTTTATAGCTATTTTAAAAGAAAAAAAACCAGCAATATCAAAAATAAATTCAATAACAGTTCAATGGATAGATGAATCGCGATATTTTTATCCTAAAAATGATACTTTTGAAATAGTTGAAAGTTCAACAGATTTTTCAGGAGCTTCTGTTATTCCTCCGGATTTAGCTATCTGTGATAATTGTTTAGAAGAAATTAATGATTCAAAAAATAGAAGATACAAATATCCGTTTACCACATGTATTGATTGTGGAATTCGTTTTACTGTAATTGAAAATGTTCCTTATGACAGAGATAAAACTAGTATGGATGATTTTCCATTGTGCCAAAAATGTGAAAAAGAATACACTAATCCTCTAGATCGTAGATACCATGCTGAATCTACTTGTTGTGAAACCTGTGGACCTTCATTAAAACTATATAATCACAAAGAAAATGAAATAAACACGATAAACCCTCTTGAAAAAGCTGTAAAATTATTAGATGAAGGAAAAATATTAGCTATGAAAGGAATTGGAGGAACACATTTAATAACTAAGGTTAGGGATAATAAACCCATTAAAAAATTAAGAAAAAGATTAAATCGTCCGAATCAACCTTTTGCAGTTATGTCTAGGAATTTAGAGACAGCTAAAACTTTCACAGAAGTTTCATCAAAAGAAGCTAAATCTCTTCTATCCAAAGAAAGACCAATAGTGATTCTTAAAAAAAGCAAAAATTATGATTTTGCTGAATCTTTAGCTCCTGAACTACATAATATAGGAGTCATGCTATGCTATTCACCACTGCATCACATCATGTTTGATTATACAGATGAACCTGCTTATATTATGACTTCAGCTAATATTTCAGGAGAACCTATGATGATTAAAAACAAAGAAATTCTTTCATCATTATATGGAATAGGTGATTATTATCTTTTACATAATAGAAGAATCATAAATAGATGTGATGATTCTGTAATTAGATATAGGGCAAATGAATTATCATTTATAAGAAGATCAAGAGGTTATACTCCTGAACCATATGATTTAAACGATTTGATCAAAACAAAAAAAATAAACAAAGATTTAAATATATTAGCTCTTGGTCCTGAAATTGATGTTACATTTACTCTTCAAAAACAAGGTTTAGCTTATGTGTCTCAACACATTGGAAATACAAATAAATTTAAAACATATGAATTTCTTCAGGAAGCTATTAAAAACATGAGGAATATTACAAAAACAGAAAACTTTGATGCAATAGCTTGTGATATGCATCCTCAATTTTTTACTAGTCACTTAGCTAATGAAATGGGAGAAAAATTTAATTGTGAAGTGATTCCTATTCAACATCACCATGCACATGGAGCAGTTTTAGCTATGGATAACTCTCTTGATGAATTAGTTTTTATAGCTGCTGATGGAGTAGGATATGGTGAAGATGGGTCTACTTGGGGAGGAGAAATAATGTACACCAATATAAACAATTATGAAAGATTAGCTTCATTATCTCCTCAAAAAATGCCAGGAGGTGATATTTCTACAAAATATCCTGTTAGAATGCTTGAATCAATCCTATCCAATAGTGAAACTTACCAAGGAGAAGAATTAGAATCATTATTATCCTCAAATTATTCTCATTATTTCCAACATAGAGAAACTGAAATAAAAAGTGTATTAAAACAAATTAATTCTAATTTAAATGTTGGAATCACAACGAGTACAGGTAGAATATTGGATTCGATAGCTGTTGCACTTAATATTTGTGGTGAGAGAACCTATGAAGGAGAATGTTCTATGAAATTAGAATCATTTGCCTATGGAGCAAATGGAGATTTGAAAATAGAACCTCAATTTAAAAAGATCAATGGACGACCTATTCTAGACACTACACAAATACTTGTAGATATAATGAAATTAATATCTAATAAAGAAAACAAAAAAGAAATAGCAGCTGCAGGACAAAAAGTTGTTAGTGAAGGACTCGCTATTTTAGCTGTAGATACTGCATCAAAAATGGGAATAAATAACATTGGTGCAACTGGAGGAGTATTTTACAATGAAGCTATCACTCTAGCAACAAAAAAATATGTTGAAAGTGAAGGATTTAACTTTGTTCAGCATAAAAATTCTTGTGCAGGGGATGGATCTGTCTCTCTTGGCCAGTCTTTAATAGCATCCTCTAAAATAAACTAAAATAGTAAAGAAAATATAGACTAAATTTATTAAATAGATAAATATAGACCAAAGTAAATTAAAAAATGGAAATGAACTCAAAATAAGCATATATTCAATTATTTCATCTGAATTCTTTCAAGTATATATTCAGCCCTATTTTTTAAGTTTTCATATAATCTAATTTGACTTTTAAGTTCTTCAACAGCTTCCCAATGCCCTTGATCAATTCTTTTTTCTATTTCTAACAATTTAGACCATTCATCACCAGAAGGTAATTGTTTAAGATTAAGAATATCCTCAGAAATATTTACATCAAAAGAGTTTTCAGTTATAGTTATATTAATTGTGAAATCATGCGGCATATCATAATATTTACGAGGCCTACCTCTTACAATTTTTTTAAATGAAGATTCAAGAATTCCAATTTCTTCCATGGCTCTTAAATGCTCTATAATTGCTTTTTGACCAATTTTAAGCTCCTGTGAAATTTCACTTACAAATCTTGGTTCTTCTCTCAAAAGATTGATTATTTCTCTTCGAGTTCTACAACCCATAACATTTAAAATATCTTCCATATCAACATTATTAAATTGAGTACTATTAGTATCCATATTAAATAGACTTGGATCGGAAAAATTTTCTATATTCTCTTTAGAACTAAAGTCAATATTCTCATTATTAACTTTTATATTATTTTTATTATTTATTTTGCCTTTATTATTTGAATTATCACAAATCATAATCATCATATTTATTATATATCGAAACATTTATATAACGTTTTGTTACTATAAGATAATGAGAAAGATAACTTTTTGTTACTTTAATAACTTTGATGAAAATAAAGATTGAAAAATAATTATTTAAACCATTAAAAGACGAACCCTACCTCAACCCTAACTTTATTGGTGAAAAAAGAATATTATTCTAAAATATTTCCAAATAATTTTAAAAAGTAACAATTGTTCTTCTTTCGTTGGATTATTATAAAAAAGGTGAATCAATGGCTAATGATAAAGCAAAAAAAGATCTTGAAGATCAGCCGAAAGAAATGAAGAAAAAAATGAAGCTTCAAGAGAAAGAATTGAAAGATACTCAAAAAGAGCTCAAAAATAAAACTGATAAATTAGCTAAAATGGAAAAAAACCTTGAAGATGATAAAATAGGGGAATATGTATCTCATATTCAACGATTACAGGCTGATTTTGACAATTTTAAAAAGCAATCTGAAAAGCAAAAACAAGATATTGTCAAATTTGCTAATGAAAATTTAATAATAAATATATTAGATAGTTATGAAGATCTTGAAAGAGCTCTTGAGCAATCTAAAACTGAAAAAGAGTTAAGAAAGGGAGTAGAACTAATATATTCTAAATTAAAGAAAGTTTTAGAAAAAGAAGGGCTTGAAGAGATATCTGCAAAAGGTGAAAAATTCGATCCATTCAAACATGAAGCATTAATGGCTAAAGCTAGTGATGATCATGAAAATGGAGAGATCATAGATGAATTGATGAAAGGATATTCATTAAAAGATAAAGTTATCAAATATTCTAAAGTTAGAGTCTGTAAAAAATAATTTAAATAATTTTTAATTAATATGATTAAATTATTTAAATTATTAAATTTATTGCAGATAATTAAAGCATTTAAAATAAACCATTTTTTAAAAAAAAAAGATTAAACTCATTAAATCATTAATTAATAAAATATATTTAATTAATGCAAGAAAAATTAAAAAAATATTATATAGGTGATATTTATGGCAGATAAGAAAGAAAAAATCATTGGTATCGATTTAGGAACTAGTAATTCAGCAGCAGCAGTTCTTGTTGGAGGAAAACCTACTGTAATTCCAAGTGCGGAAGGAGCAAGTCAATATGGTAAAGCATTTCCAAGTTATGTTGCTTTTACTGATGATGGGCAAAGATTAGTAGGAGAACCAGCTAGAAGACAAGCTGTTACAAATCCTGAAAACACTATTAGTGCCATTAAAAGAAGTATGGGAACTGATAGAAAAGTTAAAGTTCAAGGAAAAGAATACACTCCTCAAGAGATATCTGCTTTTATTTTACAAAAAATTAAAAAAGATGCTGAATCATTCCTCGGAGAAGAGATAAAAAAAGCTGTTATTACTGTACCAGCTTACTTTGATGACAATCAAAGAACAGCTACAAAAGATGCCGGAACCATTGCAGGATTAGATGTAGTTCGACTTGTAAACGAACCAACAGCAGCTAGTTTAGCTTATGGTATTGATAAACAAGAGGAAGAGGAAGTAGAAATTATGGTATTTGATTTTGGTGGAGGTACTCTTGATGTAACCGTTATGGAATTTGGTGGAGGAGTATTTGAAGTTAAATCTACAAGTGGTGACACCCAACTTGGTGGAACTGATATGGATAACACCATAATGAATTATTTAGCTGATGAATTCAAAAAAGAAACTGGTATAAATCTTATGGATGATGATCAAGCAGTTCAAAGACTTAGAGAAGCTGCTGAAAAAGCTAAAATTGAACTTTCAACTACTTTAACTAGTGAAATAAACTTACCATTTATTACTATGGGAAAAGATGGCAGTCCTAAAAATTTAATAAATAACCTTACTAGAGCAAAACTTGAAGAATTAGTCGATCCTATTGTTAAAAAATGTGAAAACCCGATGAAACAAGCATTAAAAGATGCAAAAATGACAAAAGGAGATATTGATAAGATTATTTTAGTTGGTGGACCTACCAGAATGCCAATCGTTCAAAAGTTCGTAGAAAGTTACATTGGAAAAGAAATCGAAAGAGGAATTGATCCAATGGAATGTGTTGCTATGGGTGCAGCTATCCAAGGAGGAGTCTTAGCTGGTGAAATTAAAGATCTCGTTCTTTTAGATGTTACACCATTATCATTAGGTATTGAAACTATGGGAGCAGTAGCAACTAAACTCATAGATCGTAACACTACCATTCCTACAAAGAAAAGTCAAATCTTTTCAACAGCTGCAGATAATCAAACTTCTGTAGATATTCATGTTCTCCAAGGTGAAAGACCGATGGCTTCAGACAATACTACTTTAGGAAGATTCCAATTAGTAGGAATTCCAGCTGCTCCAAGAGGAGTCCCTCAAATAGAAGTTACTTTTGATATTGATGCTAATGGTATTATAAATGTATCTGCAAAAGATATGGGTACTGGTAAAGAACAAGCTATCACAATCACAGCATCAACTAAATTATCTGATGACGAAATAGATCAAAAAGTTAAAGAAGCTGAAGTACATGCTGAAGAAGATAAAAAGAAACAAGAAGAAATTGAAGTTAGAAATAATGCTGATTCAATGATTTATACAGCTGAAAAAACTTTAGAAGATCTTAAAGATAAAATTTCTGATGATGAAAAATCTAAAATCGAAGATCTAGTCAAAAAACTTCGTGAACTTATTCATGGTGATGATATTTCAGTTATTAAAGATAAAACTGAAGAATTAACTAAAATTGTTCAGGAAATAGGTGCAAAAATCTATCAGGATGCACAACAAGGGGGAGAAAATCAGGAAGCCAACCAAAGTGCAAATCAAGACCCTAATGCAGGATCTGATGATGATGACACTATTGACGCTGATTATGAAGTTAAAAAATAAGACGATTGTAATGATAGTAAATTAAAAAAGATAATTTTGTTTAAAATAGGGTTATTAAGAATAATATATTAATTAAAAATATTTATTTTTAAATATCTTATTAATATTTTATAATTTAGATATATATTATAAATTTATATTCTATAAATTAAATAACTATACATGTTGTATAAATTTATAAAAATATTTTATTTCATAAATAATAGTGATAACAATTTATATTGATAATACTTTATAATTTATATCGGGAAAAATTATCATGAAAAACTTAAGTTAATTAATAACTTTCTTTAAATAGAGTTTTTATTTTTATAGAATATATAAAATATTTATTAATTTAATTTTTATATTTTTAATTCAATTTTATGTTTATAGGTGAATAAATTGGCAGAAAAGCGTGATTATTATGATATTCTCGGTATAGAAAAAGGAGCCGAGGGAAAAGAAATAAAAAAAGCCTATCGTGAGTTAGCAATGAAGCACCATCCAGATGTTTCAGATGATGAAGAAGCTACTGAAAAGTTTAAAGAAATAAGTGAAGCTTATGCTGTTTTATCTGATGAAGATAAAAGAAAAACTTATGATCAATATGGTCATGCAGGGATGGATGGATTTTCTAATGAAGATATATTTAGAAATGCAAACTTTGAGGATATTTTTCAAGGTTTTGGTGGTGGCTTTGATGTCAATAATATTTTCGAAATGTTTGGATTTGGTGGTGGACATAGCCGAGGAGGTGGTCCTCAATGTGGATCTGATATTTATGCAGAAATTGATATAACATTAGAAGAAGCTGCAGAAGATATTGAAAAAGACATTAATATAAGGCATGATGTAGAATGTTCAACATGTCATGGAAGTAAATCAGAACCAGGAAGCAATCCAGAAACTTGTCAAACTTGTGGTGGAACAGGCAAAGTAAGGCAAGTAACTAATACTATATTAGGACAAATGATGAAGGTTAGACCATGTCCAGAATGTAGAGGCAAAGGAAAAATTATTACTGATCCTTGTAAAGCATGTGATGGAAAAGGAAAAGTTAAGGAAAATAACACAATAAGTATAAAAATTCCAGCAGGTGTTGAATCTGGTTCCCGTCTTCGTGTCCCTGGAAAAGGGAATGCTGGATATGTCGGTGGAGGATATGGTGACTTAATTGTTTTAATCAATGTTAAACCTCATAAAGATTTTGAAAGAGAAGGACCTAATCTTTACTATGAAAAACAAATAAGTTTTGTTCAAGCTAGTTTAGGGGATACTGTAGATGTCCCTACTATAGATGGAGAAATTGAACTTAAAATACCACCAGGTACACAAAGTGAAAGCATTTTCCGTCTTAGAAATCAAGGAATGCCAGTTATGAGAAGAAATTCTAAAGGAACTTTGTATGTTACAGTCAAAGTAGTTGTTCCCCAAAAATTAAATGAAGAACAAAAAGATTTACTTTTAGAATTTGGAAAAAAAAGTGGTGAAGAAATAAATACTTACGAAAAAGGATTCTTTGATAAAGTAAAAGAAGCTATAAATCATTAGAATCTTTTTAATTTATCTTTTTACACTAATTAGTTATAATTAGTGTTTTAATATTTAATTTATTATATTTAATATATTATGTAATATAATATCACATTATCATGAACTATTTAAAATTATTTTTTTAAAATTATTGTTATATTAATTATTTTTAATATTTTTATTTTTTTACATTGTTCTTTATATTATTTTTTTATATTTTAATAGATATAATTAAATATCTTGAAAAACATATTATATAATATATTGATTTTACATAAATTTAACATAGTTAATTTTTTAATAATCTACAATAAATTTTAATCTTATTAATTATCAATTATTTTATAAAATATTAATTAATAATAAAACTATTAATTACGTTTTGTATTAATTTAAATTTTTAATTAACTTTAATTAATTTTTAGTATCATTTATATATTTTACAAATTTCAATTGATTTTTGGTGAATAATATTTATGAATAACAAGACCACGTAAATTTCTTTTAATTATAATTCTAGTTAATATCTGTTATAATATCAGCTTGGGTTGTTAGTAACACATTCTTTAATACAAATGATGATTCTGAGTTTTGGAATGAAGAACCTATATTTGTAAATAATACTAATGCCCTTAATTTTATTGATTGTCCTGAAACATATGAGTCTTCATATCATTTTAGTTATGGAAATATTAAATAAATATGATGCAAATAATGATAATGATTCATGGATTCTTAGAGAATTAGGACATGCCATTACGAATGGGAAAGATTTAACAAAAGATCAGAAAAAATTAAAACAATCCATAAAAATAGGCCCGATTTTTAACACAGGACATTGACAATCATTATCATAAGACTCAAAAACTAAATCATTATGGATGTGGCAGGATGATGATTCAAAATCTTCAAAATTAAAATTAATGAGAATAGATAAAAATACTTTAGAACCTAATAGAATATACAAAGCTCCAGCGAAATTAAACAATAAAAAGATTGGTAAATTACATAATTTATCTTTTGATAATGATGGAAATTTTTATACAGATTATATTAAAAAAACTGATTCTAATCCATCCAGTTCCTCTACAATTATTGTTGGGAAAATAAGTAATGATTCAGTGAAACTTAAACCTTTGTTGACAATTGAAAACCGTCCAGGAACATGTCCTCAATCAGTAGCTGTAAATCTTGTGACAAATAGATTATATTTAGTTTCAGATGGAGCTATTTATACTATGCCAATAGGAAAACATCTTAAATATAATATAAGCAAAGAGAATTTAACTTATACAGTGTTTAATACTTAAAGAGAATTTGAAGGAATTAGGTTTGATAATAAAGGAATGGCTATTTACTCATTCTTCGAGGAACAGAAATATTAAAAACAAGCCAAAGATAAAACAAATATTGAAAAAATAGAAAAAAATAAATAATAAAAACAATATAAAAGAGGAAATAAAAAATAAACTGTTATTTTGAATTTTTTACAATAGTAAAAATCACTTTTTTAGTAGTTTTTACTTCTTAATGTTGATATAATTAGCCACACACCTATTATTGCACTTTAAATAAAACTAATTATCCCTAAAAATGGTAAATCTAATATCATTATTCCTTTATTTGATAGTATAACAAGAGAAAAACCTATAAGGAGTGCAAATAATACAAAGACATGGATATTCTATTAATCATCTTTTCCATGTTTTTATCCTTTAACTCTATATTTAATTTTCCTTCTTCTAATTTATAAATAGCTTTAGAAATATTCATTGGGACTGTTTTAAGATATGTTCTATTTCAAAAATATTATTTTTTACAAAATCAACAAGTCTAAATGGACTTAACTTTCTTCTTATAATTTTTTGTATATGGTTCAAGGGTTTCTATAGTATTGAATTCAGGATCTGATTTTATACCAGTTTTTTCCAGCATTGAAAAGACCCTTTGAAATTAAAACAAATTCACGAGGCATTATAACATTATATTTTCGTATAATGATTATTAAATCCAACATTCCCCCATGAATTCCTTTTAATTCTACTCCATAATATTTACCTAATAAATCCATTAAATCATATTTTAAAGCTCTACGATCTAAATCATCAGGCAAAATACCCATATACGAAAGTTGGTTAATCATTCCCTTAATATTTTTTCAATATATTAAATGAATAATTCAGTTAAATTCTCTTTGAACTCATCATCTAAAGCACCCATCATTCCAAAATCAATATAACAAACAATATTATCTTTTAATATGTAAATGTTAGATGGATGAGGATCAGCATGGAAAAATCCAAAATCAACAATTTGTTTAAAATAAGATTCCATTCCTCGATTAACTATAAGTTTTTTATCATAAATTCCATCTGATAAAATAACATCAGAGATTTTTTTCTCCACCTATATTTAAAATAGATCAATTATAAAATATATATTATTAAATTAAAATTAAAATTATAACTTTAATTATAATTTAGAATATAAATATATTGATAAATTTGAGATATTTTTATAATATATTGGAATAATATTATTAAAATAAATTTAATATTATAATTTATTATAAAATTAGTATGAAAAATTAGCTATAATTATTTATAAAAATTATTTATAAAAATAAAATTAAAAAATTAAAAAAACTAAATAAAAATGGATGGATAGATTATTTTGTAGTAATAGTACATCCATTTCCTTCAACAATAACAGTATGTTCGCTTTGAGATACCCAGCCATTTGTTTTTTCTTTTAATGCAGGATAAGCATATATTGTCATTGCTTGTGATAATTGTCTCATTGAGCTATTTAATCTATTTACATTAAACTTTTCACTTAACCATCTAATAGAAAATGGCAAATCTGAGTAGTTTTCTTTTATTTCTTTAAGAACTTTTTGTGTATGAGCCATTCTAAATGGTTTATCTTTTAAAAATCTAAAAATTGTGGTGTGAGTAGTATCTGTTACCCAACCAACTCCTTCTGTTGCAAAAGGTTCAATAGCTAATGCATCTCCTTCCTTTAACTTTGTAGTGCTTTTATCATCAAAATTAGGAATAGATAATCCTGCATGTAGTTCCCATTGTTTTAAACTATGTCCTGTTAAATTAGTTATTGGATTATAACCATAGCTTTTGATAGCTTCTTCTACTGCAGCACCAATTTTACCAATTTCAGCTCCTGATCTAACAGTGCTTATGGCTGCTTCAAGTCCAGTGTTTGAAGCTTCAATTAATTCTTTATGTTTATTTATTTCATCACTACTATACTTTTCTTCTAGATCTTTTCCTGGTGTTAGGACAGTGATTGCAGAATCAGCTATGTAACCATCTACATGCGCCCCTAGATCTAATTTGACTAAATCTCCAGTATGTAGTTTTGTTTCATTATTAGCTGGAGAAGTATAATGAGCAGTAATTTCATTTACAGAAACATTGCAAGGAAATGCAATACCTGCACCTGCATTTTGAATTTCACCTTCAACGAACTCTACTAAGTCTAATATGAGCAAATCGTTTTTTATAAGTTTTACAGCTTCTTTTCTTACATTTGATAATATTTTACCAGCTTTTTCATAGGATTCTATCATGGTTTCATCTAGTTGAATATTTATATTGTTTTTTAAAGTTAATTATTAATTATAAAAAATTATTTTATTATTATTTATTATAATAACATTATCATATTTAATATATTTTATAAAATATGTATATATCTATAATTATTAAATAAATTTTATAAATTAACCTTTATTTTGTTAATAATGCTAATTATAATTTGCTTATTTATTTAAGTATTTAATTCTTTGCACAATTTTTATATAGTTTTATCAACAAATAATATTATAAATATATTTTTATATATTAACTAAAAATATTATTTATTAAATATTATTTATTATTAAATATATTAGTGAAATTTTTGTAAAATGAGGTAAAAATATGGTGAATATAACCTTACCTGGTTTAAATAATATGTCTATTAATCAGGTATTCATTGTGCTTGTTGCGATCATTGCTTTAATAGCTATTATTGTAATAGTTGTGCAGTGGAGGCGTGTTAGAGAATCTCAAAATACTGTTAAAATTATGGAAACAGAAATTGAGCTTAAAAAAATTAGTATGGTTGAAAAAGATTTAGAATCAAAACGTTTGATGGGAAATTCAATTCAATTACCTAAAGATAAGCAAGATAATCTATCTAACATTCGTAAGTCCACTTCTGATGTAATGGGTGATGTTGGATATTTGCACAGTGAGATTAATGAAAGATTAGCAAGATTAGAAGCTCAAACAGAGCAAAAAAAGCTTGAAATAATGCTTAATGAAATCGAAGCTAAGGAAAAAATACTTCTTAAAAAAGGAGACAAATAACGGGATGATAATATGGATGCTTTAGAAGCTTTAACTATTCTTATACTGGCAGGCGCAATAATAGTTTTATTATATTATTACTTGCAAAATAATACACAAGCTATGAGCAAATTTAAAGCTTATATGCCTGCCACTGTCCAGAATAATAGAGAAGAAAAACAAATTACAAGGAGAGGATTAAATATGTCTCAAAATAGTGATGCAGATTCCAGTTCTATGGGAGAAAAATTAAAAGTAAAGTTTAAAGATATAGATATGCCTAATTTCGGTACTGACAGTTTTTCAAAAAAGATTGATTCTTTTTTAGATGAAAAAAGTGATGAACTTATTAGGGATTGGTCTTTAGCTACTAAAGATGATTTAAATATTCTTGAAAAAAGCTGTGAAACAGCATATAAAAATGCTGATGAAATTACTAAAAGATTCAAGGAGTATAGGGAATATACTAATGAAAAATTAGCTAGTATAGACAAGAGATTAAAGAAACTCGAAGAAGAATAATAAATAATTATTATTTTAAATAATTAATTATTATTTATTTTTTTATTATTCTTTAATTTATTTTTCGATTTATATTATTTAGTTTCATATTTTTTTATTTTATATTAAAAATTAAATTTATATTAAAATTTTATAGAAAAATTAATTAATTTTCATGAAATAACAGAAACTTTTATATACTAATAAAACATATAATTTAATGATAACTATTTTTAATAGTATTTTATTTAATGCTATATTATTTTAAAATTTATATTATTCTAAAAATAATGTTGTTTAATTACATAATAAACAACTAAAGTTTATCAATTTTCATTCGTTTAGCAGGGTGGGGTAGTCTGGTGATCCCGCGGGGCTCATAACCCCGAGAGCCCTAGTTCAAATCTAGGCCCTGCTATTTATTTTACTTGTTTTAATTTGTTTATTTTAAATATTTTATCTATTTTAATTTATATTATCTAATTTTTTCTAGAAATTTATTTTTTATCTTAATTCATTTTACTTAAAAATATTATTGAATATTAAAAAATTATAAATATTATGAAATATTTTATGAAACTAATTATTTTTTATAAAACTAATTATAATATTTTACAAAAATACACTCAAAATGTATAATATTATAATAATATAACCTATTTATAAAATAAACTATAAACTTATAATATGTTAATTTTATAAGATATGAAAAATTCAATATATAATAAAATTACTATAATTACTTATTAATTACTATAATTAATTAATAAAATTAATGTACTATCAAAACAGGACGTTTTGCATTTTTAACAACTTTATCTGCAACACTTCCTAGTAAAAATCTGTTAAATCTTGTTTTTCCTGAACTTCCCATAATAACAAGATCAACATCTTCTTCTTCAATAGCTTTCAGTATTTCATTAGCTGGTGAACCTTCAACAATCTTAGTAGATATTTTTATTTGATTGTCAGAAATTTCTTTTATTTTTCCAAGATTTTCTTTGGCTTCTTCTTTAAAAGCATCGGTTAACTGATATATTGATTCTTAAAGAGGTAATCCCATATAATGATTAGTATCAATAACTTCTAATGCTATTATTTCTGCACTACTTTCAGATGCAATAAATAAAGCATGTTGCATACCTTTTTCAGCAAATTTTGATCCATCTACAGGTATTAATATCTTTTTATACACTATTTCCTCCTTATTTTTATATAATATTTGTTATGATCATTTTATTTTATAGTTTTTAGTAATTTTCTATTTTTTCTTGAAGAATATAATGAATTATTTGAACAATATTTATTAAGGTTGAATTATATAAAAAAAGATGATAGCAAGCTAAAGACAGTTACTGGTTATTCGTTAACTAAGGAAACTCCATCCATCACACAGAACTATAGTGTTGAAAGACACATGCTGAGAAGTATGACTCTGGAGCAGAAACGGCACGTCTTTTAATGAATGAATATGATAGCTATTGCTTGATCGACATGAAAAGAATCGGTGAAACGGCCATTCTATAGGATGCAAGGGCAAAGCTGCTGATAATCCACTGTGGTAGGCAAGGTAGTCCGCGTAGATGAATACTGTATAAAACAGAAGATGGGTTACTCTTAGCATGCTATCAAATACTTTTATTGTTTTTATCTTTATTATTTTTATTATTTCCTGATAAACTACTTTTAGTGAAATTTTGACCTATTCCTCTTCCCATTCCATTATGTATTCATAGAATCCAGTATTTTCATCTATTTGTTTTTTCATTATTTTAAATCATGATTTTTTATAGAAATTTACTGCATTTTTGTTTTTTTCATATACAGGTAAACTTAATTTTTTATATTTTTCTTTCACTGAATTAATTAGAAATGTTCCTATTCCTTTTCTTTGGTATTTTTCAGATACAAATAAAGCTCATATATGTTTTGAATTTTCACATGTTTTTTTATTTAATAAATCATTACTCATACTACTTATAAATCCTTTTATTTCATTATTTTCTTTGTAAGTGAATGTTTTTGATTTTGGAAGGTATTCATTTAATATTGATTCTTTATTTGATCTCCAATAATCTTCTGAAATAAAATAATGAGATTTTATGTTGCATTCAAGCCATATTTTGATTATTTGGTCAATATTTTCCATTTTTGTACCATTTACTTGATTTATCTTATTTCTATTCAATAATATTTGTTTTACAATATTTTTATTCCATAATACTATTATTCTATAATATTATTCTATATTCTTTTTTTATAATTATTTTTAGTTATAAAATTTTAATAAATTTAAAAATATTAATTTTTTTGTTTCATTATAAATATTTGATGCTATTTATAGTATTAAAATCTACTATTTAATTATGAAAATTATTAAGAGGGGAAAAACTAATACAAACATGAAAAGATTGAATGAAATAGTAAGTGTTTTTAATAAATATGAGTTTGGCTATGTTGTTGAAAAAATAGGTCTCAAACATAGATTTCCATTTTTCCAACGTTCAAATAAAGAGGAATCATTAAATGAATTAGATAATTTTCTTCCCTTGTTACGTTTGAGAATGACTTTACAGGAATTAGATCCTGCTTATATTAAATTAGGACAAATGATAAGTACTCATCCAGATCTAGTTGGGGAAGATATAGCTAAAGAATTTTCTAAAATGCAATATGATAATCCACTTGTACCATTCATTGATATAAAAAAAATTGTTGAAGAAGAATTAAATGGTTCTATATATGAAATTTTTGAAACATTTAGTGAAATTCCATTATCTACCGCTTCTATTGGACAAGGTTCATATAGCTAAATTATTTAATGGTCCCTCTGTTGCTGTTAAAGTCCAAAAACCTAGAATTGATGAGATTATAAAAATTGATTTATCTATAATGAAATTTTTAGCTAAAAGAATAGATCAATATATTCCTAGTGCTAAACCTTATAATTTTCCTACTGTAATAAATGAGTTTGAACTATCTATTCTTAAAGAAATTGATTATAATCAAGAATTTTATAATATGACAAAATTTGGTTCTTTATTTGAGGATGATCCTACAGTTTATGTACCAACAGCATATGGGGAATTTTCATCTAAGAAAGTTTTAACTATGGAATATATAGAATATTAAATTTATAATAATCTATAAAAAAATAATATAGAATAAAAATTAGATAAAATCAAAGATAAAGATAATTAATATACAAGAATAGAAAAAATATTAAAAATCATTTCAAAATTTGAATATAATTCAATTAGTAGTAATTATGTAAATAAGTAAAAATTAATCTAAATTTAAGATGTTTATTTAAATATTATTTAAAAAAAATAAAATAAAAGAAGTAAAATAGAATTAGAATGGAACTGGAAGTCCGAGTTCTCTTCTATTGTCACTTTCTTTTTTAGCGCCGTCTTTTTTACCTAGTGATAATTTTTCTAGTAATGGTAAGCCTGGTTTTACAGTGCTTATGTCTTTGGTTTCAATAATTCCAGCTTTTACAGCTTGATCAAATATTGAAGCACCAGCATCAGTTCTTTTAAGAACAGTAGACCATCCATCTGGAGCACCTACAGATCCTGTAGATAGATCAGCTAACTCAGCAGTATAATCAGGGCAAATATTACATCCAGCTTGTTCATATCCATGAGTTTCTTTTAATGGAAAACCAATGTCTTCACCTAATGCTTTAATCCAGAATTTACCTTTTCCAATATCCATTTTTTCAGTTACTTCAGGAGAAGATTTCATTTTTTCATTAATGAAAGTTTCAAGTGAAGCAAATGGGAAGTTTTCCATACAGAAAATACCGACAACTAAAGTCATTTTGTCAGCTAAGAATCTTGTTCCAAATGGATAAGATTGCATTTTTCTGATCCCATTTAATTGACATGGAGTTCCAACAGTTCCAACTTTTTCAAGACCGTATTGTCTAACAGCTTTTTTTAATGCAGCTACGTTTGGAGAGAAAGTGTATTTTGTTCCTGCAGCAGAAATAATCTCTTCAGAAGTCATTGCAACCAGAGGTTCTGGTTTCCATAACTCTTCACTAGGTCCTGCAACTACAGCTCCTTCAATAATTCCTTCATCTAATGCATATGATAATAATGCTGTTACTATTCCACCATCTTGTGCGACTTTTTGGATTTGTTTCTCAGTAGCTCTTGCAGATACGGCTTCTTTATAAGTACCTAATACCATTTTAAATCCTCCTATAGTCCTAAATCCTTATTAATCTGTTCTGTAGGGAACCAACTTCTTGGACAGTGTGTGTAACATATACCACATTTAATACATCTGTCTATATTAACTTCTGGTCTTCCTTCTCTCATTTCAATAGCTCTAGTTTGACAAGCCATTGCACAAGTTCCACATCCAGTACAAAGGGATTTATTAACAATATTTTTTTGTAAATCGCAACCACAATTAGCTGTGCATCCTGCCATGTCAAGCATAGGTTGTAAATAATCCATGTCTCCATTGATTAATGCAACTACAACTTTAGCTACAATTTCTGGAGAAACTGGACAACCCGGAATTGTACAATCTACTTGTACTATGTCTCCAATTGGTAAAAATGCTTCATGTTTTGGCTGTGCTTGTTGTCCACCACGACAGTATCGTGTGAAACATCCATTCATAGCACAAGATCCAAAAGCACATACTAATTTAGCTTTTTCTCTTAATTTTTTAAGTTCATGTATACTATGTTCATCTTGTAAACAAACAGAACCTTCGACTAATGCCAAATCCATTTCTGGCATGTCATCAATAGCATATGGGTTGTTTTCATCATCGTACCATACATCTACTAAAGTTTGTCCATATACAATATCTACCATATCAGTAAGTAATTCTGCGAGTATGTCATAATTTTCAGTTAATGCTATACCGTCTCCAGTACACCCACTTAAGTGAAAATATCCTATTTTTGGTTTATCAGCCACTTTTTCAACCTCCTGTTGTGAAGATTCTTCCTCTTTTGGCTTAATTGGCTTAGCTTGTTCTTTTGGTTTATCTTCAAGTCCTAAAAACCTTTTAATTCTTGCAAGCATTTGCTAAACCCCTATTTCTTTTAAAATCATCTCAATGGCTTTAGGGATTGCATCTTTAACAGGCTCAGATAAGCCCATATCCACTTCTGGTGCAGAAATCTCTTTAGGTTTGCATCCTACAATAATTACTTCTATCTTTTCAGCTAGATCATGAAGAGGTTCTTCAACTGGCCATGAGTGAACATTTTCATATGCTCCTCTAGGCATATCATAGGGGCTAAATAATTTTAGAGTTCCTGGTTCTGCATCAAACTCCACAACATCAACTACAATCAACTTTTTCCAACTTTCGTTGGGTAAAGTGAATATAAAATGTGTTGCACCAGTTCCTGCATCAATAAGCATGATGTCATTTGGCATTTCTTTATCTTTAAAATAGTCTTCCAAAGCATTAATAACTTCAGGGCCGAAACCATCATCTTTAAAGAGTATGTTTCCGCAACCAACTACTAAAGTTTCTGCATCATATGGCATGTTTTTCCCTTAGAGTAATCCATTAAATTATTAGTGATTAATAACGTAAAATTAAATCTATTTAAAT
>NIZT01000039.1 GCA_003315655.1 Candidatus Methanobinarius endosymbioticus
ATTGAAAAAAATTAAATATTTTAGCAAAAAGCTTGTGTTTAAAGTTCATTTAACAACCTTTCTAATATAAGATTTAGTATATACAGATTAGTATATAATATTACAGATTAGTTATAATATTTAGATTATTTATAATCATATATTAATTAAAATTATTAATACTAGTTATAAGATTATTTAGAATATTATATCTTTTATTATTATATCATAGTTTATATTTATTAAATAACTATTATTTATCTGTTATTTCTTTATATTTCTCTATTATAGGACCTGATTCTCCAACCATTGTCATTTGACCATTTTCAAGAAGTATAGCTTTATTACAAAGTTTTTCAACTTGTCTTGTAGAATGAGAAACAAATAAAACAGTAGTGTCCCTACTTTCAATTAAATTCATCATTTTTTTAAAGCTCTTTTTCTTAAACTTAGCATCTCCTACTGAGAGTACTTCATCTAAAATTAATATATCGGGATCAGCCATTGTTGAAATTGCAAATCCAAGTCTTGCCCTCATTCCAGAAGAATAATTTGATACAGGAACATTTAAAAATTTTCTAATTTCTGCAAAATCAACTATTTCATCAAATCTTTCTTCCATATATTTAGTAGAGAATCCTAAAGTAGCTCCTCTAAGAAAAATATTTTCACGGCCAGTGTAACTTTTATCGAATCCTGTACTTAATTCCAAAAGAGGAACCACTCTTCCTTTAGTTTTCACAGCGCCTTTTGTTGGTTTCATTACTCCAGCTATAACTTTAAGTAGAGTACTTTTTCCAGCACCATTTAATCCTAATATACCTACCCTATCTCCTTTTTTCACGTTAAAAGAAACATTTTGAAGAGGCCAAAATTCTTGAAACATGAGTTCTTTATTTTTTAGGCTTTGAAAATAATTTTTTAAGCTAAATTTTCCTTGTTTTTTTAAATTGAACATGACTGAAACATCATCTACTTCAATAACTTTTTCGCTCAAATCATCACCTAAATTAAATATATAGTATAAACTTGTCTTGATATTTAAACAAAAGACAAATTCCCAATACAAGGAAGAATATTGTTATTCCAAGAACATAAAATACTTGGAAAGGATCATAAAACTGACCATACATAACTGATTTCCTAATCATGTCAATTATCTGAAATATTGGGTTAAACTCAAATACAGCCCTAAACTGTGCAGGAATAATATCTATAGAATAAAATATTGCACTACACCACATAAGTAAAGATGTAAAGACTCCCCATAAGTGTTTAACATCTCTAAAAAATATTACCACAGTAGCTAACATTAATCCTACACCAAGAGTAAGTAAAAACAATATTATAAATGGTATAATTGCCCAAACAGTTTGCCAAGTTAAAACTACACCTGTGACAATTATTAAAAGAGCCAAAATTATTAAAGACATTAAAAACGTGATATATTTACCTAACACACTAGACAGAGGATAAATATATTTAGGTACATATACTCTTTTAATAATAGATGCTTTTTTTAGTGAGTTCATAGCAGCTTTTGATCCACTAGAAAAAAAATCAAAAGCTAATCTTCCACATAATAAATAAATAGGATAATTGTCAATATATCGTCCTAAAAAAGTGGAAAAAACTATAGTTAAAACTATTGTATACAAAAGAGGATTTAAAAAAATCCAAAAGATTCCTAAAAAAGATCTCCTATAATCTAGTTTTACTGTTTTTTTAACAAGTTCATATAGAAGATATTTATATTTCATAAAATTCAAAACGAACCTGTTATTCATTAAGCTTTCAAATACCATTAATATCCCTAATAGCTACAAAATCATGTTCATACTAATTTACGACAATTTACTATAAATAAAATTTACTATAAATTAATAATTATATTTAAAAATTATTTATTTAAGAGTTATTTATTATTTTATAATTTTACTTTTATTTTTAAAATAAATTAATCATTTTATTATTTTTATTTTGTTATTATTGTTAATAAAGTTATATGTATAAAGATCTTATAAACAATGTAAACTTTATAGTAGTATAAATTTTCAATGAAAATAAGCTCATTATTTCCAATTGATACATAAAATAATTAAAATACAATTAATGCAAAGAAATTAACATTAAATGAACTTCACATTAAATAATATAATTTTATTTATTCCATAATAAAACTGTTTTTCCAAAACTTGAATTAAAATCTTTTTCAAAAGCTATATTAATATCTTCTAGATTTTTTATTTCAATAGTGTCATTAACTATATTTTCTAAATACTTTAATACTCTCGGATACTCTTTAAATATTTCTATTGTTTTAATAAAATCTTTTCTTCCACTTCTACTTGTTCCAAATACCAATAGACCTTTTTCTAATACCATTCTTGTATTTATAGGGACAGGATATTCAGATACTCCTAAAAGAGAAATTGTTCCTTCAGGATGAATTAAATCAATTATTTGATCTAAAGCTAATTGCGAACCTCTTCCTCCAACACATTCAAATGCATGATCAATTTTTATGTCTTCTGGAATCTCGTTAATTTTAAACGTATCATCTGCAAAAGTAAATAAATTTAATTTTTCATCATTTTTTCCAAAAACTACAATTTTAGATTCTGGAAAGATAATTTTTAGTAATAGAGAGGTGATATAACCTAAATTTCCGTCTCCCCATACCCCGATTTTATTTTTTCTTTTATGAGCTAGTTTAGAAAATCTAGAAATAGAATGTGCACTAACACTTATAAGTTCTGTGAAGGCAGCTACTTCTCTATTGATATCGTTGGGAATTTTGACTAGTCTATTTGGATCGGAAATTACATAATCTTGCATAAATCCATCAAAACCACTAGCTCTGAAATTACTTGATCTTAAATAATTTTCAGCTATAATATCATCGTCTTCAATAGGAGTATTAGGAATTATGACAACTAGATCACCATTTTCAAAAGTTCCAGTTTCATCATGAATAACTTCTCCTATTCCTTCATGAATTAAAGCCATTGGAAGTTTTTTAGCTAATGTTTCAGGATCTCTATTTCCATGAAAATATCTCTGATCAGCTTGACAAATTGATAGATGTGTAGGCCTAACTATTACATTATTTTCCAAATTTACTTCGCCATAAACTTCTTCAATAAGTTTTGGAGAGACTAACCGATAAATAGTATTTATCATTATTTTACCTGTATAATTTATAATAAGAGATTTATTTATAATAGATTTTATTCATAATAGATATATTATATAGGTTTAGTTATAATAAAAAATTTACAATTAAATAATAAATTAATATATAACATAACCAATATTTAAGTTATAACTAATATCCAATATAATTAAGTATTTATGTTTCTTTTAATATAGAAGTAGCTACTTTTAAATCATGAGGATAGGTTATTTTAATATTACTAACTTCTCCTTGAACCAAAAATACTTTTTCATTGTTAATAGAAAAAATTTTACATGCATCAGTTAATATTTCTTTTTCTTTCTCAGAAACATTGTTATAAAGTTGTTTTAATTTAATAATATTAAAAGATTGAGGAGTTTGACCTTGATACATGTTTTCCCTGTTTGGAACACTTTTAATAAAATTTCCATCTGTACTTTCTACAATAGTGTCAGTTGCAGGAATTACAGTATCACAGGCCCCATATTCTTTGGCATATTTTATATTTTCCTCGATTATTCTATGTGTAATAAAAGGTCTAACCGAATCATGAGTAACTATTATATCTTCTTCTTTTATATCAGGTTTATTATCAATATAGTTAATAGCATTCATTATAGTGTCATTACGAAGTTTTCCACCTTCAATTACCTTAACTTTATTAGAATTAGGAATATATTTCAAAATTAAATCTTCTGTATGACTAATCCATTGTTTTGGAGATAATACTATTATTTCTTCAAATTTTTCATTAATAAGAAATTTTTCTATAGTATGTATTATAATTGGTTTATCACCTAATAAAAGGAATTGTTTAGGTTTATCCATATTTCCCATTCTAGTGCCAGTTCCGCCAGCTAATATAGCTACAAATATCATTTTATCTCCTTTAAATTTACCTAAAAGCTATTAAAATATGAAATTAATTAATTATGAGTCGTTATTATTTTAATTATTAGTGTTAATATAGTCTATAATATAAATAATTTTAATTTTGTCTAATTTAAATATCACTCATAAATATTAATTTTAACATTATAGACTAATATAAAAAAATAAATTTAATTTATTTCGATAATATAGTTACTTATTCTATAATATTGTTTAAAATATTATTTATTATAACTAATCTATATATTTTAGTTAATCTATATATTTTTTCTATTATTATAGTAACTTTTATAAATTTTTATTCATGATAGATTAAAATACAGTTTAATTATAATACAAAATAATTTTAAATAGACAAAATTTCAAAAAAAATTTCAAAAAGTGGAAATAAATGAAAAAAATTTTAATTATATCTGGAAGGACTGTTTTACAAATATATCTCCAGAAGCTACATTTTCCTCAGGAAAACTAGTATTTTTGGATATAATATTACTCCTTCTGTTAAAAAATATACTTCTTTTGTAAATAGAACTATAAAAAAATATAACAATTACAAATATTTTATGCAAGATGCTATAGACTTGAAAATAATTTTGTAGGGGAAAAAAGATATTGTTTCAGGAAAATCTGTAGTAACAAGTTATAAAAATATATTAAAAGAAAATAAAGCAATATTTCCAATTGATTCGAAAACTTGGATTCATGAATTAAAAAATTATGATTATGCCATTGGAACAAAGTTACATGGAAATATTACAGCATTAAATGCTCGAATTCCAGCAACCCTCATTGTTCATGATTCAAGAACTCAAGAAATAGTAGATTATCATAAAATACCTTATTTAAAAATAGAAAATATTGCTAATCATTCAAGTTGGGATGAATTCAATGAATTTTCATTTATTAATTATAGAAATCTAATTGATTTTTTCAAGAAAAATAAAATTGACATAGTTAAAAAATATCCTAATCCCATTATTGCTGAAAAAGAAAATAAAATAGGAATGGGAAGAATTGTGGAGCAATTTTATTCTAAAAAAGGTATAAACTCAGAAGAGCTTTTATCAAGAATAAATTATATGTCTAATAAGAAAGATTATGATTATAAACCTCCTTTTTATGTTAAAATGTTAATAAAAAAAAGAATGAGGAAAAATCAATGAAGAAAACTCTAATACTAAAAAAAATAATAAAATTAAGAAATTCTGGTAAAATAAATAATTTTGAATAAAATAAATTTAACACCACTAAAATTTAATATCATTAAAAATAACAAGTAATTATAAAAATTATAATAACATTGAAAGATAGAAAAATTAAAAGATAGTAAATTAATTAAAATTTTATAATTAAATAATATAATCACAAATAACTTAATTACAATATTTACAAAAGATATTTTAAAGCTTAATAAATTTTATATAATTTATTAAAACTTATATTAAAATTAATTATTTAAATTAACTATTCAAATTATTTACAATTAAAATCATGACTATATAATAAGTTTACATTAGTTTTATATTGATTATGTACTTATACATGTCCAAAATAGAAATTTTAAAATAATTGGACGTTTTATCACTAAAAAACAATTCATAAGAATACCATTCAAAGAATGGGGAAATTTAATGAAATATGGAGTATTGTATCATAGATACACAAAAAATTTAGGTGACGATATTCAAGCTTATGCATCATCAAGATTCTTACCACAAATAGACTACATGGTAGACAGAGAAGAACTAGACACATTCAAAAGCAAAAACAACGAAGCAGTAAGCGTGATAATGAGCGCGTGGATGTTCAGAAAAAAATGGAACTGGCCACCAGCACCCAACATAAACCCACTATTCGTAGGAACCCACATGATAAGGAAAACAGTTGAAGGAAAAGCATCTCCTCTTTTAGATGAATGTTTTAAAGGACTTGGAAAAGATTATTTACAAAGTTATGGGCCAGTAGGATGTAGAGATGAACCAACAGCTAAATTTTTCAAAAAATTATCAATTGATAGCTTTTTTGCTGGATGTATAACACTAACCTTACCAGAATTCAAAAAAAAACCTAAAAAAGAATATATCTGTCTTGTAGATCTACCAAAAAATGTTGAAAATAAAATAAAGAATGAACTAAAAGACGAAGATATAGAAATAAGAACTTATACCCATATTAATCGAGACCCTAATAATCAATTTTATGATATGACTTGGGAAGAAAGAGCTAAAAATGTTGAAGAAAGATTGCAAATCTATCAAAACGCTAAATGTGTAGTAACTATAAGATTACACGCAACACTACCCTGCTTAGCTATGGGAGTACCTGTACTATGGATACCATTAAACCCTAATTGGGCTAGATTCGACCCATATAGAAATTGGATAGAATGTGTCAGTCCTGAAGACTTTATGAATGATAATTATAATTTTGATTTTATGAATCCTACTCCCAATCCAGGTAAACATCTTGAAACAAGAGAAAAATTAATAGAAATAAATCAAAATTTTATTGAAGAAAATAAAAATAAAAAAACCATTGAAGACTTTATTAAAACAAACTATACAGAAGAAGAAAGAAAAGACTTCCAATTCAACCTAATGAAAACCGGTTTAGACAAATGGCTAAGACCAAGTATGGATATGGTCAATGAAATAGAAATTTTAAAAGAAAAACTCAAAAAATAAGATTAAATAGAAATAATAATAGTATTAACAATATATTATATACTAATATTTTATTAATTTATTTTAATTTATATTAATCATGCTTAAATGCTAATTTTTATATAGTTATTAAAATAGACTTTATGTATTATGATTAATTTATATAAATTGATTAAATATTATAAATGAAATTAATCTATAATTGAATTTAAATTCAGTTTAGATTTATATATAAATGAAATAAAAATCTTATTATAAAAATTTTTATAAATATAATGAAATTATAAATATAACAAAATATACTCAGGAAAAAATTTTATAAATTACGATAAAACTGTAAATTAGATTTTTTATAAAATATATTAATAATTATAAAATAATGAAATATTTCGCTGGAGGAAATTTAATGAAATATGGAGTATTGTATCATAGATACACAAAAAATTTAGGTGACGATATTCAAGCTTATGCATCATCAAGATTCTTACCACAAATAGACTACATGGTAGACAGAGAAGAACTAGACACATTCAAAAGCAAAAACAACGAAGCAGTAAGCGTGATAATGAGCGCGTGGATGTTCAGAAAAAAATGGAACTGGCCACCAGCACCCAACATAAACCCACTATTCGTAGGAACCCACATGATAAGGAAAACAGTTGAAGGAAAAGCATCTCCTCTTTTAGATGAATGTTTTAAAGGACTTGGAAAAGATTATTTACAAAGTTATGGGCCAGTAGGATGTAGAGATGAACCAACAGCTAAATTTTTCAAAAAATTATCAATTGATAGCTTTTTTGCTGGATGTATAACACTAACCTTACCAGAATTCAAAAAAAAACCTAAAAAAGAATATATCTGTCTTGTAGATCTACCAAAAAATGTTGAAAATAAAATAAAGAATGAACTAAAAGACGAAGATATAGAAATAAGAACTTATACCCATATTAATCGAGACCCTAATAATCAATTTTATGATATGACTTGGGAAGAAAGAGCTAAAAATGTTGAAGAAAGATTGCAAATCTATCAAAACGCTAAATGTGTAGTAACTATAAGATTACACGCAACACTACCCTGCTTAGCTATGGGAGTACCTGTACTATGGATACCATTAAACCCTAATTGGGCTAGATTCGACCCATATAGAAATTGGATAGAATGTGTCAGTCCTGAAGACTTTATGAATGATAATTATAATTTTGATTTTATGAATCCTACTCCCAATCCAGGTAAACATCTTGAAACAAGAGAAAAATTAATAGAAATAAATCAAAATTTTATTGAAGAAAATAAAAATAAAAAAACCATTGAAGACTTTATTAAAACAAACTATACAGAAGAAGAAAGAAAAGACTTCCAATTCAACCTAATGAAAACCGGTTTAGACAAATGGCTAAGACCAAGTATGGATATGGTCAACAAAACAACAAAACAACAAAAAGAAATTGAAAAATTAAAAAAACAAGTTGAGAAGTTAAAAATACAAAAACAGAAATCTGAGCTTAAACTCTGGGGAAGACCATTTTTCCAAAAAGTAAAAGACAAATTATCTAAGCTATTTAACTAAATAAACGATTAAATGATTCATTATATTTATTAATGTATTTTTAATTCTATTTTATTTAAATTAATCATTTTTCATTGATTATAATAATTAATAATGGATTATAATAATAGATTTAATTAAACTTGATAAAATTTTAAGTTATTTATTCTTTTTTAATAGAATCTGAAATATAATCTACAACTCGTTTTGATGATTTTCCATCATCATATTTAAAAAACTTATTTTTAAAGTCATTTATCTTAAATGTTTCAAAATCTTTATTTTTTATAGAAGAAATAATTCCATCTTGCGTATATGTTATTTTACCTGGAACAAATCCTTTATATTCAAAATAAAAACTACGTTCAGAAATATAATCATCTAAATCAAAAACATGAAAAATCATTGATATATCTAATAGTGATGCTTCAAATATAGTTGATGAATAGTCTGTAATAAGGATATCAGATATAAACAATAAATCATTGATATCTTCACTAACATCTAAGTCCATAACAAAGTCAGAATATTCCTTTGGAATTTCAAATTTATTATTAATAAAGAAGTGACGCTTTATTATGATAGCATATTCTTGCTCTAATTCATTATATATTTTAACAGGATCGAATTTATTTGTAGGATAATATCCAGTTTTTCTTGTATTTCCTCTAAATGTTGGTCCAAATAGAATTATTTTTTTGTCTATTAGCTGAGGATATTTTTTATAAAAATCCTCTTTGGTTTTTTTAATATATTCTTCATCATAAAATACATCGGTTCTTGGAATTCCTAGAGCTAATACTTTATCAGAAGACATAGCATAAGCTTCAGAATAGCAATCAACAACACTATCACTTGAAACTAATGCCATATCATATTTTCTATGAGTTGTTTCATCTAAGTTTGGGCCTCCAGGTCTTCCAAATCTAGTAAAACCAAATGTTTTAAAAGCTCCGCATGCATGCCATAATTGAATTAAAGTTTGATTTGGAAATTTCAAAGTGTTTACAGGAACAAAATAATTATCGAGAACAATAACTTCAGATTTGACCATATCTTTATAAGTATTCCATTTATGTTTAAAAGGAGTGATGGGAAAACTTTCATTTATAGTTGATATTTTAACATTTAAATGCTGAGTACTTTCATTATTAAGAATATAATCGTACACAAATTTAAGATTTCCAGTTAATTCTTCTCCTCTCTCAGATATAAACATGATAGTATTTTCATCTTTATATAATCTTACACTGAATTGATAGATCTTATTTAATAAAAAATTTTTAAAATCAATGAATATTTCTTCTATAGGAAAATTAGAAAAATGAGACATTCTCCATAAAACATGCCTAATTCCTCTTTTAATAGTATTATTATCTTTTAAATATAATAATCCTCCAGAAGACCTAAGATTTGGAGTTTTCAATACAATGAATAATGTTTCAATTATAAAATAAGGAATTAAAATAATAGAAAATATAAAACCTAATAGTCTTATAATATATGAAAGAAAATTTTTTACATAATATGATGCTGTTGTTTTCTCTGATGTATCAAGAATAATAAAATTATTATTTGATTTATTAAATTCAACAAAATAATTATAATTGAGATTATTTTCATTAAGATTGCAATCAATATTAATATTTTTAACCGTATGTTCACCATATGTTAAACTTAAATAAAAATTAATATTGTTTGCTTTTTTATTTAAAAATAAATCATCTATAGGAAATTTTTGTTCAAAATCGAGATGATCCATGTTTTTATAAGAGACATACCTCCTATTTTTTCCAATAATAGGTAATAATAAGTTTTCTTCACCATTTTCAAAATATATTTTTAATTTTGGTTCGAAAACATCAGGATCAAAATCAATATCGCAGTTAATAGCAATATTTAGATAATCATTGATAATTGAACATTCTTTAATAGATAATTTGCTTTTCATATGTATCATGAGATTTTTTATTGATTTAATTAATAACTAGTTTATTAATGTATTTAGTAAGCTCTATGTAAATTAATAACATATATTAGAAATATATTGTAAGAATATAATAAATTGTAAGAATACTTGTAAGACCAATATAATTAAATAATTTATTGAAATATAATGAAATTAATAATCTTATATTATCATGTTTTAAAATTCTTTCATTTGAAAATTATTATTTTTTATAGATAGGTTATCCATGGCAGTATTAGTCATGAAAAATTTTTTTATTTTATTAAAATTAATAAATATACTTCCCAGTAAAAGTCATGAAGTTTTTTAAAGGTTTAATTATATAATTATAATAAACTAAAAAACTAAAATAAATTGAAATTATAAAATCGAATATATTTTAATCGACCAATTTAAACAAATATTCACCATAATCGGTTTTTTCTAAAAATTTCGCCATTTTTAACAGTTTTTTCTTGTCAATGTATCCTTTATTATAAGCTATTTCTTCTAAACAAGCAATGTATAGTCCTTGTCTTTTTTGAACTGTTTCTATAAAATTAGCTGCTTCTAAAAGTCCCATGTGAGTTCCAGTATCTAACCATGCCATTCCTCTCCCTAAAAGCTCTACTTTAAGATTTTTTTGCTTTAAATATTCTTCATTTACAGAAGTTATTTCCAATTCTCCTCTTTCAGAAGGTTTCACTTTTTTAGCTATTTCAATAACACTATTATCGTAAAAATATAATCCTGGAACAATATAATTAGATTTTGGATTTTTTGGCTTTTCTTCTATAGAAAGTACCTTGCCTTCATCATCAAATTCCACAACACCAAAAGCTTCTGGATTTTTTGTATAATATCCAAATATTGTAGCACCATCTTCAAGTTTAGATGCACTTTCTAATATTTCTGTTAATCTATGTCCATAAAAAACATTATCTCCCAATACTAGAGCTACATTATCATTACCAATAAAATTTTCCCCTATTATAAATGCTTCAGCCAACCCATTGGGATTTTTTTGCTCTTCATAACTAAAAGAGATCCCAAAGTCACTTCCATCCCCAAGCAATTTTTTATATTGTGATAAATCATATGGAGTAGAAATAATTAATATTTCTTTAATTCCTGCAAGCATTAAAACAGATATAGGATAATAAATCATTGGTTTATCATATAATGGAAGTAATTGTTTAGAAACCGCTTTTGTAATAGGGTATAAACGAGTTCCAGAACCTCCTGCTAATACAATTCCTTTCATGTAAAAACCTCATTCAAAAATTAAATTAATTCTCCGATTCAAGTTCCATATATTCATTTAAAGCTTCTTTGTAATTTCTTAAAGGTTTAAAACCTGAATTTTTCCATTTATTATTAGAAAGAACTGAATACTGTGGTCTTTTTGCTGGAGTAGAATATTCTTCAGTAGTTACAGGTTTAACATTTACATCTATATCATCTAATTTAAAAATATCTTTAGTAAATTCAAACCAAGTACATGTATCACTGTTTGTAACATGATAAGTTCCATATTTATTTGTTTTAATAAGTTCCAAGATAGCTAAAGCTAAATCTTTTGTAAAAGTTGGAGAACCATGCTGATCATTAACAACTGTAATTTCATCATGATTTTTAGCTAATTCTAACATTGTTTTTACAAAGTTTTTCCCATTTATTCCATATAACCATGCAGTTCTAACTATAAAGTAATCATTCATGTATTGTTTAATAAATTCTTCAGCTTGTAGTTTAGTTTCACCATAATAACTTTGAGGTTCAGTTTCATCATCTTCGTTATAAGGGTTTGAATTATCTCCAGAAAATACATAGTCTGTACTAATATGTAATAATTTAGCCCCAATATCATTACTTACAATAGCTAAATTTTTAGGGCCTATAGAATTAACATTAAAAGCTAATTCGCGGTTAGTTTCACACCCATCTACATCAGTATATGCAGCTGCATTTATAACCATATCAGGTTTTTCTTTTTTAAGAGTATTTTTAACTTGTTCAATGTCAGTTATATCTAATTCATCTACATCAGTGAGAATTAATTCATACCCATTTTCATCCAAAATTGTAATTAAATCTGAGCCTAACATTCCTTTATATCCAGTTATTAAAATTTTCATTGTTTATCCTTCCAAATAAAACAATTAATTAAATATATAATTATATTCATAACATTTATATTAATATACATCATTTGATCTTATAACATATACTAATATTCAATTATTCTTCATATCAAAAAATTAACATAATTGTAGAATTAGAATTAAAATTATCTAGTTATTTTATTTTAAATTAGTTAATATTATTAATTATATTAATTATTTCTTCAACTCTATTTTCAAAGGTATGATTAGTCAATATCATTTCCCTAGAATTTTTGACTTTTTGTTTTCTCTCTTCATCATTACTCAAATAATATTCTATTAGATTATTTAATTCTTCTTTATTATTATATGTAACAAGCATATCTTTAAATATTTCAGATCCTTTAACTTCATCAGAAATCAAAAAAGCCCCTGAAGCAAATCCATCAAATATTCTATTTGAAATAAATCCTTTTTCAGCCATATCTTCCCAATGGTCATTTAAAAGTATTTTGCAAGAACTATAAGCTTGATTGAGTTCTTTATTAGAAATATGAATTCCATTTATAGATTTTTCAGGAATAAAATTTCTCCAGCCTTTTCCATAGATCCCTAAATCCCTATTGGTGGGAAAAATATATTTAATTGCTTTTCTAAATATATTACGAGTATTTCCAACAAATAATATGTCATGTTTATATTTTCTGCTAGGTTTTGGATAAAATATCTCAGGATCAGTACATTGCAATAGAGGAGTTACAGGAACTGATAAAAGTTCTTTTAATTGATTTGCATAGAAATCCGAAGCTATGAAAACATGATCGTATTGATTATATTCTTCAATTGTAGCTAAGTCAGGATGAGAAATATTCCACATTAAATTAATTTTATTATTATCTAATTCATAAGGATATAATCCTCTTAAAATTAAATTTACATCTGAATTATTTTTGTTATCACAATTATCTTTTAAAACAATTTTAGTTTTGTAATTTTTTCTTTCAAAGTATTTTTTCAGTGCTAAAGCAAAATGATAATCTCCCCAAACATGAGCTCTTTTTTTATTAGTAACAGGGACCATAATAGAAATATTTGGATTTCTAATATATTTTAAATTTTTATATTGTCTAAAAAAATTTTTATATAATTTGACAATTTTTCTTTTTAATTTTTTGAAAAAAATTATATCAATCCCTAAATAATCAAATAAGTCAGAACAAGATTAAAAAACTAATAAAATTTAATAATTAAATGAGTTAAAGAAAAATAGTATCATTTAGTTCCTATTTGATAATACTCAAAATCGATCTTATTCAGTTCTTCTTTATCAAATTGATTTCTACCATCAAATATAATATTATTTTTCAATTTTTCAGAAATATTGTCAAAATCTGGACTTCTAAATTCATTCCATTCTGTAACAAGAATTAAAGAATCACAACGAGACAATGTTTCATATTTATCATTAAAAAACTCAATATTTTCATTATTTTGGAATATATTTTCAGCTATTTCCCTAGCTTTAGGATCATAAGCTTTAATTTTTGCACCCATATCAATCAATCCATTTATTATTATACTAGAAGGTGCTTCTCTCATATCATTGGTACCTGGTTTAAAAGATAACCCCCAAATTCCAAAAGTAAGTCCTGAAAGATCATTACCAAATCTTTCCTTTACTTTATTAACAATAACTTTTTTCTGTTTTTTATTAGTTTCTTGTACACTTTTCAAGATATTTGGAATATAACCAGCATGTTCACCAGTTTTTATGAGTGCAGTTACATCTTTTGGAAAACAACTTCCTCCATACCCACATCCAGCATATAAGAATCTATAACCAATTCTAGTATCACTACCTACTCCTAAACGTACTTTATTTATATCAGCCCCAATATTTTCGCATATATTAGCTATTTCATTCATGAAAGATATTCTAGTAGCTAACATTGCATTTGAAACATATTTAGACATTTCTGCACTTCTAACATCCATTACAATAAATCTATCCCTATTTTTTACATATGGGGCATACAATATCTTGATTATATTAATAGTTTTTTCATCTTCACATCCAATTATAACTCTGTCTGGTCTCATTGAATCTTTAACAGCAGTCCCTTCTTTTAAAAACTCAGGGTTAGAAACTATTTCAAATTTATAATCAACTTTTCGTTTATATAATTCTTTTTGAATAATTTCTTTAATTTTATCTCCAGTACCCACAGGTACAGTTGATTTAATAACGACTATAAGGTCATTATCCATTAATTCTCCAATATTTTTTGCTACTTGAAAAACAGCGCTTAAATCAGCACAACCATCTTCAGCCATTGGCGTTCCTACAGCTATAAAACATATTTCAGAATTAAACAAACCTTCTTCTAAATCGACTGTAAAAATAAGTTGTTTATTGTTATAGTTTTTAAGAACAATTTTTTCCAAATGTTCCTCATAAATATGAATTATTCCTTTTTTAAGAGAATTAATCTTTTTTTCATCAACATCAACACAATAAACATTGTTTCCCACTTCTGAAAAGCAAGCCCCAGCTACTAATCCAACATATCCTGTACCTATTACTGTTATATTCATGATAAATCCCTAATAATTATGAATAATAAAAAAATAATAATTTTATATAAAATTATTATTATATACAAATTTTAATATATAATAAGAATTATAATAATATATTAAATTTAATAATATATAAATATTAATCTAGTTTAAAATTAAAGCTACTTTAATTTTAAATTTAGCTTAATTACTACTTTAAATTTACTAATTTAGTTATTTTATTCAATTTAATTATACTCTATTATATGTTATAATTATATGTTATAATTAATTATTATTTGATATAATTATTTAATGATATTTAATATTATATAATATAATATTATATATTTTTAGTGATTATATCCTTAATCGTGATTTTGTTAATTCAATACTTTTAAATTAGTTTTGGATAATGTGATGTTATGAAAGTGTGTATAATTGGTCAAGGTTATATTGGTCTTCCTACTGCCATCCTATTTGCGACTAATAATTGTGAAGTTATAGGAGTAGATGTAAATGATGATCTTGTTAATAAGTTAAATCAAGGTAAACTTTTTATAGAAGAACCAGGCCTTAAAGAAAAATTGAACCTAACCATGGAAAAAGGAAAGTATAAAGCATCTATAAAGCCTAAAAAAAGTGATGTTTTTATAATTACAGTTCCTACACCAACAAACACAGAAAACCTATCATGTGATTTAAGTTATGTCATATCAGCATGTGAATCTATAATTCCTTATTTAGAAAAAGAAAATATCGTTATAGTTGAATCAACAATAGCACCAATGTCAACAGATAATTATATAAACCCTATTTTTGAAAATGAAGGTTTTGTAATTGGAAAAGATATATATCTTGCACATTGTCCAGAGAGAGTTATTCCTGGGAATATAATTGAAGAATTGGTTAACAATGATAGGATAATAGGTGGAGTGACTTCAGAATGTTCTGATAAAGCAGCAGATGTTTATAAAATATTTGTAAAAGGGAACATTATGAAAACAGAAGCTAAAACAGCTGAAATGTCAAAATGTATGGAAAACACTTTTCGTGATGTTAATATAGCTTTAGCTAATGAATTAACAAAAGTTTGTTCCAAAATTGGAATTAATGCATTAGATGTTATTGAATTATCTAATAAACATCCAAGAGTCAATATTCATTCTCCTGGACCGGGTGTTGGGGGTCATTGTTTAGCTCTTGACCCCTATTTTATTTATGCTCAAGTTCCTGAAGAAGCAAAATTGATAAAATTAGCTAGAGACACTAATAATTCTATGCCCCAATTTGTAGTTGATAAAACAAAAGAAATAATAAAAAATATTGAAAGTCCTAAAATTGCTATATTAGGAATTACTTATAAAGGTAATACTGACGATACTCGTGAAAGTCCTGCTTTAGAAATAGTAAACCTTTTAAAAAATGAAGATTTCAAAATTGATATTTATGATCCTCATGTGGAAAATAAAAAATATCATAATTTTGAAAAAACAATAAAAGATGCAGCTATATGTATCGTATTATCAGATCATGACGAATTTAAAAATTTAGATTTCAATCTAATGACTAAAGCTATGAAAAAACCTATTATCTTTGATACTAAAAATATAGTTAAAAATAAAGATAAAGAAAAAATAGAAATTATAAATTATGGTAATTTATAATTATTTATCCAACTATTCTAATTTATATTTTAACCATTTTTTAGTAGATTTTAAGTTTTTTAATTTATTTTTGATTTGTTTATTATTGTTTTTTAATTTATTTAATTTTCTTTCTTGCATAAACTGTTTATATAAAAATTGTTTCAAATACATGATAAATTCTATATTTTCATTAATAATAGCCGAAAAAAGAATATAAGCTCTTTGATTTTTTTTCAATTCTTTAAATTCATGATTTCTTATCCAAAAAGAATTTGTAATCCATTTCATTTCTTTTAAAATAAATTTTATATCATTTTTATCAAAATCACTGAGTATTATATGATTTAAAAAGTAATTTAACCTATATTCCACATAATCTTCAAAATTCTCTGCCATTCCAAATTCATCAAAAAGTTTTCCAACAATCGTGATAGAATCTAAATATTCTTTAAAATTATTCCTATCTCGACGATTGCTTAATGATTCTTTTAAAAGATCTTCATGATTACAAGCAATGAAATCTGTTAAAAATACTATTCCATTTGCATTGAGAAGAACTTTAGCTAAAAATATAGCATCTTCACCAATAATTGTTGGAAATTCTATTTTATTATCAATGATGAGTTTTTTGTTGAATATACAAGACCAAATTCCAGGAGCCATATGAAATAATTGAGGACATTCTTTAACATTTGAAATTTTTACATTTCCCTTAGTTCTAAAAAATTGAGGAGTTCCATGCAAATGTTTCTGATTATTAACTGTAAAACTACCTATAACATGATCAACATTTTCAGATGTGATAGTTTTATATAAAACTTCACAAGCATCTTTTTTAAAAGTATCATCATGATCTAAAAACATTAAATAATCAGCTTTAGCTAATTTAATTCCCTTATTTCTAGCTATTCCTGAAGAACCAGTGTTTTCAGGGAAATGTATAGCTTTAAAATTGGAATATTTATCAGCATATTCATCTATAATTTCCTTAGTTCTGTCTGTAGAGCAATCATTAAACATTAAGACTTCGATATTTTCTAAACCTATAGTCTGTATTTCAATAGACTTTAAAGTCCTTCTTATAAATTTTTCACTATTATAAAAAGGTATTATTATAGTAACTTTAAAATTCATATTATAACCATATTTTGCTATTGTAAATTTATTTTAGTTTAATTCATCTAATAAATCCCTATAAATGGTCAAATACTCTTCAGACATTTCTTTAGTATTTTTAAAATCTATGTTTTTTAGACCATTTTGAACACGTTTATATTCATCAATATCATTAGAGATTTCTAATATTTTTTCATAAGATTTAGCAGGATTTTTATAATCTATAAACCATCCCCCATCGTTTTTAAATATTCTTTCTTCTAAAACCCCTATTTTTGAAGCAAGAACAGGAATTTTTGCACTCCAAGCTTCTGATAGAGTATGACAATAAGTTTCTGGCCATATCGAAAATATTCCTATAAAAGAAGGTTTAATCCTGCGTAAATGATCATGTAAATCATCCCTATTATATGTTCCATGATATATTCCGCGAATTTTTAATTCTTTTGGAATTTTTCCTAAAAAGTTAAATTCGAGTTTAGAATCCTTATCTTGCTTTTTAAGACTTTTTATAACTTCATATCCCTTTTGATAAGTTAAATTACCTATAAATAATATTTTTATAGGTTTATCTTTAGAAGGGTATGAAAAAAACTTTTCATTTGAAGTTTCAAAGTCTCTACCATGTTCAATAATTTCGAATTTCTTTTCATTTAAGTAAGGAATGTTAAACAAAAATATATCTTTTACTATATTAGATGTGGTAACAAAAACATCTACATTATGAAACATGCAGGAAACATTTTTTCTCCAAACATTAACAAAATTTTTTAAATTAGGAAGATTATTCATAATTTTCATTGGTTTATAACAGTCCTTATTATTGGAGTTACATTTTCCACCACAATATTCACGATTATCATCCAATAAAACTGTGGAAGGGCAAATAAAGTAAAAATCATGGGATGATAAAACGACTGGTATGTTTAATTGTTTAGATATTTTAGGTAAATCAAAGCTGTGAAATATTAAATGACGTATGTGAACTAAGTCTATATTAAAGTTTACAAGAACATTAAAGTATATTGTTTTGAAATCGTCTGAATAGAAATTTTTACCATTCCAATTAACATTTAGTGACCACTCCCCAATTTTTTCCATTTTTTGATTAATATATCTAAATAATTCTAATTTTTTAACTTTTCCAATTAATAAATAACAATCAAAAGATTTTTCTATGTTTTTCATGAGATCTTTATTTGTTTTAGGAGTTCCTCCCCCTGCAGCATGAATTACATACAAAATACGTTTTTTTGTTAGTTCATTTTCATCAATATCATTATTTATTTCACTACCAACATTATTGACAATTTTCTTAAGTTTATTAGAATCTATAAATTTTTTTATTTCATTTGCATATTCTGGATATCTTTTATCAATAATTTTTCTATGTTCATTAACTAGTTTTTTTTTATCTTCAGAAAAAGAAGCAGATCTTTTGTGATATATATAAGTAGATTCATCTATAACATTTATCCATCCTTTTTTAATGGCCCTCATGCAAAAATCATTCTCTTCTCCATATCCTCGTCCAAAAATTTCATCAAATTGACCGATATCATTTAATGCTTTTTTCCTTATAAACATGCAAAATCCATGTCCAGTTGGAACTTTAATATATTTTCTAGTTGAAACATTTCTAACTATCTGAGACATCTCATTTAAACTTAAATTAGAAGGAATTTCATTATCAGAATTAAATTTAGGTACTGAAAATGGGCCTGCGGCATTTGATAAAGGTGTAACAGTAGCAATATTTTTTTTATTATAAGCTGCTATTTTTAAATTATTTATCCAATTAGGAGTTACTATAGTATCACTATTTAATGAAATAACATCATATTTTGAATTGTCAAACCCAATATTTACTGTTTTTACAAAGCCTTTATTTTCATTATTTTTAATAATTTTTACATTTTCATTATTTTTAAAAGAACCCAATAATTCAGAAATTCTATCATCAGTACTACAATCATCAATCAAAATTAATTCATAGTTATGACTATTTTCCAATACACTCTCTATACATCTTTTTGTTGCATTATAAGCATTATAGATTGGAATTATTATAGAAACCTTTTTATTGAGTATATTTAAAATTCTATTGGTTTCTGATAGATTAAATTTAAGAAGATCTTTTTTATTATCAGTACTTTTATTTTGTTTATTTTTATTAAAATAAAGTTTCAAAATTAAGTAAGGCCATAAAAAAGTATATTTTGAAGGTTTTGCTGCTTTAGCTATTATATTCATTGCTTTATATCTAAATGAATTTTTTATTGTATTTATATCATTATTTTTAATTTCTAATTTTCTAGTAAAGGCATTTAATTTTTTATAATTATTTGATAATTGAAGATTATATTTATGATTGACATGCTTTAAATCCTTTTTTTCAGAAGTTAAAGTTCTAACTTGATTTTCTAATTTATTAATGTATTTATTATTTATCTTACTTTTGAAATTATTATCAATGGTGACTTTCAATCTTTCAGTTTCTAAAAGCTCTAATAAATCCCCATATTGGATATTCGAATCAATGATGTTTTTTAATTCTTGATCATCATCAGAAATTATTCCTAATCCATGGAAAATATTTATTTTTCTAAAATACAATTTTCTTTCTGATTGAGATATAAAATCTTCAATTCCAGACAAAACTCCATTTTTAGGAGTTTTTTCATGAATAGCATTGTTTAAATCATGATTAAGTCCTTTTTCATCATCTAATAACTCTTGGTCCAATGAAATTCCTTTTTTTGCATAGGAGTGTAAAAAAGGAGCAGGAATCGTTTTTGGATTATAATATAAATCTCTTCTAGCATAAGGCCAACCAGTATCATGCAAAAATATTATTGGGAATTTTTTTCCTTGAAACGTTTTTTCAATAGTTTTAAGTTCATTATACACAGTATACCAATTATGATCTCCATCTAATATAATTACATCATAATTTTCTAGATTTGAAAGAATATTTAAGCTTAATTCTTCATATATCTCAAATTTCTCTCCAAATTCCTCTTTATACTCATTAACATCAAATTTAGGGAAAGGATCTATTGCTAACATCTTAGCATCATTTCCTAAACAATACTTTAATATGTTTTTTGTATTTATTCCACTATCTGAACCTACTTCAATAATATATTTAGCATTTACACTTTCAATTATTGGAAGCATTATAGTATCCCACATTCTATTCATATTGCACCTCGTATATATCCGAGCAAATAAAATTAAAGTAATTATTAAACTTTAATTATTAGAATTCAATTATAAATTATTATTACAAATAAATATTAAATAAGCATTATTTACTCTCTTTAGCTCAATTTTTATTCTAAAAATATAAAGGTTTGTAAATTTATAATTTTAAAATTAAATTTAAATAATATGATTTTTTTATTTTTAAATATTTCAAATTTATAATATGTTATTATTAATTAAAATATATAAGTTTAAATTAAATATTGATTTTTATGAAATATATATATAGTACTATAATTTATAATATTTATTTAATTTTAGTGAATATATATATAATATTATACTAATAAACATGAATAATTATTATATTTATGTTATAAATTAATATAAAATTATATATAATAATCTAGAAATATAACCAATATTTAATCTAATTGTAAACTGAATTAAATGCAAATAAATATAATAAAAATGTTATATGTTTTACAAATAAGTTTTAATAATTAGTTTTAAAAAGTTAAAAAAAATTATAATTTTAATTAATAATTTAAATTTATACTCTTGGAGAATTTTAATCATGTTAATGACAATGTCTGAAAAAATATTAGCTAAAGCTTCAAATAAATCTTCATCTGAAGCTGGTGAAATTGTTATGGGTGAAATAGATGTAGCTATGACACATGATTTAACTGGACCTCTTTCAGTTGAATCATTTGAAAAAATAGGAACCGATAAAGTTTGGGACCCTAATAAAATAGTTATACCTTTTGATCATCAAGTTCCTGCTGATTCATTAGATGCAGCTAATAATCATATAATTCTGAGAGAATTTGTAAAAAAACAAGAAATAAAGAATTTTTATGATGTAAATCAGGGTGTTTGTCATCAAATATTACCAGAATTTGGTCATGTTGTTCCTGGAGAAGTTATTGTTGGAACTGACTCTCATACCTGTACTCATGGAGCTTTAGGTGCTTTCGCTACTGGAATAGGATCTACTGATATGGCAATGGTATTTTCAACTGGAAAACTTTGGTTCAAAGTTCCTGAGACTATTAGATTTAATATAGAAGGGCAGTTAAAAGAAAATGTATATGCAAAAGACGTGATTGTTAATATTATAGGTAAAGTTGGAGCAGATGGTGCTACTTACAAAGTTTGTGAATTTGCAGGAAACACCGTATCAGATATGAGTGTATCAGATAGAATGGTTCTTTGTAATATGGCAGTTGAAATGGGTGGAAAAACTGGACTTGTGGAACCAGATGAAAAAACTTTAAATTATATCGAAACAAGGTCAAATAAACCATATGAAGTATTTAAAACTGATTTAGGAGCTCCTTCTCTTGAAACAATTGAAATTGATGTAAGCAATCTTGAACCTCAAGTAGCTTGTCCTCATAATGTGGATAATGTAAAACCAGTAAGTGAAATAGACAAAGAAATAGATCAAGTATTTTTAGGTTCATGTACTAATGGAAGAATATCTGATCTAAGAGAAGCAGCTCAAATATTAAAAGGAAATAAAATAGCCAATAGAGTTAGAATGCTGGTTATTCCTGCTTCAAAAGAAGTTTATACAAAGGCTCTCGATGAAGGCCTTATAAATATTTTTGTTGAATCCGGAGCATTAGTATGTAATCCTTGTTGTGGACCGTGCCTTGGTGGGCATGTAGGACTCATAGGTCCAGGAGAAGTAAGTCTTTCTACTTCAAACAGAAATTTCAAAGGAAGACAAGGTAGTCCAGAAGGAGAAGTCTATTTATCTTCAGCTGCAGTAGCTGCATATTCAGCAATAAAAGGGAGAATTGAATCTATTTAATCTTCAATGGTTAAAAATTGATTGACATGATAGGATTTTATAAATTTTTTAATTAGAAGTGTTATAATGAAAGGAAAAGTTTGGAAGTTTGGAGACGATATTGATACAGATATTATTATTCCTGGAAGATATCTAGTAGTAACTGATCCAGATAAATTAGCTAAACATTGTATGGAAAGTTTAGATTCTGATTTTTATAAAAAAATTAATAAAGGAGATTTTATTGTTGCAGGTAAAAATTTTGGATGTGGTTCTTCTCGTGAACATGCCCCTCTAGCTCTTCAAGGAGCTGGTGTTGGAGCAGTTATCGCAGAATCATTTGGAAGAATTTTCTATAGAAATGCTACCAATGTTGGAATTCCTCTTTTAGAAGCACCTGGAATAAGTGAAACTTTAGATGATGGTGAAGAAATAGAAATAGACATGGAAAAAGGAACTATAAAAACCACTAATGGCAAAGAATACAAATTCAAAAAATTGCCTCCATTTATGCTAGAAATTCTAGATAAAGGAGGATTAGTTGAATATTTAAAAAACGATTCAAATAAATAATTAAAGTAAAATAATTAAAATTAACAATTTATGTTTATAGATACATTAGTTAAAGTTCTAATATGCCTATGAAAAAATATATAAAATTTAAAAAATAAAACTTAAAAAACAAAGAAGGGTGGAAAATTAGTTCATATAAGTCAAAAATTCCTAAGGAGTTTATGAAAAAGAAGGAATGGAAAGATTTTTAAAATATGATAGATATCAACATAAATATCAAAGTTTTGCACATGCTGAACAAATTAGCTTTATAATGAGATTAATTGCTAAATATAATTTTTCAAATGGAAAAAGAATTGAAAATGTTCTAGATATTGGTATGGATAATGGTGTTACTACATTATTTATGCTTAAAGAAGGATTTAAAAATGCTGAAAATTTTCAATTATATTCTATTGAAAAAGCTACTGAGGATTTTTTTGGAGAAGATGTATTGAAAGAAAGTACTCCTGAAGAATTAAAGCATTATCATCTGAATAGAGGATGTACAGCTTTTGATATAGAAAAAGTGCTAAAACCTTATACAAAATTAGATTTAGTATTTATAGATGGAGAACATATCTCCCCCATCCTCTAATTGATTTAATACATGTAATCCCATATCTACATGAAGAATCTATAGTATTACTTCATGACGTAGTGGAGTATTTTTGTCCAAACGGTCGGGATAAAGTTTTATATTTACTATTTGGAGTGATGAGAAGTATAGATCTTACTTTTTAAATAATGAATTAGAAACTACAGCAGAAAACACTTTAGGATATATAAAAATACCAGAAAATAAAGAAAAACTATATTCAGATTTGTTAGAAGTAGTAAAAATACCATTTAGAGCATCTCCTTGAGAAGAAGAAGAAGATATACATTTAGATATTTCTGAAGAAGATATAGAAAAATTGAGAAAATTTATGTTAAAACACTACCCTAAAGATTTTGCTAATGAAATTGCAGATATTTTCCATAAAAATCTAGAGGAATATAAAAAATATTGGATATTGTATCATCATGAAACTCAGTTTTTCCACTTTACATATGAAACAATAAATGAACATGAACTGAAATTTAAAGAAATCGATGAAAAAAGATATATCTGAAAAAAGAAAAAAAGAATCAATTGTTAAAGAAGAAGAATTAAAAAAAATGAAATCTTCTAATAGCTAGAAAATGACGAAATATTTGAGAAAAATTCGTGGAATTTTTAGTTAGAAATTTAATTTTAAGTTTTATTTAAAAATTGGTGACAAAATGTACAAAATAGCAGTTTTACCTGGTGATGGAATCGGAAAAGAAGTTATGGACGCCACATTAGATGTTTTAGATTCTCTAAGTATTGAATTGGAATATGAATTTGGAGAAGCTGGTGATGAATGTAAAGAAAAAAATGGAAAGGCACTTCCACAAAAAACTATAGATATTGTGAAAAAAACAGATGCATGCCTATTTGGAGCAGCTGGTGAAACTGCTGCAGATGTTATTGTAAGACTTCGTCGAGAAATGGATTTGTTTGCTAATTTAAGACCTATAAAATCATATCCTGGAACTAATGCTTTATTTGATAATCTTGATTTTATAATTGTAAGAGAAAATACTGAAGGAATGTATGTTGGAAATGAAGATTGGGTCAAAGATGAAGAAGGGGATATTATAGGAGCTAACGCTGAACAAATCATGACTAAAGCTGCATCAGAAAGAATATGTTCTTATGCTTTTGAGTATGCTAAAAAAAATGCTAGAAAAAAAGTTACAGGAGTTCATAAAGCTAATGTTTTAAAAAAAACAGATGGTTTATTTAAAGAAAGTTTCTACAATATTGCTGAAAACTATAAAAATGAAATAGAAGCAGAAGATTATTATGTTGATGCAACAGCTATGTATCTTTTAACTCGTCCAGAAACATTTGATGTTATTGTTACAACAAATTTATTTGGAGATATTTTGTCCGATGAAGGAGCTGGACTAGTTGGTGGTCTTGGACTAATTCCTTCAGCAAACATTGGGGAAGAAAGAGCATTATTTGAACCTGTTCATGGTTCTGCTCCAGATATAACTGGTAAAAGATTAGCTAATCCAACCGCTATGATATTATCTGCAATTATGATGTTAGAATATTTAAACGAAAATAAAGCTGCCGAAATACTAAATAAAGCAATTTTAAAAGTTTTATCAGAAGGAAAAATTGTTACTGAAGATTTGGGTGGAAACAGTACTACTTCTGAAATGACAATTGCTATTAAAAATGAAATTGATGCTCAACAAAAATAAATGAAATTATATCAAAAATAGTGCTATGTTTATACAATTAATATAACTCTATTTATTACAGATTAATTTTCATATTTATTTTACATACTCTTAGTTTAAATATTTTAAATTATTTATTTATTTCTTATTAATTTTCATATCTATTTTTTATTGATTTATTATTCATTATATTCTTTATTGATTGTTTATTATTTTTTAACTATTTAAAATGAATTAAAATAATAATATTAGATTTATAATAAAATTAATTTAAAGAAAATTTCATCCATATTTAAATATAAATCATAGAAAAATAGATATGTTTGTTTAATACAATTATAGAACATCTAATTATGATTATAGGTATGATATATTTTATAATACGTATTACCTATTTTATAATAAAAGTTAATACATTTGTGTCATATTACCAATTAAAGTATATTAATGATTTGATAATATTCTTTGATTACATCAACATAAATATCAATTAAGTATTTTCAAAAGTTCGGAGGGATTTATTGAATTTTTTAAAGGAAAGAAAATACAAAAATCAAGATGATTATTTTACACTCTGGATAAGTGATGACAATATTTTGCCAGAATTGCAACATATTTCTATTAAATCAATTATGCTTACGGACACACGATGTTACATTATATACTTACAATGAATTAGATAATGTTCCTGAAGGAGTGAAAATAAAAGATGGAAATACCATCTTAGATAAAAATTCTGTTTTTAAATATAGGGATGGGTATGCTAAAGGTTCCTATTCAGGTTTTGCTGACTAATTTAGATTAAAACGTTTATATGAAAAGGGAGGAACCTGGTTAGATTGTGATATAATTCCTCTTAAAAATATTAATGATATCATACAGAAAAAACAATAATATCTTCAGAACCAACTGCTGTAGAAAGAAGTGGAAGAGGAAGATATCCTACAAATGCTTTTATAAGAATTCCTAAAAGAAAATTTTTAAAAACTCTGTTAAAAAGAATTGAAATGATAGGAAGTGATGCTAAACATTGTGAAGGTGGACCTACACTTTTACTCAACGAATTAAATGATTTTTCCAAATATAAAAAATATTTAACTCCTGTTGAATTTATTTCTTCGATGAATATTCAATATTATTTATTTTTAAGTAGACCTGCAAAATCAATACCTAAATTAGATCTAAAAAAATATTTGGGTTCCATATATGGAATACTGTCTTTGAAAGAGATGGACTCGATCTTGAAAATATTACGGGGGACTATATTTTAATTTAAAGCAGGCTATTTTAGAGTCAAATCACACCGAGAATATTATGAAAATTATCACCAATAGTTAAACTCCTATTTTAATAGTAAAACAGTGATTTAATATTCAATTATATGATTAACTCTAATACTGCGGAATATTATGAAAATTTATTCAATTTCAACAATCAAAAACGAAGCAGATATTTTAGAGTCTTTCATTCGTTATAATTATGCATATTTAGATGGATGGTTATTATAGATCATGATAGCCAAAATAATTCTAAAGAAATAATTAAAAATCTTCAAAATGAAGGAAATATAGTATAAAATATGTAAAATTATCAAATATATCTCATGATCAGGGAAAAGCTATTAATAATAATATAAAAAATTATAGAAAATGAAAATCCTAACATGATATTACCTATTGATGCTGATGAATTCTTAGTTTCTAATAATAATGAAAATTCTAGATCAATATTAGAAAAATTAGACCTCAGTTATATTCATTACATTAAATGGAAAACTTATATTCCTCATGAACAGCCCAATTCAGATTCTTTTATACTTAGTAAAATGAAATTTGTTAGAAATCCAAAAATAGGATCTTATTATAAAGTCATCATACCAACAAAATTATACATAGAAAATAATATATTGGTTAATGATGGAAATCATGATTGTCTAATGTATCAGAAGAGATGAAGAATAACCTAACTTCATTTTCAATGGCCCATTTTCCTATAAGATCACAAGCTCAATTATCTTCAAAGGTAAATATTGGTTGGTTAAATGTTAAATCAAGACCTAATATATCTGAAAACCATTCTTGGTATTGGAATGATTTACATGATAAAATATTAACTAATCAAGAAATAGACATGACAGATATAGCTATTAATTATGCATGTACCTCTACTGTAGAAGACAAAGAACTTATTGAGGATCCTTTAAATTTAAGCTCGTGAATGATACTAAAATCAAATATGAAAATTTAACTAGTATTGATTTAAAAAATAATTTTATAAAACATGTTGATAAATTAGTTAGTGGATTAAGTAAAACTACTGAAGAAAATATTAATTTAAAAAATGAATTAGAATCAGAAAAGCTTTAAATCTAGAAATATCCAAAAAAGGCAATTTTAAACATGAAATTAAAGGGTATCTTAAAAGTATTTAAATCAATCATTAAAATAAATATAACTTATTGTCATTAAAAGTGAAGATAATTATGTTATTTAATTAAAAACTACATATTAAACTATTTTACATCTTAAGCATATATATCTTATTTAATTAGTTTTATTTAATTAATTTTATTTTAATTATTCTGTTTAATAAATGTATTTTATTTGCATTCCTTTAATATAATGTAAATTATTATACTTAATATAAAATTTTATATTTAAAAAATTATTTCTAATATAATTTATATACTGTTTTATCTATATTATTTAATTATTTTAATTAATTTGATGGAATACGTATTATAATTTTAAAAAAATAAGTATAATAATCTACTAAAATAATTTCATTTAATTAATACCATTGTATATTTTAAAGTGATAAAATGACTAAAATCGCGATTATTATCCCCCTAACTTTTAATGCAGAAAATACCTTGATAAATGTATTGAAAGTCTGTTAAACCAAACATTAGAAGATATTGAAATTATTTGTATTGATGATGGATCATGTGATTCAACCCTTGATATACTTAATAAATATTTAAAAAAAAGATTCTAGAATAAAAATAATATCAAATGAACATGATGGAATTGGATATAGTAGAAACACTGGAATAGAAAATGCAACAAGTGAATATGTTCTCTTTTTAGATGCAAATGATTGGATAGAGGTAGAATGTTGTGAATATTTATATGAAGAATCTAAATTAAATGATTATGATATAATTTTTTAAAATATTAATTCATAACAATTTTTATGGTGATTTTTCTGGAGATCCTAAATATAGGTTCACTTACATGAAAAAATTAAAAACATATTTCCAATATAGTGATTTTATATAGATAAGCTATTTAAAACAACATTATCAGCATCTAATAAACTTTATAAAAGAGAATTTTTATTAAAAAATAAAATTTTATTTACTGAAAAAAGAATTAATATTCGAAGATCAACCATTTTTCTTTGAAACCATTTTAATCGCTGAAAAAATTAAATTCTTAAATAGATACTTATATTTTAAAAGAGAATATAATAATACTCTTCCTAATTTTAAAAATAAATTAAAAGACATAATATCATTACTGATATGGTAATTGATGTTTTTAAGAAAAAAGGTTTGCATAGAGAATTCGGAAGATATTTAACCTCTTATAAAGTCAATCTATTATAAAAAGTTTTTATCATTGTAATGATGATATACAGAAAAAGAATTTTACGACGGAATAGCCGAAAATTTCTAAAAAATAGGTTCAAATCCTCTCATAGACAAAGTTATATGAATACTTTAGATAGACGAAATAAATCATTTTATATAATATTTTTAGATCAAAAAGATGTCTAGAATTTTTAATGCTTAATAGAACATTCAATATAGAGGAAAATAATAGAAAATTGAAAAACGAAGTTAAAAAACTTAAAAAATCTAATAAAAAATCAAAAAGACTATGATAATCTACTCAAATCTGAAAGTTGGAAAATCACTGCCCCTTTTATTCAAAAAATTAAAAAATGCAAATAAATTAGATATTTAAATAAAAAATAGTATTAATAGAAAAATTATTAAATTCAATATAAAAACGATATTAACTAAAGAACTTGTTAATAAAATCTAAAATTGATTACTATGTATATAATATTATGAATAAAGATTTGTAAATAAACTAAAACATGCAGGAAGTAAAATTAAGAATTCTTTTATTCTTTCTAAAAAATTTAAAAAATTAATAAATTTTAGAAGTAAAAATATGACATCTAATAATAATAAGGATCCTAAATTAAATCCTCAATAAATAAGAAAAATAGGAAAAAAATAAACAAATCGATAGTAGGATTAAAAAAAAAGTTGAAAAACAATCAAGAAATTATGGATCTAAAAAAAAGAAATGAAAAAATAAATATCCATTATTCTAATCGGTTTAATGATTTAAAAAAAAGATTTATAAACATTGAATCTATATGTTAGATGAAATTTTTGAAAATTTAGATACAGAAAAGAAAATTTGCCTATATGTGAACATAGATAAAATGTTTTCTCAACATTTTGAAATTTTTTTAAAAATGCATAATGTTCAAAATGTACACCTTAGAAAGACATGGGTTTTTATATTTCTACTTAAAAAAAATCAATTTATTTGAAAATGAAATTAAATTGCTTCATTTTGCTCCAGAAACTGTTTTTTATGAGATTTTTTCAAACTCGGATAATTTAGATTATTGGCCAGTGGATATGAATCCAAATTCTTTTGATTTAGATGATAAATTTAAAATTAGAGAAATTGTAGATATGCAAGAAATTCCATATAAAGACGATACTTTCGATATTATTTGCAATAACCATGTTTTAGAACATGCCCCTGATGATGAAAAAGCTATGAGAGAACTTTATAGAGTAGTGAAAAATAAAGATAACTGAGGGGAGTCATTATAATGGTCCCTATAGATGAAACTTTAGAAAAAACATTTGAAGATCCATCTCATGATACTCCTGAACTAAGAATCAAATATTATGGACAATATGACCATGCGAGGAAATATGGGTAGATTTTTCAGATAAATTGAAAAAAGTTGGTTTTAAAGTAGATACATAACACCTTCACAATTAGTTAAAAAAGAAGAATTCAAAAAATATGGACTATTATAAGATGATAAGATATTTGTTTGTTCAAAATAGATAAAATATTCAAATACAGCTTAATGTTGATTCTATCTCATCATATATTATAAAATTAGAATTATTTTTATTATATTTTATCAAATTGTTATTAAATTGCTGTAATAATTAGATTAATATATAAAAAACTTAAATATTTTAATTAAAAATATATAAAATACAAGATTATCTAAAATGTATAATCCATTATATTTGAATATTTATATTATGATTAGTTTATAATGTTATATCAAAATTTGATATGAATCATGAAAATTTTATTAATTAAAAAATAAAAACATTTAAATAAAATATTTTAGCTTTATATACTCAAAAATGAGGTGGAGGGGAATTAATGAGTTTAAGAAAAAATACTATTAGAGAATTACTAATTATTTCAACGATGATTTGTATGAGTTTTCTTTTTTAAGTAGTCTTGCTGCTGCAAATCATGATGTAAATCGATAGGACATCATCAAGTAACAATCACGATAATATTAGTTCACCAGTCGATTCTGTAGCTAATAATGGTGATGTAAGAACTATTAATCCAGGAACCTATAAAGATAATAGAAAAAATACTGGAATTAGTATTTCAAAAAATGTGACAATACAATCAGCTAAACATGATGGAACAAACAGTCAAGATATTATAGTTGATGGTGAGGGGTTATATCAAATATTTAGTATTGATTCTGATTGTTATGTTAATATTTATGGAATAACATTTATTAATGGAAAATCAGAGTATGGTGGAGCCATAGATTCTGAAGGAAATTTAAAAATAGAAGATTCTATATTTAAGAACAACATTGCTACTGAATATGGTGGAACAATATGTTCTGATGGAGAAGAACTTAATATCTACATAAAAAATTCAAGATTTATAAACAACTCCGCTTTAAGGGAGAATACATAAGATCGATAGGAAAAAGCTGGTGGTGCATTTGGAAACTTCGCTTTTAACTTTAATATTTATATTCATGATTCTTATTTTGAAAACAATCGAGCAAAGTGGGGAGGAGGTTTTCCAATGATGAAAAATTCGTTAATATAGAAATTTTAAGATCAAGTTTCTTTAATAATTCTGCAGTGGATGATAGAGGAGCTATATATAATTATATGAATGATACTCGTGTTTATATAGATAATTCATCATTTGAAAAAAATTTAGCTGAAAAAAATGGTGGAGGCATGAGTAATGCTGGAGATAGATCTGAATTTGAAATAATAAAGTCTAATTTTACACAAAATACTGCTCTGAGTAATGGTTGGAGCATTTGAAGAATATGGTCGTGCCTCAATGATAAAAATTACTAAGTCTAAACTTAAAGAAAATGTTGCAGGGTACGGGGCATCTGTATTATCTGTAGGAGTTAGAACAATTGCTAACATTAGTTATTGTAGAATAACAGGTAATACTGGAATTAATATAAATTGTAAACAAGACTCTATTGTTATAGCTGATTACAAGTGATGGGAAAGTAACATTGGATACTTAAACAATGAAAATGTAACCATAAATAGATATTTCCTAATGATTTTTAATGCTACACAAAATAGTGTTAAATTAGGAAACAAAATTTCATACAACTATTACTTTATCTTAAATGATTCAAGTAAATTTGATCCTAATAAATTACCTTATTTTTCAACAGCGATCTTTTTAAATGGAAAAACAATTACAGAATTTGATGTAAGATATAATAAAACAGGTTTATCAACTATTATAAATTCATTTAATGATATAATAACTGGTGGTGCCGATAGTCAAAGATCAACTGTAAAATTTTCTGTGGAAAAGCAAAGTACTGGATAACTAGTCAAAAAATTAGTGGAATATATATATATATATATATATATAATAAAGTTGTTACACTAAAAGCTACTTTAAAAGATTTTAGTAACAAATATATAATTGGAAAATATGTTAAATTCTATGTTAACAACAAAATATATTGGACAAGGTAAAACTAATTCAAATGGACTAGCTATTTTAAATTATAAAGTAACAAATACTGGAAATTTACAAGTTAAATATTCATTTGAAGAAAATGAGAACTATCTCTCTTTTATCAACAAATTACATATCTGTTCCAAAAATTAGTAATATAAATATTAAAAATTCTAAAGCCGTGAAAAGAAAAATTATTACTATTAAATCGATTTTAATTAATAATAGGCCAAATAAGGCTACTTTTAAAGTATACTACAAACTTCCTAAAGGATTTGTTTATAGTAAACCTAAAGTTACCAAAGGTACGACTGTCAGTTATAATTCAAAAACTAGATTACTCACTTGAAATCTTAAAAATTTAAAGACCAGTAAAAACTTCATCAGCAACAATGAAATAGAAAGTTAAAACTCCTAAAAAAGGTAAATATTCAGTTAATCGAAGTATAAATAAAGTTTCAACTGTAAAATTATCTTCAAAAAATGCAATATCTGTTAAAGTAAAATAATTATATAGTTGTTTTTAATATCAACTATATTTATTATATTTTATTTTTAATTATTTAAAGGATGGCCAGCTATATATATGGTTATAAATTTCTATTCTTATTTTATTTACCCATAATGGTATTTTACTAGAATATTTCATTATCTTGACTTATAACTCTCTTTATATCTCAATTCATCTATCTTATTTTTCTAATTTTAATTATTTTATTTATTAATATATATAATAATTAAAAAATATAATAATTGAAATAAAAATATATACTAATTCAAATATATTTATTTATATATAAGAAATATTAACAAAATAATCCAAAAATAAGGATTTAGTGTTTAAAAATGTTAAATATAGAAAGAATAAGAAATGATTTCAAAATTTTAGAAAAAATCACATACTTGGATTCTGCTTGTACTGGACTAACTCCAAATGAAGTAGTTGAAAGTATGAGTGATTATTATTATAATTATAATGCAAATATAGGTAGAGGTGCCTATAAAATAGCTATTAAAGCTATTCGAAAAGTAGAAAAAACTAAGAAAAAATAGCTAATTTAATAAATTCATCTGAAAAAGAAGTTATATTCACTCAGAATACTACTAATGCTATAAACATTGTGGCTAATGGATTATTTTTTGAAAAAGGAAGACAATATTATTGTTTCAGATATGGAACACCATTCTAATCTTATTCCTTGGTTAAATTAAATATTCATGAAAAAGATGAAAAAAATCTTAATGTTAAAATAGCTAAAACAAATGATGAAGGCATTTTAGATCCTGATAAAATATCCCATTTAATAGATAACAATACTAAATTAATATCAATTTCTCATATTTCAAATTCTATTGGTTCTTGTCAAAATATAGAAGAAATATCAAAAATTGTTCATGAATATGAAGATGTTTATTTTCTTGTTGACGTGGCTCAATCTATTGGACATACTCAATTGATGTTAAAAAAATTAATATAGATTTTATGGTCGCGCCTGGACATGAAGGACTTCTTGGACCCACAGGAACTGATTTTTCATATGGAAAAAAAGACTTATTAAGTAAACTTTCCTTGATTAATCTCGGTGGAGGAACAGTTACAGAAGTTAAAAATAATGAATTTTCATTAGAAGTATTTCCATATAGATTTGAAGGAGGAACACAAAATATTAGTGGAATTATTGGTCTTGGAAAAGCTATTGACTATATAAATAATATTGGAATTTCTAATATTCAAAATCATTCCAAAAAATTAACAAAAGAATTATATGAGAATTTAGCTGAAATTAATGATATAATTTTATAGGAAATCCAAAAAATATTTTAAATATTGTTTCATTCAATACAAAAAATATTAATCTTCATGATATTAGTAAAATTTTAGATGAAACTGCGAATATTTGTGTTAGAAACGGATTTCATTGTGCTATTCCCTAATTAAATCATTTAAATGCCAATAATGGGACAACTAAAGCATCTTTACATTGCTATAATAATTCAGAAGATATTGAAAAATTAGTTGGTAACATTGAAGAAATATCTATGTTTTTATAAAATAAAATTGAAAATTTTAAAATTCAAAAACATAAATTAAAATATAAGTTTCAATACAGTAAATTATAATAAAATATTTATATCTATAAAATTACATGAAAAATATATAATTAACAAATCTGTACATACAAAATTATCAATAAAAATATTATAATTATATTATAATTAACTATTATAAAATAAATATTATAAAAATTTATTCTTAAATTATTATTTATTCGATGTTAAAAAGAGATGAATTAGATGCAAATGATAAATTGGTTAAAAATAGCAGCTATTATAATTATTTTAATTATGATTATGAGTGCGGTAGCCACTTTTTTATTAAGTGTGTTCTCAGCAGCAGGCTAAAAAATTTAAATATTGGTATTTAATAAATGAAAAATGATAAAAACATTACAATATAATTATTTAATAGATAATTATATTTTTATAATTATTTCAAAATTAGAGGAGTTTTTATGGTAAAATATAGAATAGGGGCTGTTGTAGCAGAATTTAATTATGATTTAACTCATATGATGTTAGAATTAGCTAAAGAAGAAGCAAAAATTAGAGATTGTGAAATAGTTCAAATAGTTCCAGTGCCAGGAGTATTTGATATGCCTTTAGCTATTAAAAAAATCTTGGAAAAAGATGATATTGATGCTGTAATTACATTAGGTGCAGTAATCGAAGGATCAACTGACCATGACCAAATTGTTGCTCAACAGGCTTCAAGAAAAATAGCCGATTTATCCTTAGAATCTGGAAAACCTGTAGCTCTTGGAATTAGTGGTCCAGGTATGACAAGATTAGATGCTCACAAACGTGTTGAATATGGAAAAAAAGCTGTTGAAGCAGCTGTTAAAATGTGTGATCGTTTAAAAGAGATCTAATAAATTATTTATATAAATTTATATTATTAAAATTTATATCATTATATAATTTATTAATTTCTAAATATTTTAAATATATTTCTAATTTTAAATTGAAACCAATAAAATACTAAAATACATTTTTATTATTAAAACTATTAAATTAATCTAGTAAATTAATATCATTAAATAAATAGTTAAACATTATATAACTATTAATTATATTAATATAATTTAAAAAATAACTGATTTTATTAATTATTTTTTATCAAAATATATGAAAAATTATAGACTGGTTTTTATGGATATTTTTAAACCTAATGAATTAAAAGAAAAATTCAATGATCCTTGGATAGCCCCATATGAAAAAGTAATAACTATGGTTGATAATGACCTAGTTGAAATTGTTGAATATCATCCTTGTATTTCTGGATCTCATTGGCTTGTTAATCAGTATAAAAATACAAGTAAGCTGATTTTAGATGCTTATAGAGATGGAAATAAACAAGTATTTCTAAGTAAAATTGGTCATGAACCACTCGATCTTAAAGCTAGTATTAATGCAGCAGGAATTGAGGAAATTTCTGTTGACAATGAAAATAATACTGTCAAAGTTGTACATAGTGGCTTGGCTGGGGCAGGAGTTGGTGCAGGAATGTGTCGTGGGATGGGTAAAGGTATAAAACAAGTTGAAATCTATGAAAAAGGTGGAGGATCAAAACTTGGAAAGGTTGGAGTCGTGACTCCTAAAATGGAAAAAATAGTAATTGGTATTGATGATACTGACACTAAAGATGAAGGAGCTACTTGGACAATGGCCCATAACATAGGAATGCAACTTAAAAAAGAAGGATTTGAATATTTAGATCACGTGATAGTTCAATTATATCCTCATAACCCCCATAAAACTCAAAATTGCGTTTCGATTGCACTGACTTTTGCTGTTCTTCCAGGCCAAAAAGAAAAAATCATTGATAGAACTATTGAGTTACTTGAAAAAGACACTCTTTCTGATAAAACTTCAATCGCGATATTAGAAGGGCTTAGTATTCCAAAAAAATTAACTGAATATTCAATGAAAGCAAAAACAGGAATGGTTACAGTTGAAGAAGCTGAAAATAGGGCAAAAGAATTAAATATTCCACTTATAGCTGTGACAGGTGATCGTGGGAAAATAGGTGCACTAGCAGCTCTTGGTCTCTATAACAACTTAGACGAAGCTGTGAAAGTTTATTATTAAAAAATAAAATCTTTTTAAAACTTTTTTTAAAATTTTATCATTAAAAATTATATTATATTATTTTTAAAATTATTTTTAAAGTTATTTTGTAATTATTTTTGTAGTTGTTCCTAGTAATTATTCTTAAATTCTTATAAGTATTATTATAATCATTCCTGAATTTCATTTTAATATTTTTAAGTATTTATTTTTAGTATCCTTAATAAATCATTTTTTTCAGAACATTTTAATTAAATTGATAATTAAAAAATTATGAAAATAAAACTATTTAATTGAAATTAAAAGATAAAAATGGTCCAAATTCATTTGAAGTTGATTTTTTTGAAGTTGAAATGCTGTTAGATACTTTGAGTTCTATTATATGATCTCCAGAATAAGAAAAGTAGCTACTTCCGATTTTTAAACTAGTATCATTTATAATTATTGAACTAGCTCTTGAACCATCAACATAGATGTCATGAGTTTCATTTATCTTAAATGCACCAGAAATAGATCCAATGTGTTTATTGTCCATATAAACATCAAATGTACTTCCATTCATATTTCTAGAGTTTATAGTAAAATACTCATAAACAGTTACATTTGATTCATTAGTAACATTGAAAACATGTTCAACAGGTATTCCTTCAAATATTCCTTTTATTTTTCCATCAGATATCACATCCCCAATTTGAAGATCTAAAAACATTCTTACACTTTGTGGAAGCCTTAAAACATTTTCTTCTCCTAATCTTGTTTTATTGACTATAAATTGCTCATCTCCAATATGTAATATGTCCCCATAATTTAGTTCTAATGTATTTAAAGCATCTTGAGGCATAATGATAATGTCAGATTGATTTTCTAATGCACTATCTACATTATATGGCCCTCTAACATATATGGTTTGATCTGGAGATCCCGGAAATATAACAAGATTTCTTGAAGTAGGTTCAATTGATATTTTTCCATCTGAAAAGTTAGCTGCACTTAAAAAGGTTGAAAGCATTAATAATAAAATAATAGCTGAAATAACAACAGGAAAATGCATTTTAATAAAAGACCTGAAAAAATTTCCTTTAGGACGTTTTTTAAACATTATCGTAGTTTTTATTACTAATCTAACCAAATAATAAATAGTAAGAGCAATTCCAACAATAGCAACAATTACACCAATTTCCAAAGGAATTTCTTTAACAAAGAATATTGTGAAAAGTCCTAAAATTATAAGAGAAAGTCCTAATGTGGCCATTCTAATATAATTTCCCATTGAATCCATCATAGTCACACGGCCATATTCCATTGCCCTATCAACTATGGTTCTTGTGACTTCATTAGCCATCTCATTTAAACTTTCAAGTGGAGACATGTCATGTTTAATCTCTCCAATATCAACTTCTTCAATATTTATTCCATGAGCATCTGCATCAAGAACTATACCAACGTCTACACCATAATCCTTTTCGAACTTAATTTTTTCTAGTACAGAACGTCTTCCAGCAAATTGACCACTTAAAGGTTGTTCAAAATTTACTTCTGGGAAAAAAAACTTAAGAAGTGGTTTTGCTGTAAGCTCAGTGACTCTGCCACTTTCTCTCATAAATTTAGTTTTAGTAATATCTGTTTTACCTTCTAAAATAGGACTTACAATCATTTCAACTTTATCAGAACTAAGATTATAAATATCAGCATCTATAAAAGCAATAATATCTCCTTTAGAATGTTTAAATCCTGTTTTAATAGCTGCACCTTTACCCTGATTAGTTGTGTGAGATATTACAATAGCTCCTGCTGATTTTGCTTCTTCAATTGTTTTATCATGAGATCCATCATCGATTACAATGATTTCTTCAACATAAGTCAATTCCTTAGCTACTTTAATTACTTTAGCTACATTGGCTTCTTCATTATAAGCAGGAATTATGATTGATACAGAAGAGAAGTTTTTATTGCCCATGATTATTCCTTTTTTATTTTACTAAAATTAATTATTATTTAAATCATTAAGATTATTTAATAAATAATTAGTTTATTAAAATAATATAATTTATGAGATAGTTATTTATTATATTATTATATTAACTCATATAAGATATTAGTACCTCTAATATTTATTGATTTTGATAATTATTAATTTTTACAACAAATTTCTATTAAAAAAATTTTTATTAGTATTATATCTATATTATATGATATTTTTAATAGACTAAAATACTTAAATAATAAAAATTAAGAAAAATTATAATTAAAAATTGAACAATAATAGAAAATTTTTAAATAATTAGTTCTATAAATATTTATTAAATAATAATTTAATTAAATTATTAAATAGTTTTCACGATTAAATATCATTGATAAATTATAATTAAATGACAATTATTAAGTTTCATTGTCTAATAATGGTGTATTTATGTCCCCAAAAATAATGATAATTCTAGGAAGTGCATCTGATATAAAAATAGCTCAAAAAGCTATTGATATTCTGGAAACACTTGAAATTTCTTATAGTTTAAAAGTTGCATCTGCACATAGAACTCATGAGAAAGTTAAAAAATTAGTGGTTGAAGCTACAACAAAAGGTGTGGAAGTATTTATAGGAATAGCTGGATTGGCTGCCCATCTTCCAGGATCAATAGCTGCCTATACACACAAACCTGTTATAGGAGTACCTGTTGATGTAAAAGTAGGTGGATTAGATGCATTATTTGCTTCTGTACAAATGCCTTTCCCTGCACCAGTAGCTACAGTAGGAATAGATAGGGGGGATAATGGTGCTATTCTTGCTGGACAAATTATTGGAGTTAACAATCCTAATGTAAAAAAAAAAGTCTCAGAACTTAGAAAATCCTATGAAAAAAAGATTAAAAATGATGAAGAAAAATTAATTACTGAGATAAACGGTAAACTCTTCCAAAAAGAATTTTTAAATGAATATAATGAAATAAGTGAAGAAGAATTAGATAAAGAAGAGCCACATACAGACAAAATCTTCAAAGAATCAGAGAGTATTAAATCTGTTGAAAATACTCCAATGGTATCAGTTGTGCCAGGAAGCTATTCAGATGTTGAAGAAGCAAAAAAAGTAGTTTTAACCCTTGAAAGATTAGGAATTAGTTATGATATAAGTGTTATATCCCCAGTAAGATACCCTGACAAATTTAAAAAATATATGGATCAAATGAAAGATGTTAAATTATTTATTGCTGTTACTGGTTTGTCTTCTCATGTTACTGGATCAATTGTAGCACTAAGTGAAAAATTAGTTATTGGTGTTCCATGTTCTGTAGAATTAAATGGCCTAGATTCTTTACTTTCAATAGTAAATATGCCTCCAGGAGTTCCAGTTGGAACAGTTGGAATTGGAAACGGACGAAATGCTGGTGTTTTAGCTGGTGAAATATTAGGAATATCTGATAAAAACATAGAAAAAGAATTAAAACAGATGAAATATAAAACTGCTGACATTTAATAATTAAATTATTTTAATATTAGAATTATTTTAATATTAGAATTTTTAATAATTTAATACTTACATTAATGTTTAATACTTAGAATAATTATTAAATCATATTAGAGGAATTATTTATGGAAAATTTTTTAAATTTAATTAATGATGAATATGGGATTATAAAAATTGAAGAGGATGTTTCTATTGAATATGAAGTAGCAAGAATCCTTAGAGAACATCCTAAAAAAACTGTGATTTTTGAAAATGTCAAAAATTATGACATGCCCATTATTTCAGGAATTTGTAATACTAGAGAAAAAATAGCTAGTTCATTAAATTGTACAGTGAGTGAAATAACTCAAAAAATTATTAAAGCAATGGAAGATCCTAAAAAAACAAATAATTTTAAAAAAATTAGTGATTCTACTTATAATTACAGTACTGAAAAAGCTAATCTTAATAAAATTCCTATACTCAAACATTATAAAAGAGATGGAGGAGCATATATTACCGCAGGTGTGGTTTTTGCTAAAGATCTTGAAACTGGAGTTCAAAACGCATCTATTCACAGAATGTTAGTTATTGGTAAAGATAAGTTAGCTATAAGAATAGTGCCAAGAAATTTATACACATATTTCCAAAAAGCTGAAAAATTAGGTCAAGATTTAGAAATAGCTATAGCTCTTGGAATGAACCCATCAACACTTCTTGCAACAACTACATCCATACCTATTGACCATGATGAAATGAATGTTGCTAATTTCTTTAGTAATGGAAGTCTTGAATTATTAGAACTTGAAAAAAGTGGTTTAAAAGTTCCTCAAGCAGATATAATTTTAGAAGGTAAAATATTAAATGATGAAAGAGCTAAAGAAGGCCCATTTGTAGATTTAACTGATACATATGATGTTGTTAGAGATGAACCAGTTATAAAACTCGATTCAATGCACTTAAAAGAAAATGCTATGTATCATGCTATCCTTCCAGCTGGTTTCGAGCATAAGTTACTTCAAGGACTTCCTCAAGAGCCAAGAATATTTCAAACAGTTAAAAATGCCGTTCCAACAGTTAAAAATGTTGTTTTAACAGAAGGAGGAGGTTGTTGGTTACATGCAGTTATTGCTATAGAAAAACAAACCCAAGGCGATGCTAAAAATGTTATGATGGCTGCTTTAGCGGCTCATCCCTCATTAAAACATGCTGTTGTAGTAGATGAAGATGTCGATCTTTTTGATCCCCAAGACATAGAATATGCACTAGCTACAAGAGTAAAAGGTGATGACGATATAATTATTATTCCAAAAGCAAGAGGTTCATCCTTAGACCCAGTAGCCTTACCTGATGGAACTACTACTAAAGTAGGTATTGATGCTACTAAATTACTTGGAAAAGAAGAAAAATTTGAAAGAGTTAGTTTTAGTGAATAAAACTAATAAAAGTGAATAATAAACAAAATATATTTAATTTACTTTTTTAAATTTTATTTTTAAAATTATATTTAATTTTAAATTATATTTAATAATATAATATGAACAATTAACATTGATAAATTAAATATTGATGATTAAAATGGATAATTAAATTTATAATAGATTTTAAAAGATAATAAAATATTTGTTATAATATAAAATATAGGAAATGAAAAGATAAGTTAATCTTTTCCATACTTTTTTTCATAATAGTTAACATATTCTCCTGATATAACATCATTTAACCATTTTTTATTATCTAAATACCATTTTATTGTTTCTTTAATTCCTATTTCAAATGTGTATTTAGGTTTCCATCCTAATTCTTTTTGAATTTTAGTCGACTCGATTGCATATCTTCTATCATGCCCTAATCTATCTTTTACATATTTTATTAAGCTATCAGGTTTGTCTAAATATTTAAGAATTAAATTTACTATTTCAATATTCTGTTTTTCATTGTTTCCACCAATGTTATATACTTCACCTAGTTTTCCCTCGTGTAAAACTAAATCAATTGCTGTACAATGATCATGAACATGTAACCAATCTCTTATATTTTTTCCATCACCATATATAGGTAATTTTTTATTAGTGAGAGCATTATTAATCATTAATGGGATTAATTTTTCTGGAAATTGATATGGACCATAATTATTAGAACATCTAGTTATGTTAATTGGTAAATCAAAAGTTTCATGATATGCTCTAACACTCATATCAGCTCCAGCTTTACTAGCAGAATAGGGACTATTTGGAGCAAGAGAAGTTGTTTCTGTAAAGTAACCAGTACTGCCAAGAGATCCATAAACTTCATCAGTAGATATTTGAATATATTTTTTAATTTGTCCTTTATCATGATATTTTTTAGATATTTCTAAAAGATTTTGAGTTCCAATAATGTTTGATTCGAGAAAAATTTTAGGATTATCAATACTACGATCTACATGAGATTCAGCTGCAAAATTAATGATATATTCAATTTCATTTTTATCTACAATTTCATCAACTAATTTTTCATCAGATATATCTCCTTTAATAAATGTATATCTAGAATTATTTTCAATTTCTTTTAAATTTTCTAAATTTCCACAATATGTAAGTGAATCTAAATTTACAACATCATGATTAGAATATTTATTAATTAAATAATGTATAAAGTTACTTCCTATAAATCCTGCTCCCCCAGTAACTAATATTTTCATTTTAATCCTCTTTAAATTTATATTTACTATTTATTTACTATTTTATATTTATGTATTGAGAAATCATATTATTAAAAATCAGTTAGAGTGTTTTTTAAAGTTTTCCATGATTTATCTTTTTCAGACAAGATCAAATTTTCTTCCTCTAATGGCCAATCAATTCCAATATCAGGATCGTTCCAGATAATTCCTCCCTCATCTTCACTGTTGTAAAAATCTGTGCATTTATATGTAAATTCAGCTTCATCACTTAATACAAGAAAACCATGGGCAAATCTTGGAGGAACATAAAATTGTTTTTTATTTTCTTCTGATAGTATAACACTTTCATACTGTCCATAGGTTTCTGAATCTTTTCTCAAATCAACAGCTACATCAAAAACTTTTCCTTTTAATACTCTAACAAGTTTTCCTTGAGGTTGTGTATATTGGAAATGTAGTCCTCTTAATACACCTTTTGAAGATTTAGATTGATTATCTTGAACACAATCAATATTTATGTTATTTTCTTCGAATTCATTTTTATGATAAGCTTCCATAAAATAACCTCTGTCATCTTCAAAAACAGTGGGTTCTATTATAAAAACTCCTTCAATCGATGTTTTAATAAAATTAAATTTTTTCAATATAATCCTCTCCAATATATTATCAACATGTATTCATCAATATTTAAATTAGCTATTTATAGTTTAAATTATATTATAAACTTTATATTTATTCTACATTTATATAATCTAATATATTATTATTAAAATTTATAATATTTTTAAACATTATCATTGAAAAAATTTAATTTTTCACCACATTTTTCACAGTTCCTTGATAAAGTTTTATTAATATCCACAACATCATGACCATTTCTTAGTATAAGAATTTCTCCACAATTAGGACAATATGTACTTTGATCTGTAGAAACATTGCCCTATGTAAACATATTTTAACCCTGCATCAATGGCTATTTCTTTAGCTTTATAAAGTTTTTCAATATCAGTTGGAAGAATATTGTTCATTTTATAATTAGGGAAAAATCTAGAAAAATGAATTGGAATATCTTTTTCAAGTTCTATAGAAATAAAATTTACAAGATTTTTAATTAATTCTTCAGAATCATTGAAGCTATTAATTAAAAGATTAATTATTTCTAAATGTTTTTTATTTTTAGATATATATTTTAAATTATCTAAAATAGGATCAATATTAGCTTGACAAATTTCTTTGTAAAATTTATTACTCATTGATTTTAAATCAATGTTAAAAGCATCTATTTTAGGAACTAACAGATCGAGAGCCTCTTCACTCATATATCCATTACTAACATGAATATTTTTAAGATTATTTTTATGTGAAATTGAAGCTGTTTCAAGGATATATTCTAAATACATTGTAGGTTTCATTATATGTCCAGGCAATTGATCGACATTTATTGTTAATAGCTTTTCTTACTGCATTTTTGGTATTATTTTAATAGTTTTTTCATTACTATCCCCCATTTTACTACCAAAATTATCAAAATTTTGAGATATAGTATAATTTTGACAATTCAGACATCTCATATTACATCCAAACCCACCTGATGAATATGTTAATGATCCTGGTAAAAAAAGATATAATGGTTTTTTTCAATTGGATCTATACCATAAGAAGAAATAGATGCAAAATTACAACTATATGATTTTTTATTAAGATTTTTACGAGTGAAACAAAAACCATATTTGTCATTATTAATTACACATCTATGATTACATACATTGCACCTAATTTTATTATTATCCAATTTTTCATACAAAATAGATTCTATAATCATGATTCCATCTCTAATTTCAACAATTCAATGCTTAATAAAATTTAATATTTATTAAATTCTCAATTAATAAATTAATTTTAATGAAATTTATAATTCAATAGTTATATTAATCATTTAATAATGATATAAATTACAATATAAGGATAAATGATATAATAATTGACTTATTAGTCAATATTAATCATTTATTTTTCTATTAAAATGTTCATAGCCTTTTAAAGTTAATTTTTCTATTTTACCATTCAAATATTCAATTTCAACATTATTTGTTTCGTTAATATCACCAATAATATAGAAATCGAAATTTTTATTAGAATATTTTTCCTTATAATAATTTTTTATTTTATTTTTATCCATATTAGAAGTAAATAAAATTTCAAAATCTTCTCCTATATTCAATATAATATCTAATGGATTTTTATTCAATATTTTTGAAATAATAACTATGCCATTAAAATTTGGCATTTTAGCTAATTTATTCTCATAAATTCTCAATCCTAAATTATCAAGTTTATTAGTTTGATTATTAGATTCATGAAGCTCATGAAGTTCACTATTTAAGCCATCAGTGATGTCTGTAGCTGAAGAAGCAAATTTTCCTAAAATTTTACCTTCATTTATTTTAGCTGTTGGGTTTAGTGCTTTTTCAATAGCTAAATCAACGATTTTTTGATCAATTTTGCCTTTTTTTAATTCATTTTTTATTATTTTATAATTTTCCTCTTTTAATATTTCAAAACCTAGTGAAGCTAATCCTATTTCACCAGTTACAGCTATATAATCACCATTTGAAAATCCTGATTTTTTTAAAGTATTATTAGTATCTACAATACCAAGAGCAGTTCCTGATATTATAATTTCGTCTGCTTCATTTGTATCTCCACCAATTAAAGGAATTTTATATTTATAGCAAATATCTAAAATTCCATCAATTATCTCATCAAAATAAGTAAGTTTCAAATCAGTAGGAACAGCTAAACTAATTAAAATTCCTATTGGATTAGAACCCATTGCAGCTAAATCACTTACATTAACTGTGATGGCTTTTTGACCCATTTGAAAATAAGACATTTGTTTTGGAAAGTGTTTACTTTGAATTAAAAGATCAGAACTAGCTACTAAATATCTTTCATCATTATCTTTATTATTTAGAGTTCTTTTAGCATTTTTAGTGTTTTTCCAATTATTGATATTTATCAATGCAGCATCATCACCAATATTATGTTTAAAGAATTTTTTACCTGTTGAAGATTCATAATTATCTAATTTATTGATTATTCTCTTAATCAATTTTTTTTCACCAAGATCTGAAACATGAAAATGATTATTTGACATATAATAATATATGTTTATTAAATATAATAAATGTAGTAAAATAACAAATTTAGTAAATTTTAGTAAATAAAAGGTAATAAATAAATTAAATAATAATATTTAAATAATAATATTAAACAAATTGTATAAATAAGATAATTACATAAATTATAAATAATGATAATAAAAATCATCTATTAGAAAATATTATTTATTGCAAGATCATTATTACTACAAATCTTTAGTAATTTATTGCAAGATCATTATTACTACAAATCTTTAGTAAATTAAATAATTAAAAATTTATCGAAAAATTCTTTAAAGGAATACTATGAAAAAAAAAGAAATAATACTCATTTTAACAATTATAGCTACATTAATGTTTTTAAGTTTAATTTCAAGTGTAAGTGCAGCTAGTTCTAATTTAGGCAATATTGATGTAGAATCTAATTCAGCTATTGTTGTTAATAATGATAATGCTCCTGAATTCATAAAAGCTCCAGATAACTATGCTCAATCGGAAAAATATTCTAAGACTAAAGGTTTTGAAAAAACTAAAAATATTATAAATACAAAAAAAGGAAAAAATTATAAGTTTATAACAAAATATTTCCTTCCAGTATCATGGAAAAACGGTGGAAAGAATGGAAAAACTGAATATTGGTATAATTGTCAATCTATAGTGATTAAAGGAAAATACATGTATATATTAACTTCTGCTGGCTATGATTCAAACAAAGGATTTATTATACAATATAACACCCAAATACTAGATAAATATCTTAAAGGAAAAAAATTAACTAATCTGAGAATATTGGGCTATCAAATGAGAGAAGGTAAAAATTTAACAGGTGAAGGAAAACGTTTAAAAAAAGCTATTAAAACAGGGCCTATTTTTAATACTGGACATGGTCAATCTCTTTCGTATAATCATGAAACAAAATCATTATGGATGTGGAGAGATGATAATTATAACTCTAATATTCAAAAATTAATTGAAATAAACATGAAAACATTTAAACCCAAAAAAATGTATAAATTTAGAGTTAAATATAAAAATAATCTTCTTAAAGCATTTCATAATTTAGCATTTGATAAAAATGGAAATTTTTATACTGATAAAACAATGAAATCCAAATCAAATCCAAATGGAGCCTCATATATATTTATTGGAAAAATAATCAACAATAAAGTTCAAATGAAGTTATTAACTATTATTAAAAAACGTCCTGGTACTTATTCTCAATCTATTTCAATAAATTTTAAAAATAATCGTTTTTATTTAGTTTCAGATGGAGTATTTTATTCAATGCCATTACATAAGTTGGTAGCTGGAACTTTAAGTAAAAATGATTTTTATTACACAATATTCTCTACTAAACGTGAATTTGAAGGACTTAGTTTTGATTCAAAGGGTAGAGCTTATTTACTTGTTTTAAGAGGTACTGAAATATTAATATCTAATAATATATGATTAAAATATTTAGAATAATAAATCATTGAAAAAAGTGTAAAATATAAATATTTTAAAATTAGATAAGTAGATTAATATAAATTTATTTATTATCTATTGCACTATTAACTCTATTTTTAATTATTTCAAGCACTAAATGATCTGCTCCAAAAGGTTCAGTGTAAATAATTTTTCCATCAAAGTCTATCTTTTCAAAATCATGGTGGTGATGAACCATGGTGTCATGACTTTCATTTTTTTCACTATGATGATGATCTTCCTCTTTTTCATGATGATTTGAATGGTTATGGCTATTATCTATATCTTCATTTTCTTCTTTATCATTTTTATTATCCAACTTCAATATTTTAGGAATATCTCTAGTTGTATGCATTCCATGAGCAAGGAATACAGGAACAGGTATAACTGTGTTGATTTCTGTACCTTCAACTAATTGATTAAGGGCGTGGGGAATATGAGTTTTATGAATTTCCATATATCCTACTTCAACTCTAAAGTCTGTTTCCTTCCTATACATATCAGTTAATGCATTTATAGTTTCACTTGGTGCAGGAAGTCTACTTCCATGACTAATTAATTGTACTCCAGTATTTTTTTGAATTATAATCATTTTCTTCATTAATCATTTATTCTCATCCTTATTATTTTATATTAAATTATTAAATTTTAAAACTATCAAATAAAAATTACTAATATAAAGTTCAATTTATTCAATTTACTATTAAGTAAAGTATATTATAAATTTTATCAATTTATCTTTAAATTTAAGTCTTAAAACAATTTAAAATTAGAAAAATATAAATAATTAAAATAAATTTGAAAATGGAAAATAAGTAAAAATAAAAAATGAATTAAAAAATAATTATTGATTAAATTATAAACAATAATCAATAGCAAAAAATAAGATATAAATAAAATAATATATTTATTAAATTCTATTCTCAATTCTATTTTCAATAATATCAATAATTATATTATCGGAACCTAAAGGTTCACAGTAAAGTATTTCTCCATCAAATTCAACATTATCCCCATGTGTATGATCGTGAGAATTATCATGATTAGAGTTTTCATGATTATGAGAATGATCATGAGTAGAATCAGTACGATCATCATCTAAAATACCTAAAATATTAGGAATATCTCTAGTTGTATGAACTCCTGGAGCTAAAAAGACTGGAACAACTATTAATCTTTCAAATTCATTATTTTCAGTCATTTGATTGATAGATTCAGCAATTGTAGGTTTACATAGTTCCATAAATCCTTGTCCAGCAGAATAATTAGATTGATTCTTATATTGATTATAAATATCTGTTATAAACTCACGATTATAATTCAATCGACTTCCATGACTAACCAAAAGAACAGCTGTTTTATCAGCACCTATATTTTTAGCTGAACCTTCAATAACTGAAGAAATTCTATTATTTATAATATCAATTATTGATGGATCTGGACCAATACACTCCATTAAATCTATTTCACCAGAAAATTCAACAGGTTTTGATTCTTTAAGATAATGATCTTCAGGATAAATTCCATCAGGGCATCTCGGATCTCTTTCTAGTTGATCTAGTCCTAACATTATAGGAATATCAATATTAGTATGAATACCTGGTGCAAGAAATACTGGAATTGCTAATATTCTTTTAATATTATTATTTTTAGCTAATAAATTGTCGATAGCTTCTGGAATAGAAGGTTTAGCTGCCTTCATATATCCTACTTCAGTATTATGACCAGTTTTTTCTATATACTTATTAAGAATAGTTTGGAAAGTTTTTTCGGCATAAGGTAAACTACTTCCATGACTAATAAGAAGAACACCAAAATCTTCTGGATTATTTGACATGTTAAGTTCCTTGTAATTTGCTGAATTATTAGATTCATTTAACTGGCTTAAATTTGAATCCATAGGAAATTACTCCGTCCTTTCCATCTTCCCTGATTTTTCTAAATACCATTTCAACCGGATCCTCAATTTCAATTTCGTCTAAATCACAGTCAACAAGTTGAGAAGTTAATTTTGCTCCTTCTTCTAATTCTATAATAGCAACAGCATAAGGAGAAATAGTTTTAAAGTCATCAGTTGGAGTCTCAACTATTGAAAAACTATGTATTTTTCCTTTTCCTTTAAATTGAATATTTTCAATATTTCCTTTTCTTCTACATTTTGGACAAATAAGCCTTGGAGGGAAATAAACTCCATTACAACTAGTACATTTAGATCCGATTAAATTATATCTTTGTGGAATATGACGCCAGGTTCTTACAATATCAGACATTTAAATCCTCCTTTACTATCCTTGAATTGTTGATATAGTAATTATAATAATTATTTTAAAATCTATACAATAAATAATGCTATAAAACCTATTTAATAAAACTACTATAACATATAAACAGTGAAAAATATTGATATTTAAATGTATAAAAATATAAGTTTTAATATTTAATTTCATTAGAATAAAGATAGTATTAAATAAATACAACTAAATCTAGATTTCTAATTTTATATAATTATTATTTATAATTTTAATTATAATTTCATTTATACTATGAAAATATATGTAATAATCATATAAAAATTTATTTAATATCAGTAATACTTATATGATAATTTATATTAATAATATATTCTTTTTAATACATAAACTTTTGTATATTATGTAAAATTTATATAAATAGTATTATTTTCATTAAAAAATAGTATAAAATACAAAAGTTTTTAAATAACTTTATTCAATATACACAATGTATAGTAATTTAATAAAAATTATTATTATACAAGATATTAAATACATATTAAAATTTTTAATATTTATTAAATATTTATTATATTTACAATTAACATACTAATTATAAACGAATTTGTGTATAAATAATTTTATTCCCACGTTTTTATATTAGAATATGTATTAATTATAATATTAAATTATTATTTATTTTAATTTTTGGAGGATTATTTATGAGTAATGAGACTTTTAGTGAAGTTTCTGAAATTTTAAAACACATCACAGAAAATCCAAGCGTTCCGCGTAATATTAGGAGAGCTGCTGATGAATCTAATACGTTTTTAAATAATAAAGAGGAAGATGAAACTATAAGAGCTAGTGCAGTTATTTTAATATTAGATGAGATCAGTAATGATCCAAATATACCAATACACGCAAGAACTCTTATTTGGGAAGTTTTAAGTAAATTAGAATCTATTAAAACTAATTAATTTCTAAAAATAATAATTATTTTAAATTATTATTTATTAACTATATTGTTTTTATTAACTTATTTTTATATCTTATTTTTATATCTTAATTTTATTATCTTAAAATGAATTAGATAAATTTAAGGTATGGGATATAAATTGTGTTTTAGCTATATCTTCAACAAATTCAACTAACGAACTAGCTTCTTTTACAGTGTTTGCAGTTGATATGACACCATGTTTCTTTAAAATTAAAACATCTTCGTTATTTAAAGCTTTTGCTGATTTATTAGCTAATTCTATGCTTCCTGGTTTTTCATATTCTATATCAGCTAGATATAGTGAAGTTATTTTGCCAAATCCTTCTAATCTCTTTATTCTCTTATCTGAAAATGAAAAACCTGTTGCAAATGGTGAATGTGTATGAACAATTCCCCCAATATCACCTTTTTCTTTATATATAGCTAAATGCAAATAAACTTCAGAAGAAGGTGTTCCTTTGGTTAAATTGTTTCCATCAATATCTATCAAAATAATATCCTCTTCTTTTACATTTCCTAAAGATTTCATAGTAGGAGTAATAGCTATTACATCCATCCCATTATCATTAAATCTAGCACTAACATTCCCCACCTTTCCAGAAACTAATTTACGTTCAAAAAGATATTTTGATACATCAATTACACTCTTAATATTTTCTGTCTTGTCATTCATATTATCACTAATATATTATCACAAATAGTATCATAGTAGTATCTACTAATAAATTATGAATAATAAAATATTTAAATTTTAAATTAATTTAAAACTAATTTATACTTACTTATATTTATTTAAATATTATTTAAATAAATTTTAATTTTTTATATACTCCCCTATGAAGAATTGGAACTTCAGCACATGTTGGAAGAATATTATGAACTTTTTGAAATTCTGTTTGAGTCTGAAAAGTTCCAGAATTAATCATATGAATTCCTTTGTAATTTTTATAAGTATTTATATGAACATGTCCTGTGTGAAATATATCAGGAACATTATCTATTACTAAGTGGTCTTCAAGTTCTGAAGCTAAAGGAGTTCTTTCTCCATAAATTGGAGCCAAATGTCTTTTATTAAGTAATTCTTCCATTATAAGATCATTTCTTTCATGAGAAAGCCCTTTAACGGTTATTGCTATATCATCAAAGCCACGACCATGATAAATAAGAGTATTCCACCCATCAAGACTAACGATTGCAGGATTACTTACAAATTCAACATTATCTAATTCATGAAGAGATTTTGCATATTTTTCTGGAATAGCTGGCTGTGGTTCAGCTACTCTTGATGCATCGTGGTTTCCAGGAGCTATGATTATTTTTGCATCACTTCTTATATCTCCTAAAAGTCTTGCAGCTTCTTCATATTGATCAGTGATATCTTTAATAGATAGTTCTTTATCTTGATTTGGATAAACTCCAATTCCATCAACGATATCTCCACCAACAATTAAATATTTGACATCATTGCCTATTTTTCTTTGTTCCTCGGTTCCATAATCCCCATTTAACCATTTAGTAAATCTTACAAAGGCATCTTCTAAAAATGTTAAACTCCCAATATGGATATCTGAAGTAAAAACAGCTGAAAAATCCATAGTTTTATTTGCAATTCTTGGAACTCCGGGCTGGATAATCCTACTTGCAATAGCTAAATCCCCTTTTATTTCAGCTAATAAACCAATCACTTCATCTTTAACCAATTTTTCTGATTCTCTAAAAAGTTCATTATTATCTTTATGGAAAAGCACACTGATTTCATCAGTATCATCTTCAAAAACAATTATTTTATGGCCATTTTTAGTGGATCTTATTTCTCTTACCATTACAATTAAATTAAGATCAGATTCTTTTTCTTCCAAGTCAGAAATTTTTTGAAATGTTTTAAGTTCTGGTCGCTTAGCCAATATACTAGATAATTTAGAATATCTATTTTGAAAATAAGTGATTAAATTTCCAATTTTACCACTAGTATATGATTTTTTACTGGTATCTTGTAAAGTTTTATAGTTAAACTCTTTATTAGATGGATTTAAGTTTCGTTTACATTCTGAAGGTGAAAAAACATTTTTTATTTTCTTAATTGCACCTAAGCTATTATCTAAATTTTTCTTTGAATTATAGTTTAAACTATTCTCTGAATTATTATCTAGATTATTATTTAAATCATTATTTGAACTACTTTTTGAATTATTATCTGAATAATTCTCTAATTTATTATCTGAATTATTTTCAATAGTATCTATTTCAGCTTTTATCTCACTGCTATTTTTTTGATCCTTAACTTCGTTTTTTTCTAATTTAACTTCAATTTGATCATCACTTTCACTTAACAGTGTTTTTTGAGAATTAGAATTAGGATCGTCATTTTCTTGATTTGGAACATCCAAGCCTAAAGTTTTCATGAATTCTTCAACTGTATTTAAATTTAAAGATACTAAGTCATCTCTAGAAAATTCTTGACTTTTTAATTTTACAATTAATGATGATGAAAAATCTAAAGGGTCCTTTATACCGTTTATTATTTGATAAGCTTCAGGAGATAAATTAATATTTTTTTTAGCAAATTTAAAAAGAATTTCTGTTGTCATTATATCTATCGGACATTTTAATTTATTTTTTAGTTAAATAATATAATAAAATTATAATAAAATATATATCATTGTAGATAAGCTTATTAATTAGCTATATAAATCTATAAATGTTTAATTTTTATTTATAATATTATATGTTTTTTCTAATTATTAAATTTTTTTTATAATTTTTATATAATTTAATTTTTATATAGTTATATAATTAGAAAAATATATTAAAATTAATAAAATATTAATTGAAAAGTTATCTAATTTATCTATTAAGTAGTTTATATTTATTTTATTCAAATTTAAATAATATACTAATTAATAAATTTTCAAGGACCATTGATAATAGATAATTTTATTAGAATGAATAACTATACTTAATATATTATTTAAATAAAATAATATTTATAAATGAAATTATAACTAAATTTTAAACTAAATTTTAAACTAAAGTTTAATACTAAAATTTAAATATTAAATAATAAAATTAAAGGATAATAATATTAATTAAACAATATTATTAGGTGATTATATGCCAAAAGCAGTAAAAATAATACTGATCATGTTGCTTTTCATGGGATTTTTTGAAGCAGGGCTTCTTAGTTCTTACACTATAATAACATCTGAAGCTCCTGATGTGAAAGGATTGATTGATTTACAAATTAACACAATTGCTGAATTATTCAGTTCTGAAAACATTAATAGCGTCATTATAAAAGATCCTGAAAAAGTAAATATAACAAATAAAAGGGATGTTAGTGAAGAGCTGACGAAACTGGCAAAAGTTGATGGTGTTGATTTTGATAATTTTAATGTCACAACCTATTCAGGGTCAAGTGGAGACACTATTTCAGTTAATATAACAGCATTGGCCTATTCTTCTCCAAACACTCAAAAAGGACAAATTGTGCTTTCTGGAACACCGGATTACATTATAAAAGCGTCAGCTTCTGCAAATAGTACAAATAGCAGAATTAGTGTTTATTTAAGCACGATAAAAATAATTTCCATACTAAAATTCTACAATGAAACTAGTTCTAGTATGAATAATTCTGGAAACAAATCTATTGACCTTTCAGGAAATACTTCTGGAGGTAGTGGTGTGGGAAGCATCACAATAGGTTAAATAAATTTACTTAATACATTAAATTATATTAAATTAACCTAAAATTAGCTGAACAATTAAATAATCCAATAATATATAAGATAACCGTGTTTAAATGATTTTAATCCAAATATTAATTAATAATTTTTTAATTGGTGAATAGATGATAAATATAATAGAAATAGGTCCTAGTAGAGATAACATTACAATTTCGGCCCTCAATGCTTTAAAAGATTCTGATGTTGTAATTGGATATAAAAAATATATTTTATCTGTTCATGCCTTAATTGAAGATAAAGAAATTATAAAAAAAGGAATGGGTGACGAAATTGCAAGAGGGGAACTTGCAATAAAAAAAGTTTAGATGAAAAAAGGTTGCATTAATTAGTTCTGGAGATCCAGGTGTTTATGGTATGGCTAATTTAATATTTCAACTAATTAGTAAATACCGTGGATTTAATCCTCAAGAAGATCTTAAAGTTTTTCTTGGTGTTACAGCTGTCAATTATGCAGCTTCTATTTTTGGAGCTCCACTTCATGATTTTGCTGTTATTAGTTTAAGTGATATTTTAACTCCATTATCAGAAATAGAAAAAAAAATAAAAGCTGCATCTAGGTTTGATTTCATAATGGCTATATACAATCCTATCAGCAAAACTAGAAAAAAATCATTTAGAAGATTTAAAGAAATATTAATGGAAACAAAAGATCCAAAAACACTTATTGATATTTTAGACAGTGGTAAAATTATAACTCTTGATGAATTAAAAGAAGAAGATATAAATATGTCAACCTTATTAATTGTAGGGAATTCTTTAACATATCTTCAAGATGGATTTATGATAACACCAAGAGGATATGTAGTTAAATCAGATATTCATCCTATGTCAAGAAATTTCTATGAAAGATATCTAAAAGGTGAATCTCCTACTGGAAGAAATATTGAATGTGAATATTATCCTTGTCATGACTGTACTAATGGCCCACAATATTGTGATTTCTGTTATTGTCCTTTCTATCCATGTGGAGATAGTTCAACAGGTGGAAAATGGATAAAAGATAAGAATGTTTGGAGTTGTGAGGACTGTGAATGGATACACATGAAAAACACTGTAGAATGTGTTAAAAAAGGATTAAATAATATTTTAGAAGAAGTCGCCGACCTAAAATCTAAAAAGAAAGAGCTATTAAAACTAAGAAGAAACTGTATTCTAGAGACTAAAAACAATGAAATCATTAATAAATCTGAAAAAAGTTAATATTGACAATATAAATAAAGAAAAAGATTTTAAACCAAAATAAAGAAAAATAACACTATAATTAGAATAATTATATGATTATAATAATACACTTATAACAATATAGCTATAATAATATAATTACAATTATAATAACAAAAATAAAATACCAAGGATGAAAACATGGCTAGTATAAAAGATATTTTAATAGAAATGAAGAATTTATCAGAATTGATGGTGGATTTAGCTTATTCAGCTGTGCTTTTTAATAGTAAAGATGCTGCAAACGAAGTATTAAAACTTGAAAACAAAGTAAATGGTTTAAATTATGAAATCAAAAAACAATCTCTTGTAGCTGCACGTTCTGTTGAAGATGCTGAAAAATTAACAGCTCTTTTAGAAATTGCAGAAGCAGCTGAAAGTATAGCTAATGCAGCAAAAGATTTAGCTGATATTGTGATAAAAGGAATTGAACCCCATCCTGTATTTAAAATGGTTATGGAAGAAGCTGAAGAGTTAATTGTCAGTGTAAGTGTTCAAAGTGGATCTGAACTCTGTAATAAATCTCTTGGAGAATTAATGTTAGCTAACAGAACTGGTATGTTTGTAATAGCTATAAGAAGAAATGAAGATTGGATTTATGGTCCAGATAAGTTTACAATGATAAGAGAAGGAGATGCATTAATTGCAAAGGGAACTGAAATGGGTTCTGAACTCCTTAAAAAATTAGCAAATAGCGAAATAGAGGTTGATGAAATAGCTGATATAGTTGATGAAGAAAGTCAATCTCAATTTGATGATTAAAACTATATTTAATATATAATTTAATTTTAATTAAAAAAATAATTTAATAATTACATAAACTAATTAAATAAATAATCGAATAGTTAATAATTAAATAAATTTAAAGATTAACTAAATAATAAAAGAGTTGATAAAGTGTTTGTAGGTGATGTTTGTGAAGAAAGTAAAGCTTCTATTGAAGATGATTCGCCAAATATTGTCAGCTATATCATCATTCTTGATCAATTCAACAATATTTATTTATAAAAAGATAAATTACTTGTTTTCAATTCTTTATTTAGTAGGAAACAAATTTAAGCACTTTTTCAAGGAAACAAAATCAGTTTTAAGGGAAGCATTGACTGGCCTTTTAATATGTGCTATTGGTGGTTTATTTTCAGGAATTATTCTTGGAAATATGGCAGGATATTTAGTTGCTTTTCCAGGACTTTTAGTGATCATTCCAGGAGCTATTGGAATGAGAGGAAATATATTTGGAGCTTTAGGTTCACGACTTTCCTCAAATCTTCATATTGGATTGTTATCACCAGAATTTAAACGTTCAAAAATATTATCAGAAAATATTTTGTCATCATTTACCCTAACTATTATATTATCTATCTTTTTAGCTTTTGTAGCTAAAGGAATATGTATAATGTTTGGATTTGAAAGTATAAATCTTGTTGATTTTACTTTAATTTCTATATTTGGAGGAATTATTTCTAGTATGATAATGTTACCTCTTACCATGTTTATATCTATGAAAAGCTTTGAACATGGTTGGGACCCAGATAATATATCAACTCCTATTATAGCTGCTTTTGGAGATTTATTTACATTACCTGCAATTATTTTAGCTTTAATGATAGTTACATTATTGTCAATATTATTAAAAAATATCATATTTATAATTATTATAATAATTGCCATCCTAACATTTTATCACGCTATAAAGACAGGTGGAGAGATGAAGAAAATAATAAAACAATCTACACCTATACTTTTAATATGTTCATTTTTAGGTGTATTTGCAGGAGGATTTTTAAATAGTTCTATAGAAACTTTACTTAAAAATCCAAGTTTACTTACATTAGTTCCTCTCTTTTCTGGAGAAAGTGGTAATCTTGTTAGTATTTTAGGTGCAAGGCTTTCATCTTCACTCCATGCAGGTTTAATAAACCCAATTTTACGTCCTGAAAAAGTAACAATGAGAAATTTCTCAATTATTGTATTTTTAGCTGTTATTATATATCCAATAATAGGTTTTCTAGCTGAATTATCTTCAAGAGTCTTAAATGTTCCGGGATTGAATTTTATTAGTGTAATAGGAATAAGTACAATTTCCGGAATGATTTTAATATTGATAATGTTAATTATTGTATTTTTAATTTCATCATTATCTTATAGAAATGGATTAGATCCTGATAACATTGTAATTCCAATTTCTACAAGTACAACTGATTCTTTATCCTCATTAACATTAATAACAGCTTCAATATTGATTTTAAGTATTATATAAATTTATAATAATTGAATTATTTGTTTAATTAGTTATAAAATTAGCAATAATTAGTTATAGATTAATTTATAATTAATTAATAATTTTATTTACCTGAATATAATTTTATAATATTAGATTTTTATATAGTTTAGCTAAATTTTAAATACAAATAAATTTTAAATATATTCCTTAATTTTCGTTTTTTAAATAAAGGTTGATCTTAAAATAAAGTAATACTTATATATAGCCATCTATAAATTAATTTTGATGAAATTAGGTAGAATGAAAAGAATTTTAACTTGTGAAAAGGGAAATATTTTCACTGAGCTTTCGATTATATTAGTATTCTCATTTGTTTTATTATTATTATATTAATTTTAAACTTTACAATTGAAAGCAATAATTCATCGATTAATATTAAAGATTCAAATAATTTTAATTATATTGTAGAAGATTATAATAAAAATATTCCTATAATTGGAAAAAAATTATTGAAAATTTATCAAATAAAGCTATTAAAACTCATGTTCCTTGTTATAATAGTAAAAATAGTATTCAAAAAGAACTTAATGATAAATTAAATAATTATAATCTAAGATATAAAAAAAATAATAATATTGATTTTGAAAATGAAGTATTGAGTGTTTTTAATGGAGAAGATCCCTATCATGTAAACATTAAAACCAGAGTAATTGATAAAAAGGCCATGCGAAATATGATAGTGTGGTTGAAAGTAGTATTTCAATTGAATATCTTAAAGATCCTTTACCTTTCTTAATGTGTAATAATTATCAAACCATGAAAAAAATGGAAGTAAAATAAATTATAATACAGCGCTAGTGATTATATGATTGAAAATAATCTTTCTAATCCAAAAGCATGCGAAAATGCAACAGCTCCTTTAATAATAAGAAAATGTATATATGATCCTTATGAACAACACGGAGAGGGTAATTGTATGAAAAATTGTGTAGATAATGGATATTTTCATGAAAGTGCTGATTGTAGTTGCAATATATAATGATTTTAAAATTTAAAGTATTTTAAATAAGTTGTGCAAAAATGAGTTTTAGAAAAGATAAAAAGGAAATATTATTCTCAACAGATCTTATATTAAGTTTTATTTTATTTATTTTAGTGATTGGATCGATTGTAAATTTAATTGACGAAACAAAATGACCGGACAATTAATTCATTAGAAGCATCCCCAGCTGAAAAAATTAAATATGGATAATTGTTGATAACTTAATCAATAATCCAGGAACACCAAAACATTGGGAAAATTATCAGATTTCAGTAATGTAAATCTAGGTTTAACTGTTGAAAACTCATTTGATAAAATTATTATTAATACCATGTCATTTGAAAAGTTAAAAATTCTTGAAAATGATAATTATAATAATTTAATCGGGAAAAAAATTATTTAATGATGAAATAATGAGTTAAATTAGTATTTATCCTATTAGTTGTAATATAACTCCTATTGTTATTGGTGATTCTATATTAAATTCAGAAGAAAAAATATCCAATATAATTTCTATAAAAAATATAAGTATGTGAGTGTGTTTGATATTAACAAGTTAAATATTGAACAAGATAATGAATATTATTAAAATATCAGTATTTTTGAAAATGAAAATAAAAACAAAAAATTTTTATGTTATGATGAAACTATAAATGAACTTAATCATTCTAATACTACTAGTTATCATAGGATTTGTAATGAATTTATAATAAATAAAAAAAAGATTATTGAAGAAAAAAATTTTTACCTTATTTTTTGATGAAAATTGTGTAAATATTGGAAATTCTTGGATTTTAGATAATTTTAAAAAAGTTTCTAATGATGAAAATATCGTTAACAGATATAAGGTTAATATAAATGAATATTTTAGTGAATATTTTGCAAATATCAATTCAATGACTTTTTATTTACATTTAAAAATCATCAGTTAAAATAATTTAAATCAAACTAGATATGTTTTAGTAGGTTAACCAGAAAATATTCTTATTAATGATTTAAATATCGATTATTTTAAAGAATAAGACTGTAAATTCCATTATAAATCACATTATAAATAATGAATACATTATTTATATTAAATAATTATTTCTATAAAAATATCCAATAGAAAATTATTCTAATTAAATTAATTAATAAATAGTCTAATAGAATATACAATAGAATTTATATAGTATATGTAAAATAATATTAAACATATTATCTAATAGAAGATATTTATCTTAAAATAAGAAAAAATTATATTATATTAAATAAAAAAATTAATTAAAAACTTTTGAAATATTAATTAGAAACAGTTAATGCTATTGTAACCCCATTGACAGCTATTTTTTTATGTATAAGTTTAGGATTGTTTCCATGTTTATTGGCTAAAATTAGTGCAGAAGGTTCTGATACACCAGCAATATCAAATTTTTCTTTTACATACTTTGAAGTGGATATGTTAGGATGTTTAAATTCTTTTATTTCATTAACTGAAACAATTTCTAATGGTTTATTAATTGCATCAATTGCATCTAATATACCTTTTTCGTTTTTCTTTATTTCAGCTGTTCCTATTAGATCAATTCTTTCAATTGGTAAATTTAAATTATTCATTGCAATTTCAATTGCACTTAAAACTTTTTGTTTAGATATTTGGCCATAGCTCCAATTCCCAGAACAATTTTTTGCTGTTTAAAAAAACATATAATGCTTATTAAAAGTTGCAATTATATCATAGCTATTATTGCTATTGTTATCACTATTATGATTACTGTTATAAGTATCAATTTGATTTTTCAATGTTTTCTATTAACAAATCAATCTTTTCTAGGTCAATGATTTCAAGTGTATTATTAATATTATTATTAAAATAATTACTTAAATCATCAATATATGCTATTTTTCCATTATTATTAATGTTTAAAAATAATTTAATCGGTTTTTTCTTCTAAAATTTGTTTATTAAAATTTAATATTTCTTTTTTATTAATAATTTCCCAGTGATATTTATTAGAAAGTGAATCAATTCCTATTTTATTATTGATATCGGTTGAAGTTGTAATAACAGGTTCTGCATTTATTAAAGTAGCTATTTTTAAAGTTAACTCATTAGCTCCTCCAAGATGGCCTGAAAGTAAGCTGATAACAAATTTGCCATTGTCATCAATGGATAAAACAGCTGGATCAATGTCTTTACTTTGAATTTTAGGAGATATAGCTCTAACAAAAATTCTTGTAGCCATTATTCCTATAATAGCATCGTGTTTTCTAAAATGAGAATTATTATCTTCTTCATTATTTTCATCAAATATATTATTTATATTACTTTTAACATTTTTATAAAAAGTATCTATTTTAATAACTGTTGGATCATTATCTAATAATTTTTTTAGTTTCGATGAAAGAATATTTCCTTTCTCTGATACAGATAATATGGCTATATTCATATAAACTTTCCATTTATTAAATGATTAAAGTAAATAAAATAATAAAAAATAATTTTTAAACAGAATATAAAGCATTTTCTAAGATATCATTATCACATTGAAGAGCAATAATATTTGTTCTACCTTTACCTCGGCCTCTTGATATAGTATTAGTTGAAATAATTCCAAGCATTTCAAGTTCATTTATAAAATCAAAAATTCTTCTATAAGAAACTGTATCGCCCTTAGAAACCTCTTTATAATTATCATAAAGTTTTCCAGAAGTGATTTCTTCACTATTTTGAGTTAAATTTAAAATAGCTTCTAAAACTCTCTGTTGTTGGGCTGGTAATGTGGTTATTAGATCTGTTATTTTGTTATGTTCGATTTTATCCTTAGCTTCTCTTACATATTCACCAAAAATAATGTCTGATTCTTTTTCATCGGCTAATTCTCCAGCTGTTCTTAAAAGATCAAGAGCATATCTAGCATCTCCCTCTTCTTTAGCAGCTAAAGCTGAACAAAGAGGAATTACATCTTTATCCAGTGTTCCTGTGTTAAATGATAGCTTTGATCTATCTTCCAAAATATCAACTAATTGTTGAGCACCGTATGGAGGGAAAACAATTTCTCTATCTCTAAAACTACTCATAACTCTACTTTTTATGAATTTTTTAAAATCTACATAGTTACTTATAGATAAAATTGAAACGTTATCAGTTCTTGTTAAGGTATATAATATTCCATCACCGTCATTTTTAAGAAGAATATCAATTTCATCTAAAACAACAATTAAAATCATTTTATTTCCATATAAATTAGATTTAAGAATGTCTCTAAATGTGTTTACAACTTCAGCTTTTGTCCATCCTCTATAAGGAACATCTCTTCCCATTTGTTGACAAAGTTTAGCTATAACTTGATATTCAGTAGTATAATCAGTACATCGAATATATTCAGTTCTGATTCTTAAGTCCTTATTTGATACCGCTTCTTCCAGTTGTTTCATTGCAAATTTTGCAGCAGCAGTTTTTCCAGTACCTGTTTTTCCATAAATAGTAACATCAGAAGGAGTTACATTATTTAATGCTTCAATCCAATATTTAGCTATTCCAGTTATTTGATCTTTTCTGTGTGGTAGAGAGTCTGGTAAGAATCTATGGTCTAGATATTGTTTATCTTTGAAAACGGAACCTTTATCTGCTAAGTTATCGAAAATATTAGTCATTAGATCACCTGTGTTTAATTAAAAAATTATTTAGTGTATTTTGGGTTTTATATCTGAGATATAATGAGTAAATCATTTAAACTTGATATTACTCTAATAAATACTCATATACAAATGTTAAAAAGGTTAAATTGATGTTAAATTAAAATAGCTATTAGATATAAAATATTTTTAGATAATTATTAGTAAAAAATCTTTATTTAAAAGCCTTCAACTGTATCTTATACTTCAAGTGTAATATTAGAAATTAATACATATAAACTTATTTATTAAGAAAGTGTAAAAAATTAATAACAAATAAAATATGTTAATTTTAGTTTATTTTAGTATTTTAGTTTATTTTAGTTT